>NZ_JNLX01000184.1 GCF_000715495.1 Hymenobacter sp. IS2118 | reverse complement strand
CAGACTAACCGCACTATGTGCGCAAGGGTAAATTTGCGGCTTACCCCCTTGGTTCGATGTCGTTACTCACCCACTTAGCCGACGTGCCGGACTTCCGGCGGCAGAATAAAAACTTTCGCCACAAACTATTAGACATTCTCGTTATCAGCGTGCTAGCTGTGCTGAGCGGGGCCGACGATTTTGAGGAAATCGCCTGGTTTGGCCAGCAGAAAGAACCCGTCTTTCGGCGCTACCTCTCGCTGGACAACGGTATTCCGTCCGACGATACCTTCCGGCGGGTCTTTCAGCACCTGGACGCGGCGGCGTTCAACGCGGCCTTTCTGGCCTGGATGCGGCAGGTGCTGCCCGCCGACCAACTCGGCCAGGTTTGTATCGACGGTAAGACCCTGCGCGGCTCCGGCCCGCAGGCGCTGCACGTGGTGTCGGCCGTGGCCAGCGCCCAGGGCCTGAGCCTGGCCCAGGTGGCCACGGCGGGCAAAGGCCACGAACTGGCGGCCATCCCCGACGTACTGGCCCTACTCGACGTACGCGGCTGCCTCGTCAGCCTCGATGCGCTCAGCTGCCAACCTGCCATCGCGGCCCAGATTTGCCAGCAAGGCGGTGATTACCTGCTGGCCCTCAAGGAGAACCAGGCCACGCTCTTGGCCGAGGCCGAACGCGCCCTGGCTCAGGTGCCCGCTCGGCAGACGCTCGAATCCTGGAGCCTGGCCTCCCACAACACCCCGCTCTGCACCCAGGTCAGCGTCCAAACCGACCTGCGCTGGGTCGATGAAGAAGGCCGTTGGCCGGGGCTGGCCGCCCTGGTCCGGGTCGCGACCACCCGCCACCCGGTCGACGGACCGGCCCAGTCGCAGGCCGTGCGCTACTACCTCAGCAGCCGCGCGAGCCTGACCCCGGCCCAGGCCACGGCCGCCGTGCGCGACCACTGGGCCATTGAAAACAAGCTCCACTGGCACCTGGACGTGACGCTGGGCGAAGACGCCCACCGCTTGCGCCAGGCCCAAGCCGTGGAAAACCTGGCCCTCGTGCGCAAAATGGCGCTTAACCTGCTGCAACAGGACCCCACACGGGTCAGCATCAAGAAAAAACGAAAGCGGCTCGGATGGAACGATGCCTATTTAGAAGAGCTGCTGACCCAGATTTGCCACCAACTTGCATAGTGCGGTTAGTCTGTGTGTATCGAGCAAGCATTTGCTTATACCACTCTTTGTAGTCGGCGACCAATCGGCTTACCCACAGTTTTCTGATAGCAACCGGCGGTTTGTCATTCACCGCCCAAGGGCTCAGTCCTAAATGTGCATAATCATAATGCCACTTACGAATGCGTTCCTCGTTGAATGGCTCCTGAATCGTTGCCCATTGCTGGTGATTGCGCAGGTGCCGCTTTAGGCCTCGAATTCGCTTCTTATCCATGTTATAGGGGGTATTATTACCATGTTGTTTAAAGCAGAAAGCGCCTCCATTGCAACAGGAAGGCGCTTTCGCAACTATAGCTTCTATTCCCCTTACGCTTCCCCTACTGCGCCGCCGAAGTTCATCGGGTAGCTCGGGGCTTCGTTCTGCATCTTGATGGGGCCGAAGGCGGCTTCAAACCGCTCGATGTTCTCGGTGAGGGCTTGCAGCAGGCGCTTGGCGTGCTCGGGCGTCACGACGATGCGCGCCTTCACCTTGGCCTTGGGCAGACCGGGCATCATGCGGATGAAGTCAATCACGAACTCGCTGTTGCTGTGCGCAATCATGGCGAGGTTGGCGTATTCGCCCTCGGCCATGGCTTCGGAAAGCTCGATGTTGATGGCGTTCGGGTCCGGGTTTTGGTCGGTTGGTTGCATGTTCAGTAAATATTTTAAAGAGTCAGATTCGTGTAACGGCTTCCTCTACATTGGAAGCAGACGCCATTTTCCACGCTTTTATACTGCGGAAAATAACCTGCGCCACTACAACGGCTACATGTTACTCCAGTAATTCTCTCCCGTTGTCCATTTTCAACTTTGTAAACAGGAATTATCTCCGTTCTGTGGACTTCTGAATGACAGTCACTACACAATGTCACTAGTGCATCATTTTCGTATTCCCAGGGATTTTTCGACGTGATGTAGTATAAGTGATGTACATGCAGAACAACTGCCGCGTTTAACTGATGGATTTCGTACCCCAATTCCTTGCCCGTGTACGTAAATCCATTTATCTCTACTACCTCATTTGGGTCATACGGCACATATAAGAGATAATGCATCTTACCACCAAGCCAAACGTTATCTGTCGGTCGGCAACCGCATTTCGTACACTCCTCTTCATCACGCTCAACCATCGCATCCCTTTTAATTTTCCATTCTTGAGTTCCAAGTCGGGTCTGGTAAGGAATATACTGGTCAGCATACTGTGCTTTGACTTGAGCGAAAGTGGGTAAAGTTTGTTTCATAATGTCTCATTCTTAAATCTTAAGGAGCAAATAAAACAGAAAAAGCCGACCGGGTTACCCCAGTCGGCTTTTCCATTACAAACCTACGGCAGATTACTCCGCCGACACTTCGCGCTTGCCAGCACGGCTGGGGCGCTTGGCGGGAACGGCGGCCTCGGCTGCTTGCGCGGCTTGGGCTGCTTCCATCTCCTCTTTCGAGCCGACAATCTGGCGGGTGTACTCGCGCAGACCAGTACCGGCCGGGATGAGGTGACCGACGATTACGTTCTCCTTCAGGCCCAGCAGCTGGTCGGCCTTGCCACGGATGGCGGCTTCGCTCAGCACCTTGGTCGTCTCCTGGAAGGAAGCGGCCGAGATGAACGAGGCCGTGCCCAGCGAGGCCTGCGTGATGCCTTGCAGCGTAGGGCGCGAAACCGAAGGCTGCGCGTCGCGCACTTGCACGAGGGCAAGGTCGCGGCGTTTCAGGCTGCTATTCTCGTCGCGCAGGCGACGGGCATTCACAATCTGACCGGGCTTCATGTTGCTCGAATCACCGGCTTCGGTCACCACTTTCATGTCGATAATCATATCGTTTTCGGCCATGAAGATGATTTTATCAATCACCTGATTTTCGAGGAACGACGTGTCACCGGCATCCAGAATCACCACTTTTTGCATCATCTGGCGAACTACCACCTCAATGTGCTTATCGTTGATTTTCACACCCTGCAAGCGGTACACTTCCTGAATCTCGTTCACGAGGTATTCCTGCACGGCGCCGGGGCCCTGAATGCTCAGGATGTCGGAAGGCGTGATGGCACCATCCGAGAGCGGCATGCCGGCGCGGATAAAGTCGTTATCCTGCACCAGAATGTGCTTCGACAGCGGCACCATGTACTTCTTCTTGACACCGTCTTTCGACTCGACGTAGATTTCCCGGTTACCGCGTTTCACGGTGCCGTAGGTTACCACGCCGTCGATTTCCGATACCACGGCGGGGTTCGACGGGTTCCGGGCTTCGAAAAGCTCCGTTACACGTGGCAGACCACCGGTAATATCGCGGGTTTTGCCCACCGAACGCGGAATCTTGGCGAGGATGTGACCAGCCTTGATTTTGTCGTTGTTCTCAACGGCCAAGTGGGAGCCCACGGGGATGCTGTAACCCTTCTGACCTTCAGCATCGCCCTTTTTGCCGGGACGGATGATGATGGACGGGTTCTGGTCCTTAGCCTTCGACTCGATAATCACCTTCTCGCGGTGACCGGTCTGTTCGTCCGATTCCTCACGGAAAGTAACGCCTTCGGTGATGGCGTCAAACTGCACCGTACCATCAAACTCGGCCAGAATAACGGCGTTGTACGGGTCCCAGTTGTTCAGTTCCGTGCCTTTTTCCACTTCCTGGCCCTCCGTTACGAGCATGAAAGAGCCGTAAGGAACGTGGTTGGAAGTGAAGACACGGCCGGTGCCTTTCTCCACGATGCGAACTTCGCCCGAGCGGCCCATTACTACGGCACCCTTCACGCCTTCGGCGGTCGTGGTAGCCACAGTACGAACGTCCTCGAACTCCACCACACCAGCGAATTTGGCTTTGATGTTGGACTCCACCGCAATGTTGGAAGCCGTACCACCTACGTGGAAGGTACGCAGGGTCAGCTGCGTGCCGGGCTCACCAATCGACTGCGCGGCGATAACACCCACTGCCTCGCCACGCTGCACCATGCGGCCCGAAGCCAGGTTGCGGCCGTAGCACTTGGCGCAGATGCCGCGCTTGCTTTCGCAAGTCAGCACCGAGCGGATTTCCACCGACTCAATGCTCGTGGCATCGATGCGGCGGGTGGTGTCTTCCTTGATTTCGGAACCCGAAGTCAGTAGGACCTCACCGGTGATTGGGTCGATGATATCGTGCACCGTTACGCGGCCCAGGATACGCTCGGCCAGCGGCTCCACGATGTCCTCGTTGTCTTTCAAGGCGAAGGTTTCGATACCGCGCAGCGTGCCGCAGTCCGGCTCGTTCA
The DNA here is from genome assembly GCF_000715495.1 of Hymenobacter sp. IS2118. Lineage (GTDB taxonomy): Bacteria > Bacteroidota > Bacteroidia > Cytophagales > Hymenobacteraceae > Hymenobacter. The sequence continues at coordinate 88,200 of NZ_JNLX01000184.1, read as the reverse complement.
CGATTACGTCCTGCGAAACGTCTACCAGACGGCGGGTCAGGTAGCCGGCGTCAGCCGTCTTCAGCGCCGTGTCGGCCAGACCTTTCCGGGCACCGTGCGTCGAGATGAAGTACTCGATTACGTCGAGGCCTTCTTTGAAGTTCGACAGAATCGGGTTTTCAATAATCTCACCAATCGAGCCTTGCAGCGACTTCTGCGGCTTGGCCATCAGACCACGCATACCACCCAGCTGACGAATCTGCTCGCGCGAGCCACGGGCTCCCGAGTGCATCATCATGTAGATGGAGTTGAAGCCTTGGTTTTCGCGCTCCAAACGACCCATCAGCGTTTCCGTGATTTGGTTGTTGATACGCGTCCAGATGTCAATAACCTGGTTGTAACGCTCGTTGTCCGTAATCAGACCCATCTGGTAGTTCTGGGTTACGGCCTTCACGTCGTTCTGGGCTTGCAGCACCAGCTCGTCCTTCTCTTTCGGAATCTGGATATCACCCAGACCCATGCTCAAGCCGCCTTTGTAGGCCGACTGGAAACCAAGAGTCTTGATGTCGTCCAGGAATTGAGCGGTACGAGCCATGCCCGTGCGCTTAAATACCGTGGAGATGATTTGCTGAAGCTTCTTCTTCGTCAGGAGCTCGTCGATAAAGCCTACCTCCTCGGGAATCATCTGGTTGAACAGCACGCGGCCGGCCACCGTATCCACGATTTTAGTCACCAAATCGTCGTTCTCATCACGAATCTGCGTCCGCACCTTGATGTAGGCGTGCTTCGAAAGCTGGCCTTCATTGAGGGCAATGACAACCTCTTCGTCCGAGTAGAATACACGGCCTTCGCCCTGAATCTTCTCATCGTCGGTGCTGCGCTTGCCTTTGGTAACGTAGTACAGACCCAGAACCATGTCCTGCGACGGTACCGCGATGGGCGCGCCGTTGGCGGGGTTCAGGATGTTGTGCGAGGCCAGCATGAGCATCGAAGCTTCCAGGATAGCGGCCGGGCCGAGGGGCACGTGCACAGCCATCTGGTCACCGTCAAAGTCAGCGTTGAAGGCCGTACAAACGAGGGGGTGCAGCTGGATAGCCTTGCCCTCGATGAGGCGCGGCTGGAACGCCTGGATGCCCAGACGGTGAAGCGTAGGAGCCCGGTTGAGCAACACGGGATGGCCTTTCAGCACATTCTCCAGGATGTCCCAGACAACGGCGTCCTTGCGGTCCACAATTTTCTTAGCCGACTTCACCGTCTTCACAATGCCGCGCTCGATGAGCTTGCGGATGATGAACGGCTTGAACAGCTCGGCTGCCATGTTCTTGGGCAGGCCGCACTCGTGCAGCTTCAGCTCCGGACCAACGACGATTACCGAACGACCCGAGTAGTCCACCCGCTTACCGAGCAGGTTCTGACGGAAGCGGCCCTGCTTGCCTTTCAGCATATCGGACAGCGACTTCAGGGCGCGGTTGCCTTCGGCGCGCACGGCGTTCACCTTACGCGAGTTGTCGAACAGCGAGTCAACGGCTTCCTGTAGCATGCGCTTCTCGTTCCGCAGAATCACCTCGGGCGCTTTGATTTCAATCAGGCGCTTGAGGCGGTTGTTACGGATGATAACGCGACGGTACAGGTCGTTCAAGTCGGAAGTGGCGAAACGGCCACCGTCGAGCGGAACGAGCGGGCGCAGTTCCGGGGGAATAACGGGCACCATGCGGATAACCATCCACTCGGGGCGGTTCTCCACGCGGGTAGCGGCGTCACGGAAAGCTTCCACTACGCGCAGACGCTTCAACGCCTCAGCCTTACGCTGCTGCGAAGTTTCGTGGGCCGCGGAGTCCCGCAGTGAGTAGCTCAACTCGTCCAGATTGATGCGCTCCAACAGCATATGCAGAGCATCAGCACCCATGCGGGCGATGAATTTGTTGGGGTCCTCGTTGGGCAGCATCTGGTTCTCCCGGGGGAGCTTGTCGATGATGTCCAGGTACTCATCTTCGGTGAGGAAGTCGAGAATCTGCACCCCTTCTTCGGCCAGAGCGCCGGGCTGAACCACGACGTACCGCTCGTAATAGATAATCTGGTCGAGCTTCTTGGTGGGCAGGCCCAGCAGGTAGCCGATTTTGTTTGGCAGCGACTTGAAGTACCAGATGTGAGCAACGGGCACCACCAGCTCGATGTGGCCCATGCGCTCACGGCGCACTTTCTTCTCGGTCACTTCCACGCCGCAACGGTCGCAGATAATGCCTTTGTAGCGAATACGCTTGTATTTGCCGCAATGGCATTCCCAGTCCTTCACAGGACCGAAAATCCGCTCACAGAACAGGCCACCCATTTCGGGCTTGTACGTGCGGTAGTTGATGGTTTCAGGCTTCACCACTTCGCCGGTGCTGCGCTCCAGAATTGCTTCGGGCGAGGCCAGCGAAATAGTGACTTTGGAGAAGTCCTGAACTATTTTCTTGTTTTTTGCGAAAGCCATTTGATTGGGGTTAAGCTAGTAGCTGTTGGCTTTGAGCTGCCTGATTCTTCGTCCTTCGCCAGAAGCACGCAAGAGGTTCAAACAGTTTGACACTTCAAAAAGTGCCTTTGCGTAACAGATAGGTATGTCGGGCAAAGGCACTTCAAAAAGGTCTATTTATTAAATCTGACGGCAGAACTGACCGATAAGAAGGCCTTCGGTTAGGATTCACTGGGGGTTGATGCTGCACTGACCATATCTCGGAACAGCCCCCGCTCCTCTTTCACCGAAGCGTTTTCTCATCTTTCGTTACCAGAGTCGCTCAATCAGCGCCTCCTGTTGCCTGCCAGTCAATTAATGGTTAGTTGTTAACGGTTAGTGATTAATGTCATTTTGAGATTGACCACTAACCCTTAACAACTAATCATTAAAAACCTATTCCATCGTAATCTCCAACGCCAAGCCACGCAGTTCGTGGAGCAGCACGTTGAACGACTCGGGGATATTCGGCTTGGGCAGAATGTCACCTTTTACAATGGCTTCGTACGCCTTAGCGCGGCCCACCACGTCATCCGATTTGATGGTCAGGATTTCCTGCAGCACGTTGGAAGCACCGAAGGCCTCCAGTGCCCACACTTCCATCTCGCCGAAGCGCTGGCCACCGAACTGCGCCTTACCACCCAGCGGCTGCTGCGTGATGAGCGAGTACGGCCCGATGGAACGAGCGTGCATCTTGTCGTCAACCAAGTGACCGAGTTTAAGCATGTAAATCACGCCCACGGTTACCGGCTGGTCGAAACGGTCGCCTGTCAGGCCATCGTGCAGGTATGCACGGCCCCAGTCGGGCAGGTTGGCCGCGGTCAACTCGTGCGCCACTTCATCTTCGGTAGCACCGTCGAAAATCGGGGTAGCGTAGGTGCGACCCAATTTCAGACCGGCCCAGCCGAGTACGGTTTCGTAAATCTGACCGATGTTCATCCGGCTTGGTACACCAAGCGGGTTCAGCACGATGTCCATTGGCGTACCGTCGGGCAGGAAGGGCATGTCTTCATCGCGCACGATGCGGGCTACTACACCCTTGTTACCGTGGCGGCCGGCCATTTTATCACCCACCTTCAGCTTGCGCTTCTTGGCGATGTATACTTTGGCCAGCTGCACGATGCCAGCGGGCAGCTCATCCCCTACTTCCAGGGTAAAGCGCTGACGCTTAAACTTCGCGGTGATGGTGTTGCGGCGCTTGGCGTAGTTACGCACCAGCGTCAGCACCAGGCCATTCACACGGGCGTCAGCCGTCCAGCCTTCCAGAATCAGGTCCTTAAACAGGTTCACCTCTTCCGGAACGGCGTAGTTGCTTTCGTCCTTGTAAGGATTCTTCTCGGGGAACATCCCCTCGTTGATGTTCTTACGGTTGAACTTGACGCCTTTGGAAATCATCTCCTCGCCGAAGCGGTGCTTGATGCCCTGGCTCGTCTTGCCTTCCAGCAATTGCACCAGCTTATCAACCATGATGGCCTTTACGCCACGCAATTCCTGCGCGTAGGTCGCCTTCAGGTCTTCCACTTCCTTCTTCGACTTGGCCCGGAGGTTCTTGTCTTTCTTAGGACGCGAGAAGAGCTTGGTGCCGATAACCACACCCTGCAGGGAGGGCGGCGCTTTAAGCGAGGCATCCTTCACATCGCCGGCCTTGTCGCCGAAGATGGCGCGGAGCAGCTTCTCTTCCGGCGTGGGGTCCGTCTCACCTTTCGGCGTGATTTTACCAATCAGAATGTCGCCTTCCTTCACCTCCGCGCCGAGGCGGATGATGCCGTTGTCATCAAGGTTGCGCACGGCTTCTTCGCTCACGTTCGGAATCTCCGAAGTCAGCTCTTCTTCGCCGCGCTTAGTCTCGCGCACTTCCAGCTCAAACTCCTCAATGTGAATTGAGGTAAAGATGTCGTCGCGCACCACGCGCTCCGAGATGACGATGGCATCCTCGAAGTTGTACCCCTGCCAGGGCATAAACGCCACCTGCATATTGCGACCCAGGGCGAGCTCGCCTTGGTTGGTGCCGTAGCCTTCGCAGAGCGCCTGGCCTTTGGTCACCCGCTCGCCGCGCTTCACAAGCGGCGTCAGGTTGAGGCAGGTGTCCTGGTTGGTACGACGGAACTTGATGAGGTCGTACGTAATACGCTCTGCATCGAAGCTCACCATGATGTCGTCCTCCGTGAGGTCGTACTTCACCACGATTTTGTTGGCATCAACGTAGTCGATTACGCCCTCGCCTTCCGACATAATCAGGGTCCGCGAGTCGCTGGCAATCCGTGCTTCCAGACCCGTGCCCACAATCGGAGCCTCAGGACGGAGCAGCGGCACGGCCTGGCGCTGCATGTTCGAGCCCATCAGGGCCCGGTTGGCGTCATCGTGTTCCAGGAACGGAATCAGCGAAGCAGCAACCGATACAATCTGGTTCGGGGCCACGTCCATGTAGGAGTATTCCGACGGATTCACCACCGGGAAGTCACCTTCAAAACGGCCTTTCACTAGCTCCTGGGTCAGGTTACCCTTCTCATCGAGCAGGGAGTTGGCCTGCGCAATGTGGTGGGTGTCCTCTTCCTCAGCAGTCAGGAATTTTACGTTCGGGCTCATGTCCACCTTGCCGCCTTTCACGTCGCGGTAAGGGGTTTCGATGAATCCCATAGCATTCACGCGAGCGTGCACGCACAACGACGAAATCAGACCAATGTTTGGTCCTTCCGGCGTTTCAATCGTGCAAAGACGGCCGTAGTGCGTATAGTGAACGTCACGTACTTCAAAGCCAGCACGCTCGCGCGATAGACCTCCCGGCCCGAGTGCCGATACGCGACGCTTGTGCGTCACCTCGGCCAGCGGGTTGGTCTGGTCCATGAACTGCGACAGCTGGTTCGTACCGAAAAACGAGTTGATAACGCTGGACAGCGTCCGGGCGTTAATCAGGTCTACCGGCTTGAAGTCCTCGTTGTCACGCACGTTCATGCGCTCCTTAATGGTACGTGCCATCCGGGCCAGGCCCACGCCGAACTGGGCGTAAAGCTGCTCGCCCACGGTGCGCACGCGACGGTTGCTCAAGTGGTCAATGTCATCGACAATGGCCTTCGAGTTGCTCAAGCCAATCAGGTACTTCACGATGAGAACGATGTCCTCATTGGTCAGCACGCGCGACTCCTGGTCCATGCCAATCTGGAGCTTCTTGTTAATCCGGTAGCGGCCCACCTCGCCGAGGTCGTAGCGCTTATCCGAGAAAAACAGCTTCTGGATGATGTCACGAGCGGTTTCTTCGTCGGGAGCTTCCGTGTTCCGGAGCTGACGGTAAATCTGCTCCACAGCTTCCTTCTCCGAGTTGGAGTTGTCTTTCTGCAGCGTGTTATAGATAATCGCGAAGTCCGCGATGTTCACATTCTCGCGGTGCAGAATAACCGACTTCGCGCCGGCCTCCAAAATCACGTCGATGTCGGCTTCCTCAATCGTAGCATCGCGCTCCAGCAATACTTCGTTGCGGTCAATCGACACTACCTCGCCGGTGTCCTCGTCCACGAAGTCTTCCGTCCAGGTGCGGAGCACCCGGGCAGCCAGCTTGCGACCAACGGCTTTTTTGAGGTTTTTCTTATCGGACTTCACTTCCTCCGACAGCCCGAACAGGTCGAGAATGTCTTTGTCGGTGCCGTAGCCGATGGCGCGCAACAGCGTCGTCACCGGGAATTTCTTCTTCCGGTCGATGTACGCATACATCACGTTGTTCACGTCCGTGGCGAATTCAATCCACGAGCCTTTGAACGGGATAATCCGGGCCGAATACAGCTTGGTGCCGTTCGTGTGCTTGCTTTGGGCGAAGAATACGCCCGGCGAGCGGTGCAGCTGCGATACGATAACGCGCTCGGCACCGTTAATAACGAACGAACCCTTCACGGTCATGTAAGGAATGTTCCCGAGGAACACCTCCTGCTCAATCGTTTCGAAGTCCTCGTTGTCCTTATCATTGCACACCAGACGCAGCTTGGCTTTCAGCGGAACTGAATAAGTCAAACCACGGTCGATGCATTCGTCAACCGAATATTTCGGTGGGTCAACGTGATAGTCGATAAAGGTCAGTACGAAGTTTTCGCGCGAATCCGAAATGGGGAAGTTCTCGGCGAACACTTTGAACAATCCTTCGTTAGAACGACGCTCAGCAGCGGTTTCCAACTGAAAGAATTCCTGGAACGAGCGAACCTGCACGTCCAGGAAGTCCGGGTACTCGATAACCTTCTTAATCTTGGCGAAATTGATTCGCGCGTCGGCGGTCTTTTTGAGCGCGGCCGTCTTTGCTTTCGGTGTAGCCAATGCGATGGGGATTATAAGATGGACACAGAAGCGTAAAAAAGGGAAGCCGTAAAGCGGCTCGTCAGCGGTGCGTTGCACCCCTTAACTACCTATGCAACAAGATAGTTAGCTGACATAGCAAAAGCGCGAACTGGTTGGCTCGCGCAGTTGACACGCTACAAACAGGAAAAGACCTGGCTAAGTTGCCAGGTCTATCCTTATTCGAAGCGGGTCCGGAGATGCTTCAGGAGCAGAAATTACTTAACCTCTACTTCAGCACCGGCTTCCTCGAGCTGCTTTTTCAGCGACTCAGCCTCGTCCTTGGTTACGCCTTCTTTCACGGCCTTAGGAGCACCGTCAACCAGCTCTTTGGCTTCCTTCAGGCCGAGGCCGGTCAGGTCCTTCACCAGCTTAACTACGGCCAGCTTAGCGCCGCCGGCAGCCTTCAGGATAACGTCGAACGACGTCTTCTCCTCAGGAGCCTCGTCAGCAGCAGCGCCACCGCCACCAGCCATCATTACGGGAGCAGCAGCAGCGGGCTCGATGCCATACTCGTCCTTCAGGATGGTTGCCAATTCGTTTACTTCTTTCACCGTCAGGTTTACAAGCTGCTCAGCGAATGCTTTCAAATCTGCCATTTCTGTAGATTGTTAAAAAAATGTGTTGTTGAAAATTTATTGTTGAAGTCGAAAAAGAGTGGGCGCTTAGGCGGCCTCTTTTTCGGAAAGCGTTTTGAGGATACCGGCCAGTTTGTTGCCACCGCTCTGAAGAGCCGAGATAACATTTTTGGCGGGCGACTGGAGCAGACCGATGAGTTCACCGAGCAGTTCCTGCTTGCCTTTGAGGGTCGTGAGACCTTCGAGCTGGTCGGAGCCGATGTAGATGCTGGCATCTACGTAAGCGCCTTTCAGCACGGGCTTGGGCGTAACGCCACGGCCGTAAGCCTGGGCCTTGTAGAAGTCGCGCAGCAGTTTGGCAGGAGCCGAGCCGCTCTCCGTAGAGAACAACACGCCCGACTGGCCTTTCAGCGCGGCATCCATCTCCGACGTATCGTGGCCGAGGGTATCAAGCGCTTTCCGGATGAAGGTGTTTTTGTACACCTTGTATTCCAGACCGCGATTGAACGCCAGACGACGGAAGTCGTTGATTTTCGCCACCGACATCACCGAAGCATCGACAATGTAGAACGAGTTGTGCGATTGCATTTTTCCGCTCAACTCATCCACGAGGGTTTGTTTTTCTTCCCGAGTCATGTTTGGTTGGTTTAATTAGCTAGCGGAGTTTACCTGAGTGTCCACCGGAACGGCGGGCGACATCGTGCTGCTGAGCGTGATGCTCTTGATGTAAGTACCTTTCGAAGACGACGGCTTCAGGCGACCCAACGTCTGGATTACCTCCAGAGCGTTTTCGGCCAGCATGCTCGGGTCGAACGATACTTTACCCACGGAGCAGTGAATGATACCGGTTTTGTCGACTTTGAAGTCGATTTTACCAGCCTTCACTTCCTGCACCGCCTTAGCGACGTCGGTCGTTACGGTGCCCGACTTCGGGTTCGGCATCAGACCACGGGGACCGAGCACACGGCCCAGGCGACCTACCTTAGCCATTACGGCGGGCATGGTGATGATGACGTCGATGTCGGTCCAGCCTTTCTCGATTTTCGAGATATAGTCGTCCAGACCCACGAAGTCGGCGCCGGCGGCCAGGGCTTCAGCCTCCTTGTCGGGAGTAACCAGAGCCAGAACGCGAACGGTTTTGCCGGTGCCGTGGGGCAGGGTGGCCACGCCGCGCACCATCTGGTCCGCTTTGCGAGGGTCCACGCCGAGGCGAACGTCAATATCTACTGAAGCATCGAACTTGGTGTAGGTAATGTCCTTCACCACGATTGCGGCTTCCACGAGGCTGCGCATTTGCGTCAGGTCGTGTTTGGCAAGGGCTTCCTTGCGCTTTTTGCTTACTTGTGCCATCTGTCTTTTCTCCGTTTAATTATTCAGCAAAAGGAGAATCGCCCTTGATGGTAATGCCCATGCTACGCGCCGTACCAGCTATCGACTTCATCGCCGACTCCACCTTAAAGGCGTTCAAGTCAACCATTTTCGTTTCGGCAATGGTACGCACCTGGTCCCACGTCACGGAGCCCACTTTGTTCCGGTTGGGCTCTTTCGAACCGCTCGTCAACTTAGCAGCTTCCATGAGCAGCACCGGAGCCGGTGCCGTCTTCACCACGAAGTCGAACGACTTGTCGGTGTACATGGTAATAAGTACAGGACACACTTGACCGGCTTTATCCTGGGTGCGAGCATTGAACTGCTTGCAAAACTCCATGATATTCAAGCCTTTGCTACCAAGTGCAGGTCCTACCGGCGGCGATGGGTTCGCTGAGCCTCCCTTTATCTGCAGACGCAGATAACCTCTGATTTCTTTGGCCATTTGATTGTATAGTCTGGGGCTCCTGCGTCGTAACTCGCGCTTGCCTCAGTTTAGTAAACTCCTGTTTTGGAAGCCCCGCCGACCCGGAGCATTTAGCCGGCGTGGTATAATTGATGGGTTATTAAACCTCTTTTTCTACTTGGGTGTAGCTGAGCTCTACCGGCTGCGAACGGCCAAAGATTTTCACGACTACGTTCAGCTTCTTACGCTCTTCAAATACCTCATCCACATTACCGGAGAAGCCATTGAAGGGGCCGTCTACCACTTTCACAAGCTCACCCACTACGTAGGGCTTGTCGAGGGCGGCATCAACCTGCTGTTCGGCTTCATCCACGATACCGAGAATCCGGTTCACTTCAGAAATGTGCAGTGGAACAGGCTTGTTGTTTGAAGCGTCCTTCTTATCCTTGTCGCCAAGGAAACCAATCACACCGGGTGTGCTGGTGATAATGTGGTCCACTTCGCCGTGGCCGAGGTCGGCGTGGATGATGATATAACCGGGGTAGAGGTTCCGCTCGCGGACGCGCTTCTTACCGTTGCGCATCTCAAACACCTTCTCTACCGGAATCAGTACCTGCGGCACCAACTCGGTCAGGTTATGACGGCCGAGTTCGGTTTCGAGATAGTTTTTGGCTTTTTTCTCCTGGCCGCTCACGGAGCGGACCACGTACCATTTCAATTCGCCCATCTTGATTGCTGATTAGCGAAACGAGTTATAGAAAGCTTTGAGGACAGTTTCAAAGCTAATATCCATGATGCCTACCACGATGGCAAACACGAGCGAACCAATCAGCACGAGACCAGCGCTTTTTTGCAGCTCCGTCATCGAGGGCCACGTTACATTGTAACGCATCTCCTCAACGGTAGTGCGGAAATAATTGCTCAGTTTGTCCATCGATTGAGGAAATAGCAGCGTTGCCGCTGATGACAACATGGAACGGGCCAACTGACCCAAATGGCACGAGTGGAGAGATTCGAACTCCCGTCAAAGGTTTTGGAGACCCGTATGCTACCGCTGCACCACACTCGTTTATTCACATTCCCCTTACACGCATTTCGCTAAAGGGAGTGCAAAGGTAAGAGAAACAGAAGAGAAAACAAATACTGGCTTCTGTTTCAGCGTAAAAAAGCCGCCCCCGATGTTTCGAGAGCGGCCTTTTTTACTAATTAAGCCGCAGCTTAGTCGAGAACTTCGGTTACCTGACCGGCACCTACCGTACGGCCACCCTCACGGATAGCGAAACGGAGGCCTTTCTCCATTGCCACTTTGCTGATGAGCTCCACGGTGATGGTGATGTTGTCGCCGGGCATTACCATTTCAACACCTTCTGGGAGGGTGATGATGCCGGTAACGTCGGTGGTACGCAGGTAGAACTGCGGACGGTAGTTGTTGAAGAACGGCGTGTGACGGCCACCTTCCTCTTTCGAGAGAACGTACACCTCAGCCTTGAACTTCGCGTGAGGAGTTACCGAACCGGGCTTGCAGATAACCATGCCGCGACGGATGGCTTCTTTCTCAATGCCACGGAGCAACAGACCTACGTTGTCACCAGCTTCGCCACGGTCAAGGATTTTGCGGAACATTTCCACACCCGTAACCGTCGACTTCAGGCCGGCAGCAGCACCCATACCCAGGATGTCAACTTGCTCACCCGAGTTGATGATGCCGCGCTCGATACGACCGGTAGCAACAGTGCCACGGCCGGTAATCGAGAACACGTCCTCAACAGGCATCAGGAAGGGCAGGTCGGTGAGACGAGCAGGAATCGGAATGAACGAGTCAACTGCGTCCATCAGCTCTTCGATTTTGGTTACCCAAGCAGCATCGCCGTTCAAGCCACCGAGGGCTGAACCCTGGATAACTGGAATGTTGTCGCCGTCGAAGTCGTAGAACGAGAGCAGCTCACGGATTTCCATTTCCACCAGCTCGAGGAGCTCGGGGTCATCCACCATGTCTACTTTGTTCATGAACACCACCAGCTGAGGGACACCTACCTGACGAGCGAGCAGGATGTGCTCACGGGTCTGGGGCATCGGGCCGTCGGTGGCAGCCACCACGAGGATAGCACCGTCCATCTGGGCAGCACCAGTTACCATGTTCTTCACATAGTCGGCGTGACCGGGGCAGTCAACGTGAGCGTAGTGACGGTTAACCGTCGAGTACTCTACGTGCGAAGTGTTGATAGTGATACCACGCTCTTTCTCTTCGGGGGCGTTGTCAATCGAACCGAAGTCGCGCTTTTCGGCCAAGCCTTTGCCGGCCAGCACCTGGGTGATAGCAGCAGTCAGGGTGGTCTTGCCGTGGTCGACGTGACCGATGGTACCGATGTTTACGTGCGGCTTGGACCGGTCAAAATTTTCTTTAGCCATTGTAAAGAGTAAAAAAGGGGTGGTGAAGTTGAATAAAAGTAAAATCGGAACCTACACGAAGAAAGCGAGACTCAGCCCCTACTGAAATAGAAAACTGTGCGTCGCTTGCCTGAGAGAACCGAGCCGGCGGCCTGACATTTCAGGACCGCTGGACTGGTGTTATAATCTGAGCCATTTATGGGATTTGAACCCATGACCTCTTCCTTACCAAGGAAGTGCTCTACCACTGAGCTAAAACGGCTTATGCTAAAAAATGAGCGGGAGACGAGGTTCGAACCCGCGACCTGCAGCTTGGAAGGCTGCCGCTCTACCAGCTGAGCTACTCCCGCAGTTGGCCTATAAAAAGTGGGGAGAGAAGGATTCGAACCTTCGAAAGTTTACACTAACAGAGTTACAGTCTGTCCCATTTGGCCGCTCTGGAACCTCCCCAATTTATTGCTTGCTGGTCGATTACCAGAAAGCCTTTCCCTTTTGTTTTACCTATTACCGAAGTAGTAGTGTTTCGTAAGGAGTCGCAAAATTAAGGGTTTTATGGCAAGGTGCAAGCGCTGAAGTAAAAAAAGGTGATACTTTTTTCTGAAAAATATCCTCAGGTCCTCTTACATAAGGTTATAAAATGCTTTGAGTCGGTCGTCGGTTTCCTTGTCGCGGATGTTTTGGAGTACCGCCTTCAGCGCGGGAGTGGTAGGAACGAGCAGTGCAAGGCCGCGGTAAGCCCCGAGGCGTACCTCGTAGCGCGGGGCAGTGCGGGCATACTCCTCCAGAATTTTCAGGCCCTTGTCGCGCTCCACGGGCGGGATGTGTGTCATGAGGGTGCCGAATGCCTGAAAGTAGGCGTAGAGGTCGGCTTCCACAACGTCGGGCAGGCGCCGCAGGAACCAGCTGTATTGGTCGAGCCCGCCATTGGAAGCATAATAATTGGCCACGGCCAGGATAAGCGGGCTACTAGTCGTGTTATCGAGCGCCCCGACTTGTTGACGGGAATTTTCGCTGGGTTTTTTGGCTAATACTTCCACTGCGGCGGCAGCCACGAGGGCCGAGCTGTCGTTGACGGCCGCACCGTAAAGAGGGCCGAAATCGCCTTCAGCCAAAGTAGCCAGGGTGGTAATGGCTTGGGCCCGCACTCGTGGGTTAGGGTCAGTGCTGGCAAGCCGCTGGATGTCTTTGCGCATGGCTTCCGGCTCGGGCCCGCGGTAACGGCGCAGGTGGTCGAGGGCAGAGCGGCGGACGGCCCAGAACTTATCGTTCATGGCGTTGCGCAGCATGCTGCTCACGGCCAAATCTGTGGTTTTATTCTGAAGCAGCTCCATGGCTTCGGCCTTTTGCTGGTAGCCCTTAGCGTGGTAGAACTGAAATATCAGCTCCTCCTGCGTCCGGTCTTCCTCGAACTGGGCTAGCAGCTGAATTTCGTTATCGAACTTGACCAGGCTGGGCTTCTGGCTGGCGGGCAGCACGAAGGTCTGGCTGGCTTTGGTGACGGTGAGGCGGTGCTCGGTAGGCTGGTTGTTATTGGTCCAGACGGCTACGGTAACCGGCAAACGGTAGACGGGTTGGAACAGGGTATCCTGTATTTGCTGTACCCGCACGGTCACCTGCCCGCTGGCGTAAGAGTGGCTGATGCGCAACTCCGGATGCCCCCGCTGCATAAACCACTGGTTGAAAAACCAGGTCAGGTCTTCGCCGGTGGTTTCTTCGAATGCCGTGCGCAGCTTGGATATTTCGACGGCCGAATGCTTGTTCTGCACCAGGTATCGGTTCAAAGAAGCGAAGAAGGCCTCGTCGCCCACGTACTTGCGGAGCATGTGCATTACGCGCCCGCCTTTGTCGTACGAATGCCGGTCGAACATGTCCTCCTGGCTATTATAGCGGTAGCGGATGAGCGGTTCGCGCTTAGACAGGGCTTCTTCGAGGTAGTTGTTGATTTTGATTTCCTGCACGAGGCCGGCCTCGTCAGCGCCCAGCTTAAACTCGGCCCAGAGAAACTCCGAGTAATCAGCCAACGATTCGTTCAGTGGCAGGTTGGACCAAGACTCACTCGTAACGTAGTCGCCGAACCAGTGATGGAACAGCTCGTGGGCAATGGTAGACTCGCCACTCTGGTAGTTGGCATCAAGCAGTTCCCGGCGCGTGGCCTGAATGGAGCTGCCGTGCGTGGTAGCCGTGGTGTTTTCCATGGCGCCGCTCACGTAGTCGCGCACCGCTATTTGCGCGTATTTCTCCCACGGATATTCCAGGCCCAGGCGTTTGGAGAAGAAATCCATCATTTCGGGCGTGCGGCCGAAGATGGCACGGGCAGTACCGGCGTACTGGGGCTCCACGTAGTAGTCTACAGGCTTGCCGTGCCAGGAGTCGTTCACCACGGCAAATTCGCCCACCACCATTGAGGCCAGGTAGGGCGCGTGGGGGGCACTCAGCTTCCAGATGTCGGTGCGGGTGCCGTCGGCGTTGGCCTTAGAGGAAATTAACGAGCCGTTGGAAAGCGTCTTGAACTGCTTTTCTACAGTCAGGCTGATTTCCTGGGTCATGCGCTGGTTGGGCTTGTCGATGGTGGGAAACCAGCAGGAGCTGGCTTCGGTCTCGCCCTGCGTCCAGATTTGGCGCGGCTTGTTCTTTTCCGTACCTAATGGATTAATAAAGTAGAGGCCCTTATCGGCCCGGATGGCCGCCGAACCGCCCTGCGGCAGCTCGTTGGGCTTGGCCACGTACACGATGCGTATCTGATAAGGCGTGGTGCGCGCGTATGGGCGGTCGAGGGCAATGACAAGAGTACGCTTGTTGTAGGTATAAGCCAGCGTCTTGTTTTTCTTTTCGCCAACAAGCTCGACCTTCTGAATATCAAAACCCTTGGCGTCAAGCGCAACCTCGGACTGCGGATAGAAATGCGAGCGCAGGGTGAGTACCGCCGTGCCCAGCAGGTGCTGCTTTTTGTAGTCGAACCGAACGTCGAGCTTGGTATCCTCCACATTTGTCAGAATGGTAGCGGACGGTTGTAGCGGAGCTTCAGCGGGTAGCCACGAGGGCACTACCAGCCCGGCTGACGCCGATGCGGGTGCGGCGGCCGGCACGGCTTTTTTGTTCACGGGCGCCTTGGTCCCGGGCTTCCGGGCTCCCGGCCCCGATGATTGGGCGGCAGCCAGCAAGTGAATGAATAACAGCAGACCGGTGAAGCCCGAAACCAAATACCTCATGCCAACGATAACAGGCGAAAAACGCCTCAATTTCTGAATTAATTTGAGATTTGACCTACCTTTAACCCCCGCTTCCCTCCCACCCTATTCGCTTCAGATGCTACAAATCAGCACCGGCCCCGAACAACTCTGGCAAGTTGACTACCGCGCCGCCGATACAATTACGCTCAATGGCGAGGCTTTTGCCTGGGACATAGTGGATTTGGGTGAAGGTCGGTTTCACGTATTGCACGAAGGTCGCTCCTATAATGCGGAAGTTGTATCAACGGACTACGCCGCCAAGAATATTGTCCTGAAAATAAACGGGCAGTGCGTCGAGCTCAACGCCAAAGACCGGTTCGACCTCTTGCTCGAACGCTTGGGCATGAGCAACGCCAGCGCGGCCAAAGTCAACGAGTTGAAGGCCCCGATGCCCGGTCTCATCGTCGACATTCGGGTGGTACCCGGCCAGGCCGTGCTCAAAGGCGAGCCCCTGCTGGTGCTGGAGGCCATGAAGATGGAAAACATTCTCAAAGCACCCGCCGATGGCGTTGTGGGCAGCCTCAAAGTGAACCTGCGCGACAACGTACAGAAAGGCCAGGTTCTGGTGCAGTTCTCGTAGCGGCCGCCATTAACTTATCCCGAATTACTCAATTACTTCGATTTGAAATACCACCGCATCCTTCTAAAGCTCAGCGGCGAAGCGCTAATGGGCCAGCAGCAGTACGGCATCGACGCCGAGCGGCTGATGCAATACGCATCCGAAATTAAATCGGTAGCCGCCACCGGCGTGCAAGTGGCCGTCGTTATTGGCGGGGGCAACATCTACCGTGGCGTGGAGGCTGAAGCTTTCGGGCTCGACCGCGTGCAGGGCGACTACATGGGCATGCTGGCCACAGTTATCAATTCGATGGCCTTGCAAAGCGCCCTGGAGAAGCTGGAAGTGAGCACGCGCCTGCTTTCGGGCCTCACCATTCAGCGCGTGTGCGAGCCCTACATCCGGCGGCGGGCCGTGCGGCACCTGGAAAAAGGCCGCGTGGTGATTTTTGGGGCCGGCATTGGCTCACCTTATTTCACCACCGACTCGGCGGCGTCGTTGCGGGCCATTGAAATTGAGGCCGACGTGGTATTGAAGGGCACACGGGTAGACGGCATCTACACCGCCGACCCCGAAAAGGACCCCACGGCCACGCGCTACCACGAAATCACCTTCGACGAGGTGCTCAACAAGAACCTGAACGTGATGGACATGACGGCCTTCACGCTCTGCAAAGAGAATAACCTGCCCATCATCGTATTCGATATGAACACGCCGGGCAACCTGCAGCGCCTGCTCGACGGCGAGGCCATGGGTACGCTGGTGAGCGACGGTCGCCCCGGCGGGCGCGACGGCCGTAAGCCTCTGCCGGACCCCAAGCCAAGCCTGTTGCAGCCGCTGGCAGACAATCAGCCGGAACAAGCGTAATTTTTAGTTGTCAGTTGCTGGTTGTCGGTTGTTAGTTTGCACCGAAAACTGGTCATCAGCCTGACAACTGACAACCACCAACTGACAACCAGAAACGAAATGGACGAAGAAATTCAGTTTTACCTCGACGAGCTTGCCGAATCGATGGGCAAGGCCCTGGCGCATGTAAACGTGGAAATGAGCCGCATTCGCGCTGGCAAGGCCTCCCCGGCCATGCTCGACGGCCTGCGCGTGGACTACTACGGTACGTCTACGCCCATTAGCCAGATTGCCACCATCACTGCCCCCGATGCCCGCTCGCTGCTCATCAAGCCGTGGGAGAAAAACATGGTTGTTGAGGTTTCCAAAGCCATCAAAAACAGCGACTTGGGCCTGAACCCCGTTTCGGATGCCGATGGCGTGCGCCTCAACATTCCGGCCATGACCGAAGAGCGCCGCCGGGATTTGGTGAAACAGGCCAAAAACGAGTCGGAAGCTGGCAAAGTGCGCGTGCGCGGCATCCGTAAGGACGTGAACGAGTCGCTGCGTAAGCTGCTCAAAGAAGGCGCTTCAGAAGATGCCGTCAAGAGCGCTGAGGAAAAGGTGCAGAAAACGACGGATACTTACATCGCAGAGGTTGAAAAGACGCTCAGCAAGAAGGAATCAGAGATTATGACCATCTGATTGGACTGGCCTGAGCCTAAAAAAAGGTCCCGGTTGCTAAACGCAACCGGGACCTTTTTATTTAACCTGTCTCTTACTGGAATTTGTGGCGGGCTACAGATAGCTTTTCTGCGCCATCAGCACTTCCGCTACCGCATCCGTCACCAGATAACGTATACTGTGGCCTGCGCGGAGATTTGCGCGAATGGATGTGGCGGAAATATCCAGCAACGGGGCCTTCATCACCTGCACGCGGGAGAAGAGCGTTAGTGCCGGCAGCGCCGTGCCGGGGCGCGGGTAGATATAGATATCCACTTCGGCCAGCAGGCGGGCCGATTCCTGCCAGCGTGGGAGGCCCGGCAGGTTATCGGCTCCCATCAGCAGCACAAAATCGTGCGCGGGGTGGCGCAGCCGCAAGGCATCGAGCGTCGCAATGGTGTAACTGGGGCGCGGCAGGCCGAACTCAATGTCTTCGGCGCGGAGACGCGGGTTGCCGGCTACCGCCAACTCGACCAAGCGCAGCCTTTCCCTTTCGGGCAGCAAATCTGCCACTTCCTTGAAGGGACTGTGCGGCGATACCACAAACCAAACCTCGGCCAGGTCGGTACGGGTGGCGAAGTGCTCGGCCAGAATTAAGTGGCCGATATGCACGGGATTGAACGAGCCGAAAAGGAGCCCTATCCGAGCCCGGCCGCTCATACGATGGCCGATTCGGCGCTGATGAACTGGCGCACCAGCTTTTCGGCGTGAGCCGAGGCCTCGTTGAGGTCGTCGTTAACCACCGTCACGTCGAACCGGTCTTCGAACGCCAGCTCGAAATTGGCTTTGTATACCCGCGAAGAAATGCTGGATTGCGAGTCGGTGGCCCGCGCCTGCAGGCGCTGCTCAAGGACTTCGATGGACGGGGGACGGACAAAAATTGCCAGCGCCCGGTCCTTGTAAAACTCTTTAATGCTGAGGCCGCCTTTCACGTCGACGTCCAGAATGGCGTGCTTGCCGCTGTCCCAGATGCGCTCAATCTCTGATTTCAGCGTACCGTAAAAAGCACCTTCGTACACTTCCTCCCACTCCACAAATTCGTCGTGCCGAATTTTGTCCTGGAAGTCCTGAACGGAAATAAAGTGATAGTCTTTTCCATTGGCTTCGGTACGGCCACGGCGGTCGCGGGTACAGGCCGAAATAGAAAAGCTTAGCTCCGGCACCTGCTGCATGAGCCGGTGCACAATAGTGGTTTTTCCGGCGCCGGAAGGCGCCGAAAACACGATGATTTTGCCTTGCATCGCGCAAAGCTAGCCAGTAGCGGCCGGAATTAGGCCATTTCGGCGCCAACGCGGGCCAAAATGGACTGCTGGAGACTGGCAGGGCTGGAGCGACGCACCAAGCCTTCTTTCAGGAATCCAATGAAGATGCGCTGTTTCGCGATGTCCTCGAAACAGGGCGAGCAGTCATCGGCGTGGTTGTAGAGGTAGTCCTCGTCTTCCGCCGTCACGGGCTGGCCTTCGATAAGTTGGTCAAGTACGGTGTTCACTCGGTCGCAGTCGGGGCCGTTGTCGGAGACAATTGCAACGGGAGCCGACGTGTTGGTTTTCGTAGTAGCGGGTTGGTTCATAATTGAAAATGCGTGCGACGCGAGAAAAAGGTGATAGACAACGACCTGCAAAGCAAAGCGACACTCACCTGTACTTGCTGGGGAGGTTAATTATTTTCGAGCTCGGTTAGTTCCGTCTCGTCGTCTATCGTATCATTGCCATATCCCATTGACTGCGCGTATTTCTCCAGCTTATCCTTCAGGAAATTACGGGCCCGGTGCAGACGCGAACGAACCGTACCTATCGGAATATCAAGTACTTTGGCCATTTCCTCGTAGGTAAACCCTTCCAGGTCGCAGAGGATGATGACCGTGCGAAAATCGACCGGCAAAGAATTTAGGGCGCTGGCCACTTCATCGCCAATCAGGTCGCGGGTCGACTGCTGGCGCATGTCGGAGGACGAAGCCCCGAGCTCCCCTTCCGCTTCCACGTCGTCCGGATTGTAATACCCCTCAATTTCGCTGTAATCGACCTTAGCGGGCTGCTTGCTTTTCTTGCGAAAATCGTTGATAAACGAATTCTTAAGAATGCGAAAGAGCCACGCTTTGGCGTTGGTGCCGGGCTCGAAATACTCAAAAAAGCGGTAGGCCTTAAGGTAGGTTTCCTGCACCAAATCGTTGGCATCGTCCTCGTCGAGGGTGAGGCGGTAGGCAAAGTTATAGAGCGGGTCGAGCACGGGCATCAACTCGGCCTGGAAGCGCCGGTCCTTTTCCTCTTTGCTCAGTTTAACCCGTTCGGGAGAATCGCTCATACAGGTGGGCGGGGGAAATTGTAAGCCGAAACCTACGAAATTATAGCTAAATAGGACAAATCTGACTGCAAAACTACTCGGCGCGGTTGAAGGCGAAATCGCCTCACACCAAAAGCCGCTACGCCGAAACGTTGGGCAAACGCCTGCAAACAGCACTTTCGAAGTGATAAAGGCCGCTTGGCAACATCTGGCACACAAAATACCAGCCATTATATGGCGATGTACGGATTACGGCGCCGCACAGGTTGCACGCGCCTACAACAGGCACAGGACAAACGGCCCCGAATAACTATTGTTTGGGATGAGGCAGCGCTTCCGGGAGCGGCAGCCAGGCCAGCACGCGGGCTGCTACCGCCACGGGCGCTACGGCCCGGATGCAGCGGCAGGCCGTTGGCTGCGTGCGGCAGTCCTCGCAATTGGGCTCATCAAAAACCAGGTATTCGGCGTGCTCGCCCAGCGGGGCCCAGCGGCCGGGGTGCATGGGCCGGATGGGCGGGTACAGGCCCAGCGCGTGGCGGCCGAGTGCGGCGGCCAGGTGCAACGGGCCGGTGCTGCCGGCCACGAGGCCATCGGCGGCGGCAATGAAGGCCAGGAACTGCGGCAGGCTGAGCTGACCGGTGAGGTCGGCCGCGAAACAGGCGGCGTGCTCCTGCCGCCAATCGGCCAGCTCCTCCCCTTCCGCAGCGGTGCCGGTGACGAAAACACGGTGCCCGGCCTGGTGCAGCAGCCGGGCCAGCTGACCAAAATTAGCCAGCCCCCACTCCCGGGCACTGCCCCGGCTGCGCGGGTGCAAAATAACGTTGAGCTGACCGGGCTTGCGGTTATTCAGCAGTGCCTGCCACGGTGTGGATAAGGGCTCAGCCGCCCGCAAACACACCAATTCGGCTACTTCCACCAATGTCGGTACGGCGGCGAATCCCAGGGGCTGGAGCAGCCGCAGGTTCAGCTGCGCCTCGTGCAGCGGCGAGTGGCGCCGGCTCAGGGCCACCAGGCGGTTGCAGGTGAGCCAGTGCTGCCAGCGGTTGCGGGTGCCAATGCGAACGGGAATTCTGGCCTTCTGAGCCAGGCGCGCTAGGGCTTGGTTGGGAAAAACGTGGATGATGGCGGCGGCGGCATACGCCTGCAAGGCGGCTACCTGAGCTGCTTCCGGTTGTTTTAGCAGCTCGTCCAGGTTCAGAAAAGCATCTACCCAGGGGCAGGCGGCCGCCACCGGCGCGGTGTAGGTGCGGCCGATAAGGACCACCCGGCAGCCGGGATATAGGCGTTTGAGCTGCCCGGCCACCGGCAGCGTGAGCACCACGTCGCCGATGGCATCGGTGCGGGACACGAGGAAGGTCTGGCTCATGCGGCGGCGCTTTGGGTGCGGGTTTTCAGCTTGGCAAATTTCAGAAATACGCCCCAGGCCGAGATGCTGGCGATGCACAGGCCGGCGAACCCATCGAGAAAGCCCAGCCGAAAAAAGTAGCCGTGCACGAATTTCCAGAGCGGTTTCAGCAGCAGATGGAAGATAGTGACCTTGGTTCGGCCGCGCAGCGCCAGCTCTTGGGCGTTGAGGCTGGTGAACTTATTGAGCTGGCTGACGTGCTGGGCCACGGAATGGTAGCTGTAGTGCAGGGCGTGGCCGGCGAGCGGACCGGTGGTTTGGCCGGGGCTCACTTCGTAGCGCTCATGCAGGAGCAGGCCCGTCCAGCGGCCCAGGCGGCGGTCGTAGAGGCGCAGCTTGCGGTCGGGATACCAGCCGCCGTGGCGCACCCAGTGGCCGCAGTAGTTGGTGAGGCGGGCGAGGCTGTAGGCGGCGTGCTGCCAGTTCTGCCGGGCCGCGCGGATGGCTTGCCGCAGCTCATCGGTCAGCACCTCATCGGCGTCGAGCTGCAGGACGTGGTCGAACCGGGCCTGGGCGGTGGCGTAGTTTTTCTGCTCCACGTAGCCAGCGAAAGCGTGTTGCACAACGCGCACGCCGTGCTCCCGGCAGATTTCAACAGTGTTGTCGGTCGAGAAGGAATCGACCACTACCACGTCGTTGGCCACGTCGCCCAGCGCCTGGAGGCAGCGGGCAATGTTGGCCGCTTCGTTGAAGGTGATGATGACGACGGAAAGAGGAACCACGTGGGAAAGACCAGAAAATAATTATGGGCAAAGGTAATGTCGAGGCAAAGCGGTGCGGCAAAATGCGGGCAGAAGCGCGGTTGCTTTTCCCAAAGCGTAAAGCCAAACCCCTGGCGCTTGCCACCGCCGCGCCTAAAACAGCCCGCTGCCAGAACGGTCCGCTTATTGGCACCCGAAAACATGAGCCCTGCTTCAGCGTAAGCAAAGAGTACCATTTTGCGTACCGCAACCCGGCCGCCGTGCGTAACTTGCGCCCCAATTCGTTTTCCAATACATGAAAAAAACGCTTTTCCCCGGCCTGCTGGCCGCCGCGCTGCTTGCCTTCACGCTGCCTTCGTGCGGTCCTTCGCCCGTTGACACCGACGAGGATATTGTTACCTCCAAACTGCCGCCCCTGCCCGCCGCCCCCGACACCACGGCCGGCGCCAAGCAGCCCGAGGCCTACCGGGAGCTGAACGCAGTGAATGCCACCGAGGACATCAAAAAGATGCAGCCCCAGATGTAATTCCCGGGTTTTTGCTCCTGCTTACCGACGTATAATTCGGGCCGTTGCTGCTGAGGCGGCGGCGGCCCGGTTTCTTTTGACGCTGCCTGGCCGTCGCATTCTAAATTATGGAAAACAACATTGTCCTGCGCCGCGGAGTGGAAGCCGATTTACCCCAGGTACTGGCCCTTATCCAGGAGCTGGCGGCGTATGAGCGTGCGCCGGACGCCGTGACCAACACCCTGGCCGATATGCAGCGCGACGGCTTCGGGGCCGCGCCAATTTTCAGCTTTTTTGTTCTGGAAAGCCAGGCTACAGGAATTGTGGGCCTCGCGTTGTTTTACACAGCGTATTCCACCTGGAAAGGCCGCATGTTATACCTCGAAGACCTGGTGGTGACCGAGGCCGCCCGGCGCGGCGGCTTCGGCCGGCTCCTCTTCGATGCCGTGGTGGCCGAGGCCCGCGCCACGGGCGCCAAGCGCATGAAATGGCAGGTGCTCGACTGGAACGAGCCGGCCATTGCCTTCTATAAAAAGCTGGGCGCCAACATTGAGGACGAATGGCTGAATGGCAACCTCGACGATGCCCAACTGGCCAGCTACATCGTGGCCCCGACGGCGGCAGCTGTAGCCACGCGCGTCTCGGCCCGCAACTTTTGAGCCTTTAGCTACCAGCCGCTGGCTTTACTGTCCAGCAGCAGGTATTTATTCCAACGGAATTAGCTTTCTGACTGGAAACAGCTTTGCAAAACAGCTATTTGAAAGCACTGCGAGCTTACTGGCGCACGAATTTTCGGCTGCCGGAATTGCCCTGCGCGTCCTGCCAATTCAGAATATAGAAGCCCGGTATCAGGCTGGCCACATTGAGGGGCAATATGTTGAGGCCGGCGTTGGTGGCCACACTTTTGGTGAGTACACGGCGGCCCAACGCGTCATAAAACCGAAATAGGACGGGGCCGGCCAGCGCCGCGGGGTACTGCAAGCTCAATTTTTCCCCGGTTACGGGATTTGGGAAAATGGATACGGTCGCGCTGGCGCCTTCGCTGGTCAGCACCTGGGGAGCCACGGCGTCCCGCGAGCCATCGGGCCGGGCCAGCAGCAGGCGGTAATAATAGAGCCCGGCGGGTGCCTGCGTATCCACGAACTGGTACTGGCCAGCGGTCGGCTGGGTGGCCACGGTGCCCACCGGCTTCCAGGCCGTAGTGTCGCTGCCGAGGCTGCGCTCCACCACAAAACTGGTAAGAAAGCATTCGTCGCGGGTAGTCCAGCTTAAGCGCACGCCCACGTCGCGGGTCGACTCGGCGTTGAAGCTGGTAAGCGGCGCGGGCAGCATGGCGGGCCCACCACACCCCAGGTTCTTGAAACTGCGCGCGCGCAGCACTTGCCGGCCGCCCGCCACGTCGCTCAGGGGGTTGAGGGCCCGGTTGTTCTGGCCGCGCCCAACGGCAAAGTGCATCACAGCACCGGGCAAAATAAGGTGGCCCAGCTGGTGCGCGTGGCCCAGCTCGTGCACGGCCACCGTTTCGAAATCAATCTGGTTCAGGCTTCCCACAGCGGGCGAGGGTCCAAATTGAAAAATGGCGGCGTCATCGTATTGAATATCAATCTCCCTCGCCCAGAACACAACCTTGCCACTGGGCGCAAAGCACCCGCTATAATACGTGGTGGTGCGGCCCAGCACGCGGGCGGGCAGTTGCGCGCCCGCATCGAAGGCCACAACGTTCTGGTCGTCGTCGGCAATGGTATTGGTGGGCGCCGGAGTGCCGGTTTCCCAGTTCATCCCCGTCGCGCACCGCCAGGTGGTCAGGGCCCGCTGCATGGCCGCCACGGCCGCCGCGTTGGCCAAAAAATTGGGGCTGAAGCGAAACGAGAGGCCTCCGGAAGCATTTTGCGCAATGTGGTTGGGCCGTTGCAGCAGCTTGCCATCGATGTTTTCCACGTTGGTGAGGGCGTAGATGATGGTGACGGCGCTGGGGCTCTCGCTGGCCAGCTGGTCGTTGGTGGTCACGCGCACAGGGCCGGAACCGGCCGGATGGCCGTTGGAAACGGGCTGGCCGCCGTTGGCCGCCGAGGGCACACGCACCTGAATACGGGTATCGGTCCAGGTAAGGTAGTCGGCGGGGCGGGCTTTTACGGAGGTTGCGCCGCCGTCGTCAGCGTTGCGAAACTCTACAAATCCATTGCCGCGGGCACTACCGAAACCGTTGCCGGTGATGGTGAGCACGGCCTCAGCTCCTGCGGGTAAGGTTTGGGGCGAAAGGCTGGCGATGACGGGCGCCAGCGTACCGAGCGGGGCGGCAACCCGCCGGGCGGGCAGGGCACGCAACACCTGGCGCGCCTGCCCCGTGAATTGCCCCATCACCTTGTAAAAAGCCGCATCCAGCGCCGGGTAGGTGCGGAAAGGCTCGGTTGCAGTGCCGTCGGTCAGGTTGTATTCGATAAAGCCCTGCTCGCTGCCAAATGGCGTCCAGCAGGCGCGACCCTTGGGGGCGGGCAGCCCAGCCCAGGGCGCTGGGGTCAAAAAGAAAACCCCTGTCTGGCCGGGCGCCAGCCGCAGCGTACTGCTGAGTACCTGCTGGTCGAAACCCAGCCGGCCGCCTTCCGTGATGAGGGTCAGGCCGGTGGTATCGGCCAGCTGGCCTTTCAGCAGTGAAAACACACGCAGACGGTGGCGGGTGAACAGCCGGGCGTGGCCGGCATCCCAGAAGCTTTGGGCATCAAGCACCTGCGCTTCCACCACCAGCGCCGACTGCCGGGCCCGGTATGCGGGCTCCAGCGGCAGCATCAGGCACTGCGTTTCGGGCGGGGCCACCTGCGCCTGGCTTTGCCCGGTGCCGAGCAAGGCCACCATCGACAATATTCCCCAGCGAATAACCGAAAACCCAAATCCCATAGAAGAAAACCGAAAAGCACGTGCTGCCAAAGTACGAAAACTGCCCGCCATTGGCTTGCAAAGGCCGGCGTAGTATCATAATAAATTGCGTTGGGCCTTGTTTTCAGACGGCCGTTTTTCAAAAGAAATTATTGGACTGCTGCGGCCAGCCTGGACCTTATTGCGCCACGGGCGCGGGTTGCGGCTGCCGCGAGGGCGCGCCAGGCGCCAGCACGGGCCAGCCATCGGCATAGTCCAGCTTATCGAGCAGCAGCACGCGGCGCGAATTGCCTTCCGATTCATCAATGGCCGCAAAGGTGGGCTGGCGCGGGTCGATGGCGTGGTAGGCCAGCCAGTCGTGGCCAGCCGCGTCGGTCACCACGCAGTTGTGGCCGGGCGCCTGCCAGTGGGCATTGGCAGCCAGCAGGGCGGTGTGCGGGTTGCCGGTGGCGGTGGCGGCAGTTTCGAAGGGGCCGGTAGCGTGCCGGGCGCGGGCCACCAGCACGGCGTAGTGCGCGTTGGGGCCGCAGCAGTTGTCGCCGGAGAAAAATAAGTAGTACCAGCCAGCGTGCTGGTGCACCCAGGCGGCTTCAATCAGGCGGTGGTAGTTGTCGGGGTCCTGGGAGGGGCTGGGCTGCAGCACCGCCCGGGCCACGCTGCCCGGGCGGAACCCCAACCGGTTATCGGCCAGCTCGCGCACCCAAATGGGGCCAAAGCCGGAGCCCCAGTACAGGAGGCGCTGCCTGGTGGCGGGGTCGTCAAAAGCCATTGGGTCGATGCAGGTGAAGCCGGGGCCGGCTAGCAGCGGCTGGCCGCTGTCCACGAACGGACCAGCGGGCGCATCGGCCACGGCCACCGCCAGGCTGAAGAATTCGGTACCATCGGGCTGGGCCGAATAGTAGAGGAAGAACCGGCCGCCGTGCTCGCTCACATGAGGCGCCCATATTTTCTGGCTGGCGGCGGCCCACCGGGGCTTTTCGGGCAGGCCTTCGCCCAGGTATTCCCAATCCGCCAAATTCCGGGACCGCGCTACCTGGAGGTTGATGATGTGGCCGGCGCGTCTGGTCTGGGTGCCGTAGGCGTAGTACCAGCCGTCAGTAGCGCGGATGATGGTGGGGTCCGGGAAGTCGTCGTCAATAATGGGGTTGGTATACATCGGCAGCAACGCGTTGGCAATGAGCATAGAACCAGCAAGCGCCCGCGCTTGCACGGCGTGCGAGCTTCCCGGTGCTTACTGGTAACTGCTAACGAGGGGATGCTGTTGCTGCAGCCACACGTAGGCCGAGGCTACATCGTCGAAAGTGCCCACGCGTGGGGCATCAATGGCCAGTACGGTGGTTTCGACCGACTGACGGGCCAACAGGCCGGGCGGCAGCACCCACGCCAGGTACTGCAGGCCCGTGAGCCGCATCTCGTCCAGCCACCGCGCGCTCCAGGCCGTGAGCCGCATGGTGGTGTGGGTGATGCTGGAATTGTCGTTCAGAATTTTGTGGCAGGGCCAGGCCCGCAGGCTGCTGAGCATCAGTTCGCAGGCTGCCTGCGACGATTCCTGGTGGTGAACGCCTTTCCAGTCCACGTACAGCCAATCCTTTTCGACATCGTACCCGATGAATAAATCGGGCAAGTCAACAATAACATTCAGTTGCATAGCCATTTGTGGACCGCTCCGAGTAGCAGGGCGGTTAAGCAGCCAAATGTACGCCGGCAAACTACTTACTGCGCAAGGGATTGATTGCGAAATTTGGGTCGTGGACAGCCCCTTCTAAGCCGAACCATGCCCGGCGGAGGCGCCACAGCGCTAGCTTTGTGGTCCGGCTGCCGGGCGCCTGACTGGCGCCACTCCTGTGCGGTCCCTTTCCCCACCACTGCTTCCGTTTCCCATGTTTAGAAAAAGTATTATTCTGTTGGCTTTGCTGTGCGCTCCGTTTAGCCTGCTGGCCTGGGGCGTCGTTGGGCACCGCGCCATTGCCCGGATTGCCGAAAACCACCTCACGTCTTCGGCCAAACGAAACATTGCCCGGCTGCTGGGTACCGAAACCCTACCACTGGTCAGCACCTGGCCCGATGAGATTCGCTCGGACCCGCAGTACCGGCAAACGGGGCCGTGGCACTACCTCAACGTGGCTGCGGGCCTGAACTTTCCGGCTTTTGCGGCCCAGCTTACCGCCGCACCGGCCGCCGCGATTCCTACCAACGCCTACAACGCCCTGCTGCAAGTGCGCCAGGACCTGAAAGACCCTAAGAAAACGGACGCTGAAAAGCTGTTCGCCCTGAAATTTGTGGTGCATCTGGTGGGCGACGTTCACCAGCCCATGCACGTGGGCCAGGCCGAAGACCGGGGCGGCAACGGTATTCCGGTGAGCTGGCGCGGGCACGACACCAACCTGCACAGCATCCTGGACGGCGACCTGGTGGAATACCCCGGCTTCACCTACTCCGAAATGGCGGCGGCCTACGACCGGGCCTCCTCCGCCCAAATCAAGCAGTGGCAAAAAGACGACATGACCACCTGGCTATTCGAGTCGTACCAGCTGTGTACGCCGCTTTACACCGCAGCGGCCGCCAGCCCCAAGTTCGACTACGGCTTTTACCCCACTTTCGGGCCCGCCGTGGAGCAGCAGATTCTGAAAGCCGGCATCCGGCTGGCGGGCGTGCTGAACGAGGCCTTTGATAAGTAGCCAAAGCATCACTGGCAGCAAAGCTCAATGCCGAAATGCCCCAACCGCTCCTGTGCAGTTGGGGCATTTTTCATGCCTTTATTGTTCGTATTTGTTATTCAATAAGTTGATTAATAATTATTTGATGCAATGCAAGCATTTCAGATTCATCACTGGGTATAGAGCCGTTGTTCCATCACAAGTCCATGCCCACTTACTGTCACCCCTAACGAATAACAAAATTATGGCATCTGATAAAAACACGATTTTAATTTTCAATTACTTGTCATTTTCGCAAAAAAGAGGGTAAATGATACTTTTTTAGTAAAAATTTATCATTATTCGCCCAAAACAATCCGGTTCAACTGTTTGGCGCAGGCCGAGATTAAAACGCACAGCATGTCCGGCGGTGGAAGGCGGCTAACCACTGGTTTCGACTGGCTTCCGGTTAAGCGGATAAGTGTGATATTGCAACTCTGATTTTTCTATTTCAGCAGGACAAACCCGATGAACCGTCTGGGTTGTGCTGTTTTTTCTTTTCCCTTTTCTGTACCTTATGACAAACTCTTACACCCGAAGAAACTGGGTTCGTGGCCTACAAAAGCTCGGTTTGGCCACTTTGCTGACGGCTGGCACGGCCGCCGCCGCCCAAGCCCAGGCTCTCAACTATAGGACCGACGGCGCTACCAACCTCGACGCTACAGCCGCGGGTACCTACGAAGACCTAGGCACGACAGGGGCCGCTATAGCAATTGCCAATACAGACGACGCCAATTCGGCAGCACTACCAATTGGGTTTACCTTTTCGTACAACGGCACCAATTTTACGCAGTTTGTATTGAATACCAATGGCTTCATCAAGCTTGGCTCAACCGCACCCTCAGCGGCAGCCATGTTTATAGATGAAAATAGAGCGGCTAGCATCGTGGACCCCTTCCAGAGCCCTAATGACCCGAATATTATTGCCCCTTTCAATATTGACCTCAAGGCAGGTTCAATAGGAGCTACCGAGTACCGGGTGACTACAACGGGCGCTGTTGGTACCCGAAAATGTACTATTCAGTGGAAAAACGTCCAAGATAAAGCCGCAGTTAGTCCAACTCAGTATGACAACATTAGTTTTCAGGTGCGCCTTTATGAGGGCACTAACAAAATTGAATTTGTTTATGATGCGGCTGTTGCCGGAGCTACTTCAGCTCTGCGATTGACCCAGGTAGGTCTGAAAGGCACCGCCTTCGATGATGGACAGCTAGTGCAACTCATTAAGCAGTCGGGCGCGGCGTGGAGCACGGCAACCTTTGCTGACTTCGCTGCAATTTTTACTAGAACCCCTCCTTCGCTTAACACCCTCAATATTCGTTCAATAGCACCACCGGATGCTGGACGCACGTTCCGTTTCCTGCAAACTCCACCAATTGCTAACGACATCACGGTGCAAGCCGTTTACACGCTGGGTAAAATTGCAACCCCAAGCGCTTTACCCCAGCAAATACGGGCACTTATAGCGAATGTAGGCGTAGCGGCTCAGAGCGGCGTAGTTTTTACGCTGTCCATCACCGGTGCCAATACCCTTACGCAAACTTTCACCGCAAACCTACCCGTGGGAGTTCGAGGCACCATTGCCTTCCCGGCACTGCCTGCCACACTGCTGCCTGGTACCAACGTAGTGACGGTGAGCGTAGCTAACGATGATAACAACGCTAACAACTCCGTAACGGTAGGACAACTCGTTACCGCCGACCGACTTAGTTACATCGACCCCAGCAAGGCCCTTGAAACCGGGGGTTTAAGTGCTGGCGTCGTAGGTGGCGTACTATCTGTGAAGTACACGGTGCCCAATACAGTTGTGTTGAAGGACGTTTCGATTGAATTTGATGCCGACCCCACAAACCCCACTACCGCGTTTCGGGTACTGGTGTATGATGCTACTGGCACAGGCGCTACTCCTGGTAACCTCATTTATACATCGCCGCGTCAGAACCGCCCAGCTGCTGGAGGTAACGTCAGCGTAGCCCTTCCCGGATTACAACGTTCCGGCACTTTTTACATTGGAGTAGAGGAGTTGGAGGCAGCTGGTCTAGCTCTTGCTGTTCAGGAAGAAGTCCCCTTGCGGGCCGCTACATTCTATTACTCCGGCAACGGCACGGCGCCGTGGCTCGACTTGGCTACCACTACACTTCCCCTGCGTTTTGCCATTGAAGTAGGTTTAGCACCGGCCCCCGCATGCGCTACGCCCACGGCGCTGGCAGTAACTGCTACTACGGCTACCACGGCCACAGTTTCTTTCGCTGACGCTGATAATACGGGCAGCTACCAGATTATCTACGGTCCGGTGGGCTTCCAGCCCGCTACGAGCGGCACCACCCTCACGGCTACCACCAGCCCTTTCACCATCACCGGCCTGCAGGGCGGCACCACCTACCAGGTGTACGTGCGAAGCAACTGCACGGCCGGCGGCACCAGCTTCCTCACCGCTCCGGTTAATTTCAGCACCAGCTGCAACGCGGTTACGACTGTGGCCACGTTCCCCTACCGCGAAAACTTCGACGCCTTGCCTCCCGGCCAGGCCCTGCCCTGCGGCATCACGGTGCTGAACAGCAATGGCGACGCCGCCACCTGGGCAGTATCGAGCACGAACGCCAATTCGGGCACTCGTAATATTCGCTACGCCGGCCTCACGCTCAACAACGTAGCCGCCGACGACTGGTTCTTTACGCCCGCACTGGAACTGTCGGCTTCCTCGCGCTACCAGGTAGCGTTCCGCTACCGCGGCGAAGGCATTACCAACAGCCCTTCGGACTTTACCGAAAGCCTGGAAGTGACGTCGGGCACAGCCGCCACGGTAGCTGCTCAAACGAACGTGCTCTACACCAACGCCGCCATTACCAACACGTCGTACGCACTGGCCAACGGTACTTCTACGCCGGTAGTAGCGCTGCTGCCCGCCGGGGCCGGCACCCAGTTTGTGGGCTTCCACATCAAGAGCCTGGCCAACCAGGGCAACCTCTACATCGACGACATCGCCATCACGGCCACGGCCGTTACTGCCAATTCGGAGGCCTTGCTGCGCGCCATCAGCGTGTTCCCCAACCCGTCCACCACGGGCTTGTTCGACCTCGAAATTCACGGGGCCAAAGCCAAGGGCAACCTTAGCGTGCAGGTAACCAACGTGCTCGGTCAGAGCGTGTACACGGGCTCGGCCCGCGACAACTACACCAACAAGCTCGACCTTAGCAGCCTGGCTCCCGGCATCTACTACCTCAACGTGCGCACCGGCGCCGAGTACACCACCAGCCGCATCAGCATCGTGAAATAAGCAGCGCGGCGCGGGGAGTCATCCCAGCGCCAGGCGATAAAAGTTTGGTGCCGCAGGCACTCACCAATGGAAAGCCCGGTTTTTGCCCGGCACCAAACTTTTTCAAGCGGGGAAACCTTCTTATCCAGTCAGTTCCGCCGACGTAATACGCTTGTTCGTGAAACTGCCGCCAGGCTCATTCTTACATTTTTTTCTTCTCTTTTCCTATATGACATTTAATCCTACTCCTTCCAGCTACGGCAAGCTGGCCCTGGCTCTCGCGCTGGCCCTGCCAGTCCTGGCCTCCGCTCAGCAAGCCACGCCTGCGGCGCAGGCGCTGGCCTCGTTTTCGGCCAAAGCCAAGGCGCAAAGCCGCCTGAGCGCGGCCGACGTAGCCAATCCCGTGGTCAGCAGCTCGTACTTCGACAGCAGCACGGGCCTCACGCACACCTACCTGCAGCAGCGGGTGAACGGCTTGACGGTGTTCAACGCCACCGGCGCCGTGCACACCGACCAAAGCGGTAAAGTGGTACTCGTTACCCAGGATTTCCTGGCCAACGCGGCAGCCGTGGCCCCCTCGGCAACGCCAACTCTCAGCGCCGAGCAGGCCGTGGGCGCAGCAGCCAGGGCCCTGAAGCTCCCCAGCCCCGTATCGCTACAGCGCGTGGTGGAAGGCCGGGCCGCCGATGGTATTGTGTTCAACCGAGGCGGCATTTCGGAGGATAACATTCCTGTGCGCCTGATGTACGTACGCGTGGAGGACAAGCTGGTGCTGGTCTGGAACGTGTCCATCGCGCAGCTCGACCAGCAGCACAGCTGGAATGCCCGCGTGGACGCGCAAACTGGCCGCTTGGTCGACCGCAACGACTACATGGTGAGTGAGCGCGCGACTTTCCAGGAGCACGTTATGCAAAGCCAGGCCCGGCGGCAGCCGCTGGCCACGGCCCAGGCGGCGGCTCCGCGCAAGACGGCAGGTGCGAAAGGCACACTGGGTGCCCCCAATAGCATGACGGTGATTCCCGTGCCGTTTGAGAGCCCTGACGTTTCGCCCCGCGTGATTGTCCCCTTCAGCTCGACGAACCCACTGTATTCGCCTTACGGCTGGCAAGTGGGCGACCCCAAAGCCCCAACCGGCTTTTTCGCCGATACCTACTCGCTGCTTTCGAGCGGCAAGCAGCTCACCCGCGGCAACAACGTGGCCGCTTACGACGACAATGGCACCCCCACGTCGGGCAATGGCGACCTGAACTCTACTATTACCTCCCCGGATGGCGGCGCGGCCCGCGACTTTGATTATCCTTTCGACCAGACGAAGGGTCCCCGCGACCCCGGCAACCTGGCGGCCGGCACCACCAACCTGTTCTACTGGAACAACATGCTCCACGATGTGATGATGAGCAAGGGGTTTGACGAGGTTTCGGGCAACTTCCAGTACAAGAACATCACCAATAAGGGCGCAGGCAACGACTTTGTGCGAGCCGAAACCCAGGACGGTAGCGGACGCAACAACGCTAACTTCTCGACGCCGCCGGACGGCAGCTCCGGCCGGATGCAGATGTACCTGTTCGATAACCGGGCACTCAACAACCTCACCATTACGGCTCCGGCCAGTGTTGCCGGTGTTATCAAGTTCGGCACGGCTGCCTTCGGCCCGGCCGTCCGGACGCTTACCAGTGGTTTCATCGGTGATATTGTGCTGGTAAACGATGGCGTTTCGCCCGATGGCGGCGTTAGCTCCTGCGCCACGCCCTACGTGAACGCGGCTGCCATGCAAGGTAAAATAGCCTTGATTAAGCGCGGCGGCTGTGCTGCTCCTGCCAGCAACGCCTTTGTCGATAAAGTTAAAAATGCGCAGCTCAACGGCGCCATTGGGGCAATTATTTACGACTCAAATCCGGCATCTACGGCACCGATAAGCCCAGGTGGCACGGATGCTACCGTTACCATTCCCGCAATCGGCATCAGCGGGGTTGATGGGGAACGCCTGCGGGCTGCTCTGTTAGCTGGCGGGGTGGCGTCGGGGAGCGCAACGGTGGGGCCGGATTTCGACGGAGCTTTCGACAACGGCGTGGTTTCGCACGAATTCGGTCACGGTATTTCCAACCGCCTCACCGGCGGCCCAGCCAACTCCAGCTGCCTCGACAACACCACCGGCAACCAAACCATGGGCGAAGGCTGGAGCGACTTCTTCGCGTTGTGGATGACCACGCGCCCCGGCGACGATGGCCGCACAAACCGCTACATCGCTGCCTACGACAGCGGCGAACCATTTGGCGTAGGCCCCGGCTTCCGTGGCAAGCCTTACACCACAGATTTCGCCAAGAACAACTACACCTACGGCCAACTCGGTACCGGAGCCGGTCAGTCTCAGGCAACTCACGATGTGGGCGAAGTTTGGGCCACCGTACTCTGGGATTTGAACTGGCAGTTCATCAGCAAATATGGCTACAACGAAGACTTTATGGTAGCTGCCGGCGGCAACAACAAGATGCTGAAACTGGTGCTTGACGGCTGCAAGCTGCAAGTCTGCAACCCTGGTTTCCTCGACGGTCGTGACGCCATCCTACGTGCCGACTCCGTAACCAACCGTGCCGCCAATGCCGACCTGATTTGGAACGTATTCGCGCGCCGGGGTATGGGCTTCAACGCCGTACAGGGCCCCCGTGTGAATGGCGTGCCAACCGTTGGGGGTGTGGTACAAGGATTTGACCTGCCCCCCGGCACTCGTCCGATTGTATTGTCGAACAAGAACGGCATCGTTACCCGTGGCGCTCTGGAAGCTTACCCGAACCCTGCTCAGGACCTGCTCACGGTGCGCACCCAGCTAAACAGCGTGGTTCCCATGCAGGTAACCGTGCTCGATTTGCTGGGCAAGGTTGTCATGCGGACCATTTCCGTACCAGCTGCGCAGATGCGCCAAAACGGCGTAGCCCTCAACACCAGCCAACTGGCTTCCGGTATCTACGTGGTTCGGGTTACGAGCAGCGAAGGCACCATGAGCACGAAGGTTAGCATTCAGCGCTAAGCCTAGAAGAAGTATTTCTGTTAAAAAAGCCCGGCCTCGGCCGGGCTTTTTTTGTGCGTTTTCCAGGCTTTCAGCTCCCCGCCCACTCGGCAAAACAGCTTTGACAAGTCCTGCACAAGCCTTCGGGCCTGACACAACGGGTAAGCCTCGCCCCACTTGCATAGTAAGGAAATGCTGCTTCAAAAGCATTACCCTTTTATGCGCCCCTGCCAGGAAAAAACCAACTGGAATGAAAAAGTGATGCAAACAGAGGTCACTGGCCCTTTTGGCAACTAACTCGTATTTGTGGAAGCATGCGGCTAGCTTCGCCGTTTTCTTCAATGGCCTGACGGCCAGCGGTGGGGCGGCAAGCACTGCGGGAACCGGAAAGCCCACGGGGCAAGCTGGTTCCATTTGTGGTAAAGCTGTTCAGCGCTTCCCTAACCGAAAGCTCATCCGAACATATAACACCATTTCAATGGAGCTTTTTCGTGTCTGCCCTAGGCGTTTTACCACGTAGGGAACCACTGGCTGCGCAGCCTACCCCACGGCCATCTTGCCCGCCTCGTGCCACAGGAACCCCGGCAGCGGCGTCGCCAACTCCCAGGTAATGGCCATGGGCCGGTTACCCTTATGGCTGACGTACCGCACGGGCCCCAGGAACACATACGGCATCGTCAACCCCGCCGCATCCTGATTCTGCTCGCGCACAAACAGCAACAGCTGCTTCCCTTGCGCCTGGTGCCGAATGTAGCTGAGGCCCTTGGGCGTGTCTTCCGCCGTGCTGTTTTGCGACTCCCAATGAAACAGCGTGTCGCTGATGGCATAGTCGTGGTAGAGCGTAGTGGGCGAGTAGTTGCGGCTGGTCTTTTGGAGCGTGACGAACAGCAGTTCCGTGTTCAGGGGCGCGATGTAGCAGACGCCCTCGCGCACGGACTGATTGCGCTCAAACGTCCACACGCCAAACGCGCACAGGATTTCATCGCGGCTGTAGCGGCTGTGAAGCTGCAGTGCGCACGGGTAAGGCAGCGCCACCGCCATGGGCGGGATGCTTATTTGCGCTTCGCAGACGTCCAACACCTCCAGTACCTCCGCTGTAAGGGTCGGCATGGTCCGCAGCGTGGCCAGGCTGTCCTGCAACGAATCCAGTTCCAGCTTGGGCCCCGGCTTTTGGTACAGCAGGTAGTGCAGCATTAGCCCCATTTCCGGGCCCAGCGGGAGCTTCAGCAGCTCGGCCAAATCTTCCGCCGCCTCAAATACCCGCCGCACAAACGCCAGAAAAGCGGGCCCGTTGGCTTGCGCCAACCGCCAAACGCTACCCACCAACTGCTTTTCCGTGGCCGCCAGCTCCGGAGGGGCCAGCACCCCCGCCCGGACTTTCAGTGCCGTCCAGCCCCGGTCACCGCGCGAACGGTAAATATCCACCAGCGCAAAATGCGTGTGCGCCAAAAAGGTAGCCAGCGTGAGCGGCAACGCGCTTTCTAGGGCGAAGCCCCGTATCCGCCGCTCCAGCACCCGCACATTCTCACCGGTGGCCGCCCGGATGTTGTCGAGAATGAATTTCATGGCCTCGCGCTCCATCTGGATGCTGCACCCCACGGGCAGCCGCGGAAAGCCTGCTTCTGCTTCGCTCAGCACCGAGCCGCCGGTACGGCCCAGCAGCGCCCGAAACTTCTGCTCGTAGCTGTATTCCTGCCGGGCCTGTCCCACGAAGTCCAGCACCGTCAAGCATTCCTTGCTCTCGTGCAGGCGCAGTCCCCGGCCCAGTTGCTGCAGGAACACCGTCAGGCTTTCCGTCGGCCGCAAAAACAGCAGCGTATCCACCTCAGGAATATCAACCCCCTCGTTGAAAATGTCTACCACGAACAGGTAGTTGAGTTCCCCGCGCCGCAGCTGCGCCACCGCCGCCCGCCGCTGCTCCGGCGTGGTGTCACCGCTGGCCAGGTAGCTGGCCTTCAGTCCTGCCGCCTGGAACTTGGCCGCCATCAGCCGCGCATGCTCCCGCGTGGCGCAGAAGCCCAGCGCCCGCGCCTGGTGAGGCGCCAGCAAATAGCGTTGCAACGCGCCCACGATGGCACTCACCCGTACATCATTGCCGGTGTACACGTTGGTCAGGTCCTCGGCGGCGTAGCGCCCATTGGTCCACCGTACGTTGCGGTAGTCCACGGGGTCGGTGATGCAGAAGTATTGAAACGGCACCAACAGCCCGCGCGCAATGGCTTCGGGCAAGCGGATTTCTGCCGCAATGGTGTTATCGAAGTCCGGCAGGATGCTTTCCCCGTCGGCCCGCTCTGGGGTAGCCGTCAGCCCCAGCAGAATAGTGGGCTGAAACCACGCCAGAATCGGCCGGTACGAAGCCGCTGCCAGGTGGTGCACCTCGTCAATCACCAGGTACTGGTAGTAGTCGCGCGGGATGGTCTGCTGAAAGAAATCCAGCCGCGACGCGAAGGTTTGCACCGACACGAACAGGTAGTCAAATTGTATCGGCTGCTCGGTGCCCACCCACAATTCCCCAAAGTTGGCCTCCCCCAGAATGTGCCGAAACGTGGCGCGGGCCTGCCGCAAAATCTCCTCCCGGTGCGCTACAAACAACAGCCGCGGCAGCGTGGTAAACTGCTTGGCAAACCGGGCGTAGTCAAACGCCGACACCACCGTTTTCCCCGTGCCCGTCGCCGCCACCACCAGGTTGCGGAAGTGTCCCCGCAGGCTTCTTTCCACCGCCAACCGGTCCAGAATTTCCTGCTGATAGGGAAACGGCCGGATGCGGAAATTGGGTAGTGAATCGGCCTCCGCCGTGCCGCTATTCTCCTGGCGCAGGGCCCGGGCCAACTTCAGCCGCTGCTCGGGCAAGCTGCTGTACTCTTCAAATTCCGACGAGTTCCAGTAGGTCTCAAACGTGCCCCGGAACTTGTTCAAAATCGCTGCATTGTCCTGCGCCGTCACTTTCACGTTCCACTCCAGCCCACTGGTCAGCGCCGAACGGCTCATATTGCTCGACCCAATGTAGGCCGTATCAAAGCCCGAGTTGCGGCTGAACAGGTAGGCCTTGGCGTGCAGCCGCTCGTGCGCCGTGTTGTAGCTGATGCGCAGTTCGGCCCCCGGCAGCGCGGCCAGCGCATCCACCGCCTTCTGGTCGGTGGCGCCCATGTAGGTGGTCGTAAGCAGCCGCAGCGGCTTGCCCTGCTGGGCAAACGCCTGGAGCGAAGGCAGCAGCAACCGCAGCCCGCTCCACTTCACAAAACTCACGATAAAGTCGATACGGTCGGCCGTCGCAATTTCCTTTTTCAACTCGGCTTCCAACGACAACTCCGAATTGCCCCCGCTGAACAGGTCACTTTGTGAAAACCGCAGCGCCGGCTCTATCCCATCGAGGTGCTTACCCAAGTCGTGCTGCGCCGCCAGCGGCAGCGGCAGCCGCGGCAGCACCGCCCGCAACAGCTGTCCTTCCGGCGCCAAGTGGCTGCCCGCCGCCAACACATCCGACCTTTCCTGCAGGTAGGCAATTATCCCGTTAGCCAGCGCCAGCTGCTCGCCTACCTCCTCGTTCTTAGCCAGCTGCCCCAGCACGCTACCCAGCAGCTGCGTCAGGTGCCGCGTGATAAACACAGCGGCATCATCGGCTCCCAGTTCCTTCTCCGCAATGGCATAAACCGCCGTCTCTAAAGTAGCAAGCTGGCCCCGCAGCTGCTGCGTGACGAGGGTTTCGTAATGGCCGGTTTCCAATGGGTAGCTTGTTTAGGCAATTGAGCACGCAAAATCGCACCCGACGCGCAACGAATGCCCGATTTTGATGCTGAATCCAAAACTAACAGCCACAAGGCCCTTCTACCGCTGCCCCTACTGCTCACTTTGTTTATCAAGGTGGCCCGTTCAGTCCTCAATTCTCTCGACAGTGTTGAAAAAATCTCAGGCCACGCGTGCAGCCAGCGCAATTCCTGCCTATACCAGCGTAGGTTAATCCCAATTGGGCAGTGCCCGCACCTGTTGCAGCCTTCCGCAGGTAAAACGATATGCTAGTGGTGCGCTTGTAAAGGTCGGGAGCCGCATTAGATTGACCGTACCGGTTTGTGTCCCGGTCCAATCCAAATTTAACCGAATTACCAAACGCCAAATGCACCTGCATGGCCTGGAAACGAAGAATGCCCGCCGGTAAGGGCGGGCATTCTGGCTGTTGGCGCTCCCTCCTGAGACCGCCGTATGCCCTAACGCACTCAAAAACGCGGTTTTCAGGTCGATTTTGTCCCGGTTTATGTCCCGGAATCAGGTTGTGTCCCGGTTTTGTGTTCCCGCTCCGCTCCCTGATAAATGCAATTTTATAAAAAGTCCTATTTCTACCGGCCCGCCGGCTTCTGTTCTTCGTCGCTACCTACGTCAAGCCCAGCTGCTCAAATTTACGTTGCAGCAGCGACACGTAAGCCTCTTTCAACTCCGGCGGTAAGAAGCTTTCTGCCAGCAGCTTTTCCCAGGCTGGCCGGACGCGGATAAAATTGGCGAACAGCCCCGTCATCACCTTTTCGCCAATTCCAGCACTTTGGCCTGCTACGCGGAAATCCTCCTGCCGCAGCTTCCTCTTTTTACCGTTCAACGTGAGAGCCAGCTCTTCCTTGTCGGCCGGATTCACCAGCGCCGTGGCCACCAGGTCGTAGGCCGGGGCCAGCCCGTAGCCCAGGCCAGGAGTGTGCAGCAGCGAGAAGTTTTTCAGGTGCATATCAGCGTTGCCGGTCAGGAAGCTAAACAGTACCAGCTCGTAGAAATTCACCACGTCCAGGCCGGGATTAGTGGAGTAGCGCAGAGCTTTGGCTATCTGTTCGTGAGAGCCGTCGTACTTGTTTTCGGTCAGCCGCTTGGTCAGCTGGCACATATCTTCCATGTGCAGCTTCTTCCCTTTTCGGCGGTCAATGCGCCGCGTCACGTAAGCCAGCGCCCCATCCTCTAGCCGCAGCAGCCCGTGCGGCACAGTGGCGATGCGAGCTACCTCGGCCAGGTGCATGGTGGCATCTTCTACTTCCGGCAGGTGGGGGTAGCGCGAGGTCGGCGGTTTCAGGATATACTCGCCACCCAGAGCCCCTACGATGGTCAGCCGGGCGGGCCCATCAGTAGCGCTGCCGGATAACAAGGACAACGACAGCTTGGGCTGCACACCCGTCACCGTCATGTGCTGGCTCACAATTTTTTCCGCCAAACCCAGCATCTGCGCTTCCGAGTAAGGAAAAGCCGGCGGTATTGCCTGCCCGAACAGCTTGCGGCTGCAAGCCGGGTGATAGTCCAACTGGCCAGCTGCCAGCTGCTGGTAGCAGTATAAGCAGCGGCTCATACGTCGTCAGCGTTAGGAAGTGGATGGATGCTTACAGCACCAATGCAGTCCTGGCAGCAGGCCAACAGCAGCCCCATCCGGTCGCGGACGTTGAGCTTCCAGTTCCGCTCGGCCACGTCCAGCAGCCACCCTTCGGGAATCAGCCCGTCGAAGAAGGGAAAGAGCACCCGCTCCACGTAGGGCTGCTCCTGTAACGGCAGCGTCAGGCTCACCGGCTCTGCAGTGGGTGCCGCAAGATATTCCGGTGCGTAAGCAAAGCTGTAGCCCTGCTCATCCTGCTTCAGGTAGCCCGCTACCTGGTCGTGCATGTGTACTTCCGCCTGGGGCATAGTTTATTCCAGTTCGGGTAAAAACACCACGGGCACCGGCCCTACTTCGTGGCCAAACAGCTGCAGTACGGCGTTAACCTTGTCCAGTCGCAGCGTGCCTTTTCCCTGTTCCAAGTCGCGCACAAAACGCAGGCCCACTCCCGCCTTAGCCGCCAGGTCGGGCTGTGAGAGCCGCAACTGACGGCGGCGCTGTTTTACGAAAGTAGCTAGTGGGTCAAGCATGTTGAATACCCGAACGGGTATAATTAGCAGACAAGAGAAGGTATTATACCCGAACAGGTATAAATATACCGCACAGCCGACAATTATACCCAATAAGGTATAAATTTCTAGTCGGCGCCGCTTACACTTTCAGCCTCAGATAACGTCGGCATAAAAAATCCGCACCACCTTCCACATGAAGCGAATATCCTCACCGGCCACCGGCAGGCTGCCGGCGTTGGGGTTATCGGCGTGCAGCACCAGAATGCCCCGCTCCAGAATGTCATTGCTCTTCACGCGCTTAATGGTCAGCTGGTTGCCAAAGGCCACCACGTAGACCCCGCTGGTGACATACTTTACATCAGACAGCGGCACCCGCACGCCCACCACCTTCATGCCCGAGCGCAACTGCGGCTCCATCGAGTCGCCATCAATCTCGAAGCCCTTCGTGCCCGGCTTGCGCATCTCCGGGGTCGGGTCGTAGATGCGCACGATTTCCAGACTCTCAAACTGGCTCACTTCCCCGCCGTCGTCCATCAGGTCCAGGAAGCTGCCGCGCACTTTGCAGCCGACGAACTCGATGTCTAAATGGTCGCCTTCTTCCAGGCCTGCGAGGACCTTCACATTACCCCCCAACGGGCTGAACTCCTCCATCGGCCCGCTGCCAAACCACAGCCAATTCCTACTGATGCCAAGCTTGGCCACGATGGTTTCCAGCGCCTCATTGCTTGGCTGATGCCGCCCTGCCTCCAACTGCGCAATGGATGGGCGCGAGGTTCCAATGATGTCGGCCATCTCCTGTTGCGTCATGTCGCGGGATTTGCGCAAGACCTTGAGTCGCTCACTCATTGTCAGCGACGGCAGCGGGGTGGTATCGCTCAGTTTTTTCCGTTCAAGCGTTTTCATTTTGCAACTCTTGGTAACTTTTACCTACATTTGAGCGTCATATTGCTTTCAAAGGTAACAAATATTTGACCAAATGCAACCACTTGAAACCACCCCTACGCCGAAGGACCTACGGATGTTACTTCCGCACGGTGCCATTTCGGACATTGCCCGCTCGCTGAAACTGTCCCACGCGGCGGTTTCCAAGGCTTTGCAGAAGGCCCGGCCGGCGCACCCCGCCGTGGCCGAGGCCATCCGCCTCATCAAGAAATCCGGCAGCCAGGCCGTGCGCCAGGACCTCGACCGCCTCACCCAATAAGCTCAATCATACCCACCCCCCTAACCCATGATGCTTCTAATCAAAGCCGACCAGGTAGCCAATTACATTCGCCGCCCCTTACCGCCAACTCCCTACCTGCTAGAAGAGCCCCGCGCCGCCACGGCGGCCCTCGAAGCCGCCATCCGGGCCTGCCCCAAAAAGGACTTCAGCGCCAAAGCCTCCCGCCCGACATACAACCAGCGCTATGATTTGGGCGAGGCCATCGACAGCCCTTATCTCACCTACCGCGAAGCCGTATGGGTGGAATTGTGGCGCTATGAGTTCGATGCCAACACCGCCACCCAGGTGCTCACGCAGCTGCAGCTCATCATTGCCCACCGTCAGGCTTCCGGCACCGCCCCCGTGTACCATAAGGGCAAATGCTTCTTCCCCGAGCGTCCTACGCCCCCCCAGCCATGACCGAGCTAACCACGACCACCGCCGACGGCCTCCACATCACCGTGCGCCTGCCCGACGACCATACGTGGGTGCGCGAGTCGCTGGAAAAGGCCTGTGCCGCCGAAGCCCGCCGCCAGCTCGAAACCGCCCCCACCCCCGACCCGGCCTATTCCGTGCCCCGCACCGCCGAGCTGCTCGACCTGCATCCGGAGACATTACGCGACTACATGCGCCTGCCCGAGCATCACCCGCGCCGCCTACACTACGTCACGGGCGAATCCAGCCGCGGCGACCGGGTGATGCTGTCCCAAATCCACGACTGGCAGCGCCGTAACCGCACCGATGCCACCCCGGCCGCTGCCCCCGCCCCCCGCGTGAAACGCGGCCGGCCGTCTCCCTTCCGCCCTTCCTAACCCGCTACTTGAAAATAGTAGACTCACCCGCCGCCAGTACAGGCGGCTCAATTCCTCGTTCCCCAATGTCCCAGCTACTACCCGTTGTCGGCCCCGACAGCCCCGAGGCCGCTACCTCCATCATCACCATCCAGAAGGTCAAGCTCAAAGACCAGCACCTGACCTGTGAATTCACCGAGCAGCGCACCGACGACGCCCCACCCCGCGCTTTTGCGCTGACCTGTGCTGAGCAGGTCCACGCCGACCTGACCCACGCCCTCAGCCGCCTGGTGCCGCACCTCTGCCTACTAGCCGAGCAGTTGACCGAGACATCCGACTTCTGGCCCGACGAATCCGAGGAATTGCCCGCCTTGTTCGAGCCCTTCACCGTCACTGGCTTCTCCATGGGCCGCCATCAAAGCGGCGTCACGCTCATCGGCCAGCGCGAGCTCACCGGCGGCCGGGTCCTGAACCTGACCTCGCCCTACCAGTCCTTCGACGACGAGCACGGCAGCTACCCTTATACCGGCCTGCTCGAAACCACCCTGGCCACCGCCCTGGCAGAGGTCGAAGCCGCTCTCCGCGGCAAGTGCACCGACTACCGCCAGCTCGACCTCTTCGAAGAGCCCACTACGACTACCCCCGTCCAATATGTGTCCACGCTGACGCGCGCATGAAACTCCCGGCTATCCAATTCTACCCCGGCGACTGGCACAAAGACCAGGGCGTTCAGGCCCTCGACCTCGCGCAGCGCGGGGCCTGGTTCGAGCTGCTGTTGATGATGCACGACAGCGACGAGCGCGGCGTGCTCCTCGTCAACGGCGCCCCTATGCCCGATGCCGTCATTGCCCGCCGTCTCGGTTTGGATAACCAAAGTGCCAACCAAATCCTAACCACCCTGCTGGACTTCGGTGTGGCCAGCCGCCGCGAGTCCGATGGCGCGCTCTACTGCCGCCGCATGGTCAAGGATGAAAACCTGCGTCGAATACGCACCGCCGCCGGCAAAAAGGGCGGGAATCCGCTTTTGCTTA
Organism: Hymenobacter sp. IS2118; assembly: GCF_000715495.1. GTDB lineage: Bacteria > Bacteroidota > Bacteroidia > Cytophagales > Hymenobacteraceae > Hymenobacter. The sequence goes on along the minus strand of NZ_JNLX01000184.1, from coordinate 45,754 downwards.
ACCAAACTCCCAACCAAAACCCATCCGCCGGGGATAAGCAAATTCCAACCCCTTCATTTTCATCTTCAGTTACATCTTCAAAAGAAGAGAGGGAGGCGGCTGATGCCACCCCGCCCGCTCCCGGGATTGAAAGTTTGATTGAGAAAATAAAGCCGTCAGGCTCCCCCTCTTTTTTGGAGAGGGGGCCGGGGGGTGAGGTGAACCAGCCGCGCCGCCAGAAGGTAGCCGCCGTGCCCACCCTCGCTGAGGTCCAAGCCTACGCTGCCGACCAGCACCCCAACAGCCCCGACGCCCCGACCGAAGCCGCCGCATTCCACGACCACTACGAAAGCAACGGCTGGCGCGTGAGCGGCAAAACCCCCATGGCCGACTGGCGCGCTGCCTTCCGCGGCTGGATGCGTCGTCGGCCCCAGTTCCTGGCTGCCCAGCACGGTACCGGCCAGGCTGCAACCCCAACCCGCGCCCGCACCGCCCCCAAATCTGCCGACCCCACCCGCTGGAGCTAATCCCCAATGTCCCCAACCTCAATCCAACGCTATGCCGCGCCGCAAAAGCCCGGTCACCTGCCACCCCAGGCCCTCGACCTCGAAGCCGCCGTACTCGGCGCCGCCCTGCTCGAAGCCCATGCCCAGCGCACCCTGCTGGCCACCTTGCCCGATGAGCAGGTATTCTACTCCACCGCTCACCAGCAAGTGTACCTGGCCATCCGCGACCTGGTACAGCTCGGCGACCACGCCGACATTCTCACCGTCACCCGGCAGCTGCGCCACCGCGGCACGCTCGAGCGCACCGGTGGCCCCGGCTTCGTGGCCGGCCTCACCAGCAAAATCAACTCGGCCGCCCACTTCGACACCCATTGCCGCCTTCTCCAGGAGCAGCACGCCCGCCGCGTTATCATCCGCGCCGGCACCGAGCTAGCCACCTACGCCTACGACGACACCCGCGACCCACTCGAACTGCTGGCCACTGCCCAAGCCCACCTCACCAGCCTCAACCGAACCCTCGAAACCCGCCCCGGCCAAACGGCTGCCGCCGCGTTCGACCCCACGTTCGACCGCCTGGCCCAGGCCGTCCAGCAACGAGGCCTCACGGGTGTCCCTACCGGCCTCACCCAACTCGACGGCCTCACCGGCGGCTGGCAGCCCGGCGACCTAGTTATCCTAGCCGCCCGGCCCGCCATGGGCAAGACCGCCGCCCTGCTGCATTTCGCCCGCACCGCCGCCCTCGACCATGGCCATCACACTGCCATTTTCAGCTTAGAAATGCCCACCCTGCAGCTCATGCAGCGCATGGTGGCCAGCGAAGTCCCCGGCTACAGCAACTCCGACCTACGCCGCGGCAACCTTCCCGGTGGCTTGGAGCAAGTAGCCCACATCCGCAAACAAGCCCAGCGCCTGAGCACCCACGGCCACCGCCTCCACCTCGATGACACACCCGGCCTGACCATCCAGCAACTGCGCGCTAAGTGTGCCCGCCTCCACGCCCAGCACCCGCTGCGCCTGGTCCTGGTCGACTACATCCAGCTCATGCGCGGCGACACCAAAGGCAACCGTGAGCAGGAAGTAGGCAGCATTAGCCGCGGCCTCAAGGAACTGGCCAAAGAACTCAACGCCCCCGTCATCGCCCTTTCCCAACTCTCCCGCGACGTGGAAAAACGCGGCGGCGACAAACGCCCCATGCTCTCCGACCTGCGCGAGTCCGGCAGCCTGGAGCAGGACGCCGACTGCATCGTCTTCCTCTGGCGAGGCGAATACTACAACATCGCCGAGTACGAAGACGGCACTGCCACCGCCGACACCATCCTGTTCGACATGGCCAAACACCGCAACGGCGCCACCGATGAGGTAGTAGCAACCTGCAACCTCCGCCGAGGTGTATTCAGCGACTTACACCCGGCCGGCCACCACCCACTACCCGCCTCGCAATTCGACCAGCCCACTTTCTAGCTCATCCTCATGTCCGCCCCCATCGTCATCAGCTGCTTCGACTTCACCACCACGCTGGTCCAGCCGTGGGCCGATGCCGGCTACCTCTGCTACTGCGTCGACCTGCAGCACCCGCCCGGCGAAACCCGCGAGGGCAACATCATCCGCGTCGGCATCGACGTGCGCGAGTGGTTGCCACCATACGGCCCCGTGGCCTTCGCCGCCTTCTTTCCGCCCTGCACCGACACCGCCATTTCCGGCCGCGCCCACTTCCGCCGCAAAGGCCTCGGCAGCGTCATCAAGGCCCTGCAGCTGTTCGAGTGGTCCGCCCGCCTCGCCGCCTGGTGCCAGGCTCCCTACTTTATCGAGAACCCAGTAAGCACCGTCAGCACCTATTGGCGCCCTCCAGACTTCCGTTTCGACCCCTGCGATTATGCCGGCTACCTACCACCCGAGCGCCAGCTCAGCGAAGCCTATACTAAACGCACTTGCCTATGGACCGGCGGCGGCTTCCAGTTACCCGAGCACAAGGCCGTGGTACCCATCCTCGGCTCCAAAATGCACAACCTCCCTGACTCAAAGAACCGCGCCAACCTGCGCTCCGCCACCCCTGCTGGCTTCGCCCGCGCAGTATTTGAGGCTAACCAAAATTCAGCCAGTTGTCAGATAACAAGGCTTTATGATTGTTTCTGAGCCATTTTTGGCCTGAAACCATACATGCGCGAAGTTTCTCCAAAATTCTCGACATTTGTGGCAATTCCTGACAAATGCTTGCTAAGAACCTGACTTCGTTGCGTAAAGAGCGTAAGCTCACACAAGAAGCAGCCGCTAGTGCGCTAGGGCTGAAAAGGTCTACTTACGCCTACTATGAGAATGGAAAATCGGAACCATCGGCTAGCATTCTACTAAAGCTGGCGGACTTTTTCCAGGTGAGCGCTGAAATGCTGGTTCGTGGTCAACTAGCTGCACCACCACTTTTTCGGCAGTCCCCGGAGTCCCAACCTGCGTTGCAGAAAGATGTGCGCGTATTGGCCATTACGGTCGGAGAAAAACAGCAGGAAAATATTCAATACGTGCCAGTAGCGGCGGTAGCAGGCTATGCCAGTGAGTTTAACCAGGCAGAGTTCATTGAGCGGCTACCCCATTTTCGCTTGCCTAAGCTAGGGCCTGGCACCTATCGCGCCTTCGATGTGCAGGGCGACTCAATGCCACCCATCCACGATGGATACATCCTCATTGGTCGCTTTGTAGAGTACGCCCGCAACCTGCAGGATGGCAGCCGATACATACTGGTAACTAGAAATGCCGGGGTCGTATTCAAGCGCATTACCCGTGATGCCGCCCGCCCGGCCCGCCTTATTCTGACATCCGATAACCCCACCTTTTCCCCGTATAGCTTGGACCTGGCCGAAGTGCTGGAAGCATGGGAAATGGCAGCTTTCGTAGGATTTCCCACCGTGTACCAAGACAGTTTTCCGCTACTCAACGAGCGTCTGCAAGGCATAGAGCAACGATTAGACCGTTTAATTCCTAAGCCATGACCACCTACTTATCCGTTGTTGACCAACTCGGTTTTAAGGATGGCCTCATCGACCGACGCAGCGACCGGGCCAACCTAACGGCCTTGCAACGCCACTACCTCAAGCAGGCCGACCGGTTCAGCGCCGATGCGACCGGCGCGGACGGCGTTGATAAAATCTACTTTTCAGGAGAACAGCCCGCTATCTACTTTAAAGCTGTTACCGACTTTTTGCCCGAAACGGTAAAGACGGTGGTCAGGCTCCAGCGCAAGGTATGGAACCAAGGCAAGGTACCGTTTCTCTATGTGGAGAGCCCTACCGAAGTGCGGGTATACAACTGCTACGAAACGCCAAAAAGCCCCACCGACACCCAAGCAGAAAAAGAACTACAATTGTTTCATGCTTCTGTGGAAGCGCAGGCAGCCTTACAAGAACTGTACGAGGTATTCGGTAAAATTGCTATCGAGTCGGGGGCATTTTGGGAAGAGGAGAAGTATGCGAAGCAGGTACAGTCCAAAACACGCGTCAATGAGCAGCTCGCCGCTAACCTTAAAACCACTCGTCAGCTCCTGCGCGTAGCGGGCTTAGATGTGTCCATCATTCACGACTTGTTACTACGCTCGCTTTTCATTTTGTATCTGGAAGACCGTAAAGCCACGACCCCAGAGTTTTACAGGCAGTATCATCCCACAGCGGACTCGTACTTCAAAGTCCTGACTGATAAGAATGCTACTTACGCGCTGTTTGAAAAACTGGAAACGGTTTTCAATGGTAATCTGTGCCCGGTAGCACCCAATGAACGGGAAATGGTTACACCCGAGCATTTGACTGCTCTGCGAGCTTGCTTCTATACCGAATTGCCTACTGCCCAGCAGGTTTTGTTTCCCGATTGGCGCATCTTCGACTTTGAAGTAATTCCTATTCAACTCATTAGCGAAATCTACGAAGATTTCCTGCGGCAGGAAGATGGGGCCGAGCATATGAAGGAAATAGGGGCTTTCTACACCCCGCACGCCCTAGCCGAGTTTGTGCTGAACGAGGTGTTGCCCTACCCCTCAAGCGGCAATGCTCGCTACGATATCCGCACCTTGGACCCCACTTGTGGGTCGGGTATCTTTTTGGTGGATACCCTCAACCGTTTGCTTGACCGCTGGGAGTTCACCCATCCGTCAAAAACCTTGTCGTTTGACACCGTACAGCAGTTAGTGCTGGATAACATCTTTGGGATTGAGATTAAAGCGGAAGCCATCAAAGTGGCCGCTTTCAGCATCTACCTAGCTATGCTAGACCGGCTGAACCCCAAAACGCTGTGGCACGAGGTTCACTTTCCTTATCTGATTTACCGCCCCGGCAACACTGACTCCAAACGGCAGGGTCAGAACCTGTTTCTGATGAGCAGCTTGGAAGCGGGGCCGTTCGAGGAACTAACCTTCGACTTAGTGGTGGGAAACCCGCCATTCACAAACAAGCCCTCAGCAGATGTCAAAGCGTATCTGAAGCCGTTGAAGTTTGCGAGTGAAATGGTTCTGGCTTTCCTGCACCGCGCCACCGTGCTGTGCCCTGATGGTCAGATTGCACTTATTGCTACCAGCAAGATTCTATTCAATAACCACAGCACTTCCAAGAATTTCCGTCGGTTTCTGTTCAATGACACCTACGTCGAGAAAGTGTATAACTTTTCGGCGTTGCGGCGCGTGGCGAAGAAGACGGGGGGACGCAACTTATTTGCTTCTGCTCAACGACCGGTGTGCGTTTTAGTGTATCGCAAGCAGCAACCAACTGCTGTTTCGTCACACTTGGTCTATTACACACCCACCACAACGGTTAAAAATCGTCTTATCGATGGCATTGCAATTGACCCAATTGATGTAAAACACTTGCCTCGCACCGAATGCCAAAATCCCGCAACCAACATTTGGAAGATTGCTATGTGGGGGACTGAGCGCGACTTTCGATTGATTGAGCAACTGACTCGCAGACCTTCATTGGATACTTATTTAACCCGCGAAGGGTATGTAAAAGCTGTAGGTTTTGAAACCTCTAGAACGAAAGCTAAGAACAAGCACCCGAGCGACATACTAGCATCAATGCCTTTTATTGATGCCCAAGGATTAGACCGTTATTATACTCCTAAATCTTATACTGCTGACAATGCTCGTGATAAGGTAACCGGCTTACCGATTACAAAAGTCATGTGGCCTATAACCAAGCCAGCGCTTTATCGTTCTCCTCATCTTTTAGTAAAAGAAGGACAGTCCGATAAAAATTTCTGTGCCTCCTACTTAGACTACGACTGTTCTTTTCGTCGCACCATTTACGGCATTTCCGCTCCCGGTAAAGATGAGGACTTGAAGCTGCTTACGGCTTACCTCAATTCCTCATTTGCGGCTTACCTCATGTTCCTGACCGCTTCGGATTGGGGTGTGGAACGCGAACGGGTATCACCCGGTGAGATGCTCAATATACCGAGTCTTTGCTTTGACCTGCCAACTGCTACTAAGGAGCGTATTGTTGCCTTAGTTGATGAGATAATTGGTTTACGTAAGCATCTCCTAAAGCCCACTATTGAATTAAACCGGGCCGAGCAAGCCATTGAAACGTTGCTCCGTGACGGCTTAAACTTGTCAGCTACTGACCGTCTGCTCATCGACAGTGTACTAAAATACCGACTGGGTGCTTTCCGAGACCGCAGCAAGTCCGATGCCTTCGCTCCTTCCGTGGAGGCCGAGCGCTGCGACTACGCCGCCCTGCTTTGCCAAACCATCAACCAATTTCTACAAGCGGAAGACCTGCAAGCCAGCGCCGCTTACTTCACGTTGGCTCCCAAAACGCCGCTGCAAGTAGTAGCGCTGTATTTGGACGGCCGCCCAGCTACAGCCCCCGTTACCGAGCTGCCAGCAGCAGACTTAGGTGAGTTGCTACGCCGCATTGAAGCCCACACGTACCACGAAAAGGCCGAAAGCATTTACTACCGCCGTTTCATCAAGTACTACGTAGCCGACACGGTGTATTTGGTAAAGCCAAATGAAAAGCGCTTTTGGTCACCAGCTAGTGCGCTTAACGATGCCGACGAGGTGATAGCCGAAATTCTGGCTGAAATGGCATGAGCCGGGGAATCAGTTCTGCCCTTTTCGCCCGCTTTCGAGCCCGTTTCATCCAGCAGTGCCTGGAAGCAATAAGCGTGGGCTACACTAGGATGCTTGCTGACAAACGATACCTGCTGTATTGGAAAGAAGACAACCTGACAAGCTGCTTGATAGATTCTATCGAACTCACGCGTGTACTGCACAACAGCCAAATTTCAGTCAACCCACAAGCTCTGATTATTAGCGAGGAGATTACCTATCAGGGAGCTGATTTTTTGAGCGCACCTAAGGTTGATTTCAAGTTCTCCAGTTGGCACGGTACACGCGAAACGCACTACTACGCCGAAGCTAAAAACCTTTCCGAGTTTGATTGGCAAAAGCCTGATGGGGCGCTGGTGAGGGCTTCTGAACAGCGAGGGCGTTACATTGATACCGGCATTGAGAACTTCCTGACGGAGCGCTACCCCCAAGGTTGCTTGGTGGGTTACATTGTGAATGGCCAGGTCGCATCTATCGTATCGGGCATCAACCGCTTATTAGTTCTTCGGGGGGCAGGACCGAGAATTGGAGCCATTGACAATACCCCCAACGCAGTGATGGCGACGCACTATCAGTCAACCAATCAATTGGCTCATGGGAAGATGAAACTCGACCACTTGCTACTGCAGTTGGCCTGAAAGCAACCATGCCGTTTTTTACGCCCACCCTACTCGTCATCAGCTACTTCAATCTTACCGCCACGCTCGTAGGCTTCGCCCGCGCCGTGTTCGAGGCTAATTGTCCCGTTCTTATTCCTGCTTCCCAACATTGCTAAGTGCTTCGCATCACCAAGTGTCGCTTTAAAGCAGCATGCTCAACGCTCACCCCCGATAAATTACGGAGTTGTGATATTCCAAATGGTGCCTTGCTGGCTTATTGTCAGCCAGGCCCGGTAGGATGGTCAAAGGCTTTCCATGATACTGGTAATATTCGCGCCCATTATTAAACTCCTCCCGAATTCGAGAACTGACCTCAATCACAAAGTTTGGAGTGACAGTGATATATCCATCATCAAAAAGCTTGTGCATATCCGAGCGCAACAGCAAGCCATTGGATATGTGATTTGGGCCAGCCTCCGCGTAGGGCTTGATGTGCGCGGCTTCTAAAACGGGAAGCGTTTTCTCCCCGGTAATAGCGCAACGCTTCGTGTAAGCATCAGTCACAGATAAGCGGAAAGCGCCTTGGCCAATGCGCACCTTTCTCAATATCGAGTTCCCGTATTGTGGCGCGTCTTCGGCAACACTAAAAGCAGTGGTGTCAGCCCTCGGAGCATCGACCAGATACCGAGCCACAGTCGACTCGATTTGTTGCCAAAGCATCGCCCCAATGCTGTCGTGAGTGTCGTAGGTTTTACCTTGTACAATGCTGTCGCTCCAATCCGCAGGAACAGGAATCCAGTCCTGTTTGCTGAAAAATATAGGGTTGGTTAAGGCAATGCACCCGATAGCTGGATTACGCTCCGTATCCGCACGGTAACGCTGGATAGTGTGACGAAACTCTTCTAAAGTGTCAAAGCCATTACGCGTTTGAAAGGTGTCCCAAGCCAAAGACAGCGGCAATTGACTTTGCGCGGTAAAAAAGCCAATGCCTCCAATGGCATGGTAGGGCTTCTTAAGTTTGAAGAGGAACGGCCCGCCCGGGTTCAATGCTCGGAAGGCCGTTTGGCCACCGGGCCGCCAGAAATTCACGTCTTCTGGTGCGCGACTGCTCAAATAGTTATACCAACGCCAATCCGTTGCCCCCAGGTAGTACTTCATATTTTCAAAAGTAACTACCTCCGCTGCGCCGCCAGGTTCTCCACCCGCGGCCACCACGCCCGCGCCTTCGGCAACCGCAGCGGCTGCCCGTTGAACCGCTGCACGCCATACTCGCGCCCGCCTAGCTCCCCGAACCCCTCGGCCACGCGCACCCTATAGTCTTCATCAATCCAGAACAGGTGCCGGTCGAAAGCGCGGTGCAGGTTTGGGCACAGTGCCAGCCCATTCCCAATCGTGTCATCACGGCTCACCGACCACGGCACAATGTGGCAGGCATCCAGCAATGGCGCCGCCCCGGTGGTGCTCACCAGTTGCAGCCCCGACACCGCGCACGTCGACTGATACGCCCGCAGCACTTCCCGGACAAATACCCCGCTCCGTTCCGCCAGGGCTGTTTCATCAGCCACGTCCACCGCGCGGTTATACACGGCCGCCGGCTCCTCCAGCATCTGCCGGCCCAACTCATCCAGCCGTTCAAGGCCCGCCCGCGGACGGAAGTAGTGCCGGGTCAGCGGGAAGTACCGCACCAGCAGCGCCTGCCTAATTTCTTCGCGCGCCACTGGCTGTAACAGCAGCTCCCACAGCGCCGCATCCAACGAAGCAAAGTCAATCACGTCCCGCAGATGCCCGAAGCTGCGCACCGACTTCGACGCCGTTAGAACAAGCTCCCGTCCGGGCCGGGCGTGCAGGTGCCAGAACCCACTACTCCGTAAATGGAAAAAAGGCAGCTGGAATGGACACCCGCCATACTCCGGCCCCGGGCTCAACAGTTGGCAGTACGCCTTAAAGCCCGCAATCAACTCCGGCGTGATAGCAATGCGGTTGTCGCGGATGGTTTGCTCCTCGATGCCCTCCAGCACGGCCAGCAGCAGCGCTGGCTTGTAAGGCGACTCTAGCCTTACACCCCCGACGGTAGAGGCAGCTACTTTGAGTCTGGTTAGTTTCAGTAAATACTGCGGCAGATACTCCACGGACAAGGACAGGTTGCGGTTTGTCCAAAAGTAGAACATACTACAAACGAAACGAGCGGACCACCTGGCCCGCTCGTTTCGTTTCCACCCTACACCTCAAAATGCGGCCAGTCCTTGAACTTCGGCCAGTCCCCACCCCAACGCACCCGCGCATCAGCGGCCTTCATAAGCCGCGCAAACTTGCTCAACAGCAGCCCCGACCACGACACCTCCCCATCGGCCAGAATGAACGCCACGTCCAGTGCCTTCGACGGCAGCGTGTTGTGCTTCGATTCACCGCCTCGCTTGTACGTCACTACCGGCCCCGGCTTGCTGCGCCCCTGCTTGTACAGCTCATCCTGCCGCTCCGGGCTCCGGTAGCACTCTGTAATAATCGGCCGCCCGGCCAGCCGCAACACCGGGTCACCCAGCCACCGCGCCAACGCCTGCGCGTAGGCCGCCGCCAGACTCGGGACCGCCTGCCCCAGCCGGGCCGCCTGGACCTTCAGCTGAACCCCGCTCAGCTGCGGCACCGCCCGCGTTGCCCCACTCTTGGCTTTATTAGGCGCCATCAGTTCCAGCATTAGCGTCAGTTCCGCTAGCAGTTGAGGCAGCCGGAGCCGCCACAACACCCACCACCGGAGACCTTACCACGTTTTCAGGTTTTTGCAGCGCCTTTCGAACAGTCGCCCAAATAGTGACGATGGCCACCAGCACCTGGATAATCAGGTGCCCATACCTCTCAATTTTCTCGGGGTCCGGTGGGACCAGTTCATTGCCGGCTACCTGACCAATAAGGGCCGTTGCAAGAATGTGTGCAAGGTGCCCGGTTTTCGTGCTACTAAACATGAGGAGGAGATTGGTTACAAATACGAAGCGTGTTACAAATTTACGTAACATTTTGCAACATAGTTGTTGGCCGCCAATTCCCAATGTTTGCATTTTCAGGGCAGCCCCTTCGGGCCGGGCTATCCGCCACTCCGCTTCGCTCCGGCCCTACGTGCAGCCTCCCGCTGGTCGGCTTGGCTACTATCCCTGCTGCAGCCAGCGCCACCTGGATACTATCAGATTCGCCCAGCTACTCACAGACGCTCCGCCAGCACGCCGCCGGCCATGCCGCCCGCCTTTCAGGACGTGCCGCCCGTCCGTGCCCACCTAACCCACGCCCCGGCCCCGGTCGTCGTTTCGCTCCGTCGCTACCTTGCTCCGCAGGGTTTGGGCTCCGTACCTCCGCCCAAAACCCCACTACGCGGCGTCCACTTCTCCGCTCCACAACGCCCCAGCCCTCTCCCCACCGCACCGCCACAAAAGCCGCTTCAGACACTATCCTGACGCCAACCTTCCGCACCACGGCCCCGCCGTGCCGGGCCTGAAACAGGCCCCACACCGCGCGCCCGCCTCCCCGGAGCAGGTGCAGGCCACAGGCTAAAACGCCTGCCGCCAGCTGGTACTATTTGCGTTCAAGCCACGCAGGCAGAAGCAAGGCCCGCTTCGCGGAGAGTTTCATTGGGGAGTACCCCAAGCCCCCGCCATCATGCCCTGGCTAACGCCCGGTCATCCTCCTCGGCTTCCGCAGCCTCCCGCTGGTCGGCCACTACCGCCTCACAAGGCCGGCTCCGCCGAGCATCCATTGGGCGCTGGCCGCCCCAAACCCCGTCTAAAAGGCATTTAGGTTTTCCAAGCACGGCGCGGGTGCTCCATTTTATTGCATTTTATAAAGCTAAGCGCCTGGTCATGGCACTCAATATTTGTCACATATTTTATTACCAAACGTAACAACATGTTACATTATTTCGTATCTTTAGTATGTAGTCCGGGATAGGCCCGGACGCCCGCCCTACCCGGAGGCCTACGGCGCGGGGCACCCACGGCTAACACATACAGCCATGCAACCCAACCAACTTTTGCAGCTCGCTGCTGCCGCCTGGAAAGGCCCCGCCCTCTGCCCATTCTCCGGCATTTGGGTATCACAGTCCGCCGCCACCTACGACCAGGGCGGCACCTCCTGGTACATCAGCCTCAAGCTGGCCGAGCAGCCGGCCGAAGGGCAGCCTCGCCCAGACTTCAAAGGCACCGGCAAGTGCCCGTTTCACGCGCTGCGCGAGGCGTTCCGCTCCATGCGCGCCGCCTACCCCGGCTATGCCTTTGGGGCCGTGTGGGAGGTCATCAAAGCCGAGGATGATTTTGCCGGCGTCCCCGCTCATGCCTAGCGTCGCCATTGCCCCAGCCGCGCCCATCGTGGGCGCGGCTGCTAGCAAGCTGGCTGCCTTACGCGCTACCCTTGCCCGCCTGGAGGCTAAGTATCCGCACCGCCCCCAGGTTGCCCCTCGGCCCGCGCCGGCTCCCGTTTCGCCGGCTTCAGTAGCCGCCACCGTCGCGCTGGCCCGTGCTCATTCCGCCCTGTTTGATGCCCGCGCCGCCAAGTACGCGCTGCGCGAGGTGTACGGCTCCCGGCCCGGCCGCTTTGCCCAGCTGCGCGCCGCCATCCTGCGCTGCCGCGAGGCCCAGGCCGCATACGCCGCGGCTGCGGCAGCCTACCACGCCAGCCCGGCGGGCGCTGCCCTGCAGGCTGCCCGCGCCAAGTACCCGCTTTTCTAGCCATATGGCCCGCGCCAGCTGCGGGGCGGGCCCTTTATCCTCCATTTCATGGATTACGAACCAACTGAGGCCGAACTGAACGGCCTGAGCGGCGACGAAATGGCCGCTGATGAAGCCCATGCCACTTTCTACGAGCAAGAAGCCGCTGCCCGCGAAGAGTGGGAGCGCCAAGCCTACTACCACCACGAGCAAGAGCAGCAAGGGTGGGAAGATGGCGAGTACGAACAGATGATGTTCGAGGTCGAAGGCTATTAGCATCCCTAGCAAAAATCAATTCTCCAATCAGGGGCCGCCGAGTCGGGCGGCCCCATAAAACCGCCTCATCATGGCCAAAACCGCCACTCCTTACCAGCCCCAGTTACTCGACCCGCACAGCGCCGAGCCTCAATCCGTCAACCCCAAAAACGGCCGCAGCTTCAAACTGGCCGAGCTATACCAGTTGCTCGATTGCCAAACAGTAGAGGTGATACGCCTCACGTCCGAGCTGATTTTAATCGTCGACGAAGAAGGCAAGTTCCGCAACCCGGCCTACCTCAATCTGCTGGCCACCTATCTGTGGCACCAGCACCAGCCCGCCGCCCGTGGCGTCGATTCCATCGTGGGCCGTGCCATCCTGTGCCACGACAAACAATTCCGCTAACAAAATCGGCGCAGGGGCCGGCCGCCAACAGGCCCCACCTTTTTCTTTTCCACCCCAACCATTTCCCGTTATGTCCACCAAAGTAAAAGCCCAGCGCAGCGCCTCCACCGAAGCTACTGCCCACACCACTGCCCCCGAGACGCCTATGCTCACGCTCAGCACCTCCATTACGGCCACGCCGGCTTACCTCATCGAAAAGGCCGACGAGGCCACCGGCGAAGTCGTGCAGGTGTCGCGCTTTCGCTACCTACCCGGCCACCCGCGCCAAGTGCGTTTCGATGCCAAGGCCGGCCAGTTCAATATCGGCGGCACGGTACCGCTAGGCAGCTCGCTTTCCTTCATTCCGCTGGCCTGGCGCGTGTTTCAGGATGACATTCTGAACATGGGCCGCAAGCTGTGGGCCGAGCTGTTTTTTGCCGACGACAAGGGCGCCGTGTGTGCGGTGCTCTTCCACGGCTACAGCGTCGAAAACCTGTACCGCCTCATCGAGCCGCTTTTTTACGACGACTTGACCCTGGCCGACGTGACGGTCAAGGTTACCGCCGAGAAAAAGCAGACTACCAAGGAGGGCAAGACCGCCACCTATTACATCGCCCAGTTCAGCTACGAAGCCGCCGACGCGGCCGAGGTAGCCGCCCGCCGCGACTTCGCCCGCGACTTCCCCATTTGGCGTGCCGAAACCTACACCGGTGCCGCTGATATGCGCATCCAGCACGGCTACACCGTGCCCGCCGAGGACGAACCGCAAGACCCGGACCCCGCCGCCGCTGAGCCGGTTGCCTTACCCCTGGCTGCCTAATGGCCCGGCCCCCATAGTACCCGCTGTGGGGGCCACCTGGCTACTTATTCATTCAAAACCATTACCGATGAATCACCCCGCCGGACTTCCCCAGCTGTCCATTGAACAGCCAGCCCGCGACGACGCCGAAGCCGCCTTGCTGGCCCAACTGACCGAGCTATTGGCTGATACCGAACCGCTGCCCGACTTGCGCGACTTCGCCCCACAGGTACGCCGACTCTTCCCTGAACCTGCTTATCTGGTCGGCTGTGGCAGCGCCCACATTTGGCTTCACCGCGCCGCCGAACCGCAGCGCCTGGCCCTCATACGCTAACCCTATTTTCTCGACGTCATGTTTCACGCCCTTACCCATCACCCCGACCTAACCCAGGCCCAGCACCGCGCCCTTCCCCAGGTCAGCAACACCGACTTGAGCACCCTCAAGCAGGAGCTACTTGGCCAGCCCCGCCAGCCCAACCCCGTGGCCCTGGCCTACGGCAGCCACTTTCACACCGCCGTGCTGGAGCCCGCCACCTACGCCCGCACCGAGGAGCGCGGCATCAAGTGGGCCGACCTGGAGCAGTTGGCCCGCCAGGTGCGCCGCCAGCGCTACTGTCGCGACCTTCTTTATCGGGGCCACGCCGAACAGTCCTACACCGCCATCCACACCGCCACCGGCGTAGGGGTGAAGCTCCGCCCCGACCTGCTTGTGCGCAGCCCCGCCGGCCGCCAGCTCACGCTTATCGACTTCAAAACCACCAGCAGCCCCGACCTGGCCCACTTCCTGACCACTATTGAGAAGTACGACTACGACCGCCAGGCCGCCCTGTATATTGATGTGCTCGGGGCCACTCGCTTCCTCATCATCGGCGTGCAGAAGAAGGCCCCGTACGAAGTGTGGCGCGTCGAGCTAACGGCCACGCCCAATCTCATCGAGCAGGGCCGCAAGAAGTACACCACCCTGCTACGCCACCACGCCCGGCGAGCCGCCGGCTTGTTCATTCCCCTCACCATGCCCGCGCCGTTGGCGCTGGCCGCCTAGCTTGCTGCCATTCATTTCACCACGCTCTTTTCTTGCTCACTATGGCAACCTTCCAAATCTTTCAGAGCTGCGGCCAGTACTGGTACCACCTGCGCGCCGACAACGGCGAAATCGTCCAATCCAGCGAAGGCTACACCACCAAGGCCAGTTGCCAGAACGGTATCCAGAGCGTAAAAGCCAATTGCCAGCCGCAGCGCTTCGAGTCGTTCTTCAACGCCGGCCAATACGGCTTCAACCATGTGGCCGCTAACGGCGAAATCATCGGCCGCAGTGAGAAGTACACCACCGCCCAATCCCGGGACCACGGCCTTCTGGTCGTCATGCGCGAGGCTCCTTCGGCTTTAGTGGAGGACCTAAGCTAATTGTAGCTTCTCTGGAAAATGGAAATACTTCATTGGCATCTGGTCGACGAAGCATTTTTAAAGAGAGCATTGCAAAAAGCATGAGGCTTCAAGTAGTGCAGCAAGTTGCTGCACTACTTGAAGCCTGACGATACCAGCGTTAATCTTGCAACAGCTTGTTGCAAGATTATAATTTTGCAGCAGCTTGCTGCAATAATCGCGTTACCTTGTACTTCGGTGCCGGCTCAAGAACGCGCAGTCATGCTGAAACCGCTACCCTACCAACAGCAGAAGCCCCCGCACCACCTACGACGACTCTCGCGTGCAACGCAAGGCTTCAGTGGATACAGAGGCTTCTTTCCGTGCACTTAGCGGCTGTGCACGCAGCAAATATAACAGCTAGCCCACAGCCATTTTTCCCGCTTCGTGCCACAAGAACCCCGGCAACGGCGTGGCCAACTCCCAAGTAATGGCCATTGGACGGTTGCCCTTGTGGCTCACATACCGCACGGGCCCCAGGAACACATACGGCATCGTCAACCCCGCCGCATCCTGATTTTGCTCGCGCACAAACAGCAACAGCTGCTTGCCTTGGGCCTGGTGCCGAATGTAGCTGATACCCTTTGGCGTGTCTTCCGCCGTGCTGTTCTGCGACTCCCAATGAAACAGCGTGTCGCTGATGGCATAGTCGTGGTAGAGCGTCGTGGGCGAGTAGTTGCGGCTCGACTTTTCGAGCGTAACGAACAGCAGTTCCGTGTTCAGGGGCGCGATGTAGCACACGCCCTCGCGCACGGAAGGATTGCGCTCAAACGTCCACACGCCAAACGCGCACAGAATTTCATCGCGGCTGTAGCGGCTGTGTAGCTGGAGTGCGCACTGGTAAGGCAGCGCCACCGCCATAGGCGGGATGCTTATTTGCGCTTCGCAAACGTCCACTACCTCCAACACCTCCGCCGTGAGGGTTGGCATGGCTCGCAGCGTGCCAAGGCTGTCCAGCAACGAATCCAGCTCCAGCTTAGGCCCCGGCTTCTGGTACAGCAGGTAGTGCAGCATCAGCCCCATTTCCGGGCCCAGCGGCAGCTGTAGCAGCTGCGGTAATTCTTCCACTCCCTCAAACACCCGCCGAACAAACGCCAGAAAAGCCGGCCCGTTCGCTTGCGCCAACCGCCAGACACTGCCCACCAGCTGCTTTTCCGTAGCCGCCAGCTCGGGCGGGGCCAGCACCCCTGCCCGGACTTTCAGCGCCGTCCAGCCCCGGTCGCCTCGCGAACGGTAAATGTCCACCAGCGCAAAATGCGTGTGCGCCAAAAAGGTGGCCAGCGTGAGCGGCAGCGCGCTTTCCAAGGCGAAGCCGCGTATCCGTCGCTCCAGCACCCGCACATTTTCGCCGGTGGCCGCTCGGATGTTGTCGAGGATAAACCGCATGGCCTCGCGCTCCATCTGGATGCTGCACCCCACGGGCAGACGCGGAAAGCCCGCTTCCGCTTCGCTCAGCACCGAGCCGCCGGTGCGGCCCAGCAGCGCCCGGAATTTCTGCTCGTAGCTGTATTCCTGCCGGGCCTGCCCCACAAAGTCCAGCACCGTCAAACACTCCTTGCTCTCGTGCAGGCGCAGTCCCCGGCCCAGCTGTTGCAAGAACACCGTCAGGCTTTCCGTGGGCCGCAAAAACAGCAGCGTATCCACCTCGGGAATATCAACGCCTTCGTTGAAAATATCCACCACGAACAGATAGTTGAGCTCCCCGCGCCGCAGCTGTGCCACCGCCGCCCGCCGCTGCTCCGGTGTGGTGTCGCCGCTAGCCAGGTAGCTAGCATTTAGGCCCGCCGCCTGGAACTTGGCTGCCATCAGCCGGGCATGCTCTCGCGTGGCGCAGAAGCCCAGCGCCCGCGCCTGGTGGGGCGCCAGCAAATAGCGCTGTAACGCCCCCACAATGGCACTCACCCGCACATCGTTGCCGGTGTACACGTTGGTCAGGTCCTCGGCGGCGTAGCGCCCATTAGTCCACCGCACGTTGCGGTAGTCCACCGGGTCAGTGATGCAGAAATACTGAAACGGCACCAGCAGCCCCCGCGCAATAGCTTCGGGCAGCCGAATTTCCGCCGCAATGGTGTTATCGAAGTCTGGCAGGATGCTCTCCCCGTCGGCCCGCTCCGGCGTAGCGGTCAGTCCCAGCAGAATAGTAGGCTGAAACCAGGCCAGAATCGGCCGGTAAGACGCCGCTGCCAGGTGGTGCACCTCGTCAATCACCAGGTATTGGTAATAGTCCCTTGGGATGGTTTGCTGAAAGAAATCCAGCCGCGACGCGAAGGTCTGCACCGACACAAACAGGTATTCAAACTGCAAAGGCTGCTCCGTGCCTACCCATAATTCCCCAAAGTTGGCCTCCCCCAGAATATGCCGAAACGTGGCGCGGGCCTGCCGCAATATCTCCTCCCGGTGCGCCACAAACAGCAGCCGCGGCAGCGTGGTAAACTGCTTGGCAAACCGGGCGTAGTCAAACGCCGATACCACCGTTTTGCCCGTGCCCGTGGCCGCCACCACCAGGTTGCGGAAGTGCCCCCGCAGGCTGCGCTCCACCGCCAGCCGGTCCAGGATTTCCTGCTGATAGGGAAAAGGCCGGATGCGAAAGTTGGGTAGTGAATCGGCCTCCGCTGTGCCGCTGTTCTCCTGGCGCAGGGCCCGGGCCAGCTTCAGGCGTTGCTCGGGCAAGCTGCTGTACTCTTCAAATTCGGGCGAATTCCAGTAGGTCTCAAATGTGCCCCGGAACTTGTTCAAAATCGCTACATTGTCCTGAGCCGTCACTTTCACGTTCCACTCCAGCCCACTGGTCAGCGCCGAACGGCTCATGTTGCTCGACCCAATGTAGGCCGTATCAAAGCCCGAGTTGCGGCTGAATAGGTAGGCCTTGGCGTGCAGCCGCTCGTGCGCCGTGTTGTAGCTGATGCGCAGTTCGGCCCCTGGCAACGCCGCCAGCGCATCCACCGCCTTCTGGTCGGTGGCACCCATATAAGTAGTGGTGAGCAGCCGCAGCGGCTTGCCTTGCTCCGCAAACGCCTGGAGCGAAGGCAGCAGCAACCGCAGCCCGCTCCATTTCACAAAACTCACGATGAAGTCGATGCGGTCGGCCGTCGCAATTTCCTTCTTCAACTCTGCTTCCAACGACAACTCCGAATTGCCGCCGCTGAACAAGTCGCTTTGCGAAAACCGCAGCGCCGGCTCTACCCCGTCGAGGTGCTTGCCCAAATCGTGCTGCGCGGCCACCGGCAGCTGAAGCCGCGGCAGCACCGCCCGCAGCAACTGCCCTTCCGGAGCTAGGTCGCTACCCGCCGCCAGCACGTCCGACTTTTCCTGCAAGTAGGCAATGACTTCGTTGGCCAACGCCAGCTGCTCGCCTACCTCCTCGTTCTTGGCCAGCTGCCCCAGCACTTTGCCCAGCAGTTGCGTCAGGTGCCGGGTGATGAACACGGCCGCATCATCGGGCCCCAGTTTCTTTTCCGCAATAGCATAAACCGCCGTTTCTAAAGTAGCAAGCTGGCCCCGCAGCTGTTGCGTGACGAGGGTTTCGTAGTGGCCGGTTTCCAATAGGTAGCTTGTTTAGGCAGTTGAGCACGCAAAATCGCACCAGACGCGCAATGAATGCCCGATTTTGATGCTGACTTCAAAACTAACAGCCACAAGGCCCTTCTACTGCTCCCCCTACTGCTCACTTCAATTACCAGCGTGGCCCGTTCAATCTCACAATTCTCTCGACAGTGTTGAGAAAATTCCAACCCATTGCAGCCAGCGCAATTCTTGCGACAGTGTCGCGAGAATCTCCGAATAGCCACGGCCAGCTTGCCCGAGTTACTGAACTTCCGTTCCTATCCCCATGCAAAAGGCCGGCCCCTAGCGAGTAGGAGCCGGCCTTGCCGGTAATTGATGAGCGGATGCTAACCCAAAGACTCCGATGTCTGCGTATCCATAGGCGCTGCATCCTTCTCCGGGGCTATAATCTTCGCAGCCTGAGCCGGCGCGATAATCGGCGTACCCGACACCAACTCCCCAAACAGTGGGTTAGCCGGCAGTTCCTGTCCACCGTTGCCGTCCGGCACCTGGTTGAAGATAACCAGCTCCTCGCCGGGCGTGCTCTGTGCTAGGTGGTCCACCAGCACTTCCTGCCCGCTGTTGGCATGCAGCGCCTGCGTGAGCAGCGTATAGGTGCTCACGTCCACGTTATAGAGTTGGTTGAGCTCGTTCATCTGCATGGCCGCGTCCTCGGCCGCCCCGATGGCATCAGCCAGCAGTTGAGTGTAGCGCCGAGCCTTGCGGTCGGCTTTGGCCCGTAGGCTAATGGCGCGCTTCATGCGCCGCTTGAATTGAGTTTGATAGGCCGTGAGTGCCATAACGAGTAAAGTTGAAGGGTTGAAAAAAGAGCGGCCAGCCGTTGATGGCCGGCCGCTCAGTACCAGGGTGCCCCAGGGTTAGGCCACGTACTCAATGGCCAGCGGGTTAGTGCTGTTGTTATTGAGGGCGTAGAACTTGCCGTTAATCTGCTGGTAGAAGTTAATGCCCACCACGCCCACGACCAAGTTAGCAGCAGCCGGAGCAGCCGGGAAGGTGGCTACCACCGACTGGTTGGCAAGGGCAGCGCTGTTGATGGGCAGGATGCCCAGCGGAGCCGCCACCACACCGTTGGTGTAGGTCAGCATCTCCATGTCCAGGTCCGAAGCAGCAAACACCACCTCGAAATGCGTAGCACCCTGCGGAGCGGCAATGTCCGAGGCCGGATTCAGCGCCGGAATGCTCATCGTCACATCAGCACCTGCGCCCGTCACCTCGTAGGGGAAGTACATGGTCTGACCAATGCCGGCTCCCGCGTTGAAGTTGAAGCCCAGCAGCGGAGCCGAGTTGCTGGCATCGAACACCCGCAGGCCGCGGTCGTTCGTGTCGTCGAGTCCGATGACTTCACGCATCACTTTCGTGAGACGGGCCGCAAGCTGACTGTCGCTGGCCGAAGCAATGGCCACGCGCAGCGAGTCGCGGAGCAGCTTGCTGTATTTAGCGGCCAGGCCAAATTCGGCCGCGTTTTCGCGGGTACGCGCCCGGCTAGGGGCGTTGGCGAAGGCCGCCTTATCGCCTTGCGGCTTTTGGGAGATGTTCCCGTTTTTGCTGAACACCAGGCCCCCTACGGTGCCCTGGATGCCAATAATGCCCGTTTGACGTGCCATAGTAGTAAGTTGTTAGAAGTTGAAAATCCATTTGTGTCGTGGCTGCTTGCGCTTATGCGACATTGCTACCAGGTGCAGCCCACCCCGTAGCGCCGCTTGTTTTTGTAATTGAGCTTGCGCCACTGGCGCGGCGCGAGCACGCCCACGGCCCCGCACTTCCACAGCCCGCGCCGTCCGGCTACAGCCGAGGCCTGCTGCGCGGCCCGGCCCGCTATCCGGCGCTTCGGGTCGAAGGCCCACGCCCAGCCGCGTACCACCAGCAGAGAGTCCAGCGCCAGGGCAGGCTTGCCGGCCACCGGCAGCCGCACCGTGGCCAGAGCCCGTCCGTAGAGGTCCACACCCCGCCGGGTCACCAGCACGGACTGCTTAGGTCCGAGGAGGCGCGCCACCGAGTCTGCCGCCTGGTGCCCGTAGGGCTGGTCCGGCTCCGGCGCATCCACCCCCATCAGCCGCACCCGGTACGTCACCCCACCGGCCAGCACGTCGTACGTATCGGCGTCCACTAGCCGCACTACCCGCCCCGCTTCTTCCGTCGGACCTGCGCTGGTACGACCAGCTGGGGCAAAGCTTTTCACGGCTGCTTCTCCTAGTCCGAAACCAGTCGCAACCAGCAGTAACCACCCACTGAAATACAGCGCTTTATCATTCATGGCACGAACCTACAAGCGGCTTTCGACCGTTGTATATTCGTCCGTCCCAATCGCCCCAAGCTGCCCTAAGATGCCCCAGGTTTGCCTTTACCCCAAAGACGTTGCCCAGCTCACCGGCACCGGCTACGACGCCGGCAAGCGCCTCTTACAGCGCATCCGCATCAAGCTCCGCAAGCCCGCCCGCGCCTACGTCTCGGTAGCCGAGTTCTGCGCCTACACCTGCCTGCCGGAGGCCGAAGTAGCCGCCGCCCTCAACGGAACGCCGGCGTCAGCCAACCGCGGCTGAAGGCAGGACGGAGGCAGGCTGCAGCCACTTCCCGCGCCGCTGCTGCCGTCTGCCGTCTGCTTATTTGCCTAATTTGCGTTTCCTCTAACAGTTTTCTTCTTTCACATTGTCTGCGTTTGGCCGGGCCCGATTTATTTTCTTCTTCGTCTTACTGCTGGTAGTGGGCCTGCCTTGGGCCGGGCAGGCAGCTTCGCCGCCCATCCCGATTGGTAGAGATACAGTGCAGCGGCTGACAGCCTATCACTTTGTTCTCACCAGTTTGCCGGCCAATACCCCCGGCGATGCGGCGCTCTACCTGGTGGGCTCCTTCAACCACTGGCAGCCCGCCGATGCCCGCTACCGGTTTCGGCGGCAGGCCAACGGCCTGTTTGGCCTCACGCTGCGCACGGAGCAGGCCCGCTTCGAATACAAAGTGTCGCGGGGCAGCTGGGCGGCTATTGAAGGAAGCGGGCACGGGCAGGTGCGCGCCAACCGCCTGGCGACGCGCCAGCAGGCGCAGGCCGGCCCCGTGGAAGTGCGCGTGCAAAGTTGGGAGGACCTGACCGGCACCTTCCAGTTCTATTCGCTTTACGACCTACTGCTGCTGTTTTCGTGCTTCCAGGGCGGGCTGCTGCTGATTGCCATTCCCAGCATTCAGCAGGCCAACCGGGCGGCCAACCGCTGGCTGCTCTGGCTGCTGGGCCTGGGGGCCGGCTGCACCCTGCTCACGGTAGTCAGCAGCGACCGAACGGTGGCCAACGCCTACCCGCAGCTGACGCTGGTACCCGACTTCCTCTGGTTTGTCTACGGGCCGCTGTTCTACGGCTACATCCGCCGGCTGCTGTTCAACGAGGCGCCGCGGCCACGGCAGTGGCTGCAGCTGGTGCCCGCGGCGCTGCAGCTGCTGGTGTACCTGCCCTACTTTCTGCTCGACAGCTACGAGTTTCAGCTGCGGCTGGTGAGCCACGAAGCGGGCCTGCGGGCCGTGCTGCTGGCCACCGGCCTGGTGGCGCTGCTCACCAACGTCGGCTACTGGCTGGCGAGCCGCCGGGTCATTCGGGCCTATACCCGGCAGTACGAGGCCAGCGTGTCGTACGCCCAGAACCTGCGCTACCTCTCCACGGTGCTGGGTATTCAGGCGGTGTGCCTGGTGCTGTGGAGCTTTTTGTTCGGCATTGTGCTGGCCAGCCGCTGGGCTTCGTTCGATGTATACACCCTTGTGGCCCGCAACCAGGCCCTGATTTGGCTGGTGTTTTCCACGCTGCCCTATTTTCTGGGCTACGTCGTGCTGCATCAGCCCGAAATCTTCCGGCTGGTACCGGCCCCAGCGGACCTGGGCGCGTTGCCGGCTGTGGCTGAGGTTACCAAGGCACTCGTTCCGGCACCGCTGCCGGTTGAGGCCGAAGTAGCCGGGGTGCCCGTTATGGCGCCGCTGCCAGCTGTGCCCCGCCCGCCCCGCCCGCCGGGTGCGCCGGGGTCGCTCGACCTGCCTGCCGCGCAGGCCACCGTGGCCGGTTACATGCGGCAGCACAAGCCCTACCTCAACCCGAGCCTGACCATTCACGAGCTGGCCACCGGGCTGCAGCTGCCGCCGCACGTGCTGTCCAGGGTCATCAACGAGGGCTTCGGCCAGAACTTCTTTGACTTCGTTAATTCCTACCGGGTCGACGAGTTCAAGCAGGTGATGGCCGCCCCGCAGGCCCGGCAGTACACGCTGCTGGCCCTGGCCCTGGAGGTGGGCTTCAACTCCAAGACGGCCTTCAACCGCGCCTTCAAAAAACAAACCGACCAGACGCCGCGCGAGTACTTCAGCGGCATCCGCGAAGAGTAGCACCAAGCGTCGAAGTTCCACTTTCGGATAGGGGCACCACATTGATGAATTTGTAAGTAATTTATAAATAGGTCTTTGTGTAGTATCGTCAAGGGTGATGCGCGGGCTTTGAAAAGTGGGGCGCTTCGCGAGAAGCAAGGAGCGAGGTTTGGCAACCTGATTTCGATAAGGCTCCGGCCGGCCGAAGCGGGACACTCTCTTTCTCCCACCCGGCGGCCCCTGATGCCGCGCTGTTTTCACCCTTTATGTCCTTTGCCCGACTGCTCCTCCTGTTGCTGCTGCTCGCCGGCCGCTGCCTCCCTGCTCCGGCGGCCCCGCTCGCTGCCGGCCCCGCCACTCCCCCCATCAGCCGCATCGACCCGACCTTCTGGTGGGTGGGCATGAAGAACCCGAAGCTGCAGCTCCTGGTACACGGGCCGGGCCTGGCTGCCAGCCAGGTAGCCATGGCCAGCTACCCCGGCGTCACGCTCGACGGCTTTCAGCGGCTGGAAAGTCCCAATTACCTAATTGTCAACCTCACCATCAGCCCCACCACCAAGCCCGGCAGGCTGCAGCTGGAATTCCGGGGGAAGCGGAAAACCACTTACGCTTACGAGTTGCGCGCCCGCACCACGCCCGGCGACAAATCCAGGGTGCAGGGCATCAGCAGCGCCGACCTCGTGTACCTGCTCATGCCCGACCGGTTCGCCAACGGCGACCCCGCCAACGACGTGGTAAAGGGCAACCGCGCTCCCGGCGTGGCCCGCGACTCGATGTACGCCCGCCATGGCGGCGACCTGAAGGGCATCGAGCAGCACTTCGACTACCTGAAAGAGCTGGGCGTGACGGCCATCTGGCCCACCCCGGTGGTGGATAACAACATGCCCAAGGCCGGCTACCACGGCTACGCTCTCACCGATTATTACGCCGTGGACCCGCACTACGGCAGCAACGAGGACTACGTACGCTTCGTGCAGCATGCCCACGAGCAGGGCCTGAAGGTGATTCACGACGTGGTGCTCAACCACATCGGCAGCTTCAACTACCTCTGGCTTGACCAGCCGGCCAAGGACTGGTTTCACCAGTGGCCCACCTTCACGCGGGGCAACTACCGCAACGGCACGGTGAACGACCCGCACGTGTCGGCGCTGGACCGCCGGATTTTCAGCAATACCTGGTTCGATACCACCATGCCCGACCCGGCCCAGGAAAACCCGCTGGTGGCCACCTACCTCATCCAGAATTTTCTGTGGTGGGTGGAGTACACCGGCGTGGACGGCTACCGCGTGGACACCTACACCTACTCCGACCCCACCTTCCTCATGAACTGGGGTAAGGCCATTCTGGAGGAGTACCCGCAGCTGGGCATGTTCGGCGAAACCTGGATGCAGGAGGCCGAGGGCGTGGCCCAGCAGGCCTTCTGGACCCGCAACGTGTTTCCGCCCGTCAACGGCTTCAAGAGCAACCTGCCCGGCGCCCTCGATTTTATCCTGCGCTATGCGCTGCTGGAGGGCCTGACCAAGCCAGCGGGTTTCTCCGAGGGCATTGCCAAGCTCTACTACGCCGTGCAGGGCGACTGGATGTACGAGGACGCCTCCCGCAACGTCATTTTCCTCGACAACCACGACGTGGACCGGGTGTTCTCGGTGCTGGGCGAGGACGTGCGCAAGCAGAAAATGGCCCTGGCATGGCTGCTCACCGAGCGCGGCATTCCGCAGCTCTACTACGGCACCGAGGTGCTGATGAAGAATTTCAGCCGCCCCGACGGGCTGCTGCGGGAAGACTTCCCCGGCGGCTTCCCGGGTGATAAGCAAAACGCCTTCACGGCCGCCGGCCGCACCCCGGCCCAGCACGACATGCACACATACGTGCGCAAGCTGGCCAACTACCGCAAAACCCACCCGGTGCTGCAAACCGGCCAGCTCACGCACTTCGTACCGGAAGATGGCGTGTACACCTACTTCCGCCACGACCAGCAGGGCCACGCCGTGCTGGTAATGCTGAACTGCAACGCGGCGGAGAAAACAGTGCCGCTGACGCGCTTTGCCGAGCGTCTGCGCGGCTACACCGCCGCCCGGGATGTTCTCACGGAGGCTGTGGTACCCAATCTACAAACAGCCACCGTGCCGGCTTTCACCGCCCTGGTGTGGGAGCTGCGCTGAGTCGGCCCGCCCACACGCTCCTGTTTTTCCACTGATTTTTCGCTCCGTCCTGTGTCGCGCACGCTCATCCTGGGAGGTACCACCTTCGACCACATCGTAACCCTGCCCGAGCTACCGGCCCCGCAGCCGCAGACCATTCACCAGGCGCCTTTCCACGAAGGCACCGGCTCGACCGGCGCGGGCAAGGCCCTGGCCCTGACGAAGCTGGGACTGCCCACTACCTTGTACTCGGCTGTGGGCGACGATGCCTACGGCCGCCACATCATGGCCAATTTACAGGCCCAGGGCGTGGATGCCCACTACGTGCCGGACCCCGCCGGCACCGAGCGCCACATCAACCTGATGGATGCCCAGGGTCGGCGCATTTCCCTGTTTATCACCCAGGCCTCGCCCGCGCTGGCCTTCGACCACGCCCAGGTCACGGGCCTCATCCGCAACAGTGCGTGCGTGGTGCTGAACATCATCAGCTACTGCCAGGCGCTGATTCCGCTGCTCCGCGACTACCCGCACCCTATCTGGACCGACCTGCACGACTACGACGGCCACAACCCCTACCACCAGCCCTTCATCGAGGCCGCCCACTACATCCACCTCAGCTCCGATAACCTGCCCGACTACCGGCCGGTAATGCAGCAGCTGCGGGCGGCGGGCAAGCACCTTGTGGTGTGCACCCACGGCGCGGCGGGGGCCACCCTGCTCACCGCCCAGGGCCAGTGGCTGGAGCAGGCCGCCGTGCCCGCGCCCGCCGTGGTGGACAGCAACGGGGCCGGCGACAACTTCTTTGCCGGCTTCCTCTACGGCTTTCTGCGCCAGGAGCCCCCGCAAAAATGCCTGCAATACGGGGCCCTGTGCGGCAGCTGGTGCATAGGTGCCTTCGGTTTGGTTGACCCGCAGCTGAGCAGTTCCCGATTGGAAGCGGCCTGGCAGGAGCACTTCGGCAACGCCTAGTTCTATGCGGTGTTGGCGTGCCGGGCAAGCATAACGCAAGTGCAGGCAACGAAATAAAGCTGCTGCAACGTGCTTCCAAGTCGTTCGTAATCGCGGGCCGGGCAGCGAAAGCGGCTGCACCAGGCGAAGCTGCGTTCACCGCCGGCAAGCGCCTGTTACAGCATATCCGTCCCCGGTTACGCAAGCCCACCCGTGCCTACGTCTACGTCGCCGAGTTCTGCCAGTACACCCGCCCCCCCGAGGCCGAAATAACCAGCCTGCGCTCAACTAGGGCTGAAGGCAGGACGGAGGCAGTCTGCAGGCACTTCGCACCCAGTCTGTGGCTGCCCCGCACTACCGCACCGGCACCCCGTCGTACCACTCACCCAGGATTTTGCGCCACGCATCCAGCACCGCCGGTGCCAGCAGCCGCGCCTTGTCCTTAGCATACCGGTCCGTTACATCCTCGTCGGCGTGCCCCAGCACCATTTTGGCCAATGCTTTATTGCCATTGCTCACCTGCTTAAGCAGTGTCCCGGCGGTGTGCCGCGCCGTGTGGGTGCTGATGACTTGCCAGATGGGCCGCCAGTTGTGTACCACCTTGCCGCCCGTAATCAGCCGGTCGTCCCACTCCCGGGTCAGGCCCGCCCCCTTGGCAATTTCCTTAATCCAGTCGCCGCGCTGCTGCCAGTTGCGCGCTGGAAAGTGCCAACCCCACCGTTCCCCAATCTTTACAGCAATAGGCGGCAGCGGCACGGCGGCGTCATTGCCCGTCTTGCCCTGCGCGTGCAGCAGCGCCGGCACTTTGCTGCCATCTTCCAGCGTCAGACTTATTCGCTCGCGTTTGTCGAACTTCTCCAGGTCCTCATACCGGCGCCCGCTGAAGAGCTGAAACAGCCACCGGTCCCGCTCTTCCGCCAGGCTCTCCGAAGTCGGCCGCCACTGGATAAGCTTACGCACCTCCTCCATCTCCAAATCCAGCTGCGGCGCATTCTTGGCCGAGTATTGCAGCCAGGTCATGTCTGCTTTCAGATTTAATTGCTCCAGGCACTTTCGGATACCCGCAAAGTGCACCTTGATAGTCGCGTCCGACTTCTGCAGGTCCAGCAAGTGCTGTAGATACTCTTTGGCTACCTTCTGCGTCACCTGCCCCGGCCGGAGCTCCGGCCGCCACACTTCCATCATCGTGGCCAGCTGGTCGTACTTGCGCAGCGAGTC
Source organism: Hymenobacter sp. IS2118 (assembly GCF_000715495.1). Lineage (GTDB taxonomy): Bacteria > Bacteroidota > Bacteroidia > Cytophagales > Hymenobacteraceae > Hymenobacter. Next base: position 18,839 of record NZ_JNLX01000184.1, on the reverse strand, counting down.
CTTGGCCAGGTTGCGGTTTTCCTCCTTCCATTCTTCCAACACTTGCCGGAAGGTGCGAGCCGCTTCCATCTTCATCGGAGCTGGCGCAGTCACCGAACGGACTTCGGCCGGCAGCAGCTCCGCGAGCATAGCTGCCTTGCTCACTTTCTCAAACGGGGCAGCATCGTAGAGCCGGTTGAACGTATCGGTCACCTGCTTCACTACATTAACCAGGCGGGCATTGATGTTGGTATACACATCCGGGTGAGTAGGCATCGTTCCTTCTTCCTTCACCGTCAGCTTGCGTCCACCGAGCACCATCTGCGAATCGCTCTGCCAAAGCTTTTCTACCTCGCCGTCACTCCGTACCCGTTGCGGCAGGATGATTTCGCCCGTATCTACCTGCAATTCCTCCCCGTGCCACCGCGCCGTGAGCCGTACCGGGCACAATCCGCTCTGGTTGGTGGCCGCCAGCCGCGGGTATAGCCGCACGCTGATTTTCTTCTTATAGGGGGTAGAGCCTAGCATTACAATCGGCTGTTTTTCGTTTATGTCCCGGTTCGTGTCCCAGCTTATGTCCCGGTTTACACCCAAAAATAACCGAACATGACCGAATTTCCAAGCTACCAATTTCCCTGAAAGTGCCTTAAAGGCATCAAAAAGGCATAAACGCAAAAATGCCCGCCGGTTATCGGCGGGCATTTCAGGTACTAGCGCTCCCTCCTGGGCTCGAACCAGGGACCCTCTGATTAACAGTCAGATGCTCTAACCGGCTGAGCTAAGGAAGCTTTTGTCTAGCCGAAACACCGGTTGTTGTTGTTTCGGAGTGCAAACTTACGACCTTCTCTAAATAAGCACAAGCTAAAACGTAATTTTTCTGAAAAATTTATTCTGCTCTTCAGTTTGTGATGCTTAGCAATGTTCCCTGCAGGCTTGTGCTGTACTGTTTTAATGGCCTTGAAGTCGGACCACCCGTGATTTGGCCGCGTAAATCGAACTGCGACGAACAACAGGAGTCCCGCATAAACAGACGTGACTGGTCCAAGCTTACGACCGCACAGGCATCGTAGGGTTGGTAAGGGCAGTTGCGCTCAAAGGCCAAATAAGAGTTGGCGCTTTGCCGGACTACAATAACGCCCCGCACGCCACCGTCGCCGGCGGGACCTTTTGCAGGCAGGGCAACGGCCCCGTTATCAACGCGGAGGCTGGCGTATTCCTGGTTGGTGATATTGAGGCTCAGGTTCACCGGCGCGTAGGGTATCAGCGGCTGGTTGTTATTATCATCGCCGCACGCGGCCAATAGGAAAACTGCGGCCGAATAGCCACTCAAAACCACGAGACGTGTCAGTAGGCCGAGCGTAGGATACTTCATTTCTGATAAACCGTTAATAGTTGTAGAAGCCCCGACCGGTTTTGCGGCCGTGGTGACCGGCGTCTACCTTTTGCTGCTGAATGCGGCTGGGCCGGAACTTTGCATCCTGATGAAAAGAGGCAAACATGGCGCTGGTAACCGAGAAGTTGGTGTCGACGCCAATCAGGTCCATCAACCGAAACGGGCCCATTTTGAATCCGCTCGCCTCCAATAATTCGTCCACGACCTCGAAAGAGGCCACGTTTTCCTCTACCACTTTCAGGCTCTCGACATAGTAATGCCGTGCCACCCGGTTCACGATGAAGCCGGGCGCATCGGCGGCCCGCACCGGGGTTTTGCCCAGCCGCCGGGCCAGCGCTTCCACCGCAGCCGCCACTTCGGGCGCGGTAGCCACTCCGCTTATCACTTCCACCAAAGGCATCACCGGGGCCGGATTGAAGAAGTGCATGCCCACCACCCGCTCCGGGTTGGGTACTTTCGCGGCCAGCTGCGTGATGGGCAAAGACGAGGTGTTAGAAGCCAGAATGGTTTGCGGCCCGTTGAGCGCCGCCAGCTCCCCGAATAGCTGGTGTTTCACGTCCAGGCGCTCCACCACGGCCTCTATAATTAGGTCGGCCTGCACCGTGCTCATGTCGGTGGTGATGGTGAGGCGGGCCAGGGCCGCGTCGCGGGCTTCGGCGCTGAGCTTGTTCTTGGCAACCAGCTTGCCCAGCCCGGCCGCAATGGCCACCTGCGCTTTCTCCAGCGCGGCCGGGTTGAGGTCGAACAAAACCGTGGGCAAGCCGTGCTGAATGCCCAATTGGGCAATGCCGAGGCCCATGGTACCGGCCCCAACTACGGCAAGGGTTTGAATATCGTTCATGGTACGAAGGTAAACGGCCTGCCCGGCCAAGCGGAGCTTAGCGGGGCAGGCCGTCAGAATACTTTGCGAAAAATGGAAGGTTATTTCTTTTTGAAAAGCGAATTCACGTACGTGTTCCGGTCAAAAAGCTGCAAGTCGGTCATCTTCTCCCCCACCCCAATGTAGCGCACCGGAATACTGAACTGGTCCGAGATGCCAATGACCACGCCACCCCGGGCCGTGCCATCGAGCTTGGTGATGGCCAGGGCCGTGACTTCGGTGGCTTTGGTGAATTCCTTGGCCTGCAAAAAAGCATTCTGGCCCGTGCTGCCATCCAGCACCAGCAGCACTTCGTGCGGCGCATCGGGCAGCACCTTTTGCATCACGCGCTTGATTTTACTCAGCTCGTTCATCAGGTTCACCTTGTTGTGCAGGCGGCCGGCCGTGTCGATAATCACCACATCGGCGCCCAGTTCCACGCCTTTGCGCACGGCGTCGTAAGCCACGGAAGCCGGGTCGGTGTTCATGCCGTGGCTCACCACGGGCACGCCCACCCGCTGGCCCCAGATGATGAGCTGGTCGACGGCGGCGGCGCGGAAAGTATCGGCCGCGCCCAAAACCACTTTTTTGCCGGCCGAATGAAACCGGTGGGCCAGCTTGCCAATGGTCGTGGTTTTGCCCACGCCGTTCACGCCCACCACCATAATAACGTAGGGCTGCCCGGTGCTGCCCGCGCTGTCGAGCACGGCCGTGGAGCCGGAGTTGTTGTCCTCCAGCAGAGCCACGATTTCCTCGCGCAAAATGCGGTCCAGCTCGCTGGTGCTCACATACTTATCGCGTGCCACCCGGGCCTCAATGCGGTCAATCACCTTCACCGTAGTTTCGATACCCACGTCGGCATGCACCAACAGGCCCTCCAAATCATCGAGCACGGCCTCGTCCACGGTGCTTTTACCCACCACGGCTTTGCTCAGCTGGTCAAAGAAGTTGGTCTTGGTCTTTTCCAGGCCCGCATCGAGCGAGGCCTGCTGGGCAGGGGTTTCCTTATCCTTTTTAAAAAAATCGAAGAGGCCCATTAGGGAAGGGATATGAGGGTAGGCGGGGTTTCAGGGCAGGAGGGTGTGGGGGTAGGAAAGGATGAGTGACGAATCATCAGGTAGAAACGAGGCTGTGGACAACAACTCGTTTTCTCTTAGACAACCCTTACCCTCCTACCCTAAAAACCCTTATACCCCACAAACTAAAAAAGTCCCACGAAGGTGGGACTTTTTAAACTTTTACCAAGCCGAAGCTGACGGTTTATTTGTTGCCGGTGGCCAGGTAATCCTGCACTTTATCGAGCAGCACCATTTCCTCGCGGAAAGTGTAAGCCCCGGTTTTCTCCGATTTAACGGCACGAATCACTTTTGCCCAGTTCTTGGCGTTCTCAACGGTTTTCAGCGTTGCTACTACTTTCTTAGCCATTGTTCAGGTTATTTAATTTCCTTGTGAACGGTCATTTTCTTGAGGATAGGGTTGAATTTCTTCAACTCAATGCGCTCGGGGGTGTTCTTGCGGTTCTTGGTGGTGATGTAGCGCGAGGTGCCCGGCATCCCCGAGGTTTTATGCTCGGTGCATTCCATGATAACCTGCACCCGGTTTCCTTTCTTGGCCATCTCGACGGGGGTGTGTGTTTTTAAATTTAGGACTGCAAAGGTACGGGGATTTTTCGAGACTGCAAAGGGCCTGGCAGTATTCGCGTTAGGCTGCCACAAGTCAGACGTAGCATAAGCTTCTGCTTGTGATGAGTACAGCGAGTTCTGGCGCCTGCAACGCTGGTACTCGCTGCGCTCGTCACATGCGGAAGCTTACGCTACTTTAAATCGGGCAGTTTAAATCCCTCCAAGGCACTGGGCTCGGCCATGAGCTTCTCGATGTCGGCCACGGTGCGCGGCGCTTCGGCCGACATATTTTCGTAGCCGGTGGTGGTAATCAGCACGTCGTCCTCAATACGAACACCGATATTCCACCATTTGGGGTCGCAGGGCGAGCCGGCGGGAATGTAGATGCCTGGCTCCACGGTGATGACATTGCCGGCCTGCAGCGGGCCGTAGCTGCCCCGGTCGTGCACGTCGAGGCCCAGGTAATGGCTGGCCCCGTGGGGGTAATAGCGGCGGAACTCGTCTTTCTTTTTGATGATGCCCAGCTTAATCAGGCCGTCGGCCACCACTGCCTGCGTGGCTTGGTTGGGCGCGTCGAACCCGGCCCCGGGGCGACAAGCGGCAAAGCCGGCCTCCTGAGCCGCCAGCACCAGCTCGTAAATCTGGCGCTGCGCGGGGCTGAACGTACCGGAAGGCGGCGCGGTGCGCGTCACATCGGCGGAGTAGCCGTGGTATTCGGCCCCGCAGTCCATCAGCACGAGGTCGTTGTCGAGGCGCTGCCGGTCGTTGGTTTCATAGTGCAGAATGCAGCCGTTGGCCCCGCCGCCCACGATGCTGGGGTAGCCCTGAAACTCGGCCCCGTAGCGGCGATACACGTACTCGTGCAGGCCCTGCACGTCCATTTCGCCCATTTCGGGCTTCATCAGCTTCATTACCTCGCGCTGGCCCATGGCGCTGATGCGGATGGCGCGGCGGAGCAGAGTCAGCTCCTCAGGGGTCTTTACGGCGCGGAGCCCATCCAGCTTCTGCCCCAACGTGGCGTCGTCGAAGCGGCCCGGCGGATTGGCGGCGATGGCTGCTTCGCGGCCTGCATCGGTAGTGGCCGCCAGGTAGGCGCTGATGAGCGGGGCGGCGGCCAGGGTGGGGTTTTCCTGGATGCGGCTGTTGAGGTAGCCGGCCATGCGCTTGGCATTCCGCACGCCATTGCGCCGGATGGTGGCGCTGAGGGCGCCCACCTCGGGGTTGTAGTTGGCGGGTACGCCGGCTTGCTGCCGGAACGTGGCCAGCAGACCGTGCAGGTCGGCGGGGTTACTGAAGTCGTCGCGCACGTCGGTAGGCAGGTCAATGAAAAGCACCTGCTCAAAATCGGCCCACGGAATGCCCGCACTGCCGAACGTCTTGTTGTCGGCGGCAAACTGCAGGCCGAGCTGGCCTTTGGCGCCGGCGGCCCCCAAGCGCCGGCCGGTCCAGGACTCACGCGCTGGGTCGCGGGGTTGGGTAAAAAGCGCTTCCGTGACGCCCGCCTGCCCGCCCACGGTGCGCGGCTCTTTAAAAAGCAGCAGCACGGCATCGGGCTCGCCGTAGCCGGTGAGGTACTGAAAATCGGGGTTTTGGTGGTAGATAAAGTCGACGTCGTTGGCGCGGTTGCGCACCGGCGCGGCAAACAGGACGGCTACGCCTTTGGCCGGCAGTTGGGCGCGCAGCAATTCGCGCCGCTGCTTGTGGAATGCGGGCGAAAGAAAATCGGTGGGCCGGGCGGGCACCGCAGCCGCCGTGAGCGGCTCGGGAATGGATACCGCATTTTGCGCTGCGGCCTCCAAACCTGCCAGCAGCAGGCAGCCCCCGAAAACCAGCTGAAACGTGCGCCGAACGGGCAAAAACGCCGGCAAATAAGGGAATAAAGGAAGCCGTGTCATAGTCGGAAGGTGAGGAAGTGAAAGCCGAAAGCTAAATTACCGCCAACAGACAAAGCCAGCGCCGATACAGTTGCCTGAGGGGCAAACGTATCGGCGCTGGCTTGGCGTATTTGGCAACACGGTGAACGGGCAATGAGCTGGCAGGCCGTGGCCTAGCGGCTCTGCCCGCACTCGATACCAATCACTGAAATCTAGTAAACGATGAAGCCCTGCTCCTTGGCCTTCTTCAATACCGACATGATGCCGTTCTTGTTGATGGTGCGGATGGTGGAAGTGGCTACTTTCAAGGTTACCCAAGCATCCTGCTCGGGGATGTAGAAGCGCTTTTTCTGCAGGTTCGGGTAGAACTTGCGCTTGGTCTTGTTGTTCGAGTGCGATACGTTGTTACCAACGCGGGTACGCTTGCCGGTCAAATCACAAACACGGGCCATAATATCGGAGGGTTAAGAATTACAATGCTAGGGGAAACGGGCCGCAAATATCGGCATAAGTCTGGCATTCACCAAGCACCATAAGCTATTTCTGCCCAGATGCGCCCTGACGGCCTGTTTTGGGCCTAAAATTCCAGGGGCAGTGCCGGCAGCTGCTCTGGCAGCAGCTGCCCCGGCGCCGGTGGTACTGCTCGGTGAAGACGAGGTAGCCCTCGGGCGTGTAGTAGAAATCGCCGGGCTGCAGCGGCTGGGGAACGGGAGTTGGCATCGGGGAATCAAAGTTACAGCCGACCGCGTTGGAAGTACGCCCGGCGCTATCTTGTAGTATCACATTTGGTTGTTTGCGATGACTTCACGCTCCTGTTTTTTGTTGCCGCTGCTGGTGGGCGCGGCGTGGTTGCAGGCCCCGGCAGTGGCGGCTCAGAACGTGCGTCCGGTGGTGCTCACCGCGGCTGCGGCCCCGGCTGGCCTGCGCCCCGCCCTGGTTCGCGACGAAGCGGCTTTTACCGCCCCCCTTCGGGAAGCGCAGCGCACCCTGCCGCAGGTCAAAAAACGGTTTCAGGCCGGGCTACCCCAGGGCGACCAGCTGCTGCTCACGGTGCGGGTGATGGCCTCGGACACGAGCTTCCGGCCAGCGTCGGCGCGGGTGCTGGGCTGGCGGGGCAATATGGTGCAGGCGCTGCTGCTGCCGGAAGAGGCCAGCACCGCCAGCCCGGCCGAGCCGCTGCCCGTGAGTTTTCCGGAAGCCGCCGTAGTGGACTGGACTCTGCTGCGCGCCAGTGGCCGCGAAGAAGGCAATTACGTGGGCCGCTACCGCGATACCGCCCTTCAACTGGAAAGCTTGCCCTTTCGATAGACCGAATTTGCCCTGACGGCCCAAAAAATCGTAATTTCGGGCCTCACCTATTATTCCCACCTGCTTATGCAAACCTCCACCGCCACCTCCAGCCGCGCCGAACAGCTGATGCAGCTCGAAGACCAGTACGGCGCCCACAACTACCACCCCCTGCCCGTGGTGCTGAACCGGGGCGAAGGCGTGCACCTGTGGGACGTGGACGGCAAGCATTACTACGACTTCCTGTCGGCCTACTCGGCCGTGAACCAGGGCCACTGCCACCCGCGCATTATTGAGGCCCTCACCAAGCAGGCCCAGCAGCTCACGCTCACCTCGCGGGCTTTTTTCAACGACCAGCTGGGCGCCGCCGAGAAGCAGCTCTGCGAGCTGTTCGGCTACGACAAAGCCCTGCTGATGAACTCCGGCGCCGAAGCCGTGGAAACTGCCCTGAAGCTGGCCCGCAAGTGGGGCTACCAGGAGAAGGGTATTGCGCCCAACGCGGCCCGTATTCTGGTGGCCGAGCACAACTTCCACGGGCGCACCACGGGCATCATTTCTTTCAGCACCGATGGCGACAGCACCGGCGGCTTCGGGCCCTACATGCCGGGCTACCAGGTGGTACCCTACAACGATATTGCCTCGTTGGAGGAGGCGCTGAAAGACCCGCACGTTTGTGCGTTTATGGTGGAGCCCATTCAGGGCGAAGCGGGCGTGATGGTGCCGGCCGTGGGCTACCTGGCCCAGGCGGCGGCGCTGTGCCGGGCGCACAACGTGCTGTTCATCGCCGATGAAATTCAGACCGGCCTGGGCCGCACCGGCAAGCTGCTATGCTGCGACCACGAAGCCGTGCACGCCGACGTGCTCATTCTGGGCAAAGCCCTGAGCGGCGGCGTACTGCCGGTGTCGGCGGTGCTGGCCAACAATGCCATTATGCTCACCATTCAGCCCGGCCAGCACGGCTCCACGTTTGGCGGCAACCCGCTGGCCTGCGCCGTGATGCGGGCCGCTTTGGATGTGCTGATTGATGAAAAGCTGGCCCAGAACGCGGCCCGACTGGGCGAGATTTTCCGGGAGCGGATGCGTCAGATTCAGGCCCAACGTCCCGAAACGGTGGATTTGGTGCGCGGCAAAGGCCTACTGAACGCCGTGGTGATTGTGCCCGCCGCCGACGGCCGCACGGCCTGGGACGTGTGCGTGACCTTGATGGAGCGCGGCGTGCTGGCCAAGCCCACGCACGGCGACATCATCCGCTTTGCCCCGCCGCTGGTGATTACGGAGGAGCAGCTGCACGAAGCCTGCGACGTAATCGAGGAAGTTATTCTGGCGTTTTAAGTTTTCTGTCATCCGGAGCTTACGAAGAACCTTATCACGTTTGAAGGCAATGTGCTGACCGGATAAGGTCCTTCGCTAGCTCCGGACGACAGATTTTTCTTTAGCCATGTCAGCGGCCAACCTCTCTTACTGGGAACACCAATCCTTTTTCGGCCCGGCCGACGTAGCCATTATTGGGGCGGGACTGGTCGGCCTGACGGCAGCGCTGTACCTGAAGCAGCGCCGGCCGGGCTGGCGCGTGGTGGTACTGGAGCGCGGCGCGCTGCCCAGCGGCGCCAGCACCAAAAATGCCGGTTTCGCCTGCTTTGGGTCGATTTCGGAATTGATTGAGCAGGAGAAGCGCGGCGACCTCGAAGCAGTGGTGGCCGCCCGGTACGCCGGCCTGGCCCGGCTGCGCGAGCTGCTGGGCGACGCCGCGCTGGACTACCAGCCCGTGGGCGGCTACGAGCTGTTCCGGCACGAAGAAGCCGCGCTGGCCGGCGAATGCCTGGAAAAAATAAGCTACTTCAACAACCTGCTGGCGGCAATCACGGGCCACCGGCGCACCTTCCGGGATGCCAGCGCGGAGGCCGGCCGGTTTGGCTTCCGGGGTGTAGGCACCTTACTCAAAAACGAAGCGGAGGGCAGCCTCGATGCCGGCCGGATGATGCGCACTTTGCTCACTCGCACCTGGGCCGCGGAGGTGCCCGTACTCACCAACTGTGCGGTAGCCGCCCTGGAAACCGCGCCAAACGGCCAGCACCTGCTGCGGCTCGCCAACGGCGCCACCATCGAAACCAGCCAAGTGCTGCTGGCCACCAATGCCTTTGCCACCGAGCTACTACCGGAGCTGGCCATCGTGCCCGGCCGCGGCCAGGTGCTGGTAACCGAGCCGCTGCCGGACGTGCGCCTGCCCGGCACGTTCCACTACGACCACGGCTACGCCTACTTCCGGCAGCTGCCGGACCACCGCATTTTGCTGGGTGGCGGGCGCAATCTCGATTTTGGGGCGGAGGAAACCACGGAGCCCGGCCTCACGCCCACCGTGCAGCACTACCTTGAAAATTTGTTGCACGACGTTATTTTGCCCGGCCAGCGGCTCCGCATCGACTACCGCTGGAGCGGGGTGATGGGTTTTGGGCCGGCGCTGGCTCCGATTGTGGATTGGGTACGGCCGGGGGTGCTGGCCGCCGTGCGCTGCAATGGCATGGGCGTGGCGCTGGGCGCCGGCACCGGCTGGCGGGCCGCCGAAAAGCTGAGCGCTGGGCAGCGGAACTAGTCCGATATTCGTAGAGCCCAACGCAGCTTCTATTTTTCGCTCTCTCTATGGTTTTTACTACGCGCCTTCGTTTCGTTCGCTTACGGTTTTTAGGCTTTTTAGCGGTTTCTGCTGGGTTGGCCAGCAGCTGCCAGAGCAGCCGGTCCAGCTTTTCGTTTCAGACGCCGCCACGCCATTTGCCGGCCGTGCTGATGGCCTCACCGGCGGCGGCAGAGGCTTCGACAGAAGCGGCACCGCTGGCCACGCCGCCGCCACGCGTAGCTGCTCGTTTGCTGAACAAAATGCCCCGTGCCGTGCCACCAAGACCAGCGAAACAGCCTTTCGTGGCCAGCGAGGCGGCCGTGGTGCTGACTTCCGCACCGGCAGCGGTGCATCGGCGGCAGTGGCTGCACCGGCCGCAGGCAACCGCAGAAGCAGGGCTGGGCACCACGGTGCTGGGCGTGCTGGGCCTCATTGCCCTTCCCGTGGCAATACTTGGACTGGTGCTGAGCGGCGGCGGGCTGGTGTGGGCCATTGTGGCCGGGCTGGCCGCCGTGGCCGTGCTGGTGGCCTACCTCGACCCATTCGGGCGATAGTCTGAGGGGCCGGGGTGAACTTTGCGGTCCCACGCTGCTTGTTCAGGCACGCTTACTACATCACCTTTTGATTTTCGGGCCCGGCCCGTCCCGCTGATTTTATGCTCCCCACCCACCGCCCCCGCCGCAACCGCAAGTCCGAAGTTATCCGCGATATGGTGCAGGAAACCCGCCTCACCACCCACGATTTTATCTTTCCCCTGTTTCTCATTGAAGGCCGGAACCAGCAGGTGGAAGTAAAATCCATGCCGGGCATCTACCGGTATTCGGCTGATAAAATCATTGAAGAAGTGGGGCAATGCGTGGAGCTGGGTATCAAAACCTTCGCCCCCTTTCCCAGCATCAACGACAACCTGAAGGACCGGCTGGCCCGCGAATCGGCCAATCCTGACGGGCTTTACCTGAAGACCGTGGCCGACATCAAGCGCCAGTTTCCGGACGTGGTGCTGATGACCGATGTGGCCATGGACCCCTACAGCAGCGACGGGCACGACGGCGTGGTGGACGCCGAATCCGGCGAAATCCTCAACGATGCCACCCTGGAAGTGCTGGGCCAGATGGCCCTGGCCCAGGCCCGCGCCGGCGCCGACATCATCGGCCCCAGCGACATGATGGACGGGCGCGTGGCCTGGATTCGGCGGGTGCTGGACGAGAATGCGTTCCAGCACGTGAGCATCATGAGCTACACAGCTAAGTATGCCTCGGCATTCTACGGCCCGTTCCGCGACGCCCTGGATTCGGCCCCGAAAAAGGGCGACAAAAAGAGCTACCAGATGAACCCTGCCAACAAGCGCGAAGCCCTGCGCGAGTTGGCTCTCGACGAGGCAGAAGGAGCCGACATGGTGATGATAAAGCCCGCCCTGAGCTATCTGGACGTGATTCACGCCATTAAGGAGCGCACCCACCTGCCCGTGACGGCCTACAACGTGAGCGGCGAGTACGCCATGGTGAAAGCTGCTGCCCAAAACGGCTGGCTCGATGGGGAAAAGACGATGATGGAAGTGCTCACCAGCATCAAGCGCGCCGGCGCCGATGTCATCCTGACCTATTTTGCCAAGGAGGCGGCGGCCGTGCTGCGCCGTGGATAAGTAATAAGGCACCAGCCTGCCCGGTAGTACCGCAAGGAAACAAAGGCTTGCTTCGGCTGATTTTTGAGAGGGACACGCTGATATGCAGCGTGTCCCTTTTCTATTAGGCCTTACGCCCTCAGCTGCTGGCGCGCGTCTCTGACGCGTGACTCACTGGCTTGGCGTTTCCAAACGCCGCCGTTCGCACCGGCTGGTTTCGTCGGGCCCGCGCCTCAGAAACGCGAAACCAGTGAGTCACGCATCAGAGACGCGCGCCAGCGGCTGAGGGCGTAATGGTTATCTACTACCAGGCGGTTTACTAAATAAATTGGCAATTAATTCCAGCTTTTGTAGTCTTGCTGAAGAAGTTTGCGTATTATTGCATTAACAAATGCCAATACCACTACAAGCGGCTTTTGTTAAAAATTTCTAGCAAACCATTTTAGCAAAACGTCATGAATCAGTCCCGTTTTCTGTATCGCCACGGCGATGTATTGATTGCTCCGGTCACCGCCCTGCCCGCTGGTGCTTCACCCCGCGCCGGGCTGGTGCTGGCCCACGGCGAGCACACCGGCCACACCCACCGCATTCAGGAAGCCGGCGTGGCCAGCTTTTACGTGCATGGCAAGGAGCTGTACCTGGTGGTAGCGGGCCACAAGGCCACGGTGGTGCACGAGGAACACCGGCCTATAGAGCTGCCCGTAGGCGTGTACCGGGTGTGGCAGCAGCGCGAGTACACCCCCACGGCTATCCGTACCGTAATAGATTAATTGCAATTTCTGGTTGCTTGCCTTTGGGGTTTCGTCGACTTTTGACAAACAATCAAAAACAAGCGGTCAAAACCGAAGAACGTTAGTTTCCAGAGCGCCTGCTTACCAGCAGCTCCTTACCTAACCTGTCGCTCCATGTTCAGCATCAACGCCCGCAGACGGCAACTGCGCCGGCCCCCTACTGCTGCCCCGCAGGCCGCCGAGCCGGCCGCACCGTTTGGCTCGCGCCCGCCGGGCCCGCCGGCTCCGGCGTATGCCCAGCCCACCAGCGGCCCGGTGCGCGCTACGCCCGAAGCGGCGCGGGCCTTGTTGCTGTCGGGCCGGCTGCCCGAGGAGCTGATTGTGAACGGCGCGCTGCGGCTGCGAGGCGAGCCCCGCCTGCGCGAGCTGCCCCGCCTGCTGGAATGCACCCACCTCGACGTGAGTGACTGCCCCAATCTGGAGCTGCTGCCCGAGCGCCTGCGGGCCACCAGCGTGCAGGCCGCCCGCACCGCCATCCGGGAAGTGACCGGCGACTGGCTGGTGCGCGAAACCGTGAACCTGAGCGGCTGCCGCCAGCTGCGCCAGTTACCCGAGCGCCTCACGGCCCGCTCCCTGGATGTGAGCAACTGCCCGCAGCTGGCGCAGCTGCCCGCCACCATCCACCTTACGCACTGGGTGGAAGTGGCCGGCAGCGGCCTGACCGGGCTGCCCGGCGGCCTGCGCGTGAACATCCATTGGCAGGGCACGGCAGTGGACGAGCGCACCGCTTTCCGGCCCGAGGATTTGAAAGGCGTGGACATTCTCAACATTCGCAACGTGACGCGGCGGCGTCTGCTGCTCGAACGCTTCGGCCTCGACCGGTTGGTACAGGAAGTGGGCGGCCTCATTATCGACCGCGACCGGGACGCGGGCGGCGAGCGGCAGCTGCTCAGTATTCCGCTGGAAGACGATGAGCCGGTGGTGGCCTTGCGCGTCATTTGCCCGTCGACGGCGCATACGTACGTGCTGCGGGTGCCGCCGCACATTCGCAGCTGCCGCCGGGCGGCCGCGTGGCTGGCCGGCTTCGAAAACGAGCACGACTACCAGCCGCTGATAGAAACATAACCCTTCAGAAGGTCGTGCTTTGATTGCGCTGCGCCTCGCTCAGCATGACGTTTCTTTATCGCTCATCTCTCCTCAAACAAACTTTTCACATCATGCAAATCACCCAGCAGCCCGCCACGCCGGTACTTCTTGAAAACATGGCTGATATGGCCAGCTTGCTATTGAATTTTCGGGAATATGTGCCCAACCCGCAGCGTCGGCCGCTCAACGTAGCCCTCGTGATTGACCGCAGCGGCAGCATGGCCGGAGCCCCGCTCCGCTACGCGCTGCAAGCCGCAGCCGACTTCGTGGACCGCCTCGCCGCCAACGACCGGCTGAGCATCGTGGTGTATGACGACCATGTGAACACCTTGCTGGAAGCAGAGCTGGTGACCGATAAGTCGGCCATTAAAAAGGTATTGCAGGGCGTGCGGGCCGGCGGTCTCACCAACCTGAGCGGCGGCTGGCTGCGCGGCTGCGAGCTGGTGGCCCGGCACAAAACCGACCAGCATGTGAACCGCGTGCTCCTGCTCACGGACGGGCAGGCCAACAATGGCATCACCAATTCGGCGGTGCTGATAAAAACGGCCGCCACCAAAGCCGAGGAAGGCATCACGACGACCACGCTGGGCTTCGGCAGCCATTTTGAGGAAGACTTGCTGATTGGCATGGCGCGGGCAGCCAATGGCAACTTCTACTTTATTCAGAGCCTGGACGATGCGGCCGATGTCTTCGGTATTGAGCTGGACAGCCTCAAGGCCATTGCCGCCCAAAACCTGACCGTGACGCTCACGCCACTGAATGGAGCCGTTATTGCCGACGTGCTGAGCCTGGCCCGGCAGGAGCCGCAGGCCGATGGCCGCATGGTACTGCATTTGGGCGATGTGCACGAGAACGAGGACAAGCCGCTGGGCCTGCAATTGCAGCTGCCGGCGCTGCCCGCCGGCGGCCACCAGCTGCTGCACATTGCCTACCGCGCCGATGCCATTCGCAACGGCATCATCGAGGCAATTTCGGGCGAGCACACGGTGCAGGTTACGGCCGGGCCCATTGAGGCCGTGGCGGCGGCTTCGGATGGCGGCGTGATGCTGGATTTGGCCCGCCTGCGCATTGCCCGCGACAAGGAGCGTGCCGTGGACCTGGCCGATGCCGGCAAGCACGCCGAGGCCGAGGCCCTGCTCCAGCAGCTGGTAGCCGGCCTGACAGCCAAAGGCCTGCACGAGCACTTCGAGATTGCCGAGGAAATCGACCAGATTAATCACTACGCCCAGCGCATTGCCAGCCGCCACCTCGACAACGAGAGCCGCAAGGAGCTGCGCGACCAGGCCTTCCAGGGCCGCCGCGCCCGAACTGACCTGGCCGGCCGGGGCGTGAGCGTGGACCAGGCCGCCTACGCCCTGCCCGTGGTGGCCGAAGCCGGTACCGGCGTGGAGCTGCTGTGCTTTCGCGAGGGCGGCAAGCTGCGCGTGCGGGTAGTTTCGAATGGCTTCGAGGACCTGAACATTCAGTTCCCGCGCGCCATTCGGGCCGAGGGCGCGCAGTATCTGGTGGACGAATTGGAGCGCAGCACCGACGGCACGTTCTATCGCGCCAAGGGTACCATCACGCGCCTCGTGCGGGCCGGCGAAACCGACCCGCTGGCCGGCGGCGGCCACCACGGCGGCGGACGCAGCCGGAGCACCAGCAGCAGCTCGCGGCCGGCCAAACCAGCCACCACCCTGGCCGATTTGGAGGAAACCGACACCATCGGCACGGGCATCCTCATTCAGTGCGTGAAAGACGGCAGCAAGCTCCGCGCCCGCGTGGTGAGCGACGGCTTCGACCCGAGCTGGAACATGCGCTTCCCCCGCGGCATTCGCGACGAGAGCACGCTATTCGTGGTAGAGCACGTAAATACCGCGCCGGATGGCAAGTCCTACATCGCCAGCGGGGATATCAAAAAGTTTACGCAGACAACGTAACCCCATCCCCTAACCCCCCTCCGCTTGATGCGCGGAATCCTGCGGGGGAAGGGGGACTAGTTTCTAGTCTCGCAAGGCTGGTTTTTAAGCTAAAAGACTTGTTCCCGAATAAGCAAAAACGAAAAAATCGAATCATGCTGAGCGCAGCCGAAGCATCTCTACCGCGCAACTAATCTAATCGACTCAACGAAGCGGTAGAGATGCTTCGGCTGCGCTCAGCATGACCGTCGATTTTATACTTTTCTGTATTTAGGAACAAGTCTAAAATCTACGGCTAGTTCCCCTTCCCCCGGAGGGGAAGATGGGGTTACGCGGAGGGCGACGCGAAACCAGCAGCCCGGAGGCTCTCACGAATCAGGGACTTCCGGGCTGCTTATTTTGCGGGCATTCTGCCGAAGCATTACCGCGCTTCGGCCCCAAACCCTCAGCCGATGCTCCTTACCCGCCGCGCCGCGCTCGCCGACTTGCCCGCCATCCTGGCCCTTGTGCGCCGCGTGGTGCCGCTGATGCAGGCCAGCGGCAATTTCCAATGGACGGACGATTACCCGAACGAAGTCGTTTTCACCGCTGACATTGCCAAAAGCCAGCTTTGGGTGGCGGAGCTGGATGGCGCGGTGGCCGGCGTGGCCGCCCTCACCCAGGACCAGGACGCCGAGTACGCCCAGGCCGACTGGGACGTGACCGAGCCGGCCCTGGTGACGCACCGGCTGGCCGTGGCCCCGGCGGCACAGGGCCGGGGCGTGGCGCTGGCGCTCATGCAGCAGGCCGAAACGCAGGCCATAGCGCAGGGCCTGAAGGTTTCGCGGGTGGATACCAATTCCGAGAACGCCGCCACGCAGCGGCTGTTTCCGAAGCTGGGCTACCGGTTTGCAGGCGAGATTACGCTGGCATTTCGGCCTGGACTGCGGTTTTTCTGCTACGAGAAGCTGGTGGGGTAATGGATTTATTTCGACTTGGTTTGGTGGTGGCGGTGCTGGGCTTCGGCATGGGCTACAGCGTGCGGGCGGGCAAGCTGACCACGGCGGCGGCGGCCACCGGCGGGGTGCTGGGCCTGCTGATTTACCTGGGCGGCGGCTTTACGGGGCTGGGGTTGCTGGGGCTGTTTTTCGCGCTGGGCACGGCCGCCTCCGGCTGGCGCGTGGCCGACAAGCGCCACCTCGGGCTGGCCGAGGAGAACAAGGGCCGCCGCACGGCCGGCCAGGTGGTAGCCAATGCGGGCGTGGCGGGCCTGCTGGGGCTGCTGGCATGGCGGCTGCCTACCGCAGCGCCGCTGGCCGGCCTCGTGCTGGCTGGCAGCTTCGCCGCCGCCACGGCCGATACGCTTTCTTCCGAGCTAGGCAACCTGTACGGGCGGCGCTACTACCACATTCTCACGCTGCAGCCCGACACGCGCGGCCTCAACGGCGTGGTGAGTGTGGAAGGCACGGCGCTGGGGCTGGCGGGCACGGCGGTGCTGGCGGCGGCCTACTGCACGGGCCTCGGCTGGGGGCCGGCCTTTTGGTGGCTGCTGGTGGCGGGCACGGCCGGCAACCTGCTGGATTCGGTGCTGGGCGCAACGCTGGAACGGCGCGGCATGCTGAGCAACAACGCAGTCAACTTCCTGAACACGCTGACCGGGGCCCTGGTGGCGGGCGGGCTGGGCTGGTGGCTGGGGTAGCAGCGGCCGGCTACTGAACCAGTTATGGCCTTTGGTTATACCTTGAAGCATGAAAACCTACACGCTCGACATTATCGCGCCCGACGATGAGGAAATGGTGGTGGCTATTTTAGAGGCCTTATCGAAGCGCAACGTTATCCGCTTTGCGGTGGCCGCGCCGTGGCAGCCTTCGTCGGACGACGAGTTGGAAGCCCGTATTGTGGCCGCTGACGCACAGCCCCGCTTGTCTTTTGCCGAAGCCCGGCAGCGACTGGGTTGATGAGCGAAAGTCTCCGCGAGGTTAATCTAACCCCAGCATTTCTGGATGGACTGGCGGCGATTCAAGCCTATCACAGTCAGTTTGATGCGGCGCGTGGGCGACAAACCAGCACTTCCATTATTGATTTTGCCTGCGATATTATTGCGCCTTTTCCTCAGGCACACCCTCATTATCCGGTGCGCCAATACCCTGAACGGGACTACTGGCGGGCCGTTTTTCGGCGCGAGTACGTGCTGATTTACCGGGTGACGGACGCTGAAATATCTTTCCTGCTGATTTACGGGGCCAGACAGCGGCCAAACGACTTGTTGCTGCCCGCCTGACAAGTTATTTTATGACACCGGTGGGGCAAACGGCCACCGCCCCAGCCGGCGGCTCCAGAGCAGGAAGGCGCCCGTGCCCAGGGCCATCATGCCCAAGGCGGCGGCCTGGAAGTAGAGGTTGAACGTGACCCCAAACCAGGTGACTTCGGCCGGGGCGATGCCCACGAACACAAACAGCCAGATGATGATGGCCAGGACGACGGGCAGCGGGTAGAGCGGCATTTTGAAGGGCAGGGACGCCGTGCCGCGCCGCCGCCGCAGCAGCACCAGCCCCACGGCCTGCCCCACGAACTGCACCAGAATGCGCATGGCCAGGATGGCCGAAATCACCTCGCCCAGCCGGAAAAGCAGGCTGAACACGAAGCCCACGCCGCCCAGGATGAGCAGCGACACGTACGGGAAGTTCTTGGTGGGGTGCAGCTTGCCGAAGACTGGCAAAAACTCGCCATCGGCCGCCGCCGCGTAGGGGATGCGCGAGTAGCCCAGCAGCACCGCAAACAGCGACGCGAAGGCCACCAACAGCACCATGGCCGTGGCAAAAGTGGCGGCCGCCGGCCCGTAAAGCCGCTCCACAAACACGCTCACGATGAACTGCGACTTGTCGCCGGCGCTGGTTTGCCAGCCCTGCACTTCCTGCCACGAGATAACCGTGCCCACGCTCCAGTTCATGAGCAGATACAGCGCGGCAATGCCCAGAATGCTGAGGAAGATGCTGCGCGGAATCACCTTCTCGGGGTTCTTAATTTCGGCCCCGAGGTGGCACACGTTGTAGTAGCCAAGGTAGGAATAGATGCTTTTGACAACGGCCTGCCCCATGGCCACCGAAATGAGCAGGCCCGGCAGCGCCGTGAACCCGCCCTCCGGGATGATGGCTACGGAATGGTTGGCGTGGGTGAGGCCACCAAAAATCAGCCAGCCGATGAGGCCCAGCACGGCCACCCACAGCATCACGCCCAGCCGGCCAATGTCCTCAATGCGGCGGTAGAGCAGCACGACCAGCAGCAGCACCACGGCGCCGGCCACGGCTTTGGGCTGCCACCATTCGGTCATCGGCACGAGGTAGCCGAAGTATTGGGCGAAGCCGATGGCGCCGGAAGCCAGCACCAGCGGCGACTGAATGAGCGTCTGCCAGACGTAGAGAAACGACATGTAGCGGCCCCACTTCTGCTCGCCATACGCCAGCTTGAGGAAGCGGTAGGAGCCGCCGGCTTCGGGGTAGGCCGCGCCCAGCTCGCTCCAGATAAGGCCGTCGACGGCGGCCAGGGCCGCGCCCACCAGCCAGGCCAGCAGGAAATTCGGCCCCATAAAACCCATTACGAGTGGCAGAGTGACAAAGGGGCCGATGCCCACCATGTCAATCATATTAAGAGCAGTGGCTTGCGTGAGGCCGAGGCGGCGCTGCAAAGTGGGTGCGGACATGCGGGCGAAGGTAGGGCGGCGTTTGCAGTACGCACCTGTAGGTGCCACCAGCGGCCAGTAGCTGGGCTGCTTTCGTCGCGCACAGACTGTGGTACACTTAGCTTTTGGAGATTTCTCCACTCTTTTGCGGCGGGTATTT
>NZ_JNLX01000183.1 GCF_000715495.1 Hymenobacter sp. IS2118 | reverse complement strand
TTCTCAAGCCCCCGCCGCAAAACGCACCCCATGCACCCCGTCCTGCTCACTCTACGCCTGGCCGCCCTGCCCCTCCTCTTCGGCTTCTGGGCGCGTCAGGCGGGCGGGGTGGCGGGGGGCAAGGACAGCGTGGGCCCGGACTGGCCGGGGGCCATGCGTACTTCGATGGGCAGGGCCGACTGGAAGCCGGGCAGGCGAATTTCGATGATGTCGGGCGGCAGAGAATAGCCGTTGGCGGCCAGTACGGTTTTGGTCCGGTCCATCACGTTGCTGCGCAGCTCCAGCACGCCGCGCCGGTAGTCGTCGGTGGTGGTCCAGAAGAATACTTTCAGGTTTACGGTGCTGGTGGCCAGCTCGTCCACCACCACGAAAGGGCCGTGCGGGTCGGCGCTCAGGATTTCGGGTATCTGACTGATTTGCTCCAGAATGAGGTTGGTGGCGCCGGCCACGCTGTCCTCGAAATCGATGCCGACCATGAAATCCTGCCGCAGGTAGCCGTCGCGGGTGTAGTTGGTTACCTTTTCCTTAAGCACCGTGGCGTTGGGAATGTACACGTCCTTGCCGTCGAAGGTTTTGACGCGCGTGGTACGCATATCCAAGGACTCAACCCGGCCCATTACTTCCTGAATGGAAATGGTATCGCGCAGGTTGAAGGGCCGGTTGAAGGCCAGAATCACCCCGGCCAGGAAGTTTTCGGCAATGTCTTTAAAGGCAAAGCCCACCACCACCGCCGACACGCCCGCGCCGGCCATGATGCCACTCACGATGCCCGAGAAGCCGATGATTTGCAGCGAAATCAGCCCGCCGATAACCAGCACTATCCAGCGGGCCATCTTGGTGAGGAAACGGGCCAGCAGTGGGTCGTCGGAGTTGGCTGCCAGCCGGCCGTCGAGGTAAGTGCGCACCCGCGAAGCAATTACCCAGACGATTCCCAGCAGCACCAGGGCCAGCACCAGCCGGGGCAGGGCCGCTATCAGCTGGTGCCAATAGCCGAGCAGCACGCGTTGTAATTCGTCAAGCATACGAAAAAAAAGTAAGGTGAAACTTCACCCAGAACGTGTTGCAGGGCTTATCGGTTGGCTTCGGGCGCGGCTGGTTCTCGCAATCCCGCGGGCCGCTCCGGCTTGGGGGTGGCGGAAAGGGCCGCCCAATTTGCCGCACAAGGGCTGCTGCCTGCTTAGCTTTCGGGGGCAACGCTCCAACCAACACCAACCTGACGCCCGGACCAACAGCTGTTCGGCAACCAGGCCGCCGGCAGATTTTAGCCAAAGGCGAGCAGGGGTAACTTTGTCCTGCGGCTGCGCTTTCCACTTTTTAGTCAGTTCTAATGCCCCATTGCTACGCCTACCGGCTCTTGCTATCCCTGTTCCTGCTGCTGAGCGCAACGGGGGCAACCCGTGCGCAAGCGCCGGCCCCAAAACCCGCCGCGGCAACAGCCAAAGACTCGGCCCGGACGCAGGTACTTAGCAACGACCTGACCCGGCTGCGGCGGCTCGACTCGCTACGCCGCCAGAACACCACCCAGCTGGCCCAGCTGCAACAGGAGCTGCAAGGCCTGAAAAACGTGCCTAACCGTGGACGCGAGCGGGAGCTGCAGGCCCAGCTTAATTCGTTGCGCGTGGTCGATTCGCTGCGGCAGGTGCGGGCCCGCGCCTACATCGATTCGCTGAAACAGTTCGCCAAGGGCTTTGCGGTGGCGCCGCACGGCGACACGCTGTTTTTCGTGTACACCCGCTTCGGACCGTTCCGGCCGCAGGAGCGGGCAGTCCGCACGGCCAGCAAAATTCGGGAGCTGGAAAAGCAGGCCTTTTTCCGGCCCGACTCGCTCACGCTCGTGCCCTCAGAGCAAACCGTGGATTTGATGTACGGCGAGCGGGTGCTGCAAAGCGTGAGTGAAAACGATGCCCTGTGGGAAAACGTGAGCAAGGATTCGCTGGCCCGCGAGCACCGCCGCCAGATTATCCGGGCCATCACGGCCTACCAGGACGCCAACAGCTGGCAAACCTACCTGCGCGAGGCCGGCCTCACGGTGCTGGTGCTACTGGTTTTTTACTTCCTGATTAAGTACGTGAACGTGCTTTTTGGCTGGCTGCGCGGCAAGCTGCTGGCTCAAAAGGGCACCTGGTTCCGGGGCCTCAAGCTCGGCACCTACGAGTTTTTCAACGAGGACCGGCAGCTGAGCACGGTGCTGCTGCTGCTCAAGGTACTGCAGTGGGTGGTGATTCTGCTGGCCATTTACTTGGTGCTGCCCATCGTGTTCAGCATATTTCCGGGCACCCAGGGCATTGCCGATACCTTGGTGGGTTTCGTGCTGAACCCGGTGCGCAAGATTCTGCGCTCGCTCTGGAACTACCTGCCTAACCTGTTCACTATCATTGTTATCGTGGCGGTGTTTCGCTACGTGCTCAAGCTGATTTATTCGGTGAAAGAGGAAGTGCGGCAGGGCAACCTGACCATTGAGGGCTTCTACCCGGACTGGGCCAACCCCACGTATCAGATTGTGCGGGTGCTGGTGTTCTCCTTTGCCCTGGTGGTAATTTTCCCGTACCTGCCAGGCTCCGACTCGCCTGTTTTCCAAGGTGTTTCGGTGTTCCTGGGCTTTCTGCTCACGTTTGGCTCGGCGGGTTCTTTGTCCAACATCGTGGCCGGGCTGGTGCTCACTTATATGCGGGCCTACAAGATTGGCGACCGGGTGAAAATCGGGGACGTAACGGGCGACATTCTCGAAAAAACCCTGCTCGTAACCCGCATCCGCACCATCAAGAACGAGGAAATCACCATTCCCAACTCCTCGGTGATGAGCTCCTACACCACCAACTACAGCTCGGCCGCCCCCACCATGGGCCTGATTCTACACACCACCATCACCATTGGCTACGACGTGCCCTGGAAGCAGGTGCACGCCCTGATGCTGGCCGCCGCCGCCGCCGTGGACGACATTTTGCCCGACCCGGCCCCATTCATCCTCCAAACCAGCCTCGACGATTATTACGTGAGCTACCAGCTCAACGCCTATACCCGCGCGGCCGGAGCACAGGCCGGCATCTACTCGCGCATCCACCAGAATATCCAGGACCAGTTCAACGCGGCGGGCGTCGAAATTATGTCGCCCCACTACCGTGCCGTGCGCGACGGCCACCATACCACCATTCCGGCCAGCTACCTGCCGCCCGACTATGAGGCGCCCGGCTTCCGGGCCGAAAAGCCCACCGCAAACGAGCCCTCGGCCTGATAGCCTCATCATGACACCCATGAAATTGCCTTTACTACTTGCCCTGGCCGTGACCCTGGCCGTGGGGCTGGCCCGGCCCGCCGCCGCCCAAACTACTGCCCCCGCCGATACCACCGTCACCGTGTACGGCTACGTGGACGGGTATTTCGGGCTGGATTTTCCGGCCCCGGCTGATACCCGCCGGCCGGGATTTCTCTACTCGCACAACCGCCAGAACGAATTCACGGTGAACCAGGCGCTGGTGGGCGCCCGCTACGACGATGGCCGCGTGCGCGGCGCCCTGGGCCTGCAGGCCGGCACCTACCCCGAGGCCAACTACGCGGCCGAGCCCCAGGTTTTGCAGCATATCTACGAGGCCTACGCCGGCTTCCGGCCCCTGCGCCGGGCCTGGCTCGATGTAGGCGTATTCGGCTCGCACATTGGGTTTGAGTCGGCCATTTCGAAGGATAACTGGACGCTGACGCACTCGCTGGCCGCCGAGGGTTCGCCCTACTACGAGGCCGGGGCGCGCTTCACCTACCAGGCCAGCCCCCAGTGGACGCTCACCGCGCTGGCCCTCAACGGCTGGCAAAACATCCGGGAAACCAACCAGGCCAAGGCGCTGGGCACGCAGGTGCAGTGGCGGCCCGGCGCGAAATGGCTGCTGAACTCCAGCACATTTTATGGCAACGAGCAGCCCACCGACTCGGTGCGCCGCCGCCGCTACTTCCACGACTTTTACCTGACCTACGCGGCCAGCGCGCGCCTCTCGGTACTGGCCTTATTCGACATTGGTGCGCAGCAGGCCCGCCGCGCCGGCCAGGGGCACGACACCTGGCACACCGGGGCGCTGGTGCTGCGCTACCGCCTGGGCCGGCAGCCGGGCAGTCCGTTTGCGGCGGCGCTGCGCGGCGAGTACTACTATGCCAAAAACGGCGTGGTGGTGCGCGATGCCGGCCCGCTGGCCAGCGCCCCCGATTTCTTCGTGCGCGGCGGCTCTCTCAATTTCGACTACGCGCCTACCCGCCGCGTGCTGGTGCGCCTCGAAGGCAAGGTGCTCAACGGCCGCAACCCAGTGTTTGCCCCGGCGGCGCGCCCCCTGGCCCGCACCTACGCCAACCTGACGGGCACCGTCGCGCTCGCGCTATGAGGAATGGTAGCGGCAGGCGGTGCCAACACCGGGCCGCTCGGCATCGGATTCGGAGTAAGTACCCAGAGTTCAAGCGCATATCAGTGGAAGCCAAAGCCATTGGCGAAAAAGAGCGGGTGGGCCACGTCGCGGTTGGCTAACCTCCCAGCCAAGTCTGCGTAAGCTTGAGCGGCTATTCTGCGCTTTTTCCCTCTTCCCCTCTCCTATGGCTGGTGCTTCTTCTTCCAAAATCGTCGTTTACGGCGCCATTGTAGCCAATCTGGCCATTGCCGTTTCCAAGTTCGTGGCGGCGTTTTTTACGGGTAGCGCGGCTATGATGTCGGAAGGCATTCACTCGCTGGTCGACAGCGGCAACGGCATGCTCATCCTGTTTGGCATGAGCCGCAGCGCCCGCCCCGCCGATGCCAAGCACCCCTTCGGCTACAGCAAGGAAATCTACTTCTGGACCGTCATCGTGGCTGTGCTCATCTTCGCCGTGGGCGGTGGCATGTCGCTCTACAAGGGCTACCAGTACCTGCTGAATCCCGCCCCGCTCACCGACCCCACCTGGAACTATTGGGTGCTGGGCCTGGCCATTGTGTTCGAAGGCGTGGCCTGCACGCTGGCCTACCGCGAGTTTCGCAAAACCCAAGGCGACTACGGCTTCTGGCAGGCCCTGCGGCGCAGCAAAGACCCGGCAGTGTTTGCCATTCTGCTTGAGGACCTGGCCGCGCTGGTGGGCCTGGCCATTGCTCTGGCCGGTATTTATTTCGGGCATTTGCTCAACAACCTGTACTTCGATGGCGGCGCGTCGATGCTTATCGGGCTGCTGCTGGTGGGCATGGCCGTGTTTATGCTGGGCGAAGCCAAGGGCCTGCTCGTGGGCGAGGGCGCCGATGCTACCGTGCTACGCGGCCTCGAAGCCCTGGCCCGGCAGGACGCGGCCGTAGAACAGCTACGCCCGCCCCTCACCATGTACCTAGGCCCCACCGATGCCGTGCTGGCCCTGGATATTTCGTTCCGCGACCAACTCACCGCCGTGGAAGTTGAAGAAGCCGTGGAGCGTCTGCAAACGGCCATCAAGGCCAAATACCCGGATTTTAAGCGGATTTTTATTGAAGCCAGCGCGCTCACCAACCACGGCACGGGTAGCGCCCGGCCCACCGCCGTCGGCTAGCCGCGCCGCACCCTGGCGGCCGGGTGGCGCACGCCGCACTCAGGGCTTTTTGCCAGCTTATTTATCATGACCCTATCTTCTTCTAACCCCTTCCGCTCGTTTTGGATGGGTGGCTACGAATGCACCGACCAGCTCAATGCCTTCGGCCACCGCGTCGATTTTCTATCACTCACCGGCCATCTGCAGCTCATCAACGAAGATTACGCGGCCTTGGACGCGTTCCGGGTGCGTACCGTGCGCGAGGGAATTCGTTGGGCACAGATTGAGAAAACGCCCTACCATTATGATTTCAGCACGGTGCAGGTCCTGCTGGAAGCGGGCCAGCGCCACGGCATTCAGCAGGTGTGGGACTTGTGCCACTTCGGCTACCCCGACGACCTGACGCCGCTGCACCCGCTGTTTGCCCGGCGCTTTGCCGCGCTCTGCCGCGCCTTTGTGGCGTTCTACCGCAGCCAGCGGCCCGACGACGTGCTCATTGTGACGCCCATCAATGAAGTGAGCTTTATTTCCTGGCTCGGGGGTGATGCCCGAGGCACGGTGCCCTACTGCAACCACCAGGGCTGGGAAGTGAAGTACGGCCTGATGCGCGCCTACATCGAAGGTGCGCACGCCCTGCGCGAAGCCGACCCCGGCATCCGCATGCTCAGCACCGAGCCGCTCGTGAACATTGTGCCGCCCTTGCGGCCCACGCCCAAACAGCGACGCGAGGCTGAGGAAGGGCACTGCAACCAGTTTCAGGCTACCGACATGCTCTCCGGGCGCCTGTGTCCGGAGCTGGGCGGCCACGCCGGGCTGCTCGACATCGTGGGCTTCAACTATTACTACGACAACCAGTGGCAGAACAACACCGACCTGAAGCTGGGCTGGAATGATGACGCGCCCGACCCACGCTGGCGCTCCTTGCGCGTCTTGTTGCGCGAGGCCTACAAGCGCTACCGCCGCCCCTTTGCCCTCACCGAAACCAGCCACCCCGGCCAGGACCGGCCGCAGTGGCTGCGCATGATTGGGACCGAATGCGCCGCCGTGCTCAGCGAAGGCCTGCCGCTGTGGGGTGCTTGCCTCTACCCCATCGTGGACCGGCCCGACTGGGACCACCTCGACCAATGGCACCAGTCCGGCCTCTGGGATGCCGACCTCAGCCAGCCCGGCCCGGCCCGCGTGCTGCACCAGCCCAGCGCCGAAGCCCTGCACGAGGCGCAAGCACTGGTGACCGCCGCGCAGGCTGTTCC
This sequence comes from Hymenobacter sp. IS2118, assembly GCF_000715495.1. GTDB lineage: Bacteria > Bacteroidota > Bacteroidia > Cytophagales > Hymenobacteraceae > Hymenobacter. The sequence continues at coordinate 82,828 of NZ_JNLX01000183.1, read as the reverse complement.
TACTTTTAGGCCATGACAACTTCGGCGTACCTCGATTCTCCCCTCGGACTGCTTTCGGTCACCGGCTCTGATGCCGGCTTGAGCGCGGTCAGCTTCCACCACAACGAAGGGCACACGGCGACGCCGGCGCATGCGGTGCCCGCCTGTTTGCGGGAGGGACATCGGCAGCTGGAAGCCTACTTTGGCCGTGAGCTGCACGATTTCAATCTGACTTACGCACCGGAAGGCGGCACTGAATTTCAGCGGCAGGTGTGGCAGGCGCTGGCCGGTATTGGCTACGGCCGTACGGCATCATACCTGGACGTGGCCAAGCTGCTAAACAACCCGAAATCGGTGCGGGCCGTGGGCGCGGCCAATGGCCAAAACCCGCTGGCCATTGTGTGGCCCTGCCACCGCGTTATCGGGGCCGATGGCAGCCTGACGGGCTACGCGGGCGGCATGCACCGCAAAAAGTGGCTCCTGGAATTTGAGCAGCCCGTGCGGCAGGGCGGGTTGTTTGGGTAAGAATGAACAGCAAAGAAACCGTCATGCTGAGCTTGCCGAAGCATCTCTACCGCAATAGTAAATCAGATTACTTACTCGGTAGAGATGCTTCGGCAAGCTCAGTATGACGTGCTTTTTTCTATTACTTCTTACGCGCCCACCATTTTTAGCAAGCCTTTGTAGATAATATTGTTCTGCCAATAGAGCTGCAACACCATGGGAATGTGGTGGCGGCCGGGAATGACGGTGTAGGGCGCCGGCTGCCCAATGGCCTTGAGGCGGTCGCGGAAGCGGCCCGAGCTGCCGCTGATGCTGGGGTAGGTTTCGCCGCCGATGTAGAACAGGAAGGGCGGAATGCCGGGCCGGATTTTATAGATAGCCGACTGCTCCTTCCACACGGCGGGGTCGTTGCCGAAGGGCACGAGGTACTGCCGGTCGCCCTCGTACTTCATTTCCTTGAGGTAGCTGTACATATCCAGCCCCGCGGGGTCGTCCATGATGGCGCCGCGCACGGGGTTTTGAGGCAGGCCATTGGCGGCGAGCAGGGCATCGTCGGTGGCTAACAGGGCGGCCAGGCCGCCGCCGGCCGAATGGCCCATGACGAAGACACGGGACGGGTCGCCACCGTAGGAAGTGATGTTTTGCACGGTCCAGGCCAGGGCGCGGGCGCAGTCGGCGGCCTGCTCTGGCACGTGCACGGGCGGCGCCAGGCGGTAGTTGATGACGACGGCCACCACGCCCTGCTTGGCCAGGCGCCGGCCGATGAAGGTGTAGATGTTCTTGTTGCCACTGGTCCAGCTGCCGCCGTGAATGAAGAGTACGACCGGGTAGCCGCCCGCCGCAGGAGCTTTTGCCTTGGGCGAATACACATCCAGAATGTGCCGTTCCTTATCGAAGCCGGGGGTTGTGGCGGGCAGGTAGGCCACGTCTTTGGCGCGGCGACTGGGGCGGGCTACTACGTATTCGGTGGCCAGCACTACCACCACGGCGGCTAGTAGCAGGGCCACGGGCATTATTAAAAGAAAACGACGCATAGAATCAGAAGACAGACAATAGAGGGGGCCAGGAGTTGGCAAGCTGCCTCACCTACGCCCGGACGCGGGCCGCAGTTTGCGTCCGGGCCGCTCCCCGACCTGCTTCGGGGGCCGGATGTGCTGGCCCGTATTGGCTTTATCTTTGTCAGCAGCCTTGCCCGGCCATTTTTGTGGCGGCTGGGTTTCTTTCAACTTTATTTCCTCTCTGTGTTGATTTCTGTTTCCTTCAAACCTGTTTCGCGGCTGCTGGCGGCTTTTACACTGCTGGGGCTGGTTATGGCCGCTCCTGCGCAGGCGCAGCGCAAGAAAAACCCGGATTCGGCCGCTAACGCTGATGGCAGCCTGGCCGCTGCCGGAACCCCGGCGGCTCGGTTGGCCCGCCTGCAGCCGCTATTTGGCGGCCTCACGCCCGAGCAGGCCACGCAGCTGTTCGGCGCGGTTCAGCTAAAGGCCATTGCCGCCAGTTTCGCCTCGGCTGACGAAGCCAGTACGTTTTTCACCACGAAGGGCTACGAGTATTTGCGCGAAAACCAACCCGACACGGCCGCTTACCGCTTCAATCTGGCCTGGCTTCTGAATCCACAAAACGCCGAGGCCTTTCGCGGTCTGGGCATTTTGGCGAGCAGCCAGCCCACGCCCGATGCGGCCATTGACCTGCTCAACAAGGGTTTTGCGCTCTCGCCCGACAGCACCCTGCTCATGAGCGACCTGGGCACCAGCTACCTCATGCGCTACGGCCAGACCAAGAAGAAAAAAGACCTCAAAGCCGGCATGGACCTGCTCCAGCGCGTCACAACGCTCGAACCCACCAACGGCACGGCCTGGCAACAGCTGGCCCGCGGTCTGTATTACGAAGAAAAGTACCCGGAAGCGTGGGAAGCGGTGCACAAAGGCCAGGCTCAGAGCATCGGCAGCCTCGACTTTGACCTTATTACCGACCTGCTGGCCAAACAGCCCGACCCCCAGGGAAAATTCAAGTAAGCACGGCGGAAACGCACGGATTGGGCCAGTTGGTCGTTGGTAGCCGTATAATCGGTTTTTTTTCACTCATTTTGGCTAGTATGCGGATTCGCAAGTTGATTTTTGGCTTGGTTGCGGCCGGAGTATTTGGTGCTCCCACCGTTCAGGCCCAGCACAGCCGGCAGGTGCGCCACTACAACTCCCAGGGCCGCCCCTACTACCGGGGCCCCTTGCACGTTACCCTCGGTGTTGGCACGGCTTTTTACAACGGCGACCTGGGCAACAACCCGGCCGACAACCTGTTTGGACCAGCCGTGAGCCTAGGGGTGCTGCAACGGCTGACACCCCACCTGCACATCGGGAGCGAGTTTTCGTACGTCAGCATGGGGGCCATCGACCAGGCCGAAGGGCGCGGCCTGGCTTTCGTGAGCAACAACGGGCTGGGCACGGTTTTTCTGCGGTTCGACCTGCTGCGCGACGAGTCCATCTTTGCCGGCTCGCGGGCCGAGTCCCCCAAATTCCAGCTCTACGTGCAGGGCGGAGCCGGGCTGCTGCTCTACAGTCCGCGCCTGTACAAAGACACGGAACGGCCCAGCTCCCTCACTGAATTCTTCCAGCCCGAGCGCAACGACTACCCGGCCCTGGCGGGCGTAGCCCCCGTGGGTGCCGGCTTCCAGGTGCGCCTCACCGACCAGGTGCGGGCCGGCCTCGAAGGCAATTACTACTTCACCACCACCGACCAGCTCGACGATGCCAGCACGCGCCTCGGTGGGGCCTCGCTCAACAAAGATGGGTTTGGCACGCTCATGCTAAAGGTGGATTACTCGCTGCGCTAAGCAAATTGCGCCACTAAAAAAGGGCCTTCAGCAATGCTGAAGGCCCTTTTTTAGTGATTAGCGGTTAGTGGTTAATGATTAGTGATTAACGGTTTAGATAAGAGGGCATCTGGCCGTAGTCATTCGCCCATTAACCATTAATACCTTATTGCTTCACGAAGCGCTGGTGGAACACTTTCTGCCCGTCGCTCACGCTCAGGGTGTACATGCCCTTGGCCAGGCCGCTGATATTCAGCGTACCGTTGCTGAAGGTGGTGCCTGCGATGCGTACGCCACGGATGTCGGTTACGACCACGCTGGTAGCTTCAGCATTGCCGGGCAGCACGAGGCGTACGGCGTCGGTAGCGGGGTTCGGGTAAACCTCCAGTTTGCGGGCCGCTTCGTTGCCGAGCGGGGTGGCATCGCCACCGGTCAGGCCGTAATTGCCGCCCGCAATGGCTGCGCCGCCGGTGATATTGACGGTGTAGTCTTCGGTTTCGCCGTAGCTGTAGGTGTTGCAGCTGGTGGTGGCCGCGTTATCGCTCAGCACCACGCGCAGGCGGGTGGCCCCGGTGCGAGCCGTAGCCGGCACGGTGAAGGCCCCGCTGAGCGTAGCCGCGCTGGCGCTGCTGCCGCTCACAATCAATTCGCCGGCATCGGTGAAGTCACCGTCGCGGTTGTAATCGATGTAAATCTTCCAGTTCTCGGTGTAGGCCGTGCTGGTAAAGCCCGCCGAGAAGCGGATGGTCTGCGCCGAACCGGCGGCGATGCTCGTGCTCAGGGCCGTGCCGTTGTAGTAGCCCGCGTCCTTGGCCGAGGTGCGGTTGATGGTGCCCAGGTTCACGTAGTCAATCCACTCGTAGGCCTGGCTCGTGCCTTTGCTGGCGCAATAGGTAGGCGTGGTAGTCGGTGGAGGCGTCGTGGCAGCAGCAGCACCCACGCCCACGGCGTACCAGGCGTTGGTCACAGCCGTTACCTGCGCCGAGCCGGCACCGTAGAGGTCCGTGGCCGACTGAATGGAGAACGAGCGCGCAGCGGCGTAGTTAGACGAAGCCGTGAGGTACACGCTTTCGGTGCGGTAGGCAATTTTAGCCGCCGCGTCGATGCCGATAGCAGCTACGTTGTAGACGCTGCCAATGTCGTTGGTACCGGACTTGCCCACGCTCAGGATGTAGAACCAATGGTTGAGCACGCCCGAGTTGGTGTGCACGCCGCCTTGGTCGTTGGCATTGCTGGGGGAGCTGCTCAGGGGTGCCCAGCTGGTACCAAAGTAGGTATCGGGCTGGCCTTCGGCGTTGGGGTTACTCATCGAGCGCAGCGAAGGCCGCACTTTGTCAATGTCTTCGCCAATGAGCCAGGTTTGCTTGTTCGGCGACTTGTAGTACTCCACGCAGGCACCCCAGATGTCGGAGAAGCCTTCGTTGAGCGCGCCCGATTCGTTGGCATACGTCAGGTTGGCGGTGCTGGAGCACACGGCGTGGCCAATTTCGTGGGCCGCCACGTCGAGCGAAGTCAGCGGGTCGAAGCGGGTGGCCCCGTCGCCGTAAGTCATTACCGAACCGTTCCAGTAGGCGTTTTCGAAGCCCTTGCCGTCGCCGGGGGTGTCGTCGAAGTGCACGTAGCTCTTAATTTTGGCGCCGGCGTTGTTGTAGGAGTTGCGGCCGAGCACATTTTTGAAGTAGTCGAACGTGCTTTGGGCGCCATAGTGGGCGTCGAGAGCGGCGTTGTCGAAGTTGGCGTTGTTGTACTCCGTCCAGTTGTTGTCGGCGTCGATGAAGTCAACGGCGGCAGTGTAGCTGTTGCCCTTGCGGGCGTTGTAGGTTTCGATGCCCGCGCCCCGGGTGAGCTCGCGCAGGCGGTAGCCGCCGGTGGCGGTTTCGGTAGCGCTACTCACCGTGCCCGAGTACTTGGTCCCGAACGTGCCGGTAGCCGCAACGTGCTTGATGATGTTGTCCTGCAACACCACTTTGCCCGTGCGGGCATCCACGTAGATGTAGGCGCGGCTGACGGGCTCCTGCGCGTACACGTTGAATTTCCAGGCCAGCACCAGCGCGCCTTCGTTGGCGCTGATGCGCCGGTCGCGCACAATCACCAGCTCGCCTTTGGGCAGGTAGGTGGCGGCCCGGTCGTTTTCCTGCTGCTTCAGGCCGGCCTCTTCGGCGGCGTCCTGCCACATGTATTTACGGGCCCCCACTCTGGCCAGCGCCCGGCTCAGCGCCGTGGCTTCGCTGATTGCCGGCGTGGTGCTGAGGCCGGATACTTTTTCAAAATCTCCGCTGATGCTCTCGATGGCGCCGCCCTTGGCGTGCACGCTGTAGTTGGCGTGTTCCACCTTCACGCCCTTGTAATACTGCGAGAACTTCTGGTGCGTGAAGCCCAGCTGGTCCAGCTCGGTGCGGGTGGGCCGCATCTGGTCGTCGCTGCCGAGGCCCAGCTGCTGGCGCAGCACTTGCGCGCCTTCACTGGCTTTGTAGCTGGCCCGGCCAGCCGCGTTGAACTGGACTAGCTCGGGCTGGTTGTCGGCTCCCACCACTTTTGCCTGAATACGGGAGGCGTCCTGCGCCTGTGCCGTAGTGGATGCCAGGGTGCCGAGCAAAAGAAGCGCAACAGCAGAGTATTGTTTTTTCATGTAAGCTGTTTGAGGAATAATGATGAAAGATTAAACATAGATTGAGCATTTCGCATCAATTCTGCTGCAACCTAGTCATTTCTTTTACAACGAACAGTATTTACTAGTAATTTTATTAAAATCGCTCAATCTTATTAAAATTACCAACTCCCGACTGTACCCCCATAAATAAAATTATTCCTGTAATTAAGATAAAAAGCCGGGGCTTCGTTAAAGCAAAAAAGGCTCTGCTAAGCGCCCAGTGCCATTGCAGGGTTGCGGACGCTAGCCCCGCAGCCATTGCGTGCCCGCGCGATGGTGGCAGCTAGGGCTTTTTTGCGCCCAGGTAATCGGCCGCCAGCGTGGCCAGCGTTTTCACACCCAGCGTGAGGCCGCTCTCGTCGAGGCGGAAGCCGGCGGTGTGGTGGTCGGCGGCGGTGGCGGGGTCCTGCCCCTTCTTCATGCCACCCACGAACAAGAACAGGCCGGGCACTTTTTCCTGGTAGTAAGCAAAGTCCTCGGCCCCAGTTACAGCCTTGATTTCGCGCACGTTGGCGGCACCCGCGGCGGCTTGCAGGGTGGGCAGCATGCGGGCCGTCAGAGCGGGGTCGTTGCTGGTCACGGGCACGTAGGGCTCAATAGTAACCTCGGCAGTAGCACCGGCACTTTCGGCTATGTTGGTGGCAATGCGGCGAATGGAAGCCCAGATTTGCTTTTGAACGTCGGTGTTCAGGGCCCGGATGGTACCGCTCATTTCCACGTCGGGCGGGATGACGTTGTAGCGCACCCCGGCGTTGAGCGTACCCACCGTCACCACGGCCGCGTCGTCAATCAGCTTCACCTGCCGGCTCACGATAGTTTGCAGGCCCAGGATAATCTGAGCGGCCGTCACCACGGGGTCCACGCTGTTCCAGGGGTAGGCGCCGTGGGCCCCTTTGCCGCTCACTTTGATGGTAAACCGGTCGGACGAGGCCATGGTGCCGCCCGGCCGGTACGTCAGCTTGCCCACTTCGGTTTGGGCGTTGATGTGAACTCCAAACACGGCATCGACCTTGGGCTTGTCGAGCACGCCTTCCTTCACCATGAGCTTGGCGCCACCTTCCACACCCGGCAAGGAGCCTTCTTCGGCGGGCTGAAAAATGAATTTCACGGTGCCGGGCAGGTCCTTTTTCACCTGGCTCAGCACCTCGGCGGCACCCATGAGCATGGCCATATGGGTGTCGTGGCCGCAGGCGTGCATCACGCCCACGGGCTGGCCCAGGTAGGTGGCGGTGGCTTTTGAGGCAAAGGGCAGCTCATTGGCTTCGGTGATGGGCAGGCCGTCCATGTCGGCGCGCAGAGCCACCACGGGGCCGGGCTTGCCACCGCGCAAAATGCCCACTACACCGGTGCGGGCCACGCCGGTCTGTACTTCCAGGCCCAGCTTTTTGAGGTGCGCGGCGATAATGCCGGCCGTGCGGGTTTCTTCGTTGCCCAGTTCGGGGTGCTCGTGGAAATCGCGCCGCCAGGCAATCACCTTGCTCTCCTGCTGGGCCGACAATTGGGCAATGCGGGCATTTAGCGCTGTGTTCTGGGCCTGGGCAGTCAGGCCAATGGTGTTGAGCAAAATACCGGCGAAAAGAATGGTACCGAAGCGCATAGGACAGGCGGAATATGATGAGAACAAGGAGCCAGCGTGAATTTCATCGCCGGGCAATGTTACGCCACAGCCCGGAACTTACGGGCCACTGTTCAGGCGGCAGCGTATTTTCGCGGCCGCTCCTGTGGTCGTTTTTATCCAATTTATCCTTTCCGATGGCTCCGCTCCTGGATTCCGGTGATTTACCCCCGGCTTCGCGCGCAGTGATGGTCAGCCAACTACCCGAACAATCCTGGACCGTGGCCTGGGCGCAGCCGGGCTTTCGGGGGCGGCTGGGGCTGGGGCTGGGGCTGCTGCTGAGCTTGCTACCGGTAGTGCCGCGCTTCTACCACTTCATTCAGTCGCGGCCCGGCCCGCAGCTCACCGACCCGCTGCTGGCGCTGCTGCCGGTGCATGACGTATCAGCCGCCACGTTTGGGGTGATATACGGCGGCATCGCGGCGGTATTGGTATTTCTGCTACCCCGGCCGCAGTTGCTGCTGCGGGCTTTGTGGGCGTATTTGTTTCTGCAGCTGCTGCGCATGCTCACGCTCTGGCTACTGCCCCTGGACCCACCCGCCGCCCTGCTCGTACTGCACGACCCGGTGGTGGACCGCCTTTTTGAGGTAACCAGCCAGCCCATCGTACGCGACTTGTTCTTTTCGGGCCACACCGCCACCATGACCCTGCTGGCTCTGGCCGTGCGGGGCCGCAGCTGGCGTATGGCGCTGGCCGTGCTAACGGTGGCCGTGGGCACATTGGTACTAGTGCAGCGCGTGCACTACAGCTACGACGTGCTGGCCGCGCCCCTCTTCGCCTGGCTGGCGTACCAGATGGCCGGGTGGGTGTGCGTCGGTACTGCTTCTAAACAAAAACAGCCCCGCCAGAGTGACGGGGCTGTTTAGTAGCCAAAATTCTTCGTTGAGTTTATTTTTTGGTCTGGGCGACGCGCAGCCGCTTCAAGCCGTAGACGCCACCGGCGGCCAACAGTAGCGACAATCCGCCATCAATGGGTACCTGCGTGGGGTTGGGCACTACATCGGGCCGGGGCCCACCCGAGTCCGGTTGTGCCAGGGCAGCGCCAGCGGTGAGCAGCATACATGCCACGGCGCCATAAAAGGCATGTGCAAGCGACGATTTGTTCATTGCTGAGTGGTTTAAAACAAGGATTCAAACAAGTAAGTCTTCTGGTGTGCAACCGGGGCCAGTATTTCCAGCCCCGGTTGCGTTACCTGGCGTTGCTTATTCAACCACGACGCGCTTTACTACCGGGGCCGGGCCACCGGTCAGGCGTAGCGAGTACACGCCGGGGGTCAGCCCCGAAACATCAAACTGAGCCGAAGCACCTGCGGCCGTAACCGTGAGCGTGCGCTGCGTCACCAGCTGCCCGATTTGGTTGTAGAGGCTCGCCGTTACCGGTACGCGGCCCAGCTCGGCGGGCAGCAGCAGCGTGAAGCTGCCATGCGCCGGGTTGGGGAAAAGCTGCACCTGCTTGGCCAGGGCCGCAGGGGCGGTAGCCAAAGGAGTAGCGGCGGGCCCAAAGCGCAGGCTGAAGCGGCCAGGAATGCTCAGCAACTGTGCTTTGAACGTATAAGTAGGCTGTTTGGCCAGGTTTATTCGGGCCCCGGTTTCGGTGTCGAGCAGCTCTACCAGCGTGCCCGCGCCAAAGTTCAGCAGGTCCACCGCGTTGAGCGTGTAGCTGCCCGTGGCGGGCACGGTCAGGTTCAGGGGCACCGTTACGGACCCGACCAACATTGGCAGGCCGTTCACCGACAGCTCATCGCTGGCAATGATGCTGCTCACGTTCAGCCGCGACGAATTGGCCAGTTTGTAGGCATCGAAGCGGGCATCAAACGCGGGCGTGGCGCCCTGCTCGAAGTACACGTAGGTTTCGTCGATGAGCGGGCTGCTGTTCTGCAGGCGCAGCTTCACCACCGGCCGGGTATCAGCCGTACCCCGGTTAAAGCTTGGAGCAGCTGCGAAGGTCGTAACCCGCGCCGCGTTGTTGAGCGCGAAGCTGCCCGTGGTCTGGCCGTTACTCACGCGGGTGAAGAAGCCCTGCATCGTCGCCACCAGCGGGTTGCCCATGCCGTTCACGTAGCTGCGGTACTGGCCGTCGTAACGGCCGGTGCTCTGGTACACGTACACCGCGTCGTCGACGTTGGTGCGCGTCACACCGTCCGTCTGGCTGAAGTCAAGCGGCGACGGGTACGGATTGCCCAGAAACTGCCAGCCGCTCTTCGGCTGCGCGTCACGGGTCAGGTTGGTGCGGCTGATGGGGCCGTTGTTGAGCGTACCCCGCAAATCCACCACTACGTTGGCTGCAATGTTCGCCGTGTAGCCAGTCAGCAGGCCCATCGGGTCAGTGGCGGCCGGCACCACAAAGCCCTGGTCAAACGCTTCTGCCGAGCTGGCAGCGCTCATCACCCGGGCCTGGTCGTAGCCAAACACCGTTGGGAATGGAGTTACGGCAGTAGGCACCGGTGCGGTATTGTAGGCTTGGTTGAATACCGGCCGGAAGCCCGTTGCGGCCAGGTCCGCGAGGGTGGTGTTGCTCACCGGCGAGCTGTAGTGGCGGTAGCCCAGCCCACTGTTGAAGGCGGGGTCGATGGCACGCTGCACGATGGCCGGGCCGGTCACGACGCCGTTGGTGTTCACCACCAAGGCGGTACCAGCGGTAGGAGTCGAGAGCAGGGTCAGGCGTTGGGTGGTGCTCGTGGTCAGGTTGCCGTTGGTCAGGGCCAGGGTCTGCACAATGCGCACCCCGCCGTTGTTCACCGTCAGGCCGGCGGCGTTGTTCACCGTCAGGCTGCGCACCTGCGCGGGCAGGCCCGTGCCGGTGGTCTGGGGCTCCAGGCCATTGTACTCGTAGTTAGCATCGGCGGCAAAGGTGCGCGTGCCAGTCAACTGAATGGCACCTCGCAGGCCCGTGGCCGCAATGCCGTCGGAGCTGCAGATGCGCAGTGTGGCACCGGCCTGCAGCTCAAAGCTGCCGGGACCGGTGACGGGCAGGCAGCTCGTAGCCAGTACGCCGCGGGTGCTCAGCACGCCGCCCGACTGCACGGTCAGGGTACCGTTCACCCGAATGGGGCCGTTGAAGATGGCAACTCCTGAGCCCGTTATGGTGATGTTGTTGTACTCGCCAGCATCCACGGGCATCACGGTGTTCACCGTCAGGTCCGGAATCACCCGCGCGTTGGTCGGGCCGCTGGCCGAACCTGTGCCGCGCCAGGGCGTCTGCACATAGGGAAATTCGGTGCGGAAGGTTGTGTCGTTGACTTCCACGCCGGTAGTAAACGTTACCTCAGCCAGCAGCTTGGGGGTAACGCCCGATGCGCTGCCGGGCATAAAGTCATCGAAATACAAGCCCACAGCGGCCAGTACCAGGCCACCCACGGCCTTCAGCTCAATCTGGTCCACGGCGTCTTCCAGGCGGCGCCCGTTGGGGAAACCGTCCATGTTCGGGATGGGCTGCAGGCTGGCATCGCCGTTGAAGCGCGGGTCCGTCAGGCCCAGCACCGCGGCTTGCAGCAGCCCTTGGTTGCTGAAGTCGGCCGAGCTGCGGTCCGTCGTTGGCACGGCCATGTTCAGGCGCAGCATGTCGCCGCCGGGGTTGGTGCGGCCCGAAGCCGTGAAGGGCAGGAAGTTGTTGATGAACGGCTTACCTTCCGAAAGCGGGTTTACGGCCGCGTTGCCAGCCGAAAGCGGCGTTTTGCCGGTGGCCAGCTGGTAGGGCGGCAGGTTGGGCACGCCCGTGTGGAAAATGGGCTTGATGTCGGCCGAGCGGGGCTTGCCGGGCACCAGCAGGTAAGAACCGAACAGCGTGGGGTCGAAAGCCGTGCCGGTAACCAGCGAGCTGCCCACCAGTACCGCAAGGCCATCGGCCTGGTTGCGGAAGTCGAAGCCATCGGCGCCGATAACCGGCTGGCCGGCCAGCGACTTGGTTTGCATCCGTAGCGCGTTCAGGGCCGGTACTGCTTCCCCAAAGAAGGTCTGACCATCCATTTTAGGCGCGGCCGGAGCTACGGGCATGTTGTCGGCCGTGTAGAGGCCCAGCTCGGGGTTAGAGAGGTAGTCGTCGGTGATGGCGGCTTCAAAATAAGGCGAAGCTGCGTTCCAGGCGTCCTTGCTGCCAATGGGATTGATAACCTCATTGGTGAGCGGCATGCCCAGGCGCGATACCTGTACCCAGGCACCGCTGGCGCCTTCGCCGGTGTTGGCGTCGAAGGTGCGCAGCTGGGGCCGGCTGGCCGAAGCCCACACGCCGATAACGAAATCGGAGTCCAGAATACTGGTAGCTGTCGTCACGGCCCGACCGGTTTTCTGCAGCGTCTGAATCGGAATGCTCAGCGCGATGGAGTGGGTGTTTTTGCGCGAGAGGCCATCGGTAGCGTTGCCCGGCCGCAGGCCAGCCAGGTCGAAAATGGCGCCCAGGTCGGCAAAGAACGGGTCGTCGGACGGGGCGCAGAGAATGCGCTCGCCGCCGCCGCCGCCAGCCGTCTTAATAGCACTGGTGCGCAGCGACTCATAGTTCGCCGCCCCCAGGCCCACCGGCCCTTCAATCGAGCGCGGGCCAATGTTGTTTGGCGGCACCACACCACCCGTGATGATGTTGCCCTGGCTAACCCCGTCCACCAGCTTCTCGCAGGTATAGGTAGTTTTCAGGTTCTGCTTGTTCAGCCGGATGTTGAAAAAAGTGGTGGGGTCTTCGTTGGTACGCGTGAACGTGAAGCGGTAGGTAATGTCATCTACGTTGGTGCTGCCGTCGTTTTTCACGTGCACTTCGTAGCGCACGTTTTCGCCAAACGTGGAGTAGTTGGGGCCGCCGTGGGGCAGCTCAAACGGAATGTAGTTGGCAATAACCACCACGCGGCTCTCGTCTTTGGGGTCGCGGAAGGCGTAGAGGTCGGTGTTGTCGGCCACCGGGTCGTCGGCAATGAGCGGGGCCTCGCGGTGGCTGCTGGCTTCCAGCGGCGTGTGTTGAACCGAGCTCCACATCGAGAGCCCAACCGCGGTGGCCGCCAGCGCGGGCAACACGAGGTAAGTACGTAAAATTTTATAAGTCATTTTCTTCGAACGAATCAAGGATGAGGAAATGAGTTAGCGACGCGTAGCGAAACCTTCCCAAGGGGTCGCCAGATAGGGGAAGCCCGTCGCGAACGGCGCATCGTTGCTTTCCACGCCCGTCGAGAAATTCAGCACGCGCTTCAGGCGCGGCGTCACGGGCGAAGGGCTCGTGGGCGTGTAGTCGTCGTACCACAGGCCAATAGCGGCCAGGGCAACGCCGCTCACAGCCTGCAACTCAATCTTCACCACTTCATCTTCCAGGCGGCGTCCGTTGGGGAAGCCGTCCATGTTCGGGATGTTCTGGGGCAAAAAGTCGTTCGGGTCTGCCGTGCTGGGGTCTGGCACGTTGGTGTTAAAGCGCGGGTCGGTGAGGCCCAGCACCGCAGCGGCAATCAGGCCCTGGTTGCTGAAATCAGGCGAGTTGCGCGGCGTCACGGGCACGGCCATGTTCAGGCGCAGCATGTCGCCGCCGGGGTTGGTGCGGCCCGGCGCCGCCAGCGGCAGGAAGTTGTTCACGAACGGCTTGCCGTAGGCCAGCGGGTTGCCGCCTTTGCCGGTGGCCAGCTGGTAGGGCCGCAGGTTGGGCACGCCGGTATGGAAAATAGGCTTGATATCCACCGAGCGCGGCTTGCCAGCTACCAGCAGGTAGTTGCCAAACGCGGCGTCGTCCAGGGCAGTGCCGGCCACGGCTGAACTGCCCTTCAGCGGGAAAAGGCCCGGCCGGGTGTTGCCGAAGTCGAAGCCACCGGCGGGCAGGCCGGGGAAGCCGGCCAGCGACCTGGTTTGAACGCGCAGCGCCGAAAGCGCGGGCACCGCCCCGCCAAACTGGCGGTCGTCCATGTATAGGGCCAGCTCGGGGTTGGAGAGGTAATCGTCGGCTACGGCCTCCTCGTTGTAGGGCGTGCGGCGGTTCCAGAGGTCTTTGCCGCCAATGGGCGTCACGGCCTCGTTGGTGAGCGGCATGCCCAGACGCGACACCTGCACGTAGGTATCGTTGTCGGTGGTGGGGCCGCCGGTGGCACTCAGGGTGCGGATGGTGGGGCGGCTGGCCGAAGCCCACACGCCGATGACGTAGTTGGGGTCCAGAATGCTGGTGGCCTCCGATACCGGCCGGTTGTTTTTCTGCACCGTCTCAATCGGAATGCTCAGCGCGATGGAATGCACATTGTACTTCGCCAGGCCGTCGCGGGCGCCCTGGTTGATGCGCACACCAGCCAAATCAAACACGGCCCCGAGGTCTACGAAAAAGGGGTCGTCCGACGAGCCGCAGAATATCTGTTCGCCGCCCCCGCCGCTGGCGTTAGTCACGGCGTTCTGCCGCAGGGTGGCATAGGGTGCTCCCTGGTTCAGGCCCGCCCCACCGTTGATGGAGCGCGGCCCGATGTTGTAAGGCGGCACCACCCCGTTGGTAACAATGGTTGTGAACGCGCCACCGCCCAGGCTTTTCTCGCAGGTATAAGTGGTTTTGAGGTTTTGCGCTCCCAGCCGGATGTTGAAGAACGTGCTTGGGTCTTCGTTCACACGCTTAAAAGTGAAGCGGTACGTCACGTCGTCGCCGGGCGTGGCGCTGTTGTTCTTCACGTGGATTTCATACCGAATGTTCTCCCCGAAGGTGGCGTAATTCGGGCCACCCTGCGGCAGCTGGAACGGGATGTAGTCGGCGATGAGCACCACGCGTTCCGGGGCGTCGGGCGCCCGAAAGGCGTACACGTCTGTCACGTCGGCCAACGGGTCGTCGGCAATGAGCGGGGCTTCGCGGTGGCTGCTGGCTTCCAGCGGCGTGTGGCGGGTAGCGCTCCAGACCGAGAGCGTCGTGACCGCACAGGCCCCGTACACCCATTGCAGGGGCTTACTTAAAAGGTTTTTCATAGGTTACAGCAAATGAAAAAGGGTAAAAAATGAACCAAACAAAAACGATTAACTCGGGTTGGATAATTGATTTTCAGAAACTTAAATAAGCAATAACCGCTACCAGCATAGAATAGACGGCCGCCGGAGCGGCATAACAACCGGATACTCGTACTCGGAACTATCGTAATCGGGCCATTGCCCCAATGCGGATACACTACGAAAAAAGCCAGCTGCAGAAGTCAGCCAACTGCTGCCTTCGAACCAGGAGGGAAATTTCGTAGTGCCGATGCGGGCACCGAAGAGTCAGCCCATCTAATTGTTACGACAAGGCCATGAAATCGGATTGCTAGAGTCGCGTTTTTTTTTAAAAAATATTTATTCTGGTGTATTTTTGATTTATTAAACCGGTTTCTATTGCGGAATCATTAAGCTAACCACCTCTTTTCTCGCTATTTGTTAAACAAGCTGACTCACGTTGCGGAGGATGTGCCCGAGCCCTGGAGAGGCGACATATCGGCAGATAAATTCTACAGACAAAGCGCCAAAGCCCCATCGGGGCGACACCCGTTCAACGAGTGTCGCCCCGATGGGGCTTTGCAAACGGTCCATTAGAGCGGTTTCCGCCCTGATGAATAGAATTAAAAATGAAGAATTAAAAATTTGATAGTCAGGTTTTTAATTCTTCATTCTTCATTTTTAATTCTTTTGAAAACTGTACACTGACCCTGAAACTGCTCTAGGGGACCTGTTACCGATATGTCGCCCCTCCGGGGCGCAGCCTGAGCTAATTAATTCAAAACCAGCAATTAGCCGAAGCCGGCCCTACAAATACTTCTCGTAGATGCCGGCCGCTATTTTCTCAACAATGCCCTTGGGCACGAAGCTGGTGAGGCCCGCCGACACCTTGTTCAGCACGCCGGGCACTACCTCGGCCTCGCCGGCCAGCAGGCCGGCCACGGCGATTTCGGCCACGGCTTCGGCCGTCATCGAGACTTTGTTGGCGGTGGCCTGCAGCTCGGCACCCATGCCGGCGCGGTCGGCAAAGCTGGTGGTGGTGGCACCGGGGCACAGGCACGTCACGGACACATTGGTAGCTTTCAGCTCGTAGCGCAGGCCGCGGCTGAAGCTCAGCAAAAAGGCCTTGCTGGCCGCGTAAAGCGCCAACGATGGCACGGCCTGGTAGGCGGCGGTGCTGGCTACGTTCAGCACGTAGGCCTGGGGCACCTGGTGCAGCGCGGGCAGCAACAGGTGCGTGAGGGCCACGGGCAGGGCCATGTTCAGTTGCAGCATGTTTTGCTGGTCGGGCAGGCTGAGGGCTTCAAAGCGCCCCCAGAGGCCGTAGCCGGCGTTGTTTACCAGCACGGCCAGCTGGTCGGTTTGTTGTTGGGCCCAGGCGGCCACGGCATCGGCGGCGCCGGGCGCGGCCAGGTCCAGGGCCAGCACGCGGGCCTGCCGCTGGTGCGTGGCGCCTATTTCCTGCGCCAGGGCCGTGAGCTGGTCCTGAGACCGCGCCACCAGGAGCAGGTCGTAGCCGCGTTGGGCCAGCAGAAGCGAAATGGCGCGGCCAATGCCGCGCGAGGCGCCGGTAACGAGAGCGTACATGGGCAATGGGTGAATGGGTAGAATGGGTGAATAGATAGAATAGCACAGCTCACTCACCCACTCACCCATTTACCAATTGGTTATTTTACGAGGTGTAAAAAGCGCAGGTAGAACGGCGTGGGGCTGGCGTCGCTCTTGGGCTGGTACTTGCCGGCGATGATGGGCACGTACATGACGCGGCGGCGGCTGGCCTCGCCCGTAAGCGGCGACTGGGCCACGCGGTGCCACATGCGGCCATCGTGCACGGTAAGGTCGCCGGGCTCGGTTTCGATGGCTATTTCGTTGGAATCGTAGTGCACGTCCTTGTAGTATTTCTTGCGAAACAACATTTTGTGCAGGCTTTGATGATGCGTGCCGGGGATGACGCGCAGGCCGCCATTGGTGGCCTTGGTGCCATCGAGGTGCAGGCCCACGTTGAGCATGGGTCCGATGCGCTTGCCGTAAAACACGTCGCGGAGTGAGTCGGTGTGCCAGCCCATCTGCGAGAATTCCGAGCCTTCCACGTTCACGTAGTGGTTCACCACGAGGCCGTCCTTTTCGTTTTCGCCCACCCGGCCGCCTTCGGCTTCGAGCAGCGGAAACAGGGCCTGGAACCGCTCGTCCTGCACCAGCTTGTGCAGCACGGAGCTGTGCTGCGAGGCAAACGCGAAGCGCTGCACAATGGGCGAGCCGTCCACGTCGCGGCCGTATTTAATGGGCACGCCGTTCACCTTTTCCACGCCGTGGGCCAGCCAGTCGGCTTGCACGTCCTCGGTGGCGCGTAGCAGCTCTTGCACGTACTCGGGGGAGGCAAACGGACGGAAATGCAGAAACCCGTACTTGGCAAAAAAAGCGCGTTGCTCGGGTGTTAAGGTGTGGCCCAGCGAAAAGCGGGGGTAGTCAATAGATAAGGGCATAGCAAAAAGTAGCAACCGACGGACGTGGCCCTGACGGGGCGCAAAGGTAAGAAGGCGCACGCGCCGGTTTTCATTCCTGATTCCTTCGGGCTACCTGTTCGGGCGGAGCGTAGGGAGCCACGCTTACCGCGGCGCTAGGAAATTCCGCCTAAAATTCCCCACCTTCACTCCCGCGCACCAAATCGTATTTTTCCACTTCACCTCTTTTCCCGCCCAAACATGGTTTTCACGCCCAGCCCCATGCTTCTAAAGCTGCTTTACAACCGCGGCAGCCTGCACAATTTGCCCCAGGAAGCGGGCGTCGCTTTCAGCATCAAAAACCGGCTTGATGATGTGAAAGTCACCGGGTTTAAGCAGGTACGGATTGGCAATGAGGTGATTTCGGCCGATAAAATTCGGGTGGACCTGGGCAACGGCGAATTTCGCCAGGCAGCCGACATCGATGCCGACGGTCGGGCCGTGGAACTGCCCGTGGGCCGCGTGCTCCACATTCTGCTCGACATGCCGACCCTGACCGAGGGCATTCATCCGGTGCAAATCTGGTTTTCGACCGATGCTTTCGGCGACCTGCACGTGGAAGTGGAAGACGCCATTGTGGGCGCGGCCAGCCAGAAGCCCCGCATTCCGCGTTCCGAAGAAGATGATTATTCCGAAGCCGCCATTGCGGCCCGCCAGCGTTTCGCCGAGCAGTTTTCGGAGAAGGAATTCAAGCACCTCAAGCACTATTCCTTCGATGCCCACCAGCTGCAGGGCAACTGCGAGCATTTCATGGGCGTGGCCCAGATTCCGGTGGGCCTGGCCGGGCCGCTGACGGTGAACGGCGAGCACGCTCAGGGTGATTTCCTCATTCCGATGGCCACCACCGAAGGCACGCTCGTGGCCAGCTACAACCGCGGCATTCAGGTGCTGAACCTGTGCGGCGGCGTGAAGTGCACCGTGATTGGCGACGCCATGCAGCGCGCGCCGGTGTTCGTATTCAGCGACGCGCGCGGGGCGCGCGACTTTGGCCAGTGGGTGGAAGACCACATCGGCCAGATTCGGCCGCAGGCCGAAAGCACGTCCAGCGTGGCCAAACTGCAGTACATCGACACCTACCTGAGCAACAAATTCGCCTACCTGCGCTTCAATTTCAGCACCGGCGACGCGGCCGGCCAGAACATGGTGGGCCGCGCCACCTTCGCCGCCTGCTCCTGGATTCTGGAGAATTACAAGGGCCCGAAGGTGGAACATTTCTACCTCGAATCCAACTTTGCTACCGACAAAAAAGCCAGCCAGATTAACGTGATGCGCACCCGCGGCAAGCGCGTGGTGGCCGAAGCCGTGGTGAAGCGCGAGGTGCTGATGCAGCGCATGCGCGTGACGCCAGAGCAGCTGGCCTACCACGGCCAGGTGAGCAACGTGGGCGCCTTTATTTCGGGGGCCAACAACAACGGTGCGCACTCGGCCAACGGCATCACGGCCATGTTCATCGCCACCGGCCAGGACGTGGCCAACGTGAGCGAGTCGTCGGCCGGCATTCTGTATTCAGAAGTCACGCCCGAGGGTGATTTGTACATCAGCATCACCATCCCGTCGCTCATTGTGGCCACCCACGGGGGCGGCACCGGCCTGGCCACCCAAAACGAATGCCTGCAGATGTTGGGCTGCGTAGGCCGCGGCACGGTCCGCAAGTTTGCCGAAATCGTGGCTGGCGTGGTGCTGGCCGGCGAGCTGAGCCTGGGCGCGGCCATCAGCAGCTCCGACTGGGTGAGCAGCCACGAGCAGTACGGCCGCAACCGCTAAAGGCCCGGTTTTTGCACTGGCTGCCCCTGTCCAACACCACCGGTTTCTGGCCACAATAGGCAATGCTTTAGCAATTGTGCCTTCACAGGTTTCAATGCTACTTTTCCTGCCCACTGCGGGCCGCAGTGGGTGCGGTTTGACAAACTACATACTCTGGTACCGCTCGAATTAATTTCGGTCAACACGGGGCTTCATAGCGAAAAGCCTTCTTACATAAAGCTGTTAAGAAATTCAAAAACGTGTCATCCTGTGCTTGCGAAGGCCCTTCTCACGGCTATCTGTTTTGGTCGTATGTGCTAAACGCTACCTCCGTGATAAGGGCCTTCGAAAGCACTATGATGACACACCCTAAAAAATCACACATTCCAAACAGCCTCTATAATTCAAGATAGATTAGCAGCCGGCATCGTATTTTTGATACCCCTAAATCACTTTTGTAATTTATAGTTAGTGAACTATTACTACTTATTGATACTCCTGCTGCTGGCTGGTGGGTCGCCTGCCTGGGGCCAGGCCAGCCGGGACCAGGCCGAGGCCGTGGTGGCGTACCAGCAGGCCAACGCTTCGCCGGCGGGCGTGGCTTTGCGCGCCGCGCTCGGCAAGCAGTCGTCCGGTTTTGTGGGCGATGGCAGCTTTGCGTTCGGCTTTCTGCGCACCTACGCCGGGCGCTACCTGCCCATTCCGGGCTTTCGCTATCATGCCGGCCTGCAAGTGCTGGAAGTGCAGGATTCGGTGACCATCGAAACCACCCACTTATGGACGGCGGCCAGCCTGCGGGGCTTCGACGTGGGCGAACCCGACGACCCCGAAGTGCCTGTGCGCCGCTTCCGCGCCCGTTTGGTGAAGGAAGGCAGCGCGGGCGCCCGCCGCGAGTTTGTGGAAGTCCTTACCGCTGTCGATGCCGGGCCGCTGCTGCTGTGCTGGCTTTACGGCGTGGCCCCTACGCCCACCGCCGATGGCCACCGCGCGCTGGTGGCCACGCTGCTGGCGGGCCCAGGCACCGTGGGCAGCGAGCCGCTACGGCCGCTGGAACCAACCCAGACGGCGGTATTACGTCTTTTCGGCGCCCGGAGCGACGAGGTGCGCGCCTTCGCCGACACCAACCAGCTGGACTACACCCGCCCCGCCGACATCGCCCGCATGATGGACCACTACAACCGCATGGTAGTGGTGGTGAAGTAACCTTGCCCGTGCGCGTGGCGGGAAAAACAAAACGGCACTGCTGGCTTATCAATTATAGCCAATAGTGCCGTTTTTTATTAGGAACAACCCGGTTTAGAGCGGGTCGGCCGTTACTTTAAAGGTGGCGTCGGAGCGCACCGTGAACGGGCGGGCAATCAATTTATTGGAGGTGTAGATAGCGTCCAGGGTATACGTTTCCGATTTCAGGTACTCGTCGAGCCTGGCAGTGGTGGGCACCAGCATAATCGTATTCACTTCCTTGGGCACGTTGGTTTGCTGCGCCAACAGGATTTTATTATTGGCGTTGGTGCTGATGTATACATCCACCTTATCCAGAAAATTAAAATTGGCGCCGGCCGGGTCGGTAATGGTAAGCGTCATCCTGTCCAGCGACACGTTTTTTACCTTGTCCGTGGTCGTCTTGTTATTGCGGAAAGAGTTTGCGGAGTTCGTTACCACCGGGTCGGCCGAAACCGGCCCCGTGCCGGGGAGAATTATCGGAATGGTTACACTCTGACTCACGTCCACATTGAAGGTCAGGAGCTTGTCGATTTTTTTACAGCCTACAAATACCAGTAGCAACACCAGCGGGGCTAAAAGCAGGATTTTCTTCATGACATTAAATATAAAGTTGGCGGGTTGGGCAGCGGGTTAATCCATCATATCGGCCGCGCGGGGTGGGTCGGGCACGAAACCCGGGTTCCAGCTCATGGGGTACCGGGCATCAATATAAGGCAAAGCCGCTTCCGTGAGATAGAGCGGACGAAAGGTATCGAGCATCACGGCCAGCTCGTGGGTTTCGGTTTTGCCGATGCTCGCCTCTACTGTGCCAGGGTGCGGGCCGTGCGGCAGGCCAGTGGGGTGCCAGGTGAGCGAGGCCAAATCGACGCCCTTGCGCGACATGAAATTGCCGGCCACGTAATACAGCACCTCGTCCGAATCGACGTTGGAATGGTTGTAGGGCGCCGGAATGCTGAGCGGGTGGTAGTCGAACAGCCGCGGCACAAACGAGCAGATAACGTAGTTGTGCCCCTCAAACGTCTGGTGCACGGGCGGCGGCTGGTGTAGCCGGCCGGTTATTGGCTCAAAATCGTGGATACTGAAGGCGTAGGGGTAGAAATACCCATCCCAGCCCACCACGTCGAACGGCGAATGCGCATACGTCAGCTCGTGCAGCAGACCTTCCTTTTTAGTGTACACCAAGTAATCGCCCTCCGGAAAATCCCCGGTAACAAGCTCGCTCGGCGGGCGCATGTCGCGCTCGCAATAGGGCGAGTGCTCCAGCAGCTGGCCGAAGTGGTTGCGGTAGCGCCGCACCGTTTCTACCGGGCTGAACGACTCGATTATCATCAGCCGCACGGGGCCTTCCTCAAAATGCAGCTGGTGAATGACCGTGCGCGGCACCACCACGTAGTCGCCAGGCTCGAAAGGCACTTTGCCCATCTGGCTCCACAGCTCGCCCCGGCCTTCGTGCACGAAAATCACCTCGTCGGCCTGGGCGTTCTTGTAGTAATAATCCATCCGCCGGTCAGTGGGGTTGCAGATGCTCATGGTCACATCGGCGTTGCCGAGCAGCGTTTGGCGGGCGGCGAGGTAGTCGCCGCCGGTGCTGGTCTGGGCCAGGGTGCGCAGGTGTTCGGGCTGCAGCGGCCGGTCCTTCAGCAGCTTGGGCGCGTAGGGTTTGGGCTGGCCCACGTGCTTAATCTGGGTGGGCGGATGCACGTGGTAGAGCAGCGACGACACACCGTGAAACCCCAGCGTACCCACCAGCTGCTCCGAATACAGCGTGCCATCGGGCTGGCGAAACTGGGTGTGGCGCTTGCGCGGAATCTGGCCAAGGCGGTGGTAATGTGACATAAAAGCAAGGATGGGAATGGGACTGTGAAGTTACGGGCTACGCCGGTCATTGCGAGCGCCGCGCGGTAACTAAGGGCCCGCGCTGGCTACTCCGTCCTGCTCTCCGCAACCAGCCGGGCAATGTAGCAGTCCTCGGTTCCACTTATCATTAAGCAGGTGTGCATAAGTAATCGTATTGGATTTTAACCGTCATGCTGAGCTTGTCGAAGCCTCTCTACCGCCTCGTTGAACAACTCCAACGGTGCGGTAGAGAGGCTTCGGCAAGCTCAGCATGACCCGCTTTTTTGCTGCGGTTACTTTTGCCCCACTGCTTAGGAGTTTCCGCAAGAAACGAAAAACAGGGCACGCTACGGCTCAGCAAGCAACCTGTGAAGCCTTGGCTTTAGGTATTGCAAGCGACTGTTCATAACCTGCTAAACAGTTTACGCCTTAACTAAATCGCTCTCACGTTATGGGCCTTTGCCACGAATACAGTGAACGTGTTAGTGACCGTATTGAGTTTGGTCATGCCGAGCGCAGCCGAGGCATCTCGCTCGCACCAGTCAACCAAGCACGCAAGAAGCCTCGGCTGCGCGAAACCACGCTTACTTGTGCGTGTTTACTTAATTGTAGCCATTTGCCCGCCGGGTGCGTTGTAGCTTCCTATGTCGCTTGCCCTCGAATTACGTGTTGCCTTCCGCTGCCACTGGCGTCATTATGCAGCCGAAGCAGCGGGGCTGGCATTTTTCATGGCTTGTGGCAGCTTGTTTACGGTGGCGATGGAGCATCCGGCTTCGCCGGTGTGCCAGGCGCTGGCCGGTGCCGACGTTCTGCGGCGCGGGCTGCTGGGCATTTGCATGAGTCTGGTCGTCGTGGCCATCGTGTACTCCCCGTGGGGGAAGCAGTCCGGCGCCCATATCAACCCGGCCGTGACGCTGGCGTTCTGGCAGCTGGGCAAAATCCGGTTGGCCGATGCGCTGTGGTACGGGCTGGCGCAGGTGCTGGGCGGCCTGGGCAGTGCCTGGCTGTGGGCGCAGGTGCTGGGGCCGTACTACGCGCACCCGGCGGTGCACTACGTCACCACTAAGCCGGGGCCGGCGGGGTCGGGCGTGGCTTTCCTGGCCGAATTCCTTATCTCGTTTATCATGATGGGCACGATGCTGCTGGCCCTGCATCACCCGCGCCTGAAAACAGCCACTGGCTGGCTGATTGGAGGCCTTATCGGGCTGTTTATTCTGGTCGAAACGCCGTATTCGGGCATGAGCCTGAACCCAGCCCGCTCGCTGGCCTCGGCCGTAGTGGCGACCGATTACCAGGGTCTATGGCTGTATTTCGTGGCCCCGATGGGCGCTACGTGGCTGGCCACGGTGCTGTTCCTGCGCTACCACCACGAGCAGGAGCTGGCCTGCGCCATCGTCGCGGGCTGCGAGGCAACGCCCCGTTCGCCCCACGCCGAGGAGCCCCCACAGTACCCCACCGCGCAGCCGGAATAGTTCTTATTCCAGGGCCCGGCTCCGGAACAGCAGGAAGCCCAGGTGGCCATAAATACTGAACCGCTCTGCCGAGTCGTCGTAAAAACGGCCGTGAACGGCCAATGGGCCCACCGGCGTTTGCAGAATAAGGCCGGTACTGCCCGTGAAGCGGGGTCGCTCCAAACCGGAGCGCCGCGTGGCCGTCTGGAATTCGCCCTGTTTCAACGGCTGGGCATTGACGTGAATGAAGGCTTCGGTGCGCCACTCCAGCTTTTTGAGAAAGGGCTGGATATAGCGCAGACCGGCCGCCGCGTAGCGCGATGAGCGGTAGCTGTCCAGGAACATGGTGCGCGAATCGGGCAGCGGGGCAAATACCGGCGCCGTGGTTTGCGACGAGCGATAGGTCGAGAAGGTGGGCTGACTGCTGGCCATCAGCTCCAGGAAGTAGCCCCAGCTGTGGCGCTCGTTCTTCAACGGGAAATACCGCTCGGCCGTAGCCCGGAACTGCAGCCACTCGCGGCTCTGCCTGCCACCAAGCTGCTCGGCCGTAGAGCCGGGCGTATAAGTGGCCGTGCCCGTGACGCCACGCACCGTGTATACGTAACGGTGGCCCGTGGTAGAGTACTGCTTGCGGTTCAGCGTATTGCGCGCCATTCGCAGCGCCGCCGTACCGCCCCGAAACACCGTGGCGTCCAGCACGTCTGCCGTGGTCAGCTCGTTGGAATTAGTGTATTCATCCTTGGTTACGAATGCGGCCACGTCGAGTAGCAGGCGGCTGCGGTAGTTGGGGCTGATGCCGAACTGCGTGCCCAGCTTGGTATCCTGCTGCCGCACCTGGGCATTGAGCACGTTGCGTCCGAGCAGGCCGCCCTTGTTCTGGTAGTCCCACTGATTGTAGATAACTTCGGGCTCGATGAAAAACGGCAGCTTAGCCGGCACGCTAACGCGGAACGACCCGCGCGCGCCGTTGTAGAAGCGGCCCAGGCTCACATCGGCCGAGGCGGTGTAGAGCAGGCGGCGCAAATAGCGGTACTCCAGGCCAAAGTAGATATTGTCGATGGGCCGGTTGCTGAGCACGAATCCCACCTCGGTGCTCACGTTATTGTTGCGTTGCGCGTCCACACTAAAAATGTAGCCCTTGCGGGCCACGTCGTAGCGGATACGCGGGTATATGTTCTTGAAATAATCGTCTGAAGCCAAACGGTAATACCCTTCCTCAATGTCGTCGAGCGAGTAGTCGCTACCCGAGCGCCGGAAGAAGCGCGCCGCGTACTCGTTTTGGTCGGGTCGCAGGCCATTCACGCGCACGTCAATAAAGCGGGGCCGGGGTGCCAGGGCCTGAAACGCCAGCCGCCGCTTTTGCAGGTCCACCGAATCGATACGGCGGCCAATGCGCTGCTTGATTAGGTTCATCTCGCGCAAGACGGCCGTGTCGCCCTCGGCAATGAACTCGGCCACTCGCTCAAAATCGCCCACCCCCATGCCGTCCAGGTCGGGCTGAATGTAGATGCCGTTGCGACCCATGCTACTGGTGTCGGCCACGCTGGTGCCCAGAAATGCTACCGTGCTGGCCAGCAGCGCGTCGTCGTTTTTAGGGTATTTTTTGAAGGCCACGTCGCCCACGTTCACCCCGATGATGATGTCGGGGGCGAAGGTCTTTTTCATTGTGCTGGTGGGGAAGTTGTCGTACACCGCGCCGTCGAAATAGTACTTACCGTTGAGGTTGCGAATGGGCCGGAACGCCAGCGGAAACGCCATGGAGTTGCGAATGGCGTCGGAGAGCGAGCCGCTTTTTTGCTCCACCAGCTGCCGGGTAAATACTTCCGACGCCATGCACCGGAAGGGCACGAACAGCTTGTCAAAATCGTAGTTGCTGCTGGCCGAAGCCGGGGCTAGCAGGCGCGCCAGGGCCAGGTTGAGGTTGAGGTCGTTGACCAGGCTGGTGCTCACCCGCGCCTGAAACGTGGAGTCGATGGCAATGCCCAGGCGCAGCGCCGACGGGGACGGCTCCGCAGTCAGAAAATTGAACGTCTTGTTTTCCAGTGGCTTGCCCGAAGTCCAGCGCTGAAATTCTTCGCTGAGCACAATCTGCTCAATCTCATTGGGCGAGTAGCCCGCCGCGTACATGCCGCCAATAACGGCTCCCATGCTGGTACCCACGATATAATCGATAGGGATGTTGTTTTTTTCGAGCTGCTTCAGCACGCCCACGTGGGCCAGGCCCTTGGCCCCGCCACCGCTCAGCACGAGGCCCACACGTTGGGCCTGCGCCTGAAAAGAGAGCAGGCATACCAACGCCCAAAGCGCAACGGTGCGCGGTAAAAATTTCAGCATAAGATTCAAAAAAAGCATTTTGGACGAAGCGGCTTGCTGTACGCCGTGAACCCGGCACGGGTTGTTGAGCATCGTTGGCCGACGGCTGGGTTTGGTGACTAAATTAAAATAGCCAGGAGTACTCATCCCGGCCTATTCGTCGTGGCCGGGCGCGGTGGTTATTGGGGCGGCGGCGGTTTCTTTGGCTTCGCGTTCCAGGCGCTGCTGCTCGTTTTCGGAGGGCGTGCGGGGCATTTTGCTCAAATCCGGGGAGCCGCCATCTACCCAGCACGTAAACCAGAAGTCGCCGATGAGCGCGGCGGCATAGCGCATCTGGCGCTCTACCTGGCCGTTGAGCTTGCCGTGGTAGGCCCGGCTGAATTCGCGCGAATACGTGCGAATGGTTTGGGTACCGCGCTGCTCGTAGCCGAACTTCTGGTCCTCGGGAAATTGGGCCGTCACCTCTTTCTCGAAGCGCAACACCGAATCCACGGCCGCGTGCGAGCGGATAACGGCGCCCCAAATGGCGTCGCTGGGGTTGTCGAGATACTTGGCTTTGCCCGTAAACAGGTCGTAATCGGTGCTCAGCAGCTCGGGCAGGCGCGACTCCCACAGGCCGTGAATGCCGCGCTGGCCGGTGAGCTGGCCGTTGTAGTTTTTGGTGGTGTGCAGCGGCACGCAGGCATCGGCAATGTAGTGGCCCATGTCGGCCGAGAGGCGCATAATACGGTCGGTGTCGCGGGCCTTAAAAGCGGCGGTGAGCTGGTTTTTCATCGTCACCACGTTCCAGGGCACAATGCCGTGGCGCAGCAGCGAATCCTCGGTGTAGCGGGCGATGGCATCGGCGTAGCGGCGGGGCATCTTAAACTCCGCGCTGTCGCCGTAGCGGTCCACATCGAGGAAGTGCTTGGGCGCCTCGCCGGGCACCACCGTGCGCCGCGAGTCGGGCCGGGTAGCGTTGGCGGTCAGGTACTCGATATTGGCCTTGTAAAAGCCCACCATGGCCGGCGGCAGCGTGTACACGGCCAGCCGGTTCAGCAGCCGGTGCCCAAAAAACCCCCACGCCTGCGCCTGGCGGGCCAGGAAGAGCAGCGGCAGGCAAACCAGCAGCAGAAGGAGATACTTTTTCACGCCCAAAAGGTACGCGGAATTCAAGTATTCAACTGCAAGCGGCAAGCGGCAAGCGTGGCGCTTATGGCTTGCCGCTTGCATCCCTACCGGCGCTTGCCCTCGCCGGCAAACCGCATGCGGTAGTCGTGCTTCACGTCGCCCTTGCTGATGCGGGCCAGCTTACCCTTCAGCAGCTGCTTTTTGAAGGCCGACAGCTTGTCGGTGAACAGCACGCCTTCCAGGTGGTCGTACTCGTGCTGAATAATGCGGGCGGCCATGCCGCTGAAAGCTTCCTCGTGCACCTGCCGGTTTTCGTCCTCGTAGCGCAGCACGATGTCGGCGTTGCGGTTCACCAGCTCCCGCACGCCCGGAATGCTCAGGCAGCCTTCCTCGAAACCCCACATTTCGCCGGTTTCACTCACCATCACGGGGTTGATAAACGCGCGTTTGATGGGTGCTTCCAGCACTTCTCCTTCCTCCCGGTCTTCCTCGTCCACTTCCACCATCGGGCCCGAGTCCATGACAAACAGCCGCACGGCCTTGCCAATCTGCGGCGCCGCCAGGCCCACGCCGTGGGCATAATACATGGTTTCGAACATATCAGCAATGAGCTGCTGCAGGTCGGCGGGCGCTAAATCGGGCGCCAGGTTTTTGGCTTTGGTTTTGAGCACGGGGTCGCCAATGGCGACAATGGAATAAATCATCTTTGAAAATCTTTTAGCTCTCAGGAGTTAGCTGCTAGCTGGCAATAGAGTAAAATTGAAGCGAGGGGATTTGCAATCGACAAGGCACTAACGGTTTTCAGCCAACGACGATAAGCTGCTGACCTGCCGGCGATTCCAGGAACGACTGCAGAATAATGGCCGCACTGATACGGTCGACGGTGGCTTTGTCGCGCCGGGCTTTTTGGCCCAGGCCGCCAGCCAGCATAGTGGCATGGGCCATGCGCGAGGTAAACCGCTCGTCGAGCTCGTGCACGGGCAGCTCGGGCAGCTCACGGCGCAGGCGGCGCATCAGGCCCACCACGGCGCTGGTCACGTCGGTGGGCTCGTTGAGCAGCGTGCGCGGCATGCCCACCACCACGGCCCGCAGCGGCTCGCGCCGGTGGTAGGCCAGCACATACGCCACCAGGTCCTGGCTATGAATCGTTTCGAGCGGCGAGGCAATCATACACAGCGGGTCGGTGACGGCCAGCCCCACGCGCTTGTTTCCGTAGTCGATGGCAAGAATGCGGCCCATGGGTAGGAGGAAAAACGTCCGGGAGAATTTCCCCAGAGCAGGCACAAAGGTACACCAGGGGCTTGGCTGCTGGTTTGCGGCCCCCGGTCCGGCAGGGCGGGCCACCGAAGCCACAGCAAAGCAGTGCGGCAGCGGCCCGCTCAGCAAAAAGTACGGTTGAGCTGGAACCAGCTCTCCGGAATCACTCCTGTCATGACCGAATGTATAGATATTAAATATTTTGAATAAGTCATTGATAATATATAAATAATTTAGTAAGTTTACCTCTCCTCAAACACAACTTATTATTTGAAAAATAGCACAGAAATAGCAGGGGCGGGAAAAGCAGGAAACGGGTGATGGAAAAAGCCAGGCTTTGGTTGAAGCCAGGCAGCGGCAGAGCGGCTACTTTTTTCTTGCATAAAGCATTGTTAATAAAGTATTTGTGTTTTTAATTTCACTTTTTTTTCCATCAACCCATTTTCCCTGCTTCCCATGAAAAGTCTTTTCACCACTTTCCTCTTGGTGCTGGCCGTGGCCACCGCCCTCACTGGCCAAGCCCAAACCATCCGCCGGGTAAATAATACCGGCATCACGGGGACTAGTATCTACACTACTCTGCAAGCCGCCCACGACGCGGCCAGCAACGGCGACATTATCTACCTGGAGCCCAGCGGCATCAGCTATGGTAGTCTGAACTCTACCAAGCGGCTCACTATCATCGGCAACGGTTACTTCCTGGCCCAGAATCCGGGCCTGCAGCTCACCGCTGCAGAGTCGTTGGTGGGCACAGTACAGTTTGGAGTGGGTAGTACTGGCTCCCGCATCACGGGCTGCGACATCAGCACAATGGGCATCACGGCCAGCGACGTGGTGGTAGAGCGCAACAAGCTCACCACAACCTACATCGGCTATAATATTACCACTGGTGCTACTGTTTCCGTAAGCAACGTACTAGTGCGTCAGAATTACTTCGAATCTGGCGGTATCTCATTCTATCCCGGCTCAAGCACGACTGTCAGCAACATCAGCATCAGCAGCAACATTCTTGCCTTCGCTAGTATCAACACTGCATCGGGACAGTATAGTAATATGAATAACATCATCATTGCTAACAACGTCATCGGTGACCTGACGGGGAATAATGGTTACACCATTGACGTAGACAACGCCGTCATCAAAAACAATATTCTAACCTACACCTCCGCTACTGCCACGTTCAACAAGCGCAACAACGTGACCAGCTATAACATCAGTGGCGGTCCGCAGTTTGGCACGGCCAACAATAACCAGCAGAACGTTTCGCCTTCGGCCATTTTCGTGGGTGGCACGGCTTCCACCGACGGAGCATTTCAGCTAAAAGCGGGCAGCCCGGCCACTGGAACAGGCGAGAGCGGCGGCAACATCGGCGCCTACGGCGGGGCGGTTCCTTACCGCGTGGCCGGAATCCCGAACGTGCCTGCTATCTATGAATTTAACCAGTCGGTGTCGGGCAACACGCTCAACGCCACTATCAGTACCCGGTCCAACAACTAGAGTGGGCAGCGCCTTAGCGGGCGTTTCCTCCCGTCTGACTGTATCATGGACTTTCTGCGTACGACACAGCATCTTGGGCCAGGCCTAAGGATGCTGCTGGCGGCGGTGGGCGCCTTGCTGGCCCCCACCCTGCACGCCCAAACCCCCGCCCCTAACCTCGACCGGGTGGAGTATTTCATCGACGCTGACCCCGGCCACGGCCTCGCCACAGCCGTGACGCTGACTGGTGCGCCCTCCGCCACGCGCGGCGGCCTGAACTTCCCCATCAGCCTGAGCGCGCTGCCAGCAGGCTTTCATACCTTATCGGTCCGCTCGCGGGCGGGCACCAACAACTGGAGCCAGACTGCGCGGCAGCTTTTTTATAAGGAGCCAGCCACCAGTACCGCCGCCGCGCCGGCCCTGGCGGGCGCTGAGTATTTCATTGATGCCGACCCCGGCTATGGCGCCGGTACGGCCGTGGCCATTACAGGGGGCGGCACCAATGCGGCGGGCGTGGCTTTCACGGCCAGCTTAGGCAGTGTGACGCCCGGTTTCCACTCGCTCTCGGTGCGCTCGCGCGACGTCAGCGGCCGCTGGAGCCAGACCTACCGCCAGATTTTTTACAAAGAGCCGGCCACCAGTACCGCCGCCACGCCGGCCCTGGCGGGCGCCGAGTATTTCATTGATGCCGACCCCGGCTATGGCGCCGGTACAGCCGTGGCCATTACAGGGGGCGGCACCAATGCGGCGGGCGTGGCTTTCACGGCCAGCCTAGGCAGTGTGACGCCCGGTTTCCACTCGCTCTCGGTGCGCTCGCGCGACGTCAGCGGCCGCTGGAGCCAGACCTACCGCCAGATTTTTTACAAAGAGCCG
This sequence comes from Hymenobacter sp. IS2118, assembly GCF_000715495.1. Lineage (GTDB taxonomy): Bacteria > Bacteroidota > Bacteroidia > Cytophagales > Hymenobacteraceae > Hymenobacter. Next base: position 52,593 of record NZ_JNLX01000183.1, on the reverse strand, counting down.
GCCACGGCCACGGCGGCACCCGCCAACCTAGCGGCGCTGGAATACTTCGTAGACACCGACCCCGGCCATGGCGCGGGCACGGCCGTGGCCATCACGGGCGGCGGCATCAACGCCACGGGGGTAAGCTTTGCGGTAGGGCTGGGTGCGCTGCCAGTGGGCTTCCACACCTTGTTTTACCGCGTCCGCGATGTGGCCAATAAGTGGAGTCAGACCCAGAGCCGCCTTTTTTACGTGGATGGCCCCGGTCTCGCCGCCGCGCCGAACCTGAACAAAGCCGAGTACTACGTTGATACCGACCCAGGCTACGGCAGCGCCACCAACGTTCCCATTGCCACGCCAGCGACTACGCTGGCGGCCCTGAACATGGTGGCTGATTTGAGCGGGCTCAGCGATGGGCCGCACCGGCTGTTTGTGCGCGTCCGCGATGCCACCAACCGCTGGAGCCAGGTGCTGAACCGCAGCTTCACCAAGAGCGGTTGCGCCAGCTCCGAAAACTACGCCGCCGGCCGGCCGGTGGCCAGCTACGGTAGCAATGCCTTTGCGGGTACCACAATAGAGCAAATCTTCAATGGCTCAGTCGTGCCTGCTAACACGGGAGCTTTCTTCAACACGTACTATGCGCAAGTAGATTTGGGCACTGCCCTACGCCCCATTTCCGAGGTGCAGCTGCACCTGCAGAACGTGAACGGCACCACCGTGAACTACACACTGGAAGTGGAAACATCTACCGACCTGAGCACCTGGAATATCATCGACTCGTATTCAGCAACGCTGGCGGCTAATCAGACCGCGCCAGTGCTGGTGAAGCGCACCTTCGCGACGGTGCGAAATAACGTGCGCGGCCTGCGCCTGCGCCTGTTGCTGCCTACTATTTCGCAGGGCATTCAACTCACCAATGCCGGGGTGTTCTACTTCAACTGTGTGGGTCCAGTCATCACCGATTTCACGCCTAAAACCGGACCGGCGGGCACCCTGGTTACCATTACGGGCACGGGCCTGGGAGGGGCTTCGCTGGTGCGCTTCAACGGCACGGCGGCCGGCACCATCACCAACAACACCGCTACCAGCCTGACGGTAGCGGCTCCGGCGGGCGGCAGCAACGGCTCGATTTGCGTGACGACGGCCGCCGGCACGGCGTGCTCAACGGCTAGCTACACGTACCCGCCGGCAATTGCCACGGGTACTATTTCGCCAACGGCTTTTTGCGCGGGCAACACTATAACGGTTCCGTTCAGCACCAATACGGCTGATTTTGGGGCCGGCAATACTTACGGCTTGCAGCTTTCGAATGCCAGCGGCGCGTTTGCAGCCAATGCGCCGGTGTTCGGCACGCTCTCGGGCGCGGTGAGTGCAAACGGCGGCACGCTGGTTGGTACCCTTCCGCTCACAACGCCTGCCGGCACGGGCTATCGCGTGCGCGTGGTAGCCTCCAACCCGGCCGTAACCGGCGCCAACAACGGGGCCAACCTGACCATTAACACCACGCCGGTGAGCCAGGCCACCGGCCCGGCGTCGGTGGCCAACGGTGCGCCCATCAACCTGAGCGTGACGCCAACCATTACTGGCGCCACCTATGCCTGGAGCGGCCCCGGTTTCAGCTCGTCTCAGCAGAGCCCCACCACCAGCACCACCACGCCCGGTGTAGCGCGCTACTCCGTGAATGTGACCTTGGGTAGCTGCAGCTTCAGCAGCTTCGTGGACGTGACGGTGCAGCCCTCGACGGACCCGATACTGACGATGACGACCTTTGCCGGCCCTGTTTGCCTGGCCGCGCCGCGCTCCATCAGCTTCTCGGTAGCCGGCAATCCGTTCCCGAGCGGCAACACGCTCACGGCGCAGCTTTCGAGCGCGACGGGCGTTTTTACCACTCCGGTTACTATTGGCTCGGTGAGCTTTAGCGGCTTGGGCAACGGCTCGCTCACGGCCACCGTGCCCAGCGGCACGGCCCTGGGCACGGGCTATCGCATCCGGCTGGTAGGCTCCAACCCGAGCACTATCGTGAGCAACAACAACGGCTCGAATATTACCCTCAACGCGCCCCCGGCTCCCACGGCCGGCAGCAACTCGCCGGTACCGGAAGGCGGCACTATTTCGTTGCTGGGTGGCCCGGCTGCCACCGGCAATTCCTACACCTGGACGGTGCAGTACACTAATGGTGGCAGCAGTGGTGTTTTCAGCACGGCCCAAAACCCCCAGTTGGCCAATGCTACGCCCGCGATGTCGGGCACGTATACCCTGACCGTGACCAACGCGGCTGGCTGTTCGGCGGCGGCGACGGTGCCGGTAACGGTGACGCCCGCCGCACCGGTCACTACCCTCGCTCTGACCGCGCTGGCCGGACCGTTGTGCGCTGGTTCGTCCTACACACTAAACTACACTGCTAGTGGCCCGGATTTCAATGCGGGAAATACGATTTCGGCGGTGCTCTCGAATGTCGGTGGCAATTTCCCGGCGGGTAATCCCGTCATTATCGGCACCAGAAGCGCTACGGCCGCTGCGGCCGGCACGCTCAGCGTCACGATTCCGGCCGGTACGGCCGCAGGCAGCGGCTACCGCATCCGCCTGGTGAGTTCCAACCCGGCCATCACGAGCAACAACAACGGCTCGGCGCTCACAATTACCAACCTGAGCGGGGCTTCGGCGGGCTCCAACTCGCCGGTCGCCACTGGTTCGCCCATCTCGCTCTCGGCCACTGGCATCACCGGTGCTACCTATGCCTGGTCCGGCCCAAACAACTTCTCCGCGTCCGGGCCCAACCAAACGATTAGCGGCGCCACCGCGACCAATGCGGGCACCTACTCGGTGCTGATAACGCTGAATGGGTGCACCACCACGGCGAGCACTACCGTAGTGGTGAATGCGCCCGCGGCCGTGGCCAGCGTCCAAACGTCGGCCATCAATGGCAGCTTCTGCGCGGGCAACCCCATCAGCGTGCCCTTCACAGCGGCGAATTTCACGGCCGGCAACGTGTTCACGGCCCAGCTTTCCAACGCCAGCGGGGCTTTCGGGAGCCCGGTGGCCATTGGCACGCTGGCGGGCACGGGCGGAGGCACCATTGCGGCCACCCTGCCCGCAGCTACGCTGGCGGGCAGCGGCTACCGCATTCGGGTGGTAGGGAGTCAGCCCACCACCTCGGGCCCCGACAACGGCAGCGACCTGACCGTGACGGCCGCCGGTGTGTACACTTGGCTGGGCACGGCCAACAACAACTGGTTTGAGCCGGCCAACTGGAGCTGTGGCCTCGTGCCCATCAGCACGAGCGTCGTAATGATTCCCGCTGGGCGCAACACCTACCCGGTGCTGGGTGCGGGCACGCCCACGGTGCTCCACCTGACGGTGGCCAGCGGTGCCACGCTCACCATCAACGGCACCTTGTCGCTGCGGGGCGACCTCACCAGCAATGGTACCGTGAACGCCACCGCCAGCACCCTGCTGTGCGAGGGCACCACCGCCCAAACGCTGGGCGGCAGCCGCGGGCTGCGCGTGGCCAATCTCACGGTGAACAACCCGGCTGGCGTGACGCTCCAAACAGCCCTGGGCGTGCAGCAGCGGCTGCTGCTCACGGCTGGCAACCTGGCATCGGGGGGCAACCTGACCCTGGAATCCGACGCCACCGGCACGGCCATGGTGGTGAATCCGGTGGGCGGGGGCATCGTAACGGGCGCGGCTACGGCCCGGCGCTACGTCGACGGCTCCCTGAACCCGGGCCGGGGCTACCGGCATTTTGCTTCGCCCGTAACAGGAGCCGGAGCCACGGTGGCCGCTTTGCGTGGTCCGGGCGCACCGCCTCCCACGGTCAACCTTGCCTACAATACGGCAAACAATCCCGCCGCGGTAACGCCGTATCCCACGGTGTTCACCTTTGATGAGCAGCGCCTGACGGCCACCAGCGGCACCTTTGACCGGGGCTGGCAGTCCCCGGCCCTGACCGACGCGCTGGAACCCGGCCGCGGCTACACCGTGAACCTGGCACCCACCACGCTAAGCCTGACGGGTACGCTGCACAACGGCAACCAAACGGTGGCGCTCACTACTGGCGGCCTGGCCAGCTCGGGCTGGCACCTGCTGGGCAACCCCTACCCGGCTCCGCTGAACTGGAACAACCTGGCACTTCCCGTCGGGATGGATAATGCCCTGTATGTGTTTCGGAGCAGCGGGCCGTACGCGGGTTCTTATGTAAGCTACGTGAACGGCATTGGACCGGACGGGGCCAACCTAGTGGCTTCGGGCCAGGGTTTTTTTGGCCGGGTGAGCAGCGGCGCGCCCACGCTCACGTTCACCAACGCGGCCCGCGAAACGGCCTATGTCAACCCCGTTCAGTATCGCACCACCGACAGCCGGCCCTTGCTGGAGCTGGCGCTGCAAGCGGCCGGCGGCAAAGGCCTGTCCGACGTGTTCTTCGTGTATCGGCAAACAGGCGCTACCAGTGGGTTTGATAGCCGGTTAGATGCCCTGAAAGTGGTACTCAACACCGGGCTGCAGCCCACGCTTTACCACCAGGCCGGCGCACAGAACCTCAGCATTCAGGGGCTGCCCGATGACGAACAGTCCCAAGTGTTGCCGTTAGGCGTGTTTGCCCCCGCAGCTGGCTCGTTCGTATTCCGTCCGCAGCGCCTCGTCAATTTCCCAGCCAACACCACGCTGGTGCTCGAGGACCGGCAGAATGGTAGCTGGCACAACCTGCGCACCGGTCCCTACACCGCGGAGTTGGCCAAGGGCCTGACGGCTACCCGCTTCGTTCTGCACCTCAATGTGCAGCGCCCATTGGCCACGACAGCCGGCAATCAACCGTTTACGGAGCTGCAGGTGTACCCTAGCCCCACTACGCTTGGCTCGGCGGTGCAAGTGGTGCTGCTAGGCCCGCCCACCGCGCTATCCCGGACGCAGCTCGACGTGCTGAACAGTATTGGCCAGCGCGTTTACGGCGCTGCCGGCCCGAGCGCCGCACCGGCCACGGGCAGCTTGCGACTGGTAGTGCCCACTGCGGGCCTGGCCACCGGCGTCTACACTGTGCGGCTCACCACGGCCCATGGGGTGCTAACACGTAGAATAATTCTAAACTAACTCATTATGAACGAATTTTCAGTTCCACCAGCGTGCTTCCGGCCCCGTGCCGGGGGCACCAACTGGCGCGTGGCAAGACTATTTATAGCTCTCAGCCTGCTGGCCGTTTCAACGGTTGCGGCCCAGCCTGACCAGGGAGGACCGCAGGGGCCAGCCGCCGTTCCGATTGATGCGGGGGTCTCGCTGCTTCTCCTCGGGGGAGTTGGTTATGCGGTGCGGCGGCTGCGACAGGCGCGGCGGCGGTGAATCCGGCAAAAGAACAGTTTCTGTAATTTCACAAGGGTTGACCTCACGCGGGTCAACCCTTTTTTACGTAAAGTCAGCATTTACCTCGTTGGTGCGCAACGCCAGCTAGTGGCTGGCTTCCTACCCGTTGAGTACCATCAGTTTCAGCACTACCCACAAGTGGCACACCCTTCAGAACGCCAATTAATTTACCTTATAAAGGTAAACGATTGCATTGATTGGTGAAATACCAATATTGAGCACTTTTCGAATACTTGCCGACCAAAATTGTAATAAATTTGGTGTCCATCCACCGCAATAGTATTCGCCTACACCTTTACCCACTTCATGTCTGCCCCTTTTTTCGCTGCTCCAGATACTGGCCGGCCGGCTGCTTCGGGGTGGCGGCGCGGCTGGTGGCGGCAGGCTGTAATGTTGCTGCTGGCCACTTCCTGCGGCTTTTTGGTGGCCAACAACCCGTTTCGGCCTTCGGCCAACAACCCCGACGCGACGGCCCGGGGCTATCTCCGCTTTAAGGAGATTCTCAGCTACATCGACCGCGACTATGCCGATTCCGTCGACACCGAGCAGCTGGCCGACTACGCCGTGGTGCAAATGCTGGAAAAGCTCGACCCGCATTCCGTGTACATCCCGGCCCGCGACCGCGAAAAGGCTGATTCCTTCCTGCAAAGCGACTTTGATGGCGTGGGCATCGAGTTCAACCTCTTTCGCGATACCATGACCGTAGTGGCCCCGCTCAGCGGCGGCCCCGCCGAGCAGGCCGGCATCCTGCCCGGCGACCAGGTGCTGAGCGTTGCCAACAAGCGGGTTTCGGGGGCCCGCCTGAGCACCCTGCGCCTTACTGAGCTGCTGCGCGGCCCGCGCGGCAGCAACGTGGTGCTGGAAATCCGGCGCCGGGGCCTCGCCCGCCCGCTCATCCTATCCGTCCCCCGCAGCCGCATTCCCAACTCCTCGGTCGATGCGGCATACCTGGTGGACGAGCAGACCGGCTACATCAAAGTGAGCCGCTTCGCCTCGAACACCTACGACGAATTCAAAACGGCACTGGTTGACCTGCGCCGCCAAGGCCTCACCCGGCTGGTGCTCGATTTGCGCGGCAACCCTGGCGGCTACCTGGACCGCGCCACCCGCCTGGCCGACGAGTTTATCGGCGGCTCCCGCAAGATTGTGTACACCGACGGCAAGGGCGACCAGTACGACTCGCAGACCTACGCCCGCGTGGCCGGCGATTTTGAGGAAGGCGCCCTCGTGGTGCTCGTGGACGAAGGCAGCGCCTCGGCGGCCGAAGTGGTAGCCGGCGCCCTGCAAGACCACGACCGGGCCATTATCGTGGGTCGCCGCACCTTTGGCAAGGGCCTCGTGCAGCAGCCCATGGCCCTGAGCGATGGCGGCGAGCTGCGGCTAACTATTGCCCGGTACTACACCCCCGTCGGCCGCTCCATCCAAAAGCCTTACGGCGCCAATTACGCCGAGTATAGCCAGGAGCTGACCGGCCGCTCGGCCCGCGGCGAGTTGGCTTCGGCCGACAGCATTCATTTCGCCAAAGAGCTGCGCTTCCGCACCGACCACGGCCGCGTGGTGTACGGCGGCGGCGGCATCATGCCCGACGTGTTTGTGGCCCGCGATACGCTCGCCAACTCCGCCTATTTCACCCGGCTGATGAGCCACGGCGTGCCCCGGGCCTTCGCACTGACTTTCTACCAGACGCACAAAGCGGAGCTGGAAGGCCTGCGTTTCGAGCAGTTTCACGCCACCTTCCGCATCACCGACGCGCAGCTGGTGAGCCTGGCAGCCCAAGCCGCGCAGGATGGCGTGACCACCGACGTGGCCGCCATGCGCCGTTGCGCGCCCCTACTGCGCAATCAGCTTAAAGCCTTCATCGCCCGCAGTGCTTTCGGCACGGTAGCGTACTACACGGTGCTGCGCGAGCAGGACGCGGAGCTGCAGCGCGCCCTGCACGCCGTGGGCGACAGCACGGCGCAGCTGGCCCTGCTGGGCAAATAACGGGCACGCGGAAATCCGTTCTGCTCCCAGCCGCCAGCCCCGTAGGCAACAACGTTATATTCTGCAAAAGCCCTGGCTGGAGTCCTCTAATCTCAAGAAAACAGGGCCCCGCAAAAAAGACCGTAGTTCCCAGGATGTCATGCCGAGCGCAGCCGAGGTTTCTCGCGTGCTTCGTTGGGCGGTGCGAGCGAGATGCCTCGGCTGCGCTCGGCATGGCCAGACTGAGTAGGATTACTTGGGCGCGAGCACTTCACATCCCCCCTACTGCAAGGCCAGGTCGGCCACCACGGCTGGCACTTCGAGCGGCAACAGGTGCCCGGTGGCTGATTCTACGTGCAGGCGCGTGTTGGCGGGCAGCCAGGGCAGCGTATGCTGCCGCTGGGTGGCTGCGGTAATGGCACGGTCGTGGGCACCCACCAGCACAGTGCACGGCACTTCTATCCCGGACATAAGGCCCGAAATATCTTCGCGGGAGCCGTGGCTCAGCCAGGCATCCCAGGCAGGGCGGGTCGTGCGCAGGTTGTCGGCTACCACCAACCGGTGCAAGTCCGCAGGCAGGGGTTTTTCGGTAATGTTGCGGAAGGTTTTTTCGGCTGCTACTGGTTGGCCGTAGGCCGCCAGCGCCGCGGCCCGGTCCGCATCGGTAATGGGTTCGGGCGTGGGGGGCGAGGGCGACAGCAGTAGCAGCCGCCGCAGGCCGGCCGGCCGTCGGGCCGCCAGGGCCATGGCTATTTTACCACCCATGCTGTGGCCCAGCAGCGTGAAGCTGGTCAGCTCGTTGTGGGCGATGAAAGCGCCCAGCCAGTCGGCATAGTGCGCCACCGAAAAGTCAAATCCCTTCGGAACGGCCTGGCCTCCGAAGCCTGGCAAATCGGGCGCCAGCAGCCGCGCGGTAGCCGGCAATAGCGCCCGCACAGCTTCGTATTCGCGGCCCGAACCGGCCCAGTAGTGTAACGCGAGGAAAGTAGTCATGCTTTAGGTGGGTTATTTAAGGGAGGACTTATGCACTCAGTTGCTGGCGCGCGTTTCCGACGCGTGGCCTACTGGTTTCGCGTCTCTGACGCGCGGGACCAATGAGACCAGACGGTGCGAACGGCGGCGTTTAGAAACGCCAATCCAGTAGGCAACGCGTCGGAAACGCGCGCCAGCGGCTAACTGCGTGAGTCCTGCAAGGATAAGAGCTAACGGCTAGCAGCTAAAAGCTAATGGCTCATTACTTACCGCGGGCATTCCTCCCGCGTCAGGCTTTCGTTGATGCAAATGGCAGCTTTGTTGCCCGCGGCGGCGGCTAGCAGGGCCTGCTGGGTGCCGGGCGTGGTGTCGCCCGCCGCGTAGAGGCCCCGAATGGACGTTTCCAGCTCCGAGTTGACCCACACCGCGCCTTTACTGGTGTGGCGCGCTTCCAGCATCTCGGCCAAGGCGCTACGCTGGTGCTGGGGCGCATGCAAAAACAGCGCAACACGCGCTAGTCGGCTGCCATCAGCAAATTCGACGTGCTGCAAATCATTCGCTGCCGAGCCCACCAAACGGGAAATCCGCTCTTCCCGAATCTGGATTTTGTGGCGTCGCAGCCGGCGGCGGGCGTTGGGCGTGAGGTGGCCCGCGCCATCGGTGAGCACCACCACGTCGGCGCTCCAGCGGCTCACCAGCAGGGCCAGGCCCGTGACGGTGCGGCCCTGCCCGTACACGGCCAGCGGTTGGCCCCGCACTTCCCAGCCGTGGCAGTACGGACAGTGCAGCACGCCGCGCCCCCACAGCTCCCGAAACCCTGGCAGCGGCGGCAGAATGTCGGCCACGCCGGTAGCCAGCAGTACCCGCCGCGCCCAAATGGTGTGCGGGGCATCGTCGGCAGTTCCCACACCGGTGGCCCGAAACCCCCTCCCCTCCCGCGTAATACGCTTGATTTCCAAGCACTGCACTTCCACCGAATCGTAGGGCCGAAGCTGTTCGTGCCCCAGCCGCAGCAGCTCGGCGGGCCGGATGCCGTCGCGGGTTAAAAAACCGTGCACGCCGGGCGAAGACTCGTTGCGCGGAGGGCCACCATCGGCCAGCAGCACGCGGCGCAGGCAGCGCCCCAGTGTGAGGGCCGCCGAAAGCCCGGCGCTGCCCGCGCCCACAATGAGAACATCGTATTGCATCAAAAAATCAATCGATAAGGATGAGCACTCTTTAACCCGAACTAAGCCGCTGCGGTTACGGCGGCCTGTTGCCGGGGCAATTCAGGGATGCTTGTGACATCCTGATTAGCGCACAAAAAAGCCCTTCCCGGCGAGGGAAGGGCTTTTTGCAGGATACACGCGGCGCATCGGCCGCGGGCCTTACTCCTTAATCAAACGCTTGGTCAGGTTCACAACCTGGCCGCCGTTCTGGCCACGCACCAGCACCGTGTAGGTGCCGCTGGCGATGGTCTTCAGCTCCAGCACGTGGGCCAGGCCCGCGTTGAGGGTGCTGCTGATTACCACGCGGCCGGTGGCGTCGAGGATGCTCACCTGGTAGGTGCCGGCGGGGAGCTGGCTCAGGTCAAGCTTGGTATCGGCGGTAGCCGGGTTCGGGAACAGGCTGATGGCGGGCACAATCGCGGCGTTCTTGGTGAAAGCCACCGTGCGAACCGGCGAGTACGTAGCCGTACCGTCCACATCCACCTGACGCAGGCGGTAGTACACCAGGCCCGAAGCTTTCGAGCCTATACCCGCGTCGGTTAGGGCGTAGGAGGTGGCACTAGACGTAGTGCCCTGGCCTGCTACCTGTCCGAACTTCACGAAGTCCTTGCCATTCAAGCTGCGCTCCACATCGAAGAAGGCGTTGTTCAGCTCCGAAGCGGTGCGCCAGTTCAACTGGGCGTCCACGTTTTTCACAGCCTGGGCCGTGAAGGCAACCAACTCCACTGGCAGGGGCGCGTTGCCCAGCGCAATGTTGAAGGGAACCACGCTGATGCCACCGAACAGGTCCACGGTAGTAATGGTGACCAGGATGTTGCGGCCGTTGATGGGCAGCAGGTTGCGGTCTATCACCGTGAACAGGCCCGTGCCCGAGGTGTAGCGGATGCCCACCGTGGCGAGCAGCGTCGAATCGGCGGCGCTCACTTTGCCGAAGCGGATGCCGTTGTTTACCGTACCGGTAGCAAACGTGCCATCGGCATTGTAGAGGTTGCCGGCGGTGTTGTAAGTGGCCGTGTTCGGGTCGATGCCGTAGGCAACAACGTCACCGTTCTGGTACGGATTGGCACCGCCCTTCATGGGAGTTGCCTTATACGTCACGTCGAGGTCCTGGCCCACCGGGATGGTGTAGATGGCCGGAGCCGACGTGGCGCCGGCATTGTCCAGCACCGTGTAGGTAAAGAAAGCATTGCCAACGAAGCTGTCGGCCGGGTCAAACTTCAGGTTGGCAATGTCGGCCACCTCAATCACCTGGTTCACCAATACGTCGTTGCCGTCCAAGCTCAACACGCCCTGGGCGGCGGGAGGAATGGTCGTGATGGCGTACGAGACGATGGTCGCGTTGCCGTCCGCGTCGGTACCACTCAGCGGGGAGATAGTCTGGGCGCTGGCGGTATTGCCCTCGGGGCCGAACAGCACGTTAGTTACCGCGTTGGCTACGGGCGCAATGTTCCGCTTGAAGGTAGTGAACGTGGCGTCGTCGTTGGTCTGGCCCGCAGCGGTCTGCGTGCGCGTCGTGGTTACGTTGGATGTCACATCGTAGGAAGTACCAAAGGCCGGAACAGTGAAGGTGATGGTGTTGACCCGTTGGCCATCAGCACCCGCAACCAGGGTTCCTAAGTTGTAGCTAACTACGTTTCCGGAACGTGAGCCACCAGGGTTCGAAATATTGGTAGCACCTGCCGGCAGCGTCACCGTCTGTCTTACGCCGGTGGCCGAAGACGGGCCGTTGTTCAGGGCTACCACCGAGTAGGTAACCACCTCACCGGGCTGCGCGAACGCGGGACCGCTCACCGTAGTGGTGATGTCGGTAGCCACCGTGATGTCGATGTTGAGGTTAGCGATATTATTTCCCAAATTCGGGTCAACCTGGTCGCCGGCTACCAAGGCCCGAACTGTCAATGCATCAGCGCCGGGAGTTACCAGCACGATGGTGTTTTCCACTGCCGTATTGCCGGGCAGCGTGGCCAAAGTGGGGAACGTCACCACGCCGGTGAGGGCGTCGTAGGTACCGCCGTTGGTGATGAATTTCACCGTCTGGCCGGCTTCCAGCACCACGCGCTGCACCACGTTGGTGCCAGCAGTGCCGCTTAGGTTGATGGTGCTTACCGTGAGCGTGAGGTCATCACCGGCTACTACCGGGATTGGGGACTGCACCACCGTAGTGCGCAGGTTAACGGAGCCCGCCACAGCTGGCTGCACCGTGGTCAGCACGCTGGCGGAGTTGTTAGCGTAGCTTCTTTCCTCCGTATCGGTTTTGATGGAAGCCACCGCATACAGATTCGTCAGCGAAGCCGGGGCATCGAAGCGAATGGCGTAGCTCACTGCTCCGTCCAAACCGGCTGCTTGGCTGTTAATGTTATTGAATAACACAAGGCCCGTGGTCGTATCATAAGTACCGCCCCCCGTAAGTGTCACATTCAGTCCCGTTGGCAGCTGCACCCGCACCTGCGAATTACTTGCAGTCTCCGGGCCGTTGTTGAAACTGGACACCACGTACTGCACCTGGCCGCCCGCCGTCACCGTCGCGGGGCCACTGATGGCCACCGTCACGTCGGCGATTCCTTCCACTACGGTGATTACGGTAGCGGTATTGTTAGCCGCTACGTTGTCCGTGGTGGTCGAGGTAACCGAGGCTACGTTGGTGAACGTGCCGATGTTGGGCGTGCGGTACTGAATGGTATTGGCCACGCTGGCGCCGTTGAGCAGCACCGCGCTGGCCGGGAAGGTCACGACGCCGGTAGCGGTATTGTACAAACCACCACCCGATACGACCACGCCGGTCAGACCGGCCGGGATGGAAACCACAGTAGCTACGCCGGTTGCCGGGGCGGGACCGTTGTTGGTCGTCGTCACGCTGTAGGTAGCGACCGAACCAGCCGGGGCGTTGTTCGGGCCGGTCAGGCGCACGGCCACGTCGGTTACCGGCGTCACGGTCACGTCGGCCGTGGCAATGTTGTTCGACGGCATGGCATCGGCTGTGGCCGCCGAAACCGTGGCAACCGCCGCGATAACGCCCGTAGCCGGAGCAACGAGGTCGATGGTGTACTGAACACTATTGCTGCTCAGCAGGCTGGCTACCGATGGGAAGGTGACGACGCCAGTTACTGCGTTGTAAGCGGCCGGCAGCACCGTGCCGAGGTTGTTTTTCACCACCACGCCGGTCAGGCCGGCGGGCAGGGTCACAAGCTGGACTACCACTTTAGCCTCACCAGGGCCGTTGTTGCCGGTGGTGACGGTGAACGTCGCGCTGGCACCCGGCAGCACGTTTTCGACCGGGGCCGAAATCAGCGTGTAGAGGTTGGCGTTGGTCGAAGCCGCGGGAGCGGGATTCACTACCATCGTGGTAGCGGGCACCGAATTGTTGGCGAGATTGGAATCGTTCGCGTTGTTGCCATTGGCCGTTACCGTGGCCGTAGCCGTGAAACCAGCTGCCGAAACCGTGGCTGGAGTGAAGCTGATGGTGTTGTCCACGCGGGCCGCATTGGCCAGCGTACCCAGACCGGGGAAGGTCACGGTGCCGGCGGCGGCGTTATAAATACCGCCGTTCGACACGTACACATTCGTCAGGTTGATGGGCAAGCCCGTTACCACCTGCACCACGCTCGGCGCCGCCGAAGGACCGTTGTTAATAGTGGCGATGCTGAACGTGGTTTGCACACCCACCGCCGTAGAGGCGGGGCCGGTGATAAGCGTCGTCACATCAAACGTGGGGGTAATGTTAATCAGCGCGTTGGCCACGTTGTTGGCTTTTTTGCCGCCTTCGCTGGTGGCGGTGCTGATGCTGGCGGTAGCCGTTACGGGGCTGGTAGTGGGCGCCGTGAACATGATAACTGAAGCGACGCTGGCGCCACTTGCCAGCGGGTTGCTGTTGGGATAGGTCACCAGACCAGTTGCAACGTTGTAAGTCCCGCCGCCCGATACCGTCACGCCCAGAAGCCCGGCCGGCAGCTGCACACGCGATACTACGGTGGCCGCATCGGCCGGGCCGTTGTTGCTGAAAGTAACGTTGAACGTCCCCGTTTGCCCGGCCGTAACCGTAGTGGCGGCGGGTGCGATGGTGGCCACGACATCGGCCGTGCTCAATACCGTAACGGTGAGGGTGGCGGAGTTCGGAGCCAAATTATCGCCTTCACTCGTCGTGGTGCTCACGTTGCTCACCAGGTCCACCGAACCGGGCGTAGCCGGCGCCGTGAAGCTAAAATTGAACGTGTTGGTAGCGCCAGCAGCCAGGGTAGCCGCCGTGCCGAAGTCAATCACCCCATTTACCGGCGTGTAAGCCACACCGTTCACGAAGACGTTGGTTGCGCCGGCCGGCAAGGTCACTTGCTGGGTTACGGTAGCGGCGCTGCTCGGGCCGTTGTTGGTGAAAGCCGCCGTGTAAGTGCCCGAAGGCAGACCCGGCACCAAGTTCACCGGGCCGGCTATTGTTGTGGTTACGTCGGCAATCGGCGTCACTGGTACGGTGAGGCTGGCCGTGTTATTGGCCGTTGCTCCGTTCTCCAAGGTCGTGGTGCTGGTCGTTGACGACGCCGTGACGGACGCGAAAGAGGCCGGCACGCTGGCAATGTTCACCGTCAGGTTCTGGTTGGCCCCGCTGGCCAGCGACGTTGGAGTACCCGTAAAGGTCACCGTGCCGTTTGTGTTATTGTACGTAGCCGTAACCCCTGTGGGCAAGTTGGCAAAGGTCACGTTTGCGGCGCCAAGGCCGGCCGTCAGTTGCAGGGTCCGGGTGTAGCCGTCGGCGGCATTTGGTCCGATGTTGGTGTAGATCACGGCAAAGCTCAGAGCCCCGCCGGCGTTCACTGGCGAAGGTGTGGGCGTGATGCTCGTCGCCACGTCGGCAATAAAGGCCACGGTCAGGTTGATGGTAGCGGAGTTTGGCGCTACGTTGCTGCCCTGGTTGGTCGATGTCGAGGTATTGCTGGTCAGCGGCAGGGTGACACCGCTGGCGGTGGGGCTAGTCGGGGTGGTAAAGCTGAAGGTGAAGGTGGCCGTGCCGCCATTCACTTGCGATACCAGCGTTCCGAAGTTGATGACGAGGCCCGTAACCGAACCGCCCTGGGCCGTAATGGCCGCCAGCTGCTCGGTCGACAAAGTGGCCCCGGTGGGCAGGGTCACCGTGCGCGTTACGTTGGCAGCGGCGCCCAGCCCGTTATTAGTATACGTTACCGTGTACAAGCCCGAGGGGCTATTCACCGGTATGATGCTGGGCCCGGTGAGGGTGGTCGTCACATCGGCCACGCAGTTGGCAGAGGCTTGAATCAGGGGCGTTTCGGACACCTGCACGTTGCTGCGGAACGGCGGCGTCGAGGTCGTGCCCACGGTGGAACCATAAGCAATGCTGCCGAAAGTAGAACCATTGCCCCCCCCACTGAAGGAAGATGAGATACTAGTAGCAGAAGAAGTAAAGGCCAGACCGCCCGAGCCACCGCCACCGGGGCCGTGGGGGGACGTATCCCCGGTATTGCTACCGCCTCTGCCGCCCCGCGCCGTGATGGTAATGGCCGATAGGCTGTTGTTAGCGATAAAGAGCACGCTGCCACCAGCGCCCCCGCCACCCGAGCCGTCGTTGGCTGGCACATAGGTCATGTCGGCCCCATCCACGTTGATGGTGCCGGTGTTGGCCGATACCGTAGAGGTCCGAATCATGACAATGCCGCCGCCGGCCGCGCCGCTGCTGGAAAAGCCGCCCAGGGTACCGGTGCCGTCGTTGGTGGTGCCGGCGCCGCCGCCACCGCCCATAATCAGGCGCGAGGGCGCCGACTGCGTGAAGGGAGCGCCGCCCTGGCCACCGTAGGGCAGGTTGGAGTTCCAGCCGTTGCCGCCCTGGCCGCCGGTGCCGGCGTTTGAGCCGCCGCCGCCGCCGGTGTTCTGGTCGTTGGCAGCGGGGTTGGAGTCGGTGCCGCCGCCGCCGGCGTTGCCGGGCGCGCCGCGGGCAAAGCTGCCGGCGGGGTAGCCCTCCACCGTGTTATCAACCTGCGTCCCGTTATCGTTGACGAAGCGCGGCGTACCGGCAATGCCCTCCCCTTTCGAAGCATTTCGCCCTGTAAGAGTCGTGGCATCAGCGGGGGCCGTGGTCACGTAGTCGGTGCCGTTGGCTGTGCCGCTGGGGGCGTTCAGCCTGCGGCCAGCGCCGCCGCGGAAGCCTTTTCCGCTCAGGTTAATGGTAAAACCGGCCATATTGAACTGGCCGGCCACGTCAAGAACGAGAATGCCGCCCGTCGACCCGTTCCAGCGGGGAACGTTGGTGACGTTGGCGGAGAGGGTAAGGTTTTGGTACTGGGTCACCCGCACCACCTGGAAGCGCCGCTGCCCGGCCGTGGTGCCGCCCGCGTTGTTGGCAAACTCGTAGCTATTAACCAGATTGTTCTGGAGGGTAACCGTGCTACCCGAAACCGACGCGACCACCGCGTACTCGTACTGGCCAGCCGTGAGGTTAGAGCTGAGATAACCGTTGCCAGGGTCTCCGGCGTAACCGTCACCGTAGCTATCACCGTTGGTGCTTGTGATATTCGCCCCCTGAACTTGAATCAGCATCACCAAATCATTGGCGGCTAAGGCCGTGGCTCCAGTGGGAGCGGCCGTGCCCACCGTCACTACTTTCTGGCCGGTGGCCGCATTCGCGGTGCCAGGGTAGTAGGTATTGAAGATAGTCGTGCCCGTGGCCGTCAAGGAACCCGCACCGCCAGGATTAGCGCACTGCAGGCTCGGCGTAGTGGTCAGAATAAGCGATGATACCGTAGAGCTGGGTGCCGTGCCGTTGTTATTGGCGGCAATAGGGTCGCCGTTGGCTGTGGTAGATGTGGAAGACACGGTGCCCGTGACGCTGCCGCTGGCAGGCGCCGTAAACCGCACGGTGTAGGTGGCCGAACCGCCCGAAGCCAAAATGCCGCCACTCGGCGCTGTGAACGTAACCAAACCCGACCCGGCATTATAGTTACCGCTGGACACCACCACGCCGCTGAGGTTGGCGGTGAGTTGCAGCTGCGTGGCCACGCCCGTGGCAGTGCTCGGACCGTAGTTCGTGAACAGGGCCGAGTACGTGACGGTCGAACCCGCTAACACGGCCGAAGGTCCGTTTATGGAAGCGGCTACATCGGCCTGCTGCGTGATGGTGGTGGTGACGTTGGCTGCTGTTGCGGTACCATTGTTATTGGCCGCGTTGTTGTCGGCGGTGGTAGCCGTGCTGGAGGCCGTGGCCGTAACGGAGCCGGAGGCAGGCATAAGCACCCGCACCAAATAAGAAACACTGCCGCCGCTGGCAATGTCTACGGCCGGAAACGTTACTTGGCCGTTCGTGCTCGTGTACACGCCATCGTTAGAGGCGCTAACCCCTGACTGACCAACCGGCAGCTGAACCCGCAGCACCGCCCCCGCAGCCGCGATGCTGCTTCCGTTGGTGGCCGTAATGATATAGGATGCAAAACTGCCCGCCGGGGCCGTAGTGGGGCCGCTAAGGGTGGTTGCCACATCGGCCGCCGCCGTCAGGGCAGTCGTCACCGTGGCCGAGTTGGGCGCTGTTCCCGTTCCCTGCGAGGTGGTCGTCGCGATGCTGCTGACCGTGCTAATGCTTGCGCCCGTGGCCGGGGTCACGTACGAGAAGGTGAACGAGTCGCTCTGGCCGCTGGTCATCGTGCCGCCGCTGGGCGCGTAGGTGATGGTGGTAGCCGTTGTTGCCGTGCTGCTTGGGGCCGAGACGCCGCTAACGTTAGCGGGCAGCGTCACGGTGCGCGTCACGCCGGCCGCCGTACTAGGACCGTTGTTGGTGAACGTTACCGTGAACGTGCTGGTCTGGGAATTGGTACGCGTGGTGGGGCCGCTGAGCGTGGTGGTTACATCAGCTATCGGCGTAATGGCCTGTGTCAGGCTGGCCGTGGCCGACTGGCCGGGGTTGGTGGCGTTGGTGGCCGAGACGGTGGCCACCGGCGTAAACGAGGCTGGCGCGCCGGGCGCGGTGAAGGAAATAGTAAAGTTGAGGCTGTTGCCGCCTTGGGCCAGGCTGTAGGGCCCGCCCGTGAACGACACCGTGCCGGCGCTATAGGTAGCATTAGCGGCGCCCGCGCCACCAAACGTGACCCCAGTCAGGCCGGTGGGCAGGCCGGTTACGGTGCGCACCACGGACGTGGCCGTCGTTGTGCCCGAGCCCGTGTTGCTGATGTTTACCGTCAGCGTCAGGGCGCTGCCGGCGTTCACCGGGTTGGCCGACGAGGTTAGGGAAATGCCCAGAAACGGGCTGGCCTGCGTCACGGTCACCTCAGCCGAGCCACTTGTATCGGTGTTGGCTGCCGGAGTGGTGGTGTTGGTGGCCCGCGCGAAGGCCGTGGCCACGAACGTCGCTTGGCCGGCCCCGATGGTGAAGGTGATGGCGTAGGTGTAAGTACCCTCGGCTAAGTTGTTGGTGCCCGTAAAGGCAAACGCCCCGGTGCCGGAATCATACGTGTATGCCGTACCCATGCTGGCCGACGTGACGCTGGTAATGGTCAGGCCCGCAGGCAAGGTCAGACGACGGGCCAGCCCCGTTATATTCGTGTTATTATCCCCACCGTTGGCGCTATGCACAACCGTGCCGGTGAGCGTGACGCTGCCGCCCGGCCCGATGCTGGTGGGGTTAGCGGCCAGGCTCGTGGTCAGGGTGCGGGCCGCAAACGCCTGGCCACTGGCCAGCAGCCACAACGTGAGCAGCAGCAGCAGCGGCCGCTTGCCCAGCACCCCGGCTATCCGGCCAAGCAAGGGAACCGGCACGCAGAATGGCGCGTGGGCCCTGGGCACATTCGGTAAGGTTGAATTCATGAGAAGTAACGATTAAGCAAAAAAGTTGAGTTAGTTGTAGTTAAGGCAGATTTTCAGCGAGGCTTCTTACAACAGGCAAAAGGGCAGTGCTGAATCCGTAAAAAAGTGACAAAAAGGGGTGTTTGTAGAAGTAGAGAAAGAGTTTATAAAAATCATCTTATTCTTTCATTCAGTTTCAGCCTTCAAAGGTACTTTCGTTTTGCTTATAGTGCAATTCGATTTTCGGTGAATAGCTTTTACAACCACGCGAAAGGGACCGTACGGCAAGGCAATGGAGATGCCCAACTGGGTAGAATATCGAAAACGACCGATGGCAAGCGCTCCAAAAGCGTCTTCTATGTTTTTAAATGTCTTTATTATTTTTTAATTTCTTACATTAAAAAAAGCGGGCGTCCCATTTGGGATAGAGATTGATGGACTTATACTCGTCACGAAGTGGAATGCGAAAAAGAGGTAGGGTACGCCCCCCGCGCTTGCCGGTAGCTGGTGAAATTCGCGCCTGGCAGAGCCATGCCAGTACGCGGGCGCTGCCCCCAAACAAAAAGGCTGCCCATGAGGGCAGCCTTTTTGTTTGGGCTAAACGGAGTCACTTGCCTGACCCGGCTTATTGAAACCTGTGGCTTCGCACTTTATGAGTCGCGGCCGCTGGCTTTCACCAGGGCCCGCAGTGGCTCGTTGAAGCCCACGGCTTCCACCAACTCTTCAAGGGGCAGGTGCAGGCGGTACTTCCAGAAATGGGTGGGGTTGCTGGGCACGTTGATTTGCTCGTCGTGCGGATTGGCGCGGCGCAGGCCACTGTCCATAGCCAACAAATCCTGGAGCGGGAAAATGGCCCACATGGCGGGTGAATGCAGGTGCTGCACCAGGATTTCGCGCGCTACCCACGGCTCGCAGTAGAACGGTGCCACTTCGCGCCAGTGGCCCAGAATGGTTTCGAAGAAGCGCTGGGTACGCACCCGGTCTTCTTCCCACCAGCCGCGCACGGTGCTGGTGTCGTGGCTGCTAGGCGTCACCACGCTCAGGTAGGCAGCATCGTTGGGATGGCTGAACTCGGTTTCGGGGTTGGCGGGCATGCGCTGCACGTTCAGGCCCAGAATGCCCAGCTCCTTCATCACGCCGGGCACCGAGGCGGGCACCATGCCCAGGTCCTCGCCGCAGATGAGCATGTTGGTGGCATAGCGCACGGGCGGCAGCTTCACCAGGCCCTGCTGACGCCAGAATTCCTCGTGGCGGCGGAAGAAAAAGTCCACGTAAATGTCGTCGTAGAGACGGCGACGGTCATCGTCGGAGTACAACTCCCGGAATGAGTAGCTCTTATTTAGGGTAATGCGCGGGTGGTAGAAATCGTCGCCGGCAGGCACGAACAGCACCTCGTTCACGAGCTGGAACAGGCCTTTTTGCAGCCAGGCGAAATAGTCGGCGTGCGCGGGTTCGGCGGCCACTTTGGCGGCAATGCAGGCCTCAATTTTGCGCTGGTCGTCCACCGCCGCTTTGAGGTGAATGCGGCCGTAGCTGGCATCGTACAGATACTCATTGAACACGGCCTCTGCCTCGCCCTGAAAGATAGCCTGGAGCATATGCCAGCGGATGTAAGGCTCGCAGAGGCGGCTGTAATCAAACCAGCCCAGGCGGCGCTCAATCTCGTGCCGGTGCAGGGGCAGCGCGGGCGAAAAGTGCCCCAGCAAGCCTTCCACCGACTCGATGGGCATTTCCCAGATGCGGAAAAAGCCCAGAATATGGTCGATGCGCAGGGTGTCGAAGTAGCGGCTGAGGTGACCCATGCGCTGCTTCCACCACTTGTAGTCGTCCGCGGCCATGCGCTCCCAGTTGTAGGTGGGGAAGCGCCAGTTCTGGCCGGTGGTGGAGAAATCATCGGGTGGGGCGCCGGCCTGGCGGTCCATGTGGTAGAGCTCGGGCTGGGTCCAGGCATCTACGGAGTGGCGGTAGATGCCGATGGGCAGGTCGCCTTTCAGCACCACGCCGCGGCCGCGGGCGTAGTCCACGGCGGCGAGCAGCTGCTGGTCGAGGTGGAACTGCACGAAGAAGAACAGGCCGAATTCATCGTAGTCGGCGGCGGTTTCGGCAGTCAGCTCATCCAGGTTGGGCGGGGTCCGGAACTCAGCGGGCCACTGCTGGAAATCGGCCGTGCCAAACCGGTCGCGCAGGGCCGAAAAAGCAGCGTAGGGCACCAGCCATTCGGCCTGGCTGGCGTAGAATTCGCGGTACGCGGCGTCGGCCAGGAAAGCTTTTTTCTCCTGCTGATAGAGCAGCTTCAGAAACTTCCACTTGGCGTTCATCACCGGCTCGTAGTCCACAAAGTCCCGGGCGTTCAGCTCCTGCTTGAGTTGGGCCAGCTCCTTAGCGGCTTTCTTATCTTTGAGCGCGGCAATGCCTTCGAGGTGGATAAACTGCGGGTGCAGGGCAAACACCGAAATGGCCGCGTACGGGTACGAATCGACCCAGGTGTGGGTGGCCGTAGTGTCGTTGATGGGCAGAATCTGCACCAGTTTCAGGCCGGTTTGCACGGCCCAGTCGGTCAGCAGCTTCAGGTCGGAGAATTCCCCTACCCCGAGGCCCTGCTCACTGCGCATGGCAAAGACGGGCAGGGCCACGCCGGCGCCGCGCCAGGCATCGGGGTACCGGTAGGCTTCGTCGTTGAAAACGCGGGCGGCCGTTTGGTCGGTGGTGGCGGGCACCCGGCGGTTTTCGCCGCCTTCCATCGCCAGGGCGTGGCCGGCCCGCGCATCCCAAATGGCATATTTATAGAAGCCTTCCACCTCTGGCTTGGCCAGCCGCACGGCCGCTGCCCAGGTGGGGTACTCGCCATCGGCCAGCACGAGGGCTTTGGTGTTATCCCAGGCGCCCAGCGCCGGGTCGGAGCCGAGGATGCAGAGCTGCTGCTGAGGCTCGACGCGCGGCGCCAGGAGCCGGAAAAGCGTTTCGCCGGCGGCGGGCGCCTTTGCGGAGCTGGCGGAACCGGCAGGAGTTGATTTCGCTTTTTTACCCTTGGCGGCCGGGGCGGCAGGTGCCAATGATACACGCCGAAACAGCGCCTTGGTGAACGCGGCGGTCAGCAGCTCGTTTTCGGGTTGGGCGGGCGCGCGCCAGTAATCGGCCAGGTGCAGGCGCGGGGCCTGGGCGGCGTGGTAGGCCACCGCGCGGTTGGGGCCAAACTCCCAGTGCTCGCCACCGGTGTTGGCATCAAGCAACACGTACTTGTAGGTAAGCGACTGCTCGCCGGTCGCGTCGGCCACGGTCAGCTCGTATTGCCAGCAGCCGGTGGCTTCGTCGTAGTGCATAGGGGCCGCGGTGGCCAGCTGCCAGCTGCCGAGGGCGGGGTGTGAGCCGCACACGGCTAACCGCTGCCCGAGCACGGTACGGTAGGGCAAGGAAAAACGTATTATCATGCAATCGGTGGGTTTGGGGGTGCAAGATAAGGCCAGTGCCTTACAGCCCGCATCAGGCATTTTTATATAATCCTGGATACGAAGGATTGCCAACCCCGGCCGGACATTTTGCGTTTGGGGTACGCGCCCTGTTATGTTTGCTGCTTACCCCCTTCTGCTTTGTCCACTTTTCTGCGTCGTGCCCTTTACGGTTTTCTGGGGCTTTTAGCTCTGGTTCTGCTTCTACTTATTGGAGTAGTGGTGTTCCTTCAGTTTCCTTCCGGGCAGGATTTTGTGGCTCGCCGGGCTGAAGGCTACCTGCGCGACAAGCTAAAAACGGACGTTCGCATCGGGAAATTTCGCACCGACTTCCGCCACGCCATCAACTTCGACGATGTGTACCTGGCCGACCAGCAGCGCGACACGCTGGTATCGGTGGGGCACCTGGGGGTGGACCTGGATATCTGGGCCCTGCTGCGTTCCGAAGTCAATATTTCGAATGTGGAGCTGAACGACGGCCGCGTGCGCCTGACCCGCACCGAGCCCGATTCGGTGAACAACTATGACTTCATCGTTGATGCCTTCACCGACCCCACCGCGCCGGTCGACACAACGGCCTCGGCTCTGAAGTACGACATCGGCAAGGCCCGGCTCACCAACGTTTATTTTACCCAGCTCGATGAGATAACCGGTTCCGACATCCGGGCCCGGATTGGCGAATTCACGGCCAACATGGACGAGGTGGATGTGGATAACTCCATCTATAAAGTGGATAACGCCACGCTGCGCCGTGCGGCCATCAGCATCGTGCAAACCAAAACGGCCCCGGAAGTGGACGACCCCGCCCCCACCGAGCCGATTTCAGTACAGTTCGGCCTGAACCGTGCCACGCTCGACAGCGTGGGCTTTGTGTACAAGAACGCGCCGTCGGGCCAGTACATCAGCACCAATATTGGCTTGGCCGACATTACGGCCGACAACATCGACCTGCAAAAAGAAGTGGTGGCGCTGAATAAGCTCACGCTCAAAAACACCACTTTCGCCTACGCCCAGAACCAGGACGTGCCGGTAGAAGAGCGGGTGGTGAACCCCGCCGAAGTGGTGCGCAAGCTGGACGAGGCCGCCGACCAGAATAAGGCTGCCACCGGCGAGCGCATGGCCTGGAAGGTGACGTTGAACGAGTCCG
Source organism: Hymenobacter sp. IS2118 (assembly GCF_000715495.1). Lineage (GTDB taxonomy): Bacteria > Bacteroidota > Bacteroidia > Cytophagales > Hymenobacteraceae > Hymenobacter. The sequence continues at coordinate 29,758 of NZ_JNLX01000183.1, read as the reverse complement.
ACATCAGCGGGCTGGCGGTGAAATTCGACAACTTCAATGAGCCCGCGCAGAAGACCCGCCTACCGGCGATGGACTACAACCACCTTGCTTTCACGGACCTCGTGCTGAACACGCGCGACCTTAGCTACACCGAAAACCGCACCACGGCCAAGGTAGATAACCTGGCCGGCAACGAAAAGAGCGGCTTCAAAATCACGTCGTGGCGCGCCAACGTGGTGTACGACTCGGTGCAGATTCGCCTCGACAGCCTCGACCTGATTACACCGCACACCCGCATTCGGCGCAAACTGGCCATTGGCTACGAAAGCCTGGCGGCCCTGAGCAACACCAAAAAGCTGGGCCAGCTTAAGATTGAGGGTGATTTGCGCGACGTGCGCCTGGGTTTCCGCGACATACTGTATCTGGCGCCGGACCTGGCCGGCACGCCGCCCTTCAACACCGGCCCCAACCAGAGCGTGCTGGTGAACGGACAGATTGCGGGCCGCGTGGGCGACCTATCCATTCGCAACTTCGAGTTTGTGGGCCTGCGCAATACCGTGCTGAAGGCGCCCCGCATCCGCATCCTGGGCCTGCCGGAAGTGGACGGGCGGCTGTACGTAGACGCCGACTTGCGGCAGTTCAGCTCGTCGCGGGCCGACATTCTCAGCCTAGCGCCCAAGGGCAGCATTCCCGACAACATCAGCATCCCGCCCACGTTCGCCGTCAGCGGCACGTTCAAGGGCTACCCCACCACGCTGCAGTTCAACACCAACCTGCAGGCCCGTACCAGCTACGGCGACCTGGCCTTTAGCGGCAACATCGGCAAGGCCCAGGCCAATGGCCGGCAGCCGCTGGTGGGCACCTTTGCGGTGAAAGGGTTCGACTTTGGCAAGCTGCTCAAGGACCCCACCATTGGGCGCGTCACGGCCACGGGCCGCATCAACGCCACTGGCAATTTGCAGGACCCCGCCACCTTGGTGGGCCAGGTGAACGCCACCGTGCAGAGCGCCCGCTACAACGGCTACACCTACAAGGGCGTGAAGGCTACTGTGGACCTCGACCGCAACCGCTACGTCATCAACGCCAGCAGCAAGGATGACCCCAACCTCGACCTGGACCTGACCGCCGTGGTGAACCTGCGCGACGCCAACAACCCCACCTACGAGGTAACCAAGCTGAATCTGCGCGGGGCCAACCTCACGGCGCTGGGCTTTTATACCGGCGGCGACCTGCGCGTGCAGGGCGACCTGGTGGCCAACCTGCGCGGCTCCGATTTGAACACCATCAACGGCACGTTCAGCGGGACCAAAATTGTGATTGTGCGCGACAATCAGCGGTTTCCGCTTGATTCGCTCAACGGCCGCATCGTGCAGAATGCCAACCGCACGCTGGCCGTCATCACCTCCGACATTGCCAATGTGCTCATTGACGGCAACGTGCGCCTCGGGAACCTGGCCACCGAATTGCAGCAGCACATCGACCGCTATTTCGACCTGCCCGGCGTGCGCTACGTGGCCAGTGCCGCCGACCGCCGCTTCACCTACTCGCTCCAGCTGAAAGACCCCAAGCTGGCTACCAAGCTGGTGCCCGATTTGAAGGAGATTTCGCCCTTCACACTCAGCGGCGACTACTCGCGGCAGGCCGCCCGCCTCACGGCCAACACCAGCATTCCCGTCATTCGCTACGCCAACTACCGGATAGACTCGTTGAAGCTGGCCGTTGATTCGGACCCTGCCAAGCTGGACTATGGCCTGCGGCTGGCGCAGGCCGCCCAGGACACAACGCTCAAGCTGCGCCGGCCCAGCATCATCGGCAACGTGGCCGACAACAAGGTATTTACCCGCGTGGCCATCCTCGGCGACTCGGCCAGCCGCGAGCGACTGGCGGTGGCCGGCACTCTGCAGGAGCTGACCCCGCCCGGCCGCAACGGCGACGTGGTGTACCAGTTTTCGGCCGCGCCGGAGCAGGTAATCAACTATGAAAACTGGACCGCCGGCATCAACAACTACGTGCGCTACTACCCCACCGGCGCGGTGGTGGCCGACGGCCTCAACCTGACCAACGGCCGCAGCTCGCTGGCCGTGCAAAGCCAGAACCCGGCCGTGGCCACCTCCCCACTCGGCGTCACGTTCACCAATTTCGACCTGGCTGAGTTGGCCAAGGCCGTGCAGCAGTCCGACTCCCTGCTGGCCGGCACGCTCAACGGCACGGCCGAGTTGCGCAACCTCGGCAAGGAGAACCTGGCTTTCACCGCCGATGCCACCATTAAGGGCCTGACCTTCCAGAAGGCCATCATCGGCGACATTGCCGTGAATGCCACCAACCCAACGCCCAACCGCTATGACATCGACGCCCGCCTAACCGGCGGCGAGAGCGGCTCCATTGGCGGCGAAGGCAACGACGTGCGCGTGACCGGCTACTACCAGGCTGACAGCAACGCCCCCCTGAACCTAACCGTAGACGCCCAGCGCCTGCAACTCCGTCTGGCCCAGGCGTTTTCGCTCGGGCAGCTGGAGCGGGCGGCGGGCTACGCGCGCGGGCAGCTCACGGTGCGGGGCGCCCCCGCAGCGCCGGTGGTACGCGGCGTGCTCACCACCTCGCCCGATGCCGCGTTTGCCGTGACCCAGTTGGGCGCGCTCTACCGCCTGCCCGGCCAGGAGTTGACGTTTGATGAGCAAGGCATCAAGTTTGAGAACTTCACGGTGCGCGACTCGGCCGACAACAAGGCCGTGGCCAATGGCTACCTGCTGACCAAGGACTTTATCAACTACGCCTTTGACCTCACGGCTACTACCGACAATTTCACGGCCGTGAACAGTACCCGCAAAAACAACCCGCTGTTCTATGGCAAGCTGATAGTGGACTCCCGCACCCGCCTGACCGGCCCGTTGGAGCTGCTCAAAATCGACACCAACGTGACGGTGGTGGATGGCTCCAACCTTACCATCGAGTCGCCGGGCACGGAGGCCAACAAGGTGGATTCGGAAGGCATTGTGGAGTGGATTGACAAGAGCGCGCCCGTGGATACCATGCTGCAGCGCCAACTGGCGTTGGACACGGTGAAAACCGCCTCCGGCTACGACATCACGGCCGTGGTGACGGTGACCGACGAGACGCCCGTTACCATTATTATCGACCCCATCAGCGGCGACAACCTGGAGGTGCGCGCCAACGGCACGCTCAACACCAACATCGACCCCACGGGCACCATCACGCTCAGTGGCCGGCTGGAGGTGGCCAGCGGCGCCTACCATCTCTCGCTCTACGACCTGGCTTCGCGCGATTTCAGCATCCGGCCCGGCTCCAGCCTGACGTGGAGCGGCGACCCTTACAATGCCGAGCTCGACGTGACCGCCGTGTATAAGGTGGAAGCCGCGCCCGCCGACCTACTGGCCGGCCAGGGCCTTGACAACGCCGTGGCCAACACAACGGCCCGCAATACCCTCCCCTTCGACGTGGAGTTGAAGGTGACCGAACAGCTCAGCCAGCCCCTCATTGGCTTCGATATTACCCTGCCCGAAAACCAGCGCGGCGCGCTCAGTGGGCAAGTGGATGCCAAGCTGGCCCAGCTGCGCCAGCCCAACCAGACATCGGAGCAGAGCAAGCAGGTGTTTTCGCTGCTGATTCTGGGCCGCTTCCTGCAGCAGAACCCGTTTGAGAGCAGCGCCAGCGAAAGCTTCGTGGCCTCGCAGCTGCGCGGCTCGGCCAGCGCCGTGCTCACCGACCAGCTCAACAACCTGACCGGCAAATACCTCTCCGGCCTGGGCCTCGACCTGGGCGTGACCAACCAGGCCGACTACAGCAGCGGTACCGCCAAAAGCCGCACCGACCTGAACGTGGCCGTGAAGCGCCAGTTCCTCAACAATCGCCTTTCCGTGCGCCTCGGCACCGACATTCCCTTGGGTGGTGCGGGCTCGCAGGCCACGCAGGGTAGCAGCTCGGCTAGCAATTTCGCCGGCGACATCAGCATCGAGTACAGCATTCTGCGCGACGGCCGCCTGCGCCTGCGCGCCTTCCGCCAGAACGCCTACGAGGACATCGATGGTCAGCTCATCAAAACGGGCGCGGCCCTGGTGTTCCAGCGCGAATATGACAACCTGAAAGAGCTGTTTGCCAAGCTGCCACCCGAAATAAAGGAGCAGCGGAAAGAGCAGCGCAAGGAGGAAAAGGCGGATAAGAAGGCCTTGCAGGATTCCCTGCAAAGCCAGCCCGCCGCCCGCGTCGACAGCACCAAAACCACCAGCAGCAACAAGAAATGAGAAAGCTGCTTCCCTTTCATTCCCCGCCGTTCCAGCGCCGCCAGATTCGGGCTGGCCGGCATCCTAATTCTGCAGTTTTGAGTTCATTCACCCGCTTACCCAAGTATCTACTTACCGCCGCCCCCGCCTGCCGCACCCTGCTGCTGGTGCCGGTATTACTGTTGCTGGCCTCGTGCTCGGGCCTGAAATTTGTGCCCGAAGGCGAGCGACTTTACACCGGTAGCACGGTGACCATCAAGCCGCCGGCTGATGAGAAAACGGTGAACAACCAGGCCGCCCTGCAAACCGAGCTGGAGTCGGTGGTGGGGCCCAAGCCCAACAACTCCCTGCTGGGGCTGCGGCCCAAGCTGTACTTCTGGAACATGGGCGTGGGCAAGAAGAAAGGCCTGGGCAAGTTCTTCGCCGACAAGTTTGGGGAGCCGCCCGTGTACTTGTCGCAGGCCAAGCCCGCCACCGTGCGCGACCTGATGGTGAACCGCCTGAACAACAACGGCTTTTTCAATGGCAAAGCCTCTTTTGAAGTAAAGAAGGAGGAGAAAACAGCCAGCATCGATTACACCGCGCTGCCCGGCCAGGTGTACCGCTACACGCAGGTCAACTTCCCGCAGGGCGACACGCTGGTGCGGGCGGCCATCCGCAACACCCAGGCCGAAAGCCTGGTGAAAGTGGGCGACGCCTACAACCTGGCCACGCTCACCAACGAGCGGGTGCGTATTGACGCCGCCCTCAAGGAGCAGGGCTACTACTATTTCGCGCCCGACTACCTGGTATTCAAGGTCGACAGCACCCTCGACCACAAGGCCACCGTGGACGTGCGCCTCAAAAACAGCGCCCCGCCCAAGGCCCTGCGCCCCTACTGGCTCGATGAGGTGAAGCTGAACACGAGCTACGTGCTGACCGACACCACCATGCGCAACCCCATGATGTTCCGGGGCTACCAATATTTTCCGGATGAGGAGATGTTCAAAGCTAAGGCCATTACCCGCGCCACGTTTCTGTACCCCGACAGCGTTTACCGCCGCCATCGCCGCGACCAAACCCTGAGCCGCCTCATGAGCCTGGGCACGTTTCGCTTCGTAGAAATCCGCTTCAAGCCCGCCGCGGCCGGCGACACCACCGTGGCCGTGCCGGCCAATGCCGCGCCCGGCAGCAACCGCTCGGTGGGCCTGCGCCAGCGCCTCGACGCCGAGGTGCTGATGACCCAGCTCAAAAAGAAAAGCCTGCGGGCCGAAGTCCAGCTCACCACCAAAACCAACGGCTTCACCGGCCCGGCCCTCAAGGTCACGTTCCGCAACCGCTCGGCGTTTCGCGGGGCCGAGCAGCTGCTCATCAACGGCATTGCCTCGACCGAAACCCAGACCGGCGGCGGCAACGGCGCCCTGGGCCTCACCAGCTTCGAGTACGGCGTCAATGCTCAGCTGCTCATTCCGCGCTTGGTAACGCCCAACCTGCCGCTGCTCGACGTGAACCTGCCCAATTCCGACTTCCAGCCCCGCACCAAGATTGAAGTGGGCGTGCGGGCTGTGACGCGCGCCAACTACTTTTCGCAGAACTTCTTCAACGTCAATTACGGCTACACCTGGAAAACCAAGATTACCAACGAGCAGGAAATCAAGCCTATCGACATTACTTACGTCCAGTTTAGCCCAACTGATATATTCACCGACATTCTGAATACGCCTGAGCGCAGCTTTCTAAAAAGCGCGTTTCAGCAGCAGTTCGTGCTGGCCAGCTCCTACCGTTATACCTACAACCAACAGTCGCTGGAGCAGCGCCGCCAGCAAATTTATTTCAGTGGCCAGATTGAGGGCAGCGGCAACCTGGCCCAGGCCCTGGCCACGTCCATCGGCACGCCCAAAGGGCCGTCGGGCGGCAATACCCTGCTGGGCCAGGAGTACAGCCAGTACCTAAAGCTCGATTTGGAGGTGCGCGAATACTACCGCATCAGTGCTGACCCGGCCTCGGGCAACCGCGTTGTGGCGCGCCTGCTGGCCGGCATCGGCAACCCCTACGGCAACTCGCGGGTGCTGCCCTACCCCAAGCAGTACGGCATTGGCGGCCCCAATAGCGTGCGGGCTTTCGCGCCCCGCGGCATCGGCCCCGGCATCTACCAGCCCAAAACACTCGACCAAAGCAGCAACCAGTTCTACGACCAGGTGGGCGACATTCGCCTGGAAGGCAACATTGAGTACCGCCAGGACCTGTTTCCTTACGTGAAAGGCGCCCTATTTATGGACGCCGGCAACATCTGGCTGGTCAACCCCGACCCCGGCCGCGACGGCGCTCAATTCAAAGCTAGCTCCTTCCTCGACCAACTTGCCGTAGGATACGGCGCTGGCATCCGTATCGACGTGCAGTTCTTCGTCATCCGCTTCGACTATGCGCTTCCCTTGCGCGCCCCCTACGGCACGCCTACCAGGCTTAATAAGCAGGGTGAGCTTGTTCCCGACAAAGCCGGCCGCCTTAACCTGGCCATCGGCTACCCATTCTAAGTGGTGGAATAGTGAGTTTTTTCATCATCTGCACTCACCATTTCACCTGATTATCGGCATCCGCTCGAACGGCCGCTCGCGGTCGAACTGGTAGCGGTAGGTGGCGTGGGTTTTCACGATGCTGGCCCCAATGGAGCGCGTCGTAACCAGCATGCGCGGGTTGAAGTCGCCAATCCAGTTCATTTCAATGTCGGCGTAGCCCGCGTCGATGAAGGCTTGGCGGGCGTACACCAGCATGGCCGCGTCCACGCCCTTGCCCTGGTACTCGGGCACCACGCCGTAGATGATGCCGAACAGGCGTTTGTCGGAGCGCTGCATGAAGCGCCACTGCTGCCACACGAAACGCAGCTTGCCCCACAGGTTCAGGCGCCGCCCTACGTGCCGAAAAATCTGGTTTAGCTCGGGCAGGCTGATGAAGAAAGCCACCGGCTCGGTGCCATGGTAGGCGAACCAGAGCAGCCGCTCATCTACCACCGGCTTCATCTCGCGCACGATGTCGCGGGCCTGCGCCAGGGTCATCAGCTTCACGCCGGTGTGCTTGGCCCAGGCCAGGTTGTACACGTGGTGAAAGTCCTGCGCCAGCTTTTCGGCATCGGCCTTGTGGGCGTGCGCAAAGCGGAATTCGGCGGCGCTGGCCTCGGCTTTTTTGGCGAAACTTGGGTGCAGGGGCGCGGCCGTAGTGCGGTAGCAGGTATACTGCTTGAAGTAAAGCTGAAATCCGTACTGCTCGAACAGTGCCTGATAATACGGCGGGTGCCAGAACATGCCGTAGTTGGGCGCGCGGTCGAAACCGTCAATCAGCAGGCCCCAAAACCGGTCCCGCTCGCCAAAGTTGATGGGGCCGTCCATGGCCTGCATGCCACGGGCGGCCAGCCACTTCCGGCCCGCATCGAGCAGCTGGTTGGCGGCCGACTGGTCGTCGATGCACTCAAAAAAGCCCAGGCCGCCGGTGGGCAAATCCGAGTTTTGCACGTCCACCGCGTCGCGGTTCAGGAAGGCGGCTACCCGGCCGATGACCGTGCCCGCAGCATCCGTCAGCACCCAGCGGGCGGCCTCGCCGTTGGTAAATCGAGGGTTTTTGGCGGGGTCGAATACCACTTCCACCTCGTTTTCAAGCGGGTTGATGTACTGCGGCACCGCGCCGTGCAAGCGGGCGGGCAGGGTAATAAACTGCCGCGCCAGGCGGGCATCCGTAACTTCAAGCAGCGGCATAACAAGGGAGCAAAAACGGGGCTTCGGCAACGAAGCAAAAAGGCTTATCAGGCCACAAAGAAACACCCAATTGGAAGGGTTCCCCCGTTGACAGATTGAATTAAAAATCAAAAATGAACAATTAAAGGTTTGACAACCACATTTTTAATTGTTCATTTTTAATTTTTAATTCCTGCCGGAACGCCATGCCGGGCGCTCAGGGCCGCCGCAGCACCGAAAGAATGGCCGCGCCGCCCGCCCGAATGGTGTACACCGGCCGGCCCATGCTAGCCGGGTACGGGCCGGGGTGCCAGCGGTAGATGGTGAAATAGTACGCGGCCTCGGCGGGCGGCACAAGGCGCAGCCGGGCGCGGTCGGCGGGGGGCAGCATTTTCAGGTTGATGAGCAGCGTGAGGGCCGTGCGCTCGTCCATGGCGATGGGCAGTACCGGGCGCGGGTCGTGGGCCAGCACCCATTCCAGCCCCTGCCTCGTGGAAAGGCCCCAGTAGTCGCGCTCGAAATTCCGCTCAATGGCCGGACCCGGCAGAAAGCTGAAATAGGTGTACTGGTAGGGATGCTCGGCCACCAGACGCCACGCGGTACGGGCCGTACCCACCGCCACCAGCACCAGCCCCACCCGCGCCGCCGGCCTCAACCAAACCAACTGTTTCGGCCCCGGCTGCCCGCCCACCGCGGCCCGCCACAAGGCCCGCAGGCCCCGCACGGCCAGCAGCACGAAAGCCGGGTAAATGAAATAGAGGTGACGCCAGCCGTCGTAAATGGGAGAGCGAAGCAGAATGATGCCCAACAGCGGCCCAAAAAACCAGGCCAGCAGCAGCAAGTCGTGCCGGGCGCCGGCCCGCCGCAGCCAGCGCCGGACGCCAATTGCGCGCACGCCACCCACCACCCCGGCCGCGCCCAACCCAAAAAGCAAGGTGTAGGGCACCGGCGTGGTAATGAGCAGCCACACCGGCGCATAATGCCAGGGCAACGCCTGAATGGCCACAAAATCGCCCCAATAAAAAACCTCCAACGGCTTGGCGTACTGGCTGAAGCTGTGCAGCGCGGCCAGGAAATTGCCCACCGGATTCTCCCACAAATACGGCCAGCCCAGCACCACCCCGGCCGCCAGCACCGGCAGGTACAAACCCAGCGCGCCAGCCAACCCGCGCCGCCGCGCCGGCCGGTACCCCAGCTCCAACGCCCCGAAGCCCAGCGTGAGCAGCGGTACCAACACGCCCATGGTGCGCACGTCGATGGCGGCGGCGCTGGCCACCGCGTGCAGCAGCGCCCGCCCGGCCGTAGGCCGCCGCAGCAACTGGCGCAGCGTGAGCATAGCCAGCGCAAACAAACTCAGAAAAACAACGTCCTTGTAGTTATAAAACGCCTCGGCGAAAATGCGCGGCGAGAGCACCAGCAGCCCCGCCCCCACCAGGCCCCAACGCCAATTGCCCAGCCGCCCGGCACCTAGCCGAAACACCGCCCAGGTACCCGCCACGAACAGCAAAAACCCCAGCAAATGCCGCCGATACGCCCATTCCGCCGGGTCCGGGCCGGGCCACAGGGCCTCCAGCACCACCAGCGGCAGCATAAACAGCACGCCGTGGTCAGCGTCGCGGTGCTGGCGCAGGTCGGGAATGTCGGCCAGGCGGGGCTGGTTTTGAGCAAAGCGGGGCGCTAATTTCAGGGCTACGTACTTGGCACTCACGAAGGCGTTGAGGCGGTCGGCGGGCTCGTCCCAACCCATGCCGTAGTCGCGGTGTAGGGCCACGCCCAGCAGGACCAGCAACCCAAAAAATACGCCCATCCAACGGTGGGAAACAGTAAGGAAGCAGGAAGTGTGGAAAAACACAGCAAAAAGATAACATAATAACGCTGCAAAGATGCTGCGGCCCCGCGCCAAAACGACAAGCTTATAAGCAGCCTTTCCCTGCTCCTGAATAATATCTCTATATTGTTACTCCTAACATTTATAACAGCACGCCATCGCAGCCAGCAGTTGCACCTTCACAGCGCAAAGAGAATACGCTGAGCTTATCGGCCTGCATAATTACGCCCACAGGACTTCTATTCTTCTTTGCACGCGGTTTGGAATACCCACGAGCTAAAGCCGGTACCCTTTTGCTTACAATAGGGCATCGATTTGGAATTTTCTGCTTTATGCTGCTATGAAACAACTTATTCTGCTTCTTATGTGGTGGGGAAGCACGGCGGCCGCAGCCCCCTTTTCGTACCAGGACATTCGCACCGACAGCCTCAAAAAGCTCCTCATTACTGCGCCGCTGGACTCGAACCGGGTGATGATGCTCACCCAGCTGGCCTATGAGTATACCCAAACCGACCCGCTCTTCACCATTTCCTACGGCCGGCAGGCACTGCAGCTGGCGCAGCAGCTCCGGTTTAAATCGGGCGAAGGCTGGGCACTGGTTCGGCTGGGTTCCGGGTTCCGGGAAGCCGGCAACTACCCCGCCGCACTCCAAATGGGCCAGCAAGGCTTAGTGATTGCCGAGGAACTGCACGATGCAAAAATGACGGCCCGTGCCCTCAATGCCCTGGGCTACCTCTACTGGGAGCAGGGCAACAGTCGGCCGGCCCTGGCCTATTTTTTTCGGGCCAAAGCCGTGGCCGAAAAAACCCAAAATATAGCCCTCTTAACCAGGGTGATGGGCAATATCGGCAACGTCTACGTTCAGCTCAACCGCCTCGATTCGGCACTGATTTACTCGCAGCGCGGCTACGCCCTGGACCTGAGCCAGCACGACCTGACCAGCGAAGTGGGCGACGCGGCCATGCTGGGTAATATTTATGCCGGGCTGGGCAACTATACGATGGCCAGCCGCTACTACCGCAGCAGTATCCGTCGGGCTACCGGCCAGCGCTTCACCTTCGCCCTGTGCCGGGCCTACCTCGGGCAGGCGCGTATGCTGGAGCAGCAGGCAGCGGCAGTGACGGATTCGGTTCTGTATTTTGGCCAGCAGGCACTGGCGGCGGGCCAGCTGGGGCAGTACCCCAAGGGCATTCTGCAGGCCAGCCAGTTTCTGGCGGCGGCCCACGCAGCCCGCCGCGATACCGCGGCCGCGTTTCGCTACCTCACCCTGGCCAGCACCACCCGCGACAGCTTGTTCAGCCGCACCAAAATGGCCCAGATTCAGGCTCTGGACGTGAGCGAGCGGCTGCGGCAGCAGGAAACCGCCGACCGCGAAAATGCCGCCGCCAGTGAGCGCCGCTACTACTGGCTGCTGGCGGTGCTGGCCAGCACCGTGCCCGCGCTGCTGCTGCTCTGGCGCAACAACCGCCACAAGCAGCAAGCCAACCGGCAGCTCAACGCCCGAAACGCGGAAATTGCCTCTCAGCGCGACACCCTGAGCAATACTATCACGCAGTTGCACGCAACCCAGGCCCAACTGGTGCAAAGCGAGAAAATGGCTTTTCTGGGTGAGCTCACGGCGGGCATCGCCCACGAGCTACAAAACCCACTGGCATTCGTAAAAAACTTTGCCGAGGTAAGCACCGTGCTGGTCGACGACATGGGCGAAGACGGCATGCGGCCGCGGCCCCGCGACCCCAATCGCGACCTGCTGCTGGCCGGCCTCAAGCAGAACCTGCGGGAAATCAGCGAGCACGGCCAGCGCGCCACCACCATCATTGCCGACATGCTGGCGCGCTCGCGCCACGGCAGCGCGCCACACGTCCCCACCGACATCAACAGCTTGGTAGACGAGTACCTGCGACTGGCCTACCAGGGCCTGCGCGCCAAGCATCCCTCCTTTCACGCCGCCCGCGTCAAGCACCTGGAGGCGGGCCTCTGCCAGGTTCCGACCGTGGCCGCCGACCTGGGCCGGGTGCTGCTCAACCTGTTTACCAATGCTTTTTATGCCGTGCAGCAGCGCCAGATGCTAGCCGATGAAAGCTACGTGGCAGAGGTGCGCGTTACGACCCGGCAGTTGGCGTCGAAACATATCGAAATCCGGATTTACGACAATGGCCTAGGCATTCCGGCCGAGGTAATAGACAAGATATTTCAGCCTTTTTTCACCACCAAACCCGCCCACGAGGGCACAGGACTGGGCCTCTCCATCTCGCACGACATCGTAACCCAAAGCCACGGCGGCACCCTCACCGTCGATTCGCGGGAGGGTGCGGGCACTGAATTCATCATTTGTCTTCCCTGCCCCCCGGCGTTGTAATGGAAGAGCTGCGAGGCCATTAATCGTAGCGCCCCGCACGAGCAGCGGCGCGCCGGCGGCCTTGACTTACCAGTTGGCGTACCGGAACTGGCCGTTGGGAAGCAGAACGTAGTACAGGACCAGGACGATAAGTCCAACGTACCAGAATCCGGTGAGAATGCCGGCAACTTTTACCCCCGTGTAGCGGGTCAGGAAAGCATACATGAGCAGCTAGATTAAACGCTGAAAGATGGCTGATACGGCGTTCCAGCAAGGCTCATGAATGAGAATGCAACTGAAGCAGTAAAAATGCAGCGTCACGAGTACCCCGCCCCAGTAGGACACGCGGGACGTGGGCAAAGCCGCTTGCTGATTGTTCTTCCGCTTGCTGTACCGACCCCACAGAATAATACCCAGGCCCTGCACCGCCCTCCAAACCAGGTACACAGGCCCAGCACGAGCATGGAGGCTGCAGTGGCCTTGGTCGCACAAGTCGTCATTGTCAGCAAAGAGGAATACCAAGCTGTTTTGATTATATGACCGCAACCTGTACCGCGACCACAACAAAGTCGAACGCTTTTTCAGTTGCCTCAAGCAATTTAGCCGGCTGGCCACGCGCTATGAGAAAACGGCATGCTGTTTCCTCGCAATGACCTATTTCGTTTCTGCACTCTTGTGGCTTCGATAATTATCCCTATAACTTTCAAAGGATAGGCGTGTGTCCCCTCTTTCATGGATGAACCGGCCAGCAGACCGAGAGCTTGTAAATCCGGAGATACTACAGTATTGAAGTTAGATAAAGCAGTAATTTACAGAGCCTGATTTGCAGTAAAACGGCAAATTAAAATAGGCTTCCTGTTGTACCTAATTACCCTCTTTGAAGGTCCCGCAGAAGAACTTATAACAGCTTTCTGGATTTCAGAAACGACATCATCCTAGTGGCCATGGGCTTTTCGATCCAAACATTCAGCCAATAGCTACCCACGACAAAGAAAACAGTCATAACTATCAGCAAAATATATTTATTGATGTAAATACCCACGCTGATATTTTGTAAGATAATGTAGCCGATATAGGCGTGGACCAGATACAAGGGGTAAGTAATTACGCCCGCTTTAGCGATGGTTTTTCCGCCTTTCATTTGTAGCTTTTTTAGAGATATAAGCAGAAAAACCCCAAGAATCAGCGTTACCACGGCTGCAATTACTATCGGAGAATGCGTGGTGAAAGGTGATTTTTTAGAAACAGCCAGCCATATGCAGAGCAGGTAAGTTATGGCCAAACCCAACCCATACCAGAGTTTGAAGCCTTTTTTGTGAATCAGATAAAATAGAATGCCGGCAATGAAGTAAGGAGAATAATGCGGGAAAAAGAAGAAATTAGCGTAGGCTACAACCGCGTTGGAAATATGGTATTTTCCAGCAAGCAACAAAAGAGTGGAGATAACAATCCAAGTCCCGGCAAAGACGTCAATATGCCGAAACCGGTTAGTTAGCAACAGCAAATAGATTAGGAAATAAAACTGTAGCTCATAAGCCAGGGTCCAATACACCCCATCAATATTGTCAACATCGAAAAACTCCTGAAACATGGTCATATTCAGGCCATATTGAAACAGTGTCGGCGCGACGAAATTGGATGCGGCTACAATGATGATAACAGTCGTTAAAGTACAAGCCACCCAATACATTGGATAAAGGCGAACGATACGCGAGAGTACAAATTTCTTCGCCGTAGCATTTTCAGCAGACAGGGATATTAAGAATCCACTTACTACGAAAAAGAGCTCTACGCCCAAATAGCCATACCGGGTAATGAAATCAATTTCGGAAAATTGAATAGGAGATTTTCCGTTTTTGAAGCCATTGTAGGAGTAATGAAATAGCACCACGGCAAGGGCTGCAATAAAGCGAACGACATCAAGCTCGTAAAACCGAACTTTGCCTGGAGTTGGGATTTCGCTTTTGCGCTCGCCATCTGCCGGTAAAGCAGGCAGAACAGGTGGGTTTTCAGTACGCATTTGGGAGCACGAGTAGGACTAGAATCAGATGGGGCGGAATTAAATAATCAACTTTCTGACTAAGCAAATCTTGTTCAAAGGTAAGAAGTAGTGCCCAAGTCTGAAGTAGCATGGCCTACCAGACAGGCGCAAACCAATGCAGCAAAAGCGCTCAGTTGCTCTCTGGGCGGGCGAGCAGTCCCTCCCCGAGCCCACCAACAATGAACCTAAGCAACATCCTAGCCAGGGATGTAGAAGCGGCTGAAAAGCAGACAGCCGCCCCGCGATGAAGCGAAGCGGCTGTATTGAAGTGGTGGGAAGTAAAGGATTCGAACCTTCGACCTCTGCCGTGTGAAAGCAGCGCTCTAAACCAACTGAGCTAACCTCCCAAGAGGTGTTGAAAATAAAACAGTCACTTAGTATTGCTGCTAAGTGACTGTTTTTCAGTGTGGGGGATACTGGGTTCGAACCAGTGACCCTCTGCTTGTAAGGCAGATGCTCTGAACCAGCTGAGCTAATCCCCCGTGGGTGTTTCCGTTTGGGATTGCAAAGATGGGAGGTGTTTTCGGAAGCGCCAAATAATTTTCACTTTTTGTTCCCCTCGATAGTGGAATCAGATGCCTGATTCTGCAGCAACAATTTCATTTTCAGGGAGAGAAAAAATCTTAGCCCTACTCAAAAAACAATCCCCAGCACTCAGCGGACGGCAAGCAACGTATTCTGATGTCCTGCGTTAAGCACGACACGTCCCTTTTCTAATTTTCTTTCCCTTTCTCATGGAAACCACCCTTCTCCAGAATTATTCCGAAGCTGAAAAAACCGCCTACCTGAGCGCTATTGCCAGTTTGGCCAGTGCCGACCGCCAAGCTTCGGGCGCTGAAATCGAGTTTTTGCAGGCTTTAGCTCAACAGGCCGGCCTTTCGGGCGGCTCCACGCAACAGGTGCTGGCTGCCGCCCAGGACGCTTCCAACCAGAGCATTCAGCAAAGCCTTGACTTGCTCAAAAACAGCGACTTGCGCTTCTCCCTGGTTACCGACCTTATCAGCTTTGCCCGGGCCGATGGCTCGTACGCCAACGATGAGGAAGCCATGATTACCAAAATGTCGCAGTACCTGGGCATCAATTCTCAGCAGCAGCAAACCCTGGAAACCGTGGTAGACCAGGCTGAAACCGTGGCGCACAACCCCGAAGACCCGGCCAAACAGAGCTTTTTTGGCGGCCTTGGCGATAAACTCTCCAGCGTTGGCATTCCCAAACAGGCGCTCATGGCCGGCTTGCTGGGCGTGGTGGCGCCCATGGTTATCTCCCGCGTGATGGGCGGCAACCGCAACCAAAGCGGCGGCGGCGGCCTGATGGATAGCATGGGCGGCGGCGGCAGCCTGGGCGGCCTGCTCGGGGGGGCTTCCCAAAGTGGTTTGGGCGGCTTGCTCGGTGGCCTGCTGGGCGGCGGCATGCTGGGCGGCCTGATGGGCGGCGGAAACTCCTCGGCTGGCATGCCCCAGCAGGGCTCGGGCATTGGCAGCGGTGGCCTGGGCTCGATGATGTCGATTCTTGGGGGCCTGGGCGGCCGGCCCAACTCGCAGCCGGCCAACGCCGGTGGCGGCGGCCTGGGCAGCCTGCTGGGCGGCGGGGGCATGGGTTCGCTGCTGGGTGGCCTGCTGGGCGGCCGCTAACGGTAGGTTCGGATTCTACTGTTGGTGCTGAACAATTTGTATCAAAAAACGGCAACCCGATGGGTTGCCGTTTTTCTTTTTGGCTATGCCAGTTAAGCGCCGCAAGCTGCTACGGGGGCGCCCACGAAATGCCAAGCACCGGGCTTAAGCAATTATGCAAACGTAAACGCACGTTGACTGTCTATCAATCAATTGATAATCATAATAAAAGCTTGAGGCTTGCAGCTTATGGCTTACCGCTTAAACGTTGGCTATGCCGGGGGCACCGGCAAAGGAGCCGCCGTGCTGCTCCACCATTTCCACCAGCCGGTAGTTGAGGTCTTCCTTTGCATCGAGGTACTCGTCGTAGCTGGTGGTATCCACGAAATACTGCACGGTTACTTCCTTGCCCATGGGCGTGAGGGCGTTGAATTTCATCTGCACTTCCTGGGTCACCAGCGGGTGGTCCTGCATGGCCTGAATAGAATCGGCAATGATGGCGTGTAGTTGCACACTAGTGGTTTTCTGGTCGAAGGTGAGCGTGAAGCCAACGCGGCGTGAGGTGCGTAGCGAGAGGTTGTCGAGGGGCTTGTCAATCATGCTTTTGTTGGGCACGGTGAGGTAGCTTTTCTCGGCGGTGCGCAGGCGGGTGCTGCGGAAGCCGATTTTTTCCACGGTTCCGTTCACTTCGCCGGCTTTCACCAAATCGCCCACGCCAAAGGGCTGGTCGAGGAAAATGGTGAAGGAGGCAATGAGGTTTTCGAGGCTTTCCTTGGCCGCGAAAGCCACGGCCAGGCCCCCAATGCCCAGGCCGCCCACCAGCGCCGTCACATTCACCCCAAATACGTGGCCCAGCGCCACCAGCACAGCAATCAGAATGACAAATACCTTTAACAAGTCTTTGGCGAAGGGCAAAAACTGGTTGTCGAGCCGGGTAACGCCGGTGGCATCGCGCAGGGCCGCCCGCCGCGAGGTGACCAGCAAAGCAAAGTCGATGATGCGCAGCACCACCAACACCGCCGCCACGATGAAAGCCAGGCTCAGCAGCCGCATCAGCAGCACCTCGTGCCAGGGCAGTTTCAAGGCAGCGGCGCCGGGACCATGCGGGTAGGTGAGCGTAGCGCCGGCCAGTTGCAGCGTCATCACCAGCAGCAGCATCGAGAGCGGATAGATGAGCAAGCCGTGCAGCTCCTCCTCGCTCACGCCGCCCGTGTAGCGCTTGGTGAGGGAGAAAAGCAGCTTGCTGAGCAGGCGCGAAAACACCCGTCGAAATACGCTGCCAACCAGCAGAATGAGTACGGCCACTACGTATTGGCCTACCGTGTTGCCCAGAAATTCGTAGTAAAAGAAAGCAGGTAGCGTCATGGATTATCAGTTGTTAGTTGTCGGTTATTAGTTGTCAGTTGTTGGCACTCACTCAATCAGACAACTGACCCCCGACAACTGACGCCCAACAACGAACGGCTACTTATTTAGCGCGAATGGCAATTACCGGGTCCAGGTTGGCCGCCATCACGGCGGGCACAATGCCGGCAATCACCCCAATTCCCACCGAAATCAGCAGGCCCAGAATAATGCGGGACGCCGACATGGCCAGCGGCAACGCGTCCTGCGGAACCAGCGTCACGAGCCACACCAGCAGAATGCCCGCCAGCCCGCCAATGAGGCACAGGCAAACGGCTTCAAACAGAAACTGAAACAGGATAAAGAAATTTTTCGCCCCTAGTGATTTTTGGATGCCGATGATATTGGTCCGTTCGCGCACCGACACGAACATGATATTGGCAATACCGAAGCCACCCACCAGAATGGCAAACGAGCCGATGACGCCCCCCACAACGCCGATAACGCTAAAGAGCTGGGAGATTTGGCTGGCAATCATTTCCGGTCGGTTCAGGGCGAAATTATCTTCCTGCCGGGGCTTGAGGCCGCGAATGTTGCGCATCACGCCCCGCATTTCGTATTCCAGGTCCATCAGGCCTGCGTCTTCCTCGCGGCCCTTTACGCCGATGCGGGGCGAAGGGCCGTCGCCCATACCGGTGACGCCGAGTCCGTACATTTTGACAAATGAGCCGAAGGGCAAAAGCACGTTGGTATCGTTGCTGGGCGTATCGAGCAGCTTTTTACCCTCCTTTTCCATCACCCCGATGATGACAAAGCTCCGCCCGCGCAGCTTAAAGTCGCGGCCCAGCGCTACGCCCTGAGGATACAGGTTTTCGGCAATGGTGGCGCCGATGATGGCCACCGGCCGGGCCGACTCCATCTCCTGATTTGTAAAGTAACGGCCCGTTTCCAGGGGCACGCTGCTCACCACGCGGTAATCGTAGCTCACGCCCTGCACCGCGCAATCCGACATGGAATTGGAGCCGGATTTGAGCGTGTTGCCACCCTTTGCCGCGAAAATGGCGATGCCCCGGTTGTTGCCGCCAAGCTGCTGGCGTAGCTCCTGAAACTCGCGCACCGAGGGCACGGGCCGGTTAAAATACTTCCACCAGGGGTAATCGGGACCGAACGTCCAAGGCCATTTCTCGATATAAATCACCTTGTCGCCCACAAAATTCATGCTGCTGCGAATATTGGCTTCCAGGGAATCGACGATGGTGAAAACGGCGATGATGGAAAAGATACCCACCGTGACGCCCAACAGCGACAAGATGGTGCGCAATAAATTGGATTTGAGGGCATCCCAGGCAAATCGAAAGCTTTCAAAGGTGAGGCGAAGTGCTAGCATGGTGCAGAGAGCGCATGTGAGGGTAAGTATCCGGGGCAAAAGACGGAAAATCAGCGGGAAGTTGCTGAGCGGTAAAGGTCGCACGCAAAGCGACGACAAGGGATAAAATGAATGTTCTGAGAAAAAGCCGTACTTTTGCCTCCCCAAATTTCCTTAAATTCCCCCAAATACTGCCCTATGGCGATGAAATTGCACGAGTTCAAGTTCGAACTCCCC
Source organism: Hymenobacter sp. IS2118 (assembly GCF_000715495.1). Classification (GTDB taxonomy): domain Bacteria; phylum Bacteroidota; class Bacteroidia; order Cytophagales; family Hymenobacteraceae; genus Hymenobacter. The sequence continues at coordinate 11,073 of NZ_JNLX01000183.1, read as the reverse complement.
GAAGAACTGGTGGCTCTGCATCCGGCCCGCAACCGCGACGAAAGCCGCCTGATGGTCGTGCACCGCGCAACCGGCCAGATTGAGCACAAAACCTTCAAAGACATTCTGGATTATTTCGCCGAGGGCGACGTAATGGTGATGAATGATACCAAGGTTTTTCCGGCCCGTCTGTACGGTAACAAGGAAAAAACCGGTGCTAAAATCGAAGTTTTTCTGCTCCGCGAGCTGAACAAGGAGCTCCGCCTGTGGGACGTGCTGGTGGACCCGGCCCGCAAAATCCGGGTGGGCAACAAGCTCTATTTCGGTGAGTCGGACATGGTGGCCGAGGTCATCGACAATACTACGTCGCGCGGCCGCACCATTAAGTTTTTGTTCGATGGTACCGACGAGGAGTTCCGCAAAGCGCTCTACGAGCTGGGCGAAACCCCGATTCCGAAAGAAGTTCTCAATCGCGAAACCGAGCCCGCCGACAAAGAGCGCTACCAGACCATTTACGCCGAAAACATCGGCGCGGTGGCCGCGCCTTCGGCCGGCCTGCACTTCACCCGCGAGGTAATGAAGCGCATGGAAATTAAGGGCATCGAGCCCGCATTCGTGACCCTGCACGTGGGCCTGGGCACCTTCCGCACCGTGGATGTGGAAGACCTGACCAAGCACAAGATGGACTCGGAAAACTTTATCGTGACGGCCCCGGCCTGCGAAATCGTGAACAAAGCCCTCGATACCAAGCGCAAAATATGCGCCGTGGGCACCACCACCGTGCGTGCAATGGAAGCGTCGGTATCGGCCAATGCCCGCATGAAGCCCACCCAGGGCTGGATTGACCGGTTCATCTTCCCGCCCCACGATTTCAAAATCGCCAACTGCCTGCTCACCAACTTCCACATGCCGGAGAGCACACTCATCATGCTGGCGGCGGCCTTTGCTGGCTACCCCCTGCTGATGGAGGCGTACAAGGAAGCTATCAAGGAAAAATACCGATTCTTCAGCTACGGCGACGCCATGCTGATTCTCTAGTACTTTATGAAGCCAAAAGCAAAACCCGGTTGCCAACGTGGCAGCCGGGTTTTTGCTTTTGGCCCGGCCTGATTCGCCGCACTTCCACGGGGGCTGATACTTTTGCGCCATGCTGACTCCCCTGAACCGTTCGATGGCCGCATTGCCCCCGCATCCTCCGCGCTTTGCGGTGCTGGTGGCGGGCGGCAGTGGCAGCCGCATGGCCGCCGACCGTCCCAAGCAGTTTCTGCTGCTGGCCGGCGAGCCGGTGCTGCTGCACACCCTGCGCCGTTTTGCCGAGCCCGCGTTGCGCGTGGCGGAAATAGTGGTGGTGCTGCCCGCCGACCAGCTCGATACCTGGGCCGCGCTGTGCGCGCAGCATCAGGTCAGCATTCCGCACACGCTGGTGGCGGGCGGCAACAGCCGCTGGGCATCGGTGAAGGCCGGACTGGCCGCGCTGAAAAATCATTCCGAAGGCCTGGTGGCCGTGCACGATGGCGTGCGGCCGCTGGTGTCGCGCCTGGTAGTGGAGCGCACCTACGTGGCCGCCGCCACGCACGCGGCGGCAGCGGCGGCCGTGATGCCCAAAGACTCGGTGCGGCTGGTGTCGCAGCACGGTTCGGCGGCGCAGAACCGCAGCCGCCTGCGCCTCATGCAGACGCCCCAGACGTTCGAGCTTGACTTGCTGCGCCGCGCCTACGCCATGCCCGAGCTGGCTTCCTTCACCGACGACGCCACCGTGGTGGACGATTTGTGCCGGGTGCAGCTGGTGGACGGCGACTACCGCAACATCAAAATCACCACCCCAGAAGATTTGGTGGTGGCGGAAGCACTGCTGGCGCGCTAGCACATATTTGAGCTTGTGCGTTCTTTGCAGTTCAATCTTCCGCCCTGCACAAGCCCAGGCGTGTGCTACTCCCCTACTCAATGGAATATACCAGCCTGCTTTACGACGTGCGCCCCGATGGCGTGGCCACCATTACCCTGAACCGTCCGGATGTTTTCAACGCCTTCAACGACCCGCTGAGCTACGAGCTGCAGGACGCCCTGAAGCAGGTGGCCCGCGATGCCGCCGTGCGCGCGGTCGTGCTCACCGGCGCGGGCCGGGCCTTTTGCTCCGGCCAGGATTTGAAGGCCGCTCAAGGCGCGGAGAAACGCTCGTTCTACGACTCCCTGCACAAACGCTACAATCCCATTATTCGGGCCATGCGGGCGCTGCCCAAGCCGATAATTGGCCGCATCAACGGCGTGGCGGCGGGAGCGGGCTGCTCCCTGGCGCTGGCTTGCGATGCCCTGGTGGCCAGCACCGATGCTTCGCTGATTGAAGTTTTCATCAACATCGGGCTGGTGCCGGATTCGGGGTCTTCGTGGTTTTTACCCCGGTTGGTAGGCACGCTCAAAGCCTTCGAGCTGTGCAGCCTGGGCACCAAAGTACCCGCCGAAGAAGCCTTGCGCCTCGGCCTGGTGAACCAGGTGGTGGCTCCCGAACAGCTGGACGAGGCCACCTACGCGCTGGCCGCCCGCTACGCCGCCGCGCCCACCAAATCCATTGGCCTGCTTAAGCAAATGCTGAACAAAGCCGGCGCGGCCACGCTCGACGAAATGCTGGATTACGAAGCCCATTGCCAGCAAATCGCCGGAGAAACCGAGGATTATTTTGAGGGTGTAAAGGCATTCAGCGAGAAGCGCAAACCTGTTTTTAAAGGCGCTTAAGCGGTAAGCTACAAGCCGCAAGCTTTTATTCTGATTGTTAATTGGGCGCCCATTCACGGCGCATTTACTTTTGAACAACTGCTTAGCCCCGGTAAAAGCAATGCCCTCCCGAAATCGGGAGGGCATTGCTTTTACCTGACAATTATATTTTACGCCGCCGCCGCAAACTTAGCGTAGCGTGATGGTGCGGGTACGCTTGCCGTTGATGGTAACCGAGGCAATATTGTCGCACACGCCGGCACCCGTTGGGTCGTAGTTCAGCAGCAAGGTATTGTCCTTGGAATTTTCAATTTTGACGGTGCCCGACACGAAATGCCGGAAACAGCCCGCAGTGAAGCGTTTGATGAGCGGCTGGCCGATGGTGGCCGTGTAGTCCACGCCCCGGCGGTTGGTGCCGCTGGCCGTGCCCGTGATGCTGTACTCATCATCGGCCAACTGGGGCGTGCCGAAGCCGGCTGTGCGGGTAAACACCCGCCGGGCCGTCCAGGAATGAGTGCCGCCGCCGTTGGCCAGAATGATGCTCGCGCTGGGTATATTCAGGCTAAAGGAACCGTTGCCCAGGTCCGTGAAAATGCGGGTGGCGGTGTGCTGGTTATCGTTCACGAAGTAATCGACGCGGGTAACGATGGCCCCGGAGTGCCGACGCAGGTTTGGGCCAGTGAACACAACCACAATTTTGCCGCGGCGGTAGCGCCCGTCGGGGCACAGGCAATTGGTGGGGCCGAAGTCGATGACCAGGGTGCGGGTTTCGGCGGTGTAAGTGCGCGTGGCACAGGTACCGAACAGGCGGCCCATTTCGGCGGCGCCGGCCACGGCGGGGCTGCCGGTTACGCTTTCATCCTGGGGCTGGGCGGCCGTGAGCAGGTCGCTGCTCAGCGCGGTTTCTTCGTCGCTGCTGCCGTGGTCTTCGGCCGAAACAACATCATCGGGGGCCACCTGGTCGGCGTCGCGCTGGCAGCCGGTGGTGAGCAACAGCCCGCTGGCGAGGCAGGCAAAAGCGAGGGCGCGAAGAGAAACGGTACGCATAATGAACGAAAAAAAGGTGAAGTAAATAACGTTTGTGTTCGGTTGGAAGCGGGGAAGCCGCGTGGGTTTAAAGCCCCAACCAAAAATATCTGTGCGGCTCCTCAGGAACCCGCTTCCAACGCCATCGTATAGGGTTGCAACTATACCGCAAGCCTTCCATCAGCTCCTTTATTATGTCCCTTCCCCTGCTGCCATCAGCCACTGTGCGCCGAATATTTTTTTGCCTTGTCGTGGCGTTGCCACCGCTATCAGGGTGTTCGTCGGGGAGTAGCGGCAACGACGCCGTAGATGCGGCCAATGCGGAAAACCGGGATAAAATCAGTGCTGCCGACGTCACCGAGAAACAGGAAGCCGATGCGAACTTCCTGGTGAAAGCTACCAGCAACGCGCTGCTGGCCGTGGAGCTGGGCAAGCTGGCGCAGGCCCGGGCCACCACCCCCACCGTGCGCGCCTACGGCACCCGCCTGGTGCAAAACCGGCTGGAGCTGCTCGGGGCTTTGCGCACGCTGGCCGCCGCCAAGCAGCTGGCTATTCCCTCCGCCCTCGGCGGCGATGAACAAGCCGCTTACCATGAGGTAAGCATTACCAACGGCTCGCAGCTCGACAAAAAAGTAATGGAACTCATCGTCAAAATGCAAAGCCAGGATGAGGACGCTTTCGATGATATGAAGGACGATGCGTACGATGGCGACATCCGGGGCTTCGCGGCCAAGTACCATACGCCCGTGCAGGAAGAGTTGGCCGGGGCCGAAGAAGTGGCCGACGTCATCGAAGACCTGCCGTAGCACTGCTTTAAATGCGCACGTAAAAACGTGCAAAACAGAAGGCCGTCATGCTGCGTTGCGCGCGGCATGACGGCCTTTTTGAGTCTGATTACTATACCTCCGCGTACTTACTGACCTTTAATTCTTCAGCCAAAAAACGGGCGGTGTGACCTTTGTCGGACTTGGCCACCTGCTCGGGGGTGCCCTGGGCCACTATCATGCCGCCGGCCGCGCCGCCTTCGGGACCGATGTCGATGACGTGGTCGGCCACCTTAATCAGGTCGAGGTTGTGCTCGATGATGAGGACGGTGTTGCCCTTGTCGGCCAGCTTCTGGAGTACATCGGCGAGGTGGTTGATATCCTCGAAGTGCAGGCCAGTGGTGGGCTCGTCGAGGATGTAAAACGTCTTGCCAGTGTCCTTTTTGCTGAGCTCGGTGGCGAGCTTCACGCGCTGGGCTTCGCCACCCGAAAGCGTGGTAGCCTGCTGGCCCAAGGTGAGGTAGCCCAGGCCTACATCGTTCAGCGTCTTTATTTTGCGCAGAATGCGGGGCTGGTATTCGAAAAACTCCACGGCTTTCTCCACGGTCATGTCGAGAATATCGGTAATGGACTTGCCTTTGAAGCGCACTTCCAAAGTTTCGCGGTTGTAGCGGCGGCCCTTGCAGGTTTCGCAGGGCACGTGCACATCGGGCAGGAAGTTCATTTCGATGGTGCGGATGCCCGCGCCCTCGCAGGTTTCGCAGCGCCCGCCCTTCACGTTGAAGGAGAAACGGCCGGGACCGTAGCCGCGGATTTTGGCCTCGGCCATCTCGCCAAACAACTGGCGGATTTCAGTGAATACGCCCGTGTAGGTAGCCGGATTTGAGCGCGGCGTGCGGCCAATGGGCGACTGGTCCACCTCAATCACCTTATCCACCAAATCCAAGCCCTCAATGCTGCTGTAGGCCAACGGCTCACGCTTGGCATTGAAAAAATACTGGTTAAGAATAGGATACAACGTGTCGTGAATGAGCGTGCTTTTGCCCGAGCCCGATACGCCAGTCACAGCCACCAGCTTACCCAAGGGCACTTTTAGGGTCACGTTTTTTAGGTTGTTGCCCTTGGCGCCCTTCAGCACCAGCTCCGCGCCTTCGCCCTTGCGCTTCTTCTTGCGCATCTCAATGTGCTTCTGCCCGCTGAGGTACTGCGAGGTGAGCGAGCCGGAATTCAAAATTTCCTGCGGGGTGCCGGAGGCCACAATCTGGCCGCCGTGAATGCCCGCGCCGGGGCCAATGTCCAGCACGTGGTCGGCATGCAGAATCATGTCCTTGTCGTGCTCCACCACAATCACCGAGTTGCCGATGTCGCGCAGGTGCTGCAGGGCTTTAATCAGCCGCTCGTTGTCGCGCTGGTGCAGGCCAATGCTGGGCTCGTCCATGATGTAGAGCACGCCCACGAGCTGGGTGCCAATCTGGGTGGCGAGGCGGATGCGCTGGCTTTCGCCGCCGCTCAGCGTGCGCACCGGGCGGTGCAGGTTCAGGTAGTCGAGGCCCACTTCCAGCAAAAAGCCAATGCGCTTGCGGATTTCCTTCAGCAGCTCGCGAGCAATGACGTTCTGGCGGTCGGTCAGGCGGCTCTCCAGGCCCTCGAACCAGCCGGCCAAGTCGTTCAAATCCATTACCGACAACTCGCCGATGTTCTTGCCATCCATTTTGAAGTGCAGACTCTCCTTTTTAAGGCGGTAGCCGCTGCACTCGGGGCAGGTCTGGGCCTGCGCGTATTGCGCAATCCACTCGCGGATATTGTCCGATTCGGAGTCCATCTGCCGGCGCAGGAAGGGGATAATACCCTCAAAGGCCTCCGTGTACTGGGATTTGCTGTCGTCGGCCTCGTCCTCCGTGATGCCGTGGAGCAGGCGCTTGAGCACATCCTCGGGCAGCTTTTCCAGCGGCGTGTTCAGCGTGGCTTTCTGCTTTTTGAGAATGAGCTGCAGCTGCTGGAAAATCCAGATGTCGCGGTACTCGCCCAGCGGCGCAATGCCGCCCCGGCTAATGCTCAGCTTGCGGTCGGGCATCACGCTGTCTTCCGTGATTTCCTGCACCTCGCCCAGGCCGTTGCAGGTGGGGCAGGCGCCGTAGGGTGAGTTGAAGCTGAACGTATTAGGCGCCGGGTCGTCGTAGGCGATGCCGGTGGTGGGGTCCATCAGAAAGCGCGAGAAGAACTGCGGCTTGTCTTTTTCACCTTTTGCGTCGGGGTCGAGCACCAGCATGGTCCCCTTGCCGTGCACCAGCGCATTCTGCACCGAGCCGCTGAGGCGGAACCGGTCCTCTTCCTTCACCAGCAGCCGGTCAATTACGATTTCGATGTCGTGAATCTTGTAGCGGTCTACCTGCATCTTGGGCGTGATGTCGAGGATTTCGCCATCCACCCGCACCTTGGTGAAGCCCAGCTTGGCAATCTTCTGGAAATCTTCGCGGTAATGGCCCTTGCGGCCCTTCACCACGGGCGCCAGCACCACCAGCTTCTTGCCATCGAAGTAGCGCAGGATGTAGTTGATAATCTGGTCGTCGCTCTGCCGAATCATCTTCTTGCCCGTGGCGTAGCTGAAGGCTTCAGCGGTACGCGCATACAGCAGGCGCAGGAAGTCGTATATCTCGGTGATGGTGCCCACCGTGGAGCGCGGGTTGCGCGAGGTGGTTTTCTGCTCGATGCTGATGACCGGCGACAGGCCCTCAATCTTGTCCACGTCGGGCCGCTCCAGTCCGCCCATAAACGAGCGGGCGTAGGCCGAAAACGTCTCCATATACCGCCGCTGCCCCTCAGCATAAATGGTATCGAAGGCCAGGCTCGACTTACCCGAGCCCGAAATGCCCGTGAACACCACCAACCGGTTGCGCGGAATTTTCACCGACACGTTTTTCAGGTTGTGCTCGCGGGCACCGTACACCTCGATGAACGGGGCTTCGAGGTGCTGGGAGGCGGGGCTATGGCCGTTGAGTTGACCGTGCGTGTGGGCCGTGGTGGGGCCGGCAGCGGGCAGCTCGGTCATGTCGCGCACGGTGGCAGCGGTTTCAGCGGCTTGGGTGGCGACCTTTTTAGTGGGCGCTTTGAGAGCAGCGGCCTTCGCTTTAGGGGCTGAGGCAACCGGGGTAGCAGTGGATTTTTTGGCCATTCAGAAACGCAGCGAATAAGTGCGCGAAGGTACGAAATAGGGAGCCCGAAGGCTAATGAGAACAACTTATTGGCCCGCCATAGTTAGGCGGGCGGAGCGGGGCATCGGTGTGCAACAGCGACGGACGGCAGTTTGTGCCCCCAATAGAAAATGTTATCCCCAAACTACCCCAACAGTTGTTGCGTACCCGTTGCAAGCTAGTTGGCACCGTAGTTGCCAAGCGTCGCCGTACATCACGTTTCGCTCAACCCAATCCCATGAAATTCCTCCTTCAGCCGCTGCGCATTGCCCTGCTGGGCCTATTTGCCCTGGCAGCCACGCCGGCCGCCCACGCCCAGGTCATCATCAATGTGAATCCGCCCAGCTGGGGACCGGCCGTGCCCCAGGGCGCGCAGTATTATTACATCCCCGAAACCAACGGCTTCTACGACGTGCCGGCCCGCCAGTACGTGGTGTCGCGCAATGGCCGGTGGATTCGTACCACCACCCTCACTGGCTACAACACGGCCAATTTCCATCCGGTGGTGGTCGATTACGTGGGCGCGCAGCCCTGGGTGCGCTACCAGGAATATAAAGTGAAATATCCCAAGCACGACGGCCACCCGCACGGCAAGCCTCCCGGCCAAGCTAAGAAGGGATATAAAAAAGGCTACGTAGTGGTACCCGCAAATACCGGCTATTATCAGTACCGTGACCGCAAAAACTACGGCACGCATGGCCATAAGCAGAAGGGCAAGGGCCACAAATAGGCTCCTCTCCTATTTCAAAAGGTCTGTTATTTAGCCTAGACAGGCCTTTTTTGATTTTGGACCCACCAAAAAAAAGACCTGATCTACTGTCCTCAGACATTTTGCTATCGTTTTGCCATTTATTTTTGTACTTAAATGACCTTTTTTTAGTTGCCAAGTAGCTTTTCTACACAGCCTGCCTATTTAGGTTGAAACAGAAGCTTGGTTATAACTTACATAGACTAGTGGTCTTACAGTTTAATTTCGTCACTTACTTTGGTTAATTCAGCGTATCTGTTTTTTAACTTAACGCGGGCCTTTTCGGTGGTGAAGGACCAATTGTCTTTGGTGGCGGCGGCGTTGCGCTTGGCTTGCCAGGCCAGGGCCTCTTGTTCGAGTCGTTGCTGGGTGCCGATACGCTGGTCCAGGCACTGGCGGGAAAGGGCGGCAAATTCGATTTCGGCCATGTTGAGCCAGGAGCCGTGCTTGGGCGTGTAGTGGAATTCGAGGGTGTGGCGCAGGTGGCGGGCCGTTTAGAGGGGCAGGTGTTCGTAAAAGGCCCCGTAGGTGTGGGTGCTGTAGTTGTCTTGCACGAGCTGGATTTTCGCCGCCTCGGGGTAGTGGGTTTGCACGAGCCAGTCCATAAAACGGGCGTAATCGCCCTTGTTTTTGGTCGTCGTCACCTGCACGTGGCGCTGGCCCGTATCGAGATTATAGGCCAGCAGCACGTTGCAGACGCCCTTTCGCACGTACTCCTGGTGTTCTTTTTGGGTCGCCCTGGGCTTGGGCGGCAGCGGCGTGAGCACGTGGTCGAGCAGTTGGCAGGGCCGCTCGTCGAAACACAGGCGCACCACGCCCGCTGCGGCCGGGGCGCTGTAGACGTCGAGCACGTCTTCCAGGTTGGCCAGCTACTCGCCCGTGATGGTGCCGATGCACCACATTTCTTTTAGCCAGGGCTTGAGCTGGCTTTTTTTAACACCTGACGAATCGTTTCCTTGGAAACGGCCGGTCCGTAGTCGAGCGAGACGAGTGTTTCGTTGAGTAGCGAGAGCGTCCAACGGGCCGCGCCGATTGGCAAGTCGCTGCATGCCAGGCTGGTGATACGCGCTTCCAGGGCGGGCGTCACCTTCGGCGGTTGCCCGCTGCGCGGGCGCTCTTCCAGCGCCTGAGCCAGCCCCCCGGCCAGGTAGCGGCCCTTGAGGCGGTAGTACTGGGTGGTGGAAATGCCCACTTCGGCCTGCACGACGGCCGCCCCTTTGCCGCTGCTCATGGCCAGTAGGGCACGGGCGCGGGCGATTTTGCGGCTCTTGTGGGTGCCTTTTTTGACAATCGCCTGCAATTGGGCGGCATCGGCAGGTGGTAGGTTGACGGGTTTGGCGAGGCGGGGCATCAGCAAAAAACAGATGGTGTCCACGCGATACTGTTACAAACGGAATTAAGTTGTCAGACCACTAGGGCGTGAGGACAATAAGAAATCAGCTATATGTTTACTGCCACTCTACCCTACTATTTTAGGGATTTGATAATAAGTAAGTTGCCGAATAAACCAGTCTAGCAGGGCCATGATTTTACGGGCCACCGGCTCTTGTGGCTGGGCGTGGGGCCGCGTGAGCTGGCGCAACAGATTCAGTCCGTAGCGGCTCAGGCTTGTGGCCCGGCAGCCGTGATTTTTGCGTGGAATGGCCTTGATTTTGCCGTGGGCCATCGTGCCCACGCCCAGACATAGCGCGTAGGCCAGGCTGACCAGAGCCACGAGCTTGCGCAGCTTCTGGTGGCAGCATAAGTGGGTGGCTTCCAGGTTAAAGCCGCGTCCTTTCAGGTTCTGAAAGCACTGCTCAATCGTCCAGCGGCTGGCGTAGAGGCCGCCCAGGTTGCGCAAGCCGGGCGCGGCGAAGAGAAACAGAAACTCCGTGTCGGCCAGCCGCTTGACCCAGACCTGTCCCCAGACCCCAGCCACTTGGCAATGCAGAAAATGCCGCTGCTGCCCTACGGCAAGGCCCAGGGCCGTGACGGCCTGCCGTCGGCCACTAGCAAAGGTGATTTGGTGGTGCTTGGGCAGGCGCATTACAAAAGGCAATTTATTCTTCCGTAGCCAGTTAAGCCAGACATGGCCCACAAACTCCCGGTCCCCCACCACCAGCCCGATGCGGTCGCGGCCCAGCACCTGTACGCAGATTTTGAGCAGGGCAATACGGTCGGCCGCACTGGAGTTCCCGCTGCGGTTGTCGAGCAGTTCCCAATAGAGCGGCAGTTGAAAGTCGCCTCGGCCTACGGTCACGAGCAGGATATTGACCTGGCAGCGGCCGAAGTCCCATTCGGTGCGGTCCAGGCACAGGCGCAGTTTGCCCGTGGCGGGCAGCAAGCGCAGCAGCAGGTGGGCCAGCACCAGATAATTCAGGTCCACCTGCCGAAAAAAGTCCTGAATGCGGGTTTCATTCGAAGCGATTTTCACCGCGTCATTCAGGTGCTGGGCTACCTCGCAAAATTGGACGTTGCGGCTTTTGAGCAGGGCGATAACAAACTGGCTGACAAACTTTTGCCGGGACAGATGGGGCACTAGCTGGACGCGACGCAAAAGCGTCGTAATTTTGGCAATGAGGCTTGGCTTCACGGGGCAGGACGGACAATGGTGTGTAGGAACCCCAAAGGTCGGACTGCCCCGTTTTTATGCCCTAAAGTTTAGTAGGGTAGAGTG
>NZ_JNLX01000182.1 GCF_000715495.1 Hymenobacter sp. IS2118 | reverse complement strand
CCGGGCGGTGTGCATACTCAGCGACTTGCTGAAGGAACAAGATTTTCGCACGAGCACCCCACAGCGCTGGCGTAGCGAACAGTTGATGGCTTCGACAATACTTGTTCCGCCGCTGCCCTTGGGGCAGCGGCGATGGTGCCAGCGGGGCAACACCTCCACGTAGGCCTCCCACAGGTCGGTAAAATACCAGCAATGGCGGTGGTAGCGCGGAGGCAGAGCCAACCACAAGCGCCGGGCCGTGGCCGCGTCCCGTCGGCCCAGCACCCAGGCCACGATGCGCCGGCTGGCCCGTTCGACGGCCAACCACAGCCAGACTTTGCGCTTCTTGCGGCCCACGAAGGTCCACATTTCATCCAGCTCCAGCGCTTCCCACTCCTTTTTCTGGTCCTTTTTGGGGCGCAAGCGCGGGAGCGCCGGCGAAGCCGCTTGCGCTTTTTTTTATCCGGCTGGCAATCGTCACCCGCGAGATACCCGTCACGCGGGCAATGCTGCGCTGCGAGTTGCGCTCGCCCAGCAACTCGTCCACCTGCGCATACTGCAGCGCTTTGGCCACGGCGGCGGGGGTAAAACGGGCTTGATGCCCGCAGCCTTTGCACTGGTATTTGGCATGGCCCCCAGCGCTGCCGTTACGGCGAATATGTTCACTGCCGCAAGCAGCGCAGAAATGTTGCGTAAAAACCATCCCTAAAATTAATCATTTCACCTTAGATTAGACCACCGCCTAATTTTTAACATCTCTTTTATGAGAGAAATAGTTTCTGATTTTGGGCTAGCATAGATTATTGGAGTCACCCTTTTCTTGATTCCCCATGACTTTTTCATTCCAATTCCGTAATTCCCATAGCATGATAGATGATACCGAATTTTAGACAGGGGGATATCACAAAAACATATCATTGGAACAGCTAACTCCAAAGCGGTTTTATCAGCCTCAGTTATTCCAAGCATCGTAAAGTCTTCCAGACAGTATCGAGGTGAGAATTCATTCGTTAGAATCAGGGTTAATATTTCACGGCTTTTTGTAAAATGAAAAAGCGTGTTAGAGCTGAGCGTTTCCTTGATAGTTGCCATTTTACTTTAGTTGGTAAATTCATTCAATAATCTCCACCACTTTGAAGCCCTACAGCGCGTTGATTGTGGACGTGCCGCGTTGCTGCACTGTATCCACCACGTTTTCGATGACCTGCACGTGGTTGGCGGCCGAGCCCTTAAGAGCCTGTTAAAATTTGTAACCAGCTGAAAAACATAAACTTGTCATGCAAGTGCATGCCATTCAAATGCTTGAGTTTTTTCACCAAGCTCTTCACGACTGCGCTAGACGGTATTCAAAAATTTACAAACAACCCCAATCGATTTTATTATTTGATTGTCAAGTGTTTACAAATTTTAACAGGCTCTAAAGGGGCTGTAGACCTGATTCGCCACTTTCCGCCAGCTTCTGGACTACATCTGTTTTCAGCGCCGGCAAGTGGTTATGAATAATTGCCCAGACAATTGCTTCGTTCACATTGTCGTAGGAATGAATCAGACGGTTGCGGAAGTCCACCATTTGCTTGGTGTTGGGCAATTTCGCGTCGGGCTCTACGTGGCGCAAATGGTTTACTGCCTCCCCGATAATTGCCAGCTGCCGCTCCACGGCACTACGGGTTTTCAGGTCGGCCTGGTATTCGGGGAAAGTAGGCGTGTCGCCTACAAACTGTTCGATTAATGTAATGGCCCGCTGAATATCAAACAGATACTTCTGTCCTTGTAGCGTCATAGATTAATTGTTTAGTGCGCTCGATTTCGATTTTGAGAAAAGGGTTTTGCAACGAATCAGACGTAAGCAAATCTACCCGCCGCTGCAACAGCGCTTCCAATTCGAACCAGAGACTCAAAAGCGTTTCCCCTAGCGCCAGTGGCGGCATAGGCGGCAGGACAACCAGCGCATCCACGTCGCTCCGGGCACTATCGAAATGGTTAGTCACGGCTGACCCGAACAGGTACAGCTGCTGCACCCCAAGGCGGCGGCAGATTGCCCGCAAGGCCGGTACCAAAGGCAAAAGAGTAGCGTGTAGCATCGCACTAAGATACGCGGAATGAATGATGCCGGCCATCACCGCAGCGCGTAAATCCGCTCAATTATCTCCACCACTTTCAGGCCTTCCAGCGCGTTGGTTGTGGCCGTGCCGCGTTGCTGCACCGTATCCACCACGTTTTCGATTACCTGGACGTGGTTCGCGGCCGAGCCCTGGAAGGGGCCGTAATCGTTGGCGGGGTTGGTGGGCGGCAGGTTGGGCATTTGGTAGTTTTGGAGGTGGCAGTATTCCACCTTGTCCATGTACTGGCCGGCGATGCGTAAGCTGCCGTGTTCGGCCACCACGGTGAGGCTGCTTTCGAGGTTGCGGTCCCACACGGCGGTGCTGTAGCTGAGGGTGCCGCTGCCGCCGCGCACGAGGTCAAACGTCACCAGGCCGCTGTCCTCAAACTCCGTCAGGCCGGTGTGGGTGAAGTCGCGGAAGCGGGCCGAGAGGTTGGTAACGTCGCCGAATACCCAGTACAGCAAATCCACGAAATGGCTGAACTGCGTGAAGAGCGTGCCGCCGTCCAGGGCTTGGGTGCCTTTCCAGCCGCCGGGGCGGTAGTAGCGGGCGTCGCGGTTCCAGAAGCAGTTCAGCTGCACCAGAAATACCTGCCCCAGCCGGCCTTCGTTCACCACCTGCTTGAGCCAGGCGGCGGGCGGCGAGTAGCGGTTTTGCATCACCCCGAAGGCCAGCCTGCCGGCTTGCTCGGCCGTGCGCACAATGGTTTCGGCATCGGCGGTGCTCAGGGCAATTGGCTTTTCGATGACCACGTGCAGGCCGTGACGCAGGCCGGCCACCGCCTGCGGGGCGTGCAGCCCATTGGGCGTGGCCACGGTGAGGACGTCGGCGGCAGGGCCGGTTTGCAGGTAGGCTGCGAGGGAAGCGAAGAAGGGCACAGCAGGAAACTCGGCCGCTAAATCAGCTTGCAGTTCGGGGCGTACGTCAATCAGGGCCACTACTTCGGCGCTGGCGTGGCGGGAAACCAGCGTGGCGTGGCGGCGACCTATGTGGCCCACGCCACAAATGACAAAACGAACGGAAGAAACAAGTGCGCTCACCAGACAGGGTTAATTCTCAAAGAAAGAGCCGACAAAGCCGACAATGTAATCCTGCTGCTCCGGCGTCAGCAGCGGATGAATCGGCAGCGACAGAACCGACGTGCACAGCTGCTCGGCCACCGGAAACTGCCCCGGCTGGTAGCCCAGGTAGGCATAGGCGGCTTGCGCGTGCACCGGCAGCGGATAGTAAATCATGGTGGGCACGCCGCAGCGGTGCAGGAAATGCTGCAAGTCGTCGCGCCGGCCGGTATCGTTCACCATGATGGTGTACTGATGAAAAACGTGTGTGCTGCGCGGGTCGCGGGCCGGAATGGCAATGCCGGGCAAGGCCGCCAGCGCGGCGTCGTAGCGGGCGGCTACGGCCTGGCGGGCGGCCGTGGCGGCGGGCAGGTGCCGTAGCTTCACCCGCAAGAAAGCGGCCTGCAGGGTGTCGAGACGGGAATTGAGGCCGATGAACTGGTGGTGGTACTTCTGGCTTTGGCCGTGGTTGGCCAGTTGGCGGAGCAGGGCGGCGCGGGCCGGGTCATGGGCAAGCAGGGCGCCGCCGTCGCCCAGGGCGCCCAGGTTTTTGGAGGGGAAAAACGAGGTGGTGCCAATTTCGCCCACGGTGCCGCCAAAGGCAACCTCACCATCCGAAAACCGAAATGTGGCACCTATGGCTTGGGCGTTGTCCTCAATTAGCGCTACCCCATGCCGCGTAGAAATCCGGCGCAAAGCCTCTAAATCGGCGCATTGCCCAAACAGATGCACGGCGATGATGGCCCCGGTGTGCGGTGTGAGAGCGGCTTCTACGGCAGCCGGGTCAATGTTGAAGGTATCGGGGCAAACATCGACCAGCACGGGCCGCAGGCCCAGTAGCGCCGCCGCTTCCAGCGTTGCCACGTAGGTGAAGGCCGGCACGATAACCTCGGCTCCGGCGGGCAAATCCAGGCTCATCAGCGCTAGGGTAAGGGCGTCGGTGCCGTTGGCGCAGGGAATAACGTGGGTCCCGCCCAAATGAGCACCCAGCTCGGCCGCAAACAGCCCCACGGCCGGCCCCTGAATAAACGCCGCGTCGGCAAGGGTTTGCTGCACTGCCTCGTCGAGTTCTGCCTGAATCAGGGCGTGTTCGGCGCGCAGGTCCAGCAGGTAAATAGGAGTGGAAGGCGCGGGCAGAATGGACACGTTGAAAAGGCTTAAGCGAGGCAGCGCCCAAAGATAGAAGCCCGCCGGTACTGGCTCCATTGCGGTGGCCATCGAAGCGCTTGGGACGGACGCCCGGCTCGTTTCGTCCCGTGGCGCCAGACAACCCGTGCTTGCCGCCCTGCGTTAAAGGACGCAGCAAGCCGCCTTACAATTAAATAAGTGCGCCTTTAGATACTTTCTGTTCAATACTTCCGATAAACCTCTGCGTTATGCTTAGAAAACAATTCACCCTCCACACCTTGGCCGTCATGCTCTTATTGGGCGGTGGCGCTTTCACCCAAACCAGCTGCACAACAGCTGACCAAAAAGAGGTAGTGGTAGAACGCGACCAGGCCTATAACGATTTTAACGACTTCGTTTCGCAAACCGAGGCTAGTGCTGCCTCCGTTGCCAACGGTCTGGAAGCCGATTACGAACGTGAAACCGCTCAGCTCAAGACCGATTACGACACCAAAATAGCAGCCGTAGATGGCTACACGGCCGAGTACGACGATAACCGCCGCCAGGAAATTGAGAAGCTTCGCACCCGGTACACCACTGCCGTTTCCCAGCGCGAAAGCAACTGGGCCAACCGCGCAAACGCCGCTGGTGACAACATGCCTATGAAAGTGGGCATGTACTACAAGCCCACGCAGCCTGCAGGCCAGTTGACGGCCGCCAACGCCCGAGCTACCTACGAGGCGTTTACCCGCGACATAAAGCAGAACGAGGAGCGTTACGACCTCGACGACTGGCGCAACATCAACGCCGAATGGCGTGCGCTGGATGAAGCTTATGACAAAGTCAAAGGTGATATTCCCGTTAATGACTTAGCTGAAATTCAAAAAGAAAAGCTGAAGTATGCCGCGTTTAAGTCGTGGGATAAAACCCAGGGCCGTGCAGCGCAGGCTGGCAACGCCATCAGCGGCGAGGCTCAGGAAGTGAAAGCCGAAACGGCTGACGAGCGCAATAAAGTAGGTCAGGCTGTGAGCAACACCGCTTCCGACGTGAAGGAAGCCAGTAAGAACACCGCTTCCGACGTGAAGCAGGCCGGCAAGAAAGTTGGCGGCGCCGTGAAGGACGTGTTCGACGGCAAAGACGACAAGAACAACTAATTCTTCGGAATTAGGAGCATTGACAAGCCGGTTTCCGGGCCTCGTGCCGGGAGCCGGCTTTTCTGCGTTAAACCATTTCGTAAACCGAGTATTGGCCCGTTTCCGCTACGAGGTAGTACCGCTACGTAATAATTAAAGCCGGGTCAAGAACCAGTGCAGCTTCAGCAAATCAAACTGACGCAGGCCGGGCCGCCGGGAAAGCAAATTTCGCTGCAGCACCGGCGCGAGAAAATTGAGGGCCAGGCGAGTAGCGGGCACCAGCCCTAAGCGCTGCAGGCGCCGAACGGTCTGTGTCAGGCGCGATTCATCGCCCAATTGGTCGGTGCGAAATAGCTGCACCAGGGTATGAACGGCCTGCTCACTCTTGTGCAGAAACTCGGCCGCCGGCTCCAATCCGGCGTGCAAAACCGGGTTATCGAGGTGAATTATCGGGATTTGTGCCTGTGCCAGGGCCTGCCCAAAACGCGTGTCTTCGTGTCCGTAGCCCGCTAGTTGCTCATCCAGCGGAAACCGGGCCAGCACGTTGGCATGCAGCAGCGCGTTGTTGATGGTTAGTTGGGCGTGCGGCGCACGTTGGCGCACTGCCGCGGCTCGCGCCTCCCGTTCCCGCCCATACAGCCAACGCAGGTATAGCGCGGCCTCGGCAGGCGGGGCCGGAGCGTAGCTGGTTCCGCCAATCAGCACCGGGGCGCGATGCCGTGCCGCCGCGTAGCGAATTATGAACTGGTTGTCAGGTAGTAAGCTGTCATTGTCCAGCAGCAGCAGCCACTCGTGCCGCGCCGCCGCCGCCAGCCGGTTACGAATGGCCGCCCGGCCAATATTGTGTGGCAATTCCTGATATAGAACCCCAAGCCGGCCAGCCAGTGCCCGGTTCAGTATTCGGAATTTTTCCCGAGAGCCGTCATCAAGAAGTATAATTTCAACCGGCCCCGGCCAGTCGGCTTGTTGCACCAGTAGTGCTTCCACCAATGCGTTGACGTCCCAGTTAAATACCGGAATTAATATTGAAAGCCCCGACGTCATATTGGCTGCGTAACAACATTCAACAGCGCGTACTCCATAATTAATAACCGCCGGTTTGCGGAAGTATTAGCGCGGCCTTGCCGAATCCAGTAATTCTCCATCCTTACAGGTGAGTACCCGATGCGGATATTTTTCAATTAATTGAAAATTGTGCGTCGCCATTAAAATAGCGGTACCGGAGTTATTTATTTCGCCGAACAGCTGCATAATGCTGGCCGATACGTCCGGGTCGAGGTTGCCGGTGGGCTCGTCGGCGAGCAGCAGCACGGGTTCGTTGAGCATGGCCCGGGCGATAACCACGCGCTGCTGCTCACCGCCCGAAAGGCGGTGCGGCATGCGGTTGGCGGCCCCATTGAGGCCTACTTGCGTCAGTACGTCGCTGATGCGCTGCTGTTTTTTAGCCTTGCCCTTCCAGCCAGTGGCGTTGAGCACGAACATCAGGTTTTCAGCTACCGACCGGTCGGAGAGGAGTTGAAAATCCTGAAAAACAATGCCCAAACGGCGGCGCAGATACGGGACCTTGCTGGCTGGTAATTTCGATAATGGAAAGCCGGCCACGGTGCCCATGCCGCTTTGCAAAGGCAAGTCGGCGTACAGCGTTTTCAACAGCGACGATTTGCCCGCGCCGGTGCGGCCCACCAGGTACACGAAAGCACTTTTTTCGAGCGAAAACGTCACCCCCTGCAATACTGCTTGCTGCTCCTGCATAATAGTGGCATCGCGCAGCTCAATAATGTTTTCGGACATAGCAACTCCAATGTTTAGTGAAGCAGCGGGCACTACTCCAGCAATTACCTTTCGAGGAAATTAGATAGTAATAAGCCCTACAGATTCAGCGGCCGCAGCTTACCAAACTCCAAATCCGCAATCACCGCCGCCAGCTCCACTTCCTTGCCCTGCAAACCGTAGCGGTGCAAGTCCTTCAGCGGCCGGTCGGCCCGGAAGTAGGCAATGAGTACAAAGGCTTCGTCCCGCAGCTGAATGTAGTCGGGGATTTTAGCCTTGCCCTTTACTTTGATGATGTACATGGAGGTGGCTATTAATTAAAAATTATTACTTAAGAATTAAAAATGGAGTCGTGGCCGCTACAAGAATGAGTGGAAGGCTTTTAAATTTTAATTCTCAATTTTTTAATTAAGCGTTAAGAATTAACGCGCTTGTGGTCGGCCAGGAACGTGGCCAGACCTTTGTCGGTCAGGGGATGGTTGAGCAGACCCGTAATCACGTTGAGGGGGCAGGTCACCACGTCGGCGCCAATCTCGGCGCACTGAATGAGGTGTGGCACGTGGCGTACCGAAGCCGCCAGCACCTCGGTTGGGTAGCCGTAGTTGCTGAAAATCTGCACGATTTGTTCCACCAGCTGCAAGCCGTCGTGCCCGATATCGTCGAGGCGGCCCACGAAGGGCGACACGTAGGTAGCACCGGCTTTGGCCGCCAGCAGTGCTTGCCCAGCCGTGAAAATCAGCGTGCAGTTGGTTTTGATGCCTTTATCGGAGAAATATTTGATGGCCTTGATGCCGTCCTTAATCATGGGCACCTTCACCACGATGTTGGGGTGTAGCTCGGCCAGCTCTTCGCCCTCGCGCACCATGCCCTCGTAGTCGGTGGCAATTACCTCGGCCGACACGTCGCCGTCTACCAACTCGCAGATTTGGCGGTAGTGGGCCATCACGTTGTCGATGCCACTGATGCCTTCTTTGGCCATCAGCGACGGGTTGGTGGTCACGCCATCAAGTACGCCCAGCTCTACGGCTTCGCGGATTTCGTTGAGGTTGGCGGTGTCAATGAAGAATTTCATGTTTTAGCTATTAGCTGATGGCTATTAGCTGCTAGCGCTTTACCTGAGCACCCAAAAAGCTAATGGCTAACAGCTATCAGCTAACAGCTAACGAAAAAAGAATCAGCCCCAAAGCTACTCAACGGGCCGCCAAAATGCGGAACAGAGTAGCGCCGGGGCCGACACGAAAGGGCAAAAAAAAGCAAGCCAAAATCGCACCGCTACAACCACTTACCCTTGCTACCTTCCGGTCCTGGGGGAGTTCAGCGGGAGCTGGTCGTTCTGACTTGCCATGACAAAGGTAATCACGGATTTAGTCGGATTCAGCGGATTCAGCGGATTATTTGTTGCGCAACGGCTACATTAATCTGTTAGCAGAGCGGAAAAGACTTGTCAATTAAGACTATACAGCTTTTCACATCCAAGCCGCATTAACTCAACCGGCTCAGCAAACACAACTAATAATCCGTGAAATCAGAAAAATCCGGCTAAATCCGTGATTAGCTTTGCGGCATGGAACGACTAATCATTCTGGATTTTGGCTCGCAATACACACAATTGATAGCCCGCCGCATTCGCGAGCTGCATGTTTTTTGCGAAATTCACCCTTACACCCACGCCCCGAACCTCGTTTTGACTGAGGATATTCGGGGCGTTATTCTTTCCGGCTCGCCCTGCTCGGTGCGCGATGCGGACGCACCCAACCCCGACCTGACCCACCTGCTGGGCCAGGTGCCGGTGCTGGGCGTGTGCTACGGTGCGCAGCTGCTGGCCCAGCAGGGGGGCGGCGAGGTTACGCCGGCCACCATCCGCGAGTACGGCCGGGCCCGCCTGTCGTCGTTGGAGCTGGCTTCGCCGCTACTGGCCGGTATGCACCTGGAATCGCAGGTGTGGATGTCGCACGGCGACACCATTCAGACCCTGCCCGCCAGCTACGACATTATTGCCAGCACACCGGAAGTAGCGGTGGCCGCTTTCAAAATTGCCGGCCAGAATACCTACGGCATCCAGTTTCACCCCGAGGTAACGCACTCCACCGAAGGCAAGCAGCTGCTGAGCAACTTCGTCGTAAACATCTGCGAATGTGCCCAAAGCTGGACGCCCGACCACTTTGTGGACTCATCCGTGCTAGCCTTGCAAAATACCATCGGGCCCGACGACCAGGTGATTCTGGGCCTTTCGGGCGGCGTGGATAGCAGCGTGGCGGCCCTGCTGCTGCACCGCGCCATTGGCCCGCGCCTCCACGGCATCTTCGTGGATAATGGCCTGCTGCGCAAAGACGAGTTTGAGACGGTGCTCCAGGCCTACGAAGGCCTGGGCCTGAACGTGACCGGCGTGCGCGCCGCCCCGGAGTTCTACGCCGCCCTGTCCGGCCTTTCCGACCCCGAAGCCAAGCGCAAGGCCATTGGCCGCACCTTTATTGAGGTATTTGACCGCGAGGCGCAGAAGGTAGAAGGCGCGCGCTGGCTGGCCCAAGGCACCATTTACCCCGACGTTATCGAGTCGGTGTCGGTGCACGGCTCGTCGGTCACCATCAAGAGCCACCACAATGTGGGCGGATTGCCCGAGAAGATGAACCTGAAGATTGTGGAGCCCCTGCGCATGCTCTTCAAAGACGAGGTGCGCGAAGTGGGCGCCACGCTGGAGCTGCCCGCCGACATCCTCAACCGCCACCCGTTCCCCGGTCCCGGCCTGGGCATCCGCATCCTCGGCGACATCACCCCCGAGAAAGTAGACCTGCTGCAACGTGCTGATGCCGTGTTCATCAACCTCCTGAAAGAGCACGGCCTTTACTCAAAGGTGTGGCAGGCTGGCGCCATGCTGCTCCCCGTACAAAGCGTGGGCGTTATGGGCGACGAGCGCACCTACGAGCGGGTAGTGGCTCTGCGCGCCGTGACCAGCGTAGACGGCATGACCGCCGACTGGGCGCACCTGCCCTACGATTTCCTGGCCGAGGTGAGCAACAAAATCATCAACCAGGTACGCGGCATCAACCGCGTGGTGTATGACATTTCGAGTAAGCCGCCCGCTACGATTGAGTGGGAGTAAAGCCTGGGTCAATAACTAAAAGAACGTCATGGTGAGCTTGCTGAAGCATCTCTACTGCAATGGTAAATAGATTACTTGCGGGGTAGAGATGCTTCAGCAAGCTCAGCATGACGTTCTTTATTTATCTCTCAATTTTCTGCAACATGCGCTTACATTGCCTCCAACATATGCCCGACGAAGGCCCCGGCCACGCGGCCGATTGGCTGGCGGCGCACGGACATACGCTCACATTCACCAAGCTATTCGAACCGAACCCAGTATTCCCGGTGCTGGCGGATTTCGACGGGCTGCTGATTTTGGGCGGGGCTATGAGCGTGCACGACGAGGCCGCTTTTCCGTGGCTGGTGGCAGAAAAATCCTTCATCCGGGAAGCGTTGCGGGCGGGCAAGATTACGCTGGCCATTTGTCTGGGCGCGCAATTGGTAGCCGAGGCACTGGGTGGCGAGGTGCGGCCCAACCACGCCCCGGAAATCGGGTTCTGGACGGTGCGGTTTTCGGTGAAGTCGCTGGAGCATCCGCTGCTGCGTGGTTGGCCCGAGAAGGCGGCCTTGCTGCACTGGCACCACGATACGTTTACGGTGCCGCCGGGCGCCATGCGGGTGGGTATGTCGGCGGCCACGGCCACGCAGGGCTTTGTGTGGGGCGATGGCGTAATCGGTCTGCAGTTTCACCCCGAAATGACGGTGGAAATGGTGGAGCAGCTCATGCTGCTCGAAGGCCACGAGCAGGCGGAAGAACAGGAATTCGTGCAAACGGCTGAGCAGATTCGGCCCCGGCTGAAATCGGTCTGGAAGGGGCGCAAGCTACTGGAGTCGCTGCTGGCGAACATGGTGGCGTTGCACGAGGGGGAAATAAATTAGCTGATTAAAAATCGCCTTTCATGCTGAGCGCAGCGAAGCACCTCATCACCGCTAAAGGACTTGTTATGGCGTGATAAGATGCTTCGCTGCGCTCAGCATAACAGGCGATTCTAGAACCCCTTCGGCAACTCAATTCCCTTAATTGTCTTGTACAGACTCAGCGCGTTCTGGTCCGTCATGCCGGCCACAAAATCGGTGAGGAGCAGGATTTTCTCGTACTCCGACACCCCCGCCTGCTGCCCTTCGGCGCGGAACTGCGCGGGGAGCAACAGGAGCAGCTTGCGACTGCGGTGGCCCTGGCCGGCGTCGAAAATGGCAGTTAGGAAAGCATCGAGTAAGCCGCCGAGCACGTCGAAGCCAGCGGCTTCAATCTCCAGGACCGGGCGGCTGCGGTAGAGCTTTTCGATGCTCAGGCGCTGCACCTCCTGCAAATCGGCCCAGCAGGCCAGCTCTTTGATGAGCGACTGGTCGTACTCGCCGCGTAGGATGGCGGCGGTGTGCTGCGCAAACAGCCCCGCCAGCTCGGCCACCAGCTTGCCGATGAGGCGGGCGCGGATGTAGCCCAGCTCCTCGCGCCAGTCGTGCCACTGCACGCTGCCCACGCGGCCGGCCGGGTCGTTGAGCATGCGTTTGAGCAGCGGCAGTCCCGTTTCGGGCGCAATTAGCCCCAGTTTCAGGCCGTCTTCAAAGTCGATGATGCGGTAGCACAAGTCGTCGGCCGCTTCGACCAGAAAGGCCAGCGGGTGGCGGTGGTAGAAACCGGCAGCGGCATCTTTCGCCAGCAAACCCAGCTCCTTGGCCACGTGCTGAAAACGGGCGCTTTCGGTCTGGAAATGGCCGTATTTCTTCTCCGAAGCGCCGCCGGTCCGGGCCCCGGTGGGCACGATGCTGGGCTTGGGGTACTTGGTGAAGGCGCCCAGCGTGGCGTAGGTGAGGCCCAGGCCGGCCGTGCCGGTACTATGGGCGGCGTAGGTGTGCGTGAGAATTCGAAACCCCGCCGCGTTGCCTTCAAAGTGCTGCAAATCGGCAACTTGGGCGGCGGTGAGCTGTGCCAGAAACGGAGCCGCCGCCGCGCTCTCGAAATAGCTGCTAATGGCGTCTTCACCGGAGTGGCCGAAGGGCGGGTTGCCGATGTCGTGGGCCAGGCAGGCGGCGGCCACGATGTCACCGCAGTCCTGGTCGAGGTTGGGCAGCAGCTGGGCCAGCTCCGCGTCGGCTTCCAGCACGTGGCGGGCGGCCAGCCGGCCCAGCGAGCGGCCCACCACGGCGGTTTCGAGCGAGTGGGTGAGGCGGGTGTGCACGAAGTCGGTTTCGGGCAGAGGCATCACCTGGGTTTTGCGCTGCAGGCGCCGGAAAGCGGAGCTGAACACCACCCGGTCGTAGTCGGCTACGAAGGCCCCGCGTACGGGCGCTGCGTTGGCCGGCGGCAGCTGCTGGTCGGGAAAGCGGCGCTGCGAAAGCAGCCGGGGCCAGTGCATAGAAGCCATAACGGAGCGTTTCGGGAAAGTAATCGACGGAAAGAAAGGCGGTGGCCCAGCAGCTACTGCGCCAGTTTCTCGCCCAGCAGCTTGAAGGGATTGGCCTGGTTCAAGTTCAGCACGAACCGAACGCGGTCCGTGAAATCGGAGAAGTTGCGGGGGAGGCCGTTGTCAAACTGCGAGCCCGCTACGGGCACGTAGAATTCCAGCAACCCGCGCACCATCGGCACCACGAAGCCGGCGTCGTAGAACAGCCGCTGCTGCGAGGCGCCGCTGTTCGCGAACTGCCGCTCGGCGGTGGCGCCCAAATCGGCGAACACGGCCAGGCCCGTAATGGGCAAATCGGCCTGCAGGTTGAGGGTACTGACCCAATTGGTGCTGGAAGCCGGGATAAACGCCTTGAAGGCGCCGTCGCGGTTATCGGTCTGATGCACCTGGGCTTTGAGGGAATTGGAAATCAGCTGGCGGTCCAGGAAAGCGGTTTGGCGGCGGTAGTCGGGGCTGCCGCTCAGGCCGATGAGGAAGGTTTTGTTGTCGGACTGCAACGCAAAGCGGCCCCCGAACAGCCGGGCGCTCACCCGCTTTTTGGGCGCGTAAAACCGCTCGTACGTGGCATTGGCCCGCACCAGCAGCGCAGTGCCGCTCACCTGTTCTCCGCCGGGCAGATTTTCGAGGTTGTTGATTTCGACGTGGGCCGTCCATTTTTGCAGGGCATTGCCGCCCCGCACGCCGTACTCGGCCGTGAGCACGTTGGTGAGGCCGCGGTCCTGGTCTTCGACCGAAGTCAGGGCCAGTTTCACCTGCTGCTGCGGGTAGTCGTAGGCGGTGTGGGGGAAGATGATGGTTACGCTGGGCTCCAGCTTCAGATAGCGCTCAAAGCGTTGGAGCGTGAAACCCGTAATCACCTGCCGGCTGAACCGGGCGGGCAGCACGTTCAGGTTGAGGGAAGCAATGCCGTTCAGCTCGTTGCGGTTGAAGCTGTACATGGGCATGGCCAGGTACTGCACCTTTTTGGGCGCCAGCAAGCCGTTGTAGAAGGCCGCGCCCAGCATAAACTTATCGGAGGTATTGGCCCCCAGCACCGGCAGCCAGTTGATGGCCGACCGGTCCCAGCGCTCCACGCTGAGCAGGGGTTGCAGGCGCACGGGCTCCCAGCGGCGGAAATTGCCACCGCCCAGGGCCAGCCGGTCGTCGCGGCGGTTGAGTTGGGGCGTTACGTATTCGGCATCCACCACCACGGCCGCCACGTTGGCGAGGCGGAAGTTGAGCTGGGTTTCGGCATCATCCTCGGGGTCGCCGAAGGGCGGCGTCCACTGGGTTTCGAGCACCTTGCCCTGGGCATCGACGGTGGAAACGGGCACGGCCCACTGCACCGGCGACTCGGTCCGTACCAGTACCTTCACCACGTCGCCAATCTGCTGAAGGGCAAAGATATCGGCGTTGTACTCGCGGGTATTGGTGAGCATCTCGCGGAAAAACCAGTCCAGCTTCTGGCCCGTGCTTTCCTCAAAAGTGGCCTCCAAATCTTCGGGGTAGGGGTGCTTGAACTGCCACTTGGTGTAGTAGGCATTCATCGCAGCATCGAACTTTTCCTGGCCCAGGTAGCCCGCCAGGTACTTAAACAGCGCCGCCGTTTTGAGGTACACAATCACCGCGTAGTTTACCTTGCCAAACTGGCCGGAACCGGGGCCCTGCACGGGCTGGTCGAGCCCGCGGCTGGCCATCACCTGGTAGGGCAGCTGGTTGAGGGCGGCACCGGGCAGGTTCTCAATGCCCAGCGACGAAGCGGCCCTGGGGCTCTTGTAGATGTCTTTAAACATGCTGGACTGCGGATTCTCGCGGCCATCTACCCGCGTTTCCAGGTAGCTGTTCAGGCCCTCGTCCATCCAGGGAAAATCCCGCTCGTTGCTGGCCAGAATGCCATAAAACCAGTTGTGACCTACCTCGTGCACGATGGCATCCGGCTGGGTCACGGTCACCATCGGGTACTCCATGCCGGCGCCGGCGCTCAGGGCCCCATCCACGGCCGTGGCGGCCGAGTACGGGTATTCGCCCACCCACTGCGAGTAGTAGGTCAGGGCATCGTTCACGTCCTGTAGGCCCTTTATCCACTTTTCCGGCTCGCTGTTGGTAAACATAACCCAGGAGGTGACGGCCCGGCCCGAAGGCAGCGTCACGCCGCTCTTGAGCACGTTGAAGCGCTTGTCGGCAAACCAGGCGAAGTCGTGGATGCGGTCCTGCCGGTAGCGCAAGCTTTTGGTAGTGGGCTCCGAAGCCGGAAAGGCGAGGTCTTTGCCGAAATCCTGGGCGGTTTTTTTGGCGGCCGTGGCGGTGGCCAGGGCATCGAGGCGTGCCAGCTCGTCGGGGTTTTGCAGCTCGCCGGTGGCGCCCACGGTGTAGTTGCTGGGCAGCGTAATGGTCACATCAAAGGAGCCGAATTCGGAGTAGAATTCGCCCTGGTCGAGGTAGGGCATGGGGTGCCAGCCGCGCCGGTCGTACACGGCCGGCTTGGGGTACCACTGCGTAATCTGGTAGCTCTGGCCCACGTGCCCCAGGCGCGAAAACGAGGCCGGCAGCTTCACCCGAAACGGCGTGCTGATGGTGGCGCTGGCACCGGGCGCCAATCGGGCCGGCAGCACCAGCTTGGCGATATCGGGGTTCAGCGGGTCGAATTCCAGCTTCGCGGCCTGGCCGTTTACCTTGAAATCGAGCCCGTCGATAAAGCCCCGGTCCTCGGGCTTGGCAAACTGAAACTTGCGCTCGCCGTTGCGCAGCTGCTGCTTGGCAAAGGCCGTGGTATTGTCGCGGTAGGCATTCGGCCAGAGGTGAAACCAGATGAAGGCCAGCGCTGTGGGCGAGTTGTTGACGTAGGTCAGCTCCTCGCGGCCCGTGAGCTGGTGCGTCTTATCATCGAGCGTCACATCAATGGCGTAGTTCACCTCCTGCTGGAAGTAGGGCGCCGAAGAGGGGCGGACAGGTTTGGCAGGTTTAGCGGGTTGGGCCAGGGCCAGGCCGGGCAACAGGGCCAGCAGCCCCAAAAGAATCCGTTTTGTCATGTTGAAAGCAGGGAGGCGGTAGTAGCGCCGCGCTCCAGCCACGAAGCTACGGCGCGCCCACGAACCAATCCGGCCGTTCGGTTCCGGGTAGTGGCGTTGCCCTACCTTGTTCTTCCCCAATCGGGCTATCGTAAATTCAATTGTCGCCACCTAATGCCACGGCCCCCTTTCGCGTTGTACCCGCAGTTGTCGGACGACACCGTTTTGCTGCGCCAAATCGCGCCGCATGAGGTTGCACAGCTTATCGACATATCATTCTACGATGCCGTGGCGGCCACAACCCAGGCCCAGGCGGCTGCCATGCTGGCAAGAATCGACGAAGACTACCGCGCCGGAAATACCATTCATTGGGGAATCGAGGCCATAGCCACCCATCAGCTCGTGGGCACCTGCGGCTACTACCGAGGGTTTGAACAGGAGCAGGGCGAATTGGGGTGCGTGCTGCTGGCGCCGTTTCGGGGCCGCGGGTACATGGCCAGAGCCCTGCAGCTGGCCGTCGCATTCGGCAAAACCGAGCTGGCCCTACAGCGAATTGTGTCGATAACAGGCAATAATAACTTCCCGGCCATCCGACTGCTGCAAGGGCTTAATTTTCGGCAGGTAGCAGCGTTGCCAGACGGCTATTTGGAATTCGTTTATACCTTCTAAAAGGAGAAATAAAGTTGCCAGCGTGCGCCGAAATTACTCATCGGGCGGACGGCCCAGCAGCCGCACGGTGGCGTAGCCAATCAACAAAAACACGCCAAAAACCACCGTTACGCCCCAGGTGCCCGGATAGCTGAGGGGATTGACCACCCGGTTCAGAATGTCGTAAAACAGCGTGAGCGGATTGGCCAGCACGTCCCAGGAATTGAAGCGCAGGAAGCGCCCCAGGTAGATGCCAAAGCTGCTGAGCAGCAGCGCCACCGTGGCAAACGTCCAGCCGGGCCACCAGCCCAGCCGGCGCTGCACCAGGGCGTGCATGTCGAGCAGGGAAGCGTAGGCCAGCATCAGCCCGTTCCAGGAGCAGCTCAGAATCAGGGCCAGGTCGTACCAGTAGGGGACGCCGGGCCGGCTTTCGAGGTGAAATAAATCGGTGACGATGTAGGGGGCGTTGGGGAAAAACAGCAGCCACATGGCACCCACCACCAGCAGCAGCCAGGGCCGGGGCGGCTTGGCCGCCACGCTCAGGGCCGCGCTCAGGCCGAAGGGCAGGGCCGCCAAAAACAGGTTCCAGAGCAGAAAAACGAACTGCAGCTTGCCCGTGAGCAGCACCCGCACCCCAATCAGCGCGAAGCTCAGCCCCAACGAAAGGGCCAGCACGAAGAACAGCGGCAGGCGGCGGCGCAGCGCCAGCGAAGAGATGGCCATGGTGAGCGAAGATAGCCGCAACCACGCCCCGAACGTGCATTTGGCCAACCTACCGGGCAAACCGGGTGCGAAATTTGCCGCACCGTCGGCTGGTTGTGCCGCGTACCTTTGTGCGAATAAGGCTAAGTCTGGCTTTTTGGGTTTTTTAGATGAATCATATATCCTCTGTGTTGGCCGGGTTGGCGGTGATGTTGGTAATGGCGGGCCCCGCGCGGGCCCAGGTGCCTGCCAAGCCGAAAGCAACCGGGCCGGCCACCAGCGCGGCGTCGCCCGATGCGCGCTACCGCAACGGCAAAGCCCTGCTCGACCAGGGCAAGTACCCGGCGGCCCTGAAAGAGCTGGAGCCGCTGGCCCAGCCCGCAGCCCGCTTCGCGCGCGCCGCCGATGCCGCCTACTTCAGCGCCGTGGCGGCGGCCCGCCTCAAGGCCTGGCCCGAGGCTGAACAGCTGCTGAACCTGCTCCGGACCGAATATCCGACCTACCCCAATCTGCCCGATGTGCTCTTTCTGCAAGGGCAGGTTTCTTTTGAGCAGGACGATTTCGACACCGCCTTTAAAACGCTGGCGCTGCTGCCCGACGCCCGCCTCACCCCCGAGCGGGAGCTGATGAAGGCCCAGTACCTGCCGCGCCTCACCGACCGTGGCACCTGGCAGCGGCTGCTGCGCCGCTACCCCGCCGATGCTACCCTGGGCCGGGCCTACGCCGACCGCCTCGTGTTCGGCGGCGCCTTCAGCGAAGCCGACCGGGCTCAGCTCGATGCGCTGGTGGCCCGGTTTGCCCTCGACCGCAACCGCTACAGCCCCCCGGCCCGCGTAGCCAAAAAAAGCACCTATAACGTGGGCGTGCTGCTGCCTTTTGAGCTTAACGACCCTAGCTGGCAAACCCAGCGCAAAAACCAGTTCGTGACCGACTTGTACGCCGGCCTACGCCTGGCCCAGGACAGTCTGCAGCGCGCGGGGCGCACTCTGCAGCTGTTTGCCTACGACACCGGTGCCGATACCCTGGCCCTGAAGCAAGTGCTGGCGCAGCCCGAGCTGGCCGGCATGGATTTGCTCATCGGCCCGGTGTATAAGTCCGGGGCCCGGCTGCTGGCCCGCTACGCCCGCGAGCACCAGATTGTGTGCGTGAACCCCCTGTCGCAAGACGGTGATTTGGTGCTTGATAACCCCTGGCACTACCTGTTTAGCCCCAGTGCGACCACCCAGGGCCGGCTGGCAGCGCAGTTTGCGGCCAGCGCATTCGGCACCAGCCGGCCCGGCGTTTTGCTGCACGAAGACAATCGGGACGATGCCGCGTTTGCCGCCGCCTACAAAGCTGCTTTCGAAGCCCAGGGTGGTAAAATCGGACTCCTGCGCCGCTTCAACCCCGACGTGGACGAAAGCCTGAACACGGCTTTTACTGGGCTCGACCTGCCCGGTGCTGGGCATGTGGTGGTGATGTCCGAAAACCGCCGCACCGGCCCCTATGCTCTGAGTATCATGCAGCAGCAGCCGGCCGCCAAGCGGCCGCCGCTGCTGTGTCCCGGTTCCTGGCTCGGAAACGTGCGCCTGGACGTGCAGCAGTTCAACAATGCGAACGTGTACCTCATGTACCCCAGGTATTTCGATGACCAGGCTCCCGGTTATCGGCGGTTTCGCCAGCTGTATCTGCAGCGCCAGCGCGTGCCGCCTTCCGCTTTTGCCAACCAAGGGTTTGAAATGCTGTTGTACTTCGGTTCGGCCCTGTTTCAGTACGGCCCGGCGTTTCAGGCAGGCTTGGCCAGCGCGCCCCAAATGCCGGGTGCGGTGTTTGAGGGCCAGAGCTACGTGGGCGGGGCGCATGATAACCAGGTGGTGCCCGTGGTCAAGCTCACCAACCTCGAAACGCAGGTGTTGCGCTGAGTCGGCCCGGACTGCGGCTGGCTTTCAAGCATTAGTGCAAAAGTAACCGCAGTAGAAAAGGTGTCATGCTGAGCTTGTCGAAGCATCTCTACCGCACCGTTGGATGGTCTCAACGAAGCGGTAGAGATGCTTCGACAAGCTCAGCATGAGAGACAAAATGAAATACGGTTACTTGGAGCCGCCTGTGTGCCATTCCCCGCCAGATAATTGTTTCTGGGATTGGCTATCGAAATCAAATTAATGAATACAACTTCGCCAATGCTCAATCTGTCAACTTCCGCGGCCCTTTTCGAACGTGCCAAAACGCTGATTCCGGGGGGCGTGAATTCGCCGGTGCGGGCTTTTCGCTCGGTGGGGGGCTCGCCGGTGTTCATGCACAGCGCCCAGGGCGCCTGGGTTACCGACGTGGACGGCAACCGCTACGTCGATTTCATCAATTCCTGGGGCCCGATGATACTGGGCCACGCGCCCGAAATCGTGCTCGACGCCGTGCGCCAGGCGCTGCCGCATTCCCTCAGCTTCGGGGCGCCCACGCACCGCGAAGTGGAAATGGCCGAGTTGATTCGGGAAATGATGCCTAGTATTGAAAAAGTGCGGCTGGTAAACTCCGGCACCGAGGCCTGCATGTCGGCGGTGCGGGTGGCCCGCGGCTACACCGGTCGCGCCAAAATTATCAAGTTTGAAGGCTGCTACCACGGCCACGGCGACGCCTTTCTGATTGCCGCCGGCAGCGGCGCCCTCACCGCTGGCGAGCCCGACTCGGCCGGCGTGACGCGCGGCGTGGCCCAGGACACCCTCACCGCGCCCTACAACGACCTGCCCGCCGTCGAAGCCCTGATTGCGGCCAACCCCGGCCAGATTGCCGCCCTGATACTCGAGCCCGTAGTGGGCAACATGGGCCTCGTAGTGCCCGCCGAGGGCTTCCTGCAAGGGCTGCGCGACTTATGCACGGCCCACGGCATTGTCTTTATTTTCGATGAAGTGATGACCGGATTCCGCCTCGCGCCGGGTGGGGCGCAGCAGCTCTACGGCATCCGGCCCGACCTCACCACGTTGGGCAAAATCATCGGTGGCGGCCTGCCCGTGGGCGCTTATGGCGGCCGCGAAGACATTATGAACTGCGTGGCGCCGGCCGGCAAGGTGTACCAGGCCGGCACGCTTTCGGGCAATCCCATGGCCACGGCGGCCGGCATGGCCCAGCTCCGCTACCTGCACGAGCATCCCGAGCTGTACCGCGACCTGGAAGCAAGCAGTGCCCGCCTCGCCGACGGCACCCGCGCCATTGCCGCCGAGCTCGGCCTGAACTACACCGTGAACCGCGTGGGCTCCATGTTCAGCCTGTTCTTCACCAGCGACGCGGTAGTGAACCTGGACGATGCCAAAAAGTGCGATACCGCCGCCTTCGGCCGGTACTTTCACGCCATGCTCAACCGCGGCATCTACCTGGCGCCCTCGCAGTTCGAAGCGCTATTCGTGTCCACGGCCATCACCGACGAGCTGGTGGAAATGTATTTGAAAGCTTGCCGCGAATCGTTGGTGGAAGCCCACCGCGCCAAGTAGCGCGAAGTTGAAAAATTAAGTTTCGCAAAGGCCCGCCACTACCGGCCTTTGTGGACCGGAGCAGTCGTTAGCCTTTGCGAAACTTAATTTTTCAATTTCGTGAAACCTTGCGCTATACCTTTGCCCCATGCTAAAACTTCGCCTGCTAAGCTTCTTTCTGCTCCTCACGGGGCTCGCCTACGCTCAAACGCCCGCTGAAGCCAACAAGCGTCTTTTCGATAAAACCATCGACGAGCTGAACTTCCGCACCATGGAAACGGTGTACGACAAGTCGTTCACCCGCGGCAAGTTTCCGCTTACGCTGCGGACGGCAGCAGCGCGGCGCGGCTTCGACGAGTTTGGGAATAACGCTGCACTCAAGCAGCTGTTTATGAACTATAACGGCATTGCTGAACGCTACAAAAACCGCTTCGGCAATGGTCCCAACACGCTGGCGGAGTTCGAAAAGCAGTTGAACTCCGTATTGCTGGACCGCAACTTCGAGTTCTTTATTCACAACCTGCCCCGCGACGAGCGGGTGGCGTTGGTGCGGGCCGAGCAGCGCCTGATTCAGCAGGCCTCGGCGCAGTTCAATGCTTCCGGAGCGGCCGCCAACGCCGCCGCCGTGCCCACTGCTGATGCCCAACCCGAAACCGCCCTGGCGGCCCCGCTAACCACCTACGACGATGAAACCACCGCTTCATCAACGGAGGAAGAGCCGCTCACAACCGCCGCTGCCCCTACAGCGGATGCCGGCCCCGGGCCGCGCCACGACTGGGTTGACTACTTCACGCTTTTGTGCAGCGTGGCCAGCGTGGTAATGCTTCTGTACCTGATGACTAACGTGCTGCCCACCATGAGCCGCCGCATCAACAACCTCGCCGCCGACCCAGAGCCGGAGCCCGAACCGCGCACTTTGGCCAGCCGCTTACGTCCCGACCGCTCGCAGGAGCTGCGCGAAGACCGCTACGAGGAGGATGAGGACGACTACGAACCCACCGGCCGGGCCCGTGGCCACGACGACGATTAATTACTGAATTTGCCCCCGCGGCGTAATTCAGCCTTCAAATTCCAGTTCCAGCCCGTTCCCCAAATGATTCTTACCGACCAGCAAATCCTCGCGGAAATCGAAAAAGGCACCATCATCATCGAGCCCTACGACCGCAGCTGCCTGGGTACCAATTCCTACGATGTGCACCTGGGCCGCTACCTCGCCACCTACCGCGACGAAGTGCTGGACGCCCGCAAGCACAACGAAATCGACACCTTCGAAATTCACGAAACTGAAGGCTACGTCCTTCAGCCGGGCAAATTATACTTGGGCGCGACGCAGGAGTATACCGAAACTCACGCCACCGTGCCTTTTCTGGAAGGCAAGAGCAGCGTGGGCCGGCTGGGAATTGATATCCACGCCACGGCGGGCAAAGGCGATGTGGGCTTTTGTAATCATTGGACGCTGGAAATCAGCGTGTCGATGCCCGTGCGGGTGTACCGGCACATGCCCATCGGCC
This sequence comes from Hymenobacter sp. IS2118, assembly GCF_000715495.1. Classification (GTDB taxonomy): domain Bacteria; phylum Bacteroidota; class Bacteroidia; order Cytophagales; family Hymenobacteraceae; genus Hymenobacter. The sequence continues at coordinate 45,241 of NZ_JNLX01000182.1, read as the reverse complement.
AGCTCATCTATTTCCTGGTGCAGGGGGATGTGACGACTTTCTACAACCGTAAACAGAGCGCCAAATACAACGACCGCACCGACAAACCGGTCGAGTCGATGATGTGGAAAAACCGCTGGTAGAATATTCGGCAAACGCTATCTGGGGACGGTAATCCCGAACCGAAAACGGGTTTTCATCGTTAAACAAGCCAACCAAGCCACTTTCGATTGGCCTGGTCCTTGCGTAAGTGTTACCAAAACCCTACGACGATGACTATGAAAACCACTTTTGTTGCCCTTACTCTTGCTTTTCTGGCCGGTGCTGCCTCCGCGCAGCAGGCGCCGCAGGTTTCTACCGTGCAGCTTCGTGACAAAACCCAGGCCAGCCCCCGCCTGAATCCAATAGCCGCCCGTGCCGACCGTTTGAGCAACCACATGGTGCACACGCTCCGGCTCAACGGCTACCAGGCCAGTAAGCTCCGCGCTATTAACGCCGACAAAGTTGCCAAAATGGCGGCCATTGAGCAAAAGAATGCCGGCAACCAAAAGCTTATCGATGAGCAGTGCAACGGCGTGTGCAAAGAGCGGGACCGCGAACTGCTAGCCGTGCTCAGCAACGACCAGTACAGCAGCTATTACGGTTCGCGCGCTACTTTCATCAACTTTGACAGAGACTACGCGTCCAACTCGTCCAGCATTCTGCTAGCCGATGCTGTGCAGAATCCTACTCCGGCTCGTGCCAATGATGCAGTGGTAGGACCAGCAAAGGCAAAACCAGTAAGCAAGCCCACCGGCAACCTGGGAAAAAGCGCCCGCTAACTTTACGCGGCAAGCTGCCAAAAATTTACATCACGAAAAAGCCCCGTCACGCATTGCGCGACGGGGCTTTTTCGTGCCTTAAAGGCCTATTGACCCTGTTCCTGCTTGTCCAGGTAATCGGATAGCTCCTTGCACAAGGCCCGCATTTTGGCGGCCATTTCCTTGTCGTCGGTCGCCGTCACGATGTTCTCGGCCATCGAGCCGATGTTATCCACGCAAAAGCGCTTCATCTCGTCCACGGGCATGTCCTTGGTCCAGAGGTCAATTTTCATGGTGCCCACCTGCTCCCGGTCCCATAGCGCGATATTGATGGCCTTGGCAAAGTGAATATCCGGTCCGGCATCGGTGGCCGTCCAACTGATAGCCTCGGGTACTTTATTGGCATCCAGCGCAATGCTGAAACGAATTTCTGATTTTTTCATCACTGATTTTTATGTGATTAACCGTGATTTCGCTGATTTCTTTTTGTGCAGCAATGCTACTGCTAGATTCGATAGCCGCTACCTACGTGCTGACCTCAGTCAGCGAAATCACGGCTAATCAGCGAAAATCAGCGATTTAGACGTAATTATTTAGCATTACCGGCATCACCAGCATCAGGATGCTTTCGTTGTCGTCGGGGGTGGTGGGCATGAGCAGGCCGGCGCGGTTGGGCGTGCTCAGCTCCAATGTGATTTCCTCGGAGTCAATGTTGGAGAGCATTTCGAGGAGGAAGCGGGCGTTGAAGCCGATTTCCATGTCCTCGCCGTCGTACTGGCAGGTGAGGGTTTCCTTGGCTTCGTTGCTGAAATCCAGGTCTTCGGCCGAAACTACCAGCTCGGAGCCGGCCAGGCGCAGGCGCACCTGATGGGTGGTTTTGTTGGAGTAGATACTGATGCGGCGTACCGAATTCAGCAGCTCGGCGCGGTTGATGATGAGCTTGTTGGGATTGCTCACCGGAATCACGTTTTCGTAGTCCGGGTACCGCTCGTCAATCAAGCGGCACACGAGGCGCATCTGGTTGAAGGAGAAGAAGGCGTTGCTCTGGTTGAACTCCATTTTCACCGGCGTGGCCTCGGAGGGCAGCGTGCCCTTCAATAGATTGAAGGCTTTGCGCGGGATAATGAGGTTGGCGGTCTGGCCGGCGCCCACGTCCTGGCGGCGGTAGCGCAGCAGGCGGTGCCCGTCGGTGGCCACGAAAGTTACCTGTGAGTCGGCCAGCTGCACCAGAATGCCGGTCATGGCCGGGCGCAGCTCGTCGGTGCTCACCGCAAATATGGTTTTGTTAATGGCCCGCGCCAGCGACGAGGATGGCATCTCAATCGGGGCCGAGCCCTTCACCACCGGCACGCGGGGGAAGTCGGCGGCATTCTCGCCGGCCAGTTTATAGCGCCCGTTGGCCGAGCTGATTTCGATGGTGTAGGTTTCCTCGTCCAGCGTGAAGGTCACGGGCTGGTCGGGCAGGTTCTTGAGGGTATCGAGCAGGATGCGGGCCGGCGCGGCAATGCGGCCGGTGTCGCGGGCCTCCACGGGCAGTTCGGTAATCATGCTCGTCTCCAGGTCGGAGGCGGTGATGGTGAGCTTACCGGCCTCAATCTCAAAGAGAAAGTTCTCCAGAATGGGCACCACGGGGTTGTTCGTAACCACGCCGTTGATGCTTTGCAGCTGCTTGAGCAGCGCGGAGGAGGATACAATGAATTTCATGGGGCGAGGCTAGGGGATGGGGGTTGGCGGAGGGCAAAGATAGGGGGCGCGGGCGGGCTTTGGAAGGGCGGCCGGGATTTGTGAACGGCTATTCCGGTAATGCCGTTTCTTTGAGGACAGGCCGTATATTTAACACGTTTAACGCTGACTGCTATGACCCGAGAAACCGTAAACCAAGCCATTAGCTCGTTGCCTCCAAACTTTGATTTGGACGCATTGGTCGAGCGCCTGATTTTTATTGAGAAAGTGGAAGAGGGGTTAGCCCAGCTTGACCGAGGCGAATCCAGAACGCAGGAAGAAGTAGAACAGTTGGTGAAGTCATGGCGCAAGTAATTTGGGCCAACGCAGCCATTGATGACTTGCAGCGGCTGCGAGAGTATTTCGAGTCAGCTTCTCCAAGATTCGCGGAGAAGCTGATGGACCAGCTAATTAGCCGTACCCGGATGCTGGCTGATTTTCCGCAAAGCGGACGCACGGTTCCAGAATTCGAAGATGTACAGTTAAGAGAAGTTCAGTCGGGTAATTATCGAATTATTTACCGGCTGGAACAAACCGACAAAGTTGAAATCGCCCGAATATTTCACAGCGCTCAACAATTGGAGAAAATCTAGTTCTTCAGCCAATGAAGTAGCGGCGCAGCTAGTAATCCAAGTACTAACACTATTCCTGTAGCTGCTACGAGATTGAGTACTACAGCACTTCCTGCGTTTGCGTAGCTGTTCCCGTACTCTTTGGCGAGAGCTTCTTTCACTTGCGCTTTGTTCCGGTGCCGTAGCCATAAATACCCAAAGCCCACCGGAGTCAACGGTACATTGGTGATTATTTCTTCAATGATACCGTCTAAAAAACCTCCCGTTTTACTGCACTTTCTAATTTAATGTGCGGAGCTAAAATACTGCTTCTACCCTCCAAACCCCGCGTAGCGCCGCTTGCGCCGCCACGCCCGCACGGCCCCGAATAGCCCCAGCAGCACCAGCGGCGCGCCCAGGTTCAGGAGCTGCCAGCGGCGGCGCTCTTCGGCCAGCTTCACTTTGTCGAGGGGGCGGAGGGTGATTTGCTTGCCGCGCACGGCGATGAGGCCGGTTTCGTCGAGCAGGTAGTCGGTGGCGTTGAGAACCAGCTCGCGGTTGGCGAATTCCGTGTTGGCGAGGCGGTCGAATCCCAGGCGGTAGGGGTTGCCGGTTTTGGAGTCGATTTCGGAGCGGATGAAGTCGCCATCGGAGATAACGAGGACTTTGCTGGGCTTGGCATTGGCTGGCTTTTCGGGCTGAAATTGCAGCGTGCCGGGCCGGGCGCGGTTAGCAAATAGCGACGGAAACTGGCCTTCGAGCAGATACGCTACGGGTTGAAACCCTTTTTGGTAAAGCTTGGGGTTGGGCTCCAGACGGGCGTCGTTGAAGTTGATGGGCACGGGGGCGGGCAGGGCGCGCGTGTAGCGCGAGGTGCTCATGAGGGCCGTTTTGCGGATGCCGGTGGCCTTCACGGTATCGATGCTACCCGTGAATTTCAGGTACACCGCATCGAGGTTGCGGGTGATGGGGTGAGCACTGAACTTGTTGATGAGTGGGTAGAGCTGCCAGGGCATAGGCTCAATTTTGGGCTTGTTGCCGTCCATGCCGGTCACGAGCGGAATCTGGCCGCTGTTTAGGTCGAGCAACAGGTTCTGGTTCAGGCGCAGGCCGTATTTGAAGAACAGGTCGTCGAGGTTGAGTTCGTAGGGCGTGGCCAAAGCAACACCATTTCGGGCCACGCTGTCGAGGTCCACGCGCAGGGCATCGATGAAGAACAGCGCCCGGCCGCCCTGCGTGATAAACTGGTCGAGCTTGAATTTTTCGTCCTCGGTGTAAGGCGTTTTTGGCTGGGCCACTACCACCGCATCGAGGGAACTCAAGTCTTTTACTTGGCTCAGCGTAACGCGGAACACGTCGTACTGCTGCTGCCAGGTGCCCAGCATGTCGCCGGCCTGCACGTTGGTCAGCTCGCCGTGGTTTTCCACCACGCCAATGCGCTTGCGCAGGCCCGGTACCAGCGTGCGGATGGTGCTGGCTAGCTCATATTCCAGACCCTCAATGCTTTGGTTGAGGCGTACTTCGGCCGGAGCGGCCTGGTTGCCGCGCAATAAAAGCACGGACTTATCCTTGCCGCCGACGCTGACTACGGCGTAGGGAAAGATGATTTTCTCCACGCGCTTGCCGTTTTCGGTCGCGCCCAGGTTGGTGGGTTTCAAGCCCTTCTTGAAGAGCGTGGTGTAGAACGCGTTGCGGGCGGCTTCGGTGCTGCCGGCGCTGGGGTCGATGAAAATGTAATTCAGATTAGCGCCGCCGTAAACCTGAAATTCGGTCAGGGTTTCGCGCACGCCCTGCTCCAGCCGGCGGAAAGCGGGCGGGAAGTCGCCGGTGAGGTACACCGTGACGGTGACCGGCTGCTTGAGGTCGCGCAGCAGCTTCTTGGTGGCGTCGGACATGGTGTAGCGCTTTTCCTCGGTCAAATCGAGCCGAAAAAAGAAGCGCTGGCCCACAAAATTGAACAGCAGCAGCAAGCCGACAATGGCGGCAAACGAAAGCAGGTCACGTTTTTTAGCGGCTGGCCGTGAGCTATTAGCGGCTAGCTCATTAGGAGTATTTTCCACAAGACGACTTTAAAACTTAACGCTGTTAGCTAACAGCTAAGAAACTACCAGTTCCGGCTGCGCAGGGCCAGGCGCGTGGCCAGGAGCGCCACAGCCACCACGCTAAAGAAATACACCAAATCCCGCGAGTCCACCAGGCCTTTGCTCAGGTCGCGGTAGTGGGCTGCGATGCCCATCTGGCCCACGTAATAAGCGGCGCTGCCATCCAGCACCGAGGCCAGCGAATCGAAGCCCGAATACACCAGAAAGCATCCCACCACGGCCACCAGAAACGCAATAATCTGGTCGCGGGTGAGGGCCGAGGCCAGCACACCAATGGCCGCGAACACCGCCGCCAGCAGCGCCAGCCCCAAATAGGAGCCCACCGTCGCGGCCGAGTCGATGTTGCCCTCGGGACTGCCTAGCTTATACACCGAATAGTAGTAGAGCAGCGTGGGCACCAGCGCCAGCAGCGCCAACAGGAAACACGCCAGGTACTTCCCGCCGATAATCTGCCCATCCGTGAGCGGGCGCGTGAGCAGCAGCTCGATGGTGCCGGCCTTTTTCTCCTCCGCAAACGTGCGCATGGTAATGGCCGGAATCAGGAACAGGAATATCCATGGGGCCAGGTTGAACAGCGTTTGCAAATCGGCATAGCCGTAATCGAGCACGCTGCTATCGGGAAAAACCCAGACGAACAGACCCGTCGCAATCAGGAAAACCCCCAGCACCACGTAGGCCACGGGGGAGTTCAGGAAGGCATTGAATTCTTTTTGGAGGATGGTTAACATGCAAGCGAACGGAATAAATGTATTAACACGGCGGAAATCTAGTCGAATGCCGGATTGAATATTTTCTGACCTTTTATAGGTGTAAGCTCACTAAAATTGAATGGACATAATACACTAATCAAGTGTTTAAGCTCTTCTAAATGCGTCACTTTGATTGTGCCTTCAAAATCGTAGTAATCAATGTCTCGCAGTTTAACCTCATTGGCTTTGAATAAATAAAGCTTGTATTCACCTTCCCATTTCTGCACTCCAATTGATAGCAAGTATCTCTCATCTCCCTCGCCTATAAAATCATATTTGCCGACTTGCTTGCCAGCTTCTATCCATTCCCTTACTCTGCTGGAATCTTCCATGCGGCACTACTTCGTCAGTTCCCCAAACACTTCTTCCAGGCTCTGCTGCTCCTGGCGTAGGCCCAGCAGAATCCAGCCCTCTTGTCCGGCCAGGCGCGACACGGCGGCGCGCACGTCGGTGCCCGGCGCGGTGCGGAGGAGGGCTGCGCCATCGGGCGCTAGCTCTACGTGGCGCACGTTGGGCAGCTGGGCCAGCTTGGCGAGGTCCACGGGGCCTTCAAACTCGGCACGGACGACGGTTTCACCGGCGGCGCGGGCGGCCAGCTCGGCCACCGGGCTGTCGGCCACCAGCTTGCCCCGGCTGATGATGAGTACGCGGGAGCACAGCGCCGTGACTTCGGGCAGAATGTGGGTACTGAAAATTACAGTTTTATCCTCGCCTACCTCGCGGATGAGCTGGCGAATTTCCAGAATCTGGTTGGGGTCGAGGCCGGTGGTGGGCTCGTCCAGAATGAGTACGTCGGGGTCGTGAATGAGGGCCTGGGCCAGGCCCACGCGCTGCCGGTAGCCTTTGCTGAGCGCGCCAATCTGCTTGTTTTGCTCGCGGCTCAGGCCCACGCGGCGCACCAATTCCCCCACGCGGTTACGCAGGCCCGCGCCTCGCAGCCCGTGCACCGACCCGATGAATTCGAGGTACTCGTGCACATACATATCGAGGTAAAGCGGGTTGTGCTCGGGCAGGTAGCCCACACGCCGTCGCACGTCGAGGCTGTGGGTGCGCACATCGAACCCGGCCACGCGCACCGTGCCGGCGGTGGGAGGGAGGTAGCCGGTGGCAATTTTCATGGTCGTGCTTTTACCCGCGCCATTCGGCCCCAGAAAGCCTACGATTTCGCCCTTACCCGCCGTGAAGCTGATGTTGTCCACGGCATTTTGGGTGCCGTAGGTTTTGGTCAGGTTTTCTATTTCAACCATAAGCGCTCAACGGCAGGGGTGATTATTTGTAATCGGTGGACGACCAAATACGAAAGGTATAGGAACGCGCCTTGGCGCGTTCGGCGTAAAGATTGGCCGCCGGGTGAAATCGCACAGCAAGCCGGGCGCAAACTGATGGACGAGAACGCGCCAAGGCGCGTGCCTACTTTTTGGGTTGCAACGGGCGCATTTCCACTTCCACGACGTGAAAGTTGAAGGGCGTTTCCAGGGAATAGATGATGAAACCGGCAATGTCGGCCGGGCTCATCATCGAGTCGTTGGCCGTGGTGCCGGGAATGTCATCGAAAAAGTTGGTTTGCGTCGAGCCGGGACTGATGCACGTTACCTTGATGCCATCGTTGCGCACCTCTTTAAATAACGACTGCGAAAAGCCGCGCACCGCGAATTTGCTGGCGCAGTAGCCGGCCATATTTTCGATGCCGGTAGTGCCCGCAATGCTGGCAATGTTGATGATGTGACCCGCTTGCTGGCGTTTCATGTGGGGCAGCACGGCGCGCGAACAGAAGAAAGTGCCGTGCACGTTGGTGTCGAATATGAGCTTCCAATCGTCGGTTTTGAAGCCGTCGACGGGGCCGGCAATGCCCAGGCCGGCATTGTTGACCAGCACCTGAACGTCGGGCCCCAACTCGCGTAGGGTACTGGTAAGTGCCTCGGATACTGCATTTTCATCGCGTACGTCACACTCAAAAAACTTGAAACGGTCGTGGACCAAGCCCTCGGGGGCGGTGCGGCCCCAGCCGGCCACGGCCGCGCCGCGCGCCAGCAAGGCTTCTACCGTGGCACGCCCAATTCCTTTGCTCGCGCCGGTAACGATGGCAACTTTACCAGTGAGGTCCATTTATCTTTGAAAAAAGTAAGAAGGCAAATGTGCAATACGAGTTTGCGGCCGCAAGTTAGCGGCAAGGGGTGGTTTGGGATGCTGGCCGGGCTGGTGCGCGCCGGCCTGGGCCTGGGCCTGGTAGTGGGCCTGAGCACCTGCCAGCCCGGCCACGGCGGCGACTGTCTTAAAAGCACCGGCAAGGTCATCACCGAACGGCGTGACGTGGCGCCGGGGCTAATTTCCATCACGGCGCTCGATAACGTGGACGTGCGCATTGTGCAGGACACTGAAACGTATGCCGAAGTGCGGGCCGGTGAAAACCTGATTGGCGATATTGAACTCACCCGCAAAGGCACCAGCCTTGAAATTGCCAACACCAGCAGCTGCAACTGGGCCCGCAGCTACGACACCCCCCGCGAGGTGACGTTGCACCTGCCCACCATTACCGACGTATTTCTGCGCGGCCAGGGTAACGTGAGCACCGCCGGGCAGTTTGAGCAAGACACCATTTTCTTCCATCTTACCGGTGCCGGCGACTTCGACCTGAACGTGAAAGCCCGCCAGGTGTACCTCGATTTGTACGAAGTGGGCGACATAAATATCCGCGGCACCACCGAAGGCTTCAACTTTATCCTGGGCGGCGGTGGGCGCCTGTTTGCCCGCAACCTGGACTCGCGCCGCTGCTACTTCACCCTTGACCGCTTCAGCGATGGTGACGCCTTCATCCGCGCCACCGAAGCCGTTGGGGGACTGGTGGCCGGTGTGGGGACGTTCTACTACGGCGGGGCGCCGAACATAGTCGACATCAAAGTAACCGGTAAAGGCAGCGCCAAGCCCGAATAAGGGGGACTGCTTGACCGGGTAAGTGCCCCAGAGTTTAGAAGTTCTAGCCCGTATCAACTCTACCCCAAATCCCCCAGTTGCGGCCGTATCAACAGCTCCTCAATCACGGCGTGCGGGGAGAGCGAATAAGCCGAAAATACGGCTTCCGCCACGTCCTCGGCCTGCACAAATCGGTCGGCGGGCAGGTCTATGCCGGCCCAGCTAGCCGTGAGGGTGGGGCCGGGCAGCACCGCCGTAACGCGCACACCGCTGGTTTTCAGCTCTTCGCGCAGGTTGCGGGTGAAACCCAACAGGGCATGCTTGGCAATGCCATAGGAGCCGCCGTTGGGATAAGCCGTGATGCTGGCCGTGGAGCAGATGGTGAAAATGTGGCCGTGGCCCTGGGCAATGAAGCCCGGCAGCAACGCCAGGGTCACGTCGTAGGCGCTGAGCAGGTTCACGGCCAGCATCTGGCGGAGCTGGGAGCCGTCGGCGGGCTCGTCCTGCAGCCGGCCGGGGATGAAGGCGCCGGCGTTGTTCACCAGCACTTCCACCGGCCGGCCCAGCGCCAGCACAAAGGCGGTGAAACGGGCGCAGTCTTCGGCTACGCTCAGGTCGGCGGGCAGCGTGTGCAATACCGCGCCGGGAACTTCGGCCCGCATCTCGGTTGTGAGGGTGGCTAAATCGGCCGCTGAGCGGGCGCAGGTGGCAACGGGATAGCCAGCACGCAAAAAGCGAGACACTACGGCCCGTCCAATACCTTTGCTGCCGCCGGTCACGACAATAATTTTTTCGTTCGTTTGCACTGTCAGCACGTCATTTTACGTAAGGTGGCGCGGCATGCAGCCACTCGTCGGTAGCAACACGCCCGTCCAAACTTCGGTTTTTAATTTCTTACTACCGTTCCATGCTCAAAACTTTCGGCACGTTCCTTATTTTTCTGCGCGGCATGGTCACGCGCACCGAACGTTTCAGCGTGCTCTGGCGTCGCACCATCGACGAGGCCATGCTCATCGGGGTTGACTCGATATTAATCGTCTCCATCGTTTCGGCCTTTATCGGGGCTGTAACCTGCGTCCAGATTGCCTATAACCTCACCAACCCGCTCATTCCGCAGTCCACCATTGGGTACATGGTGCGCGAAATGACCATTCTGGAGCTAGCTCCCACCATCACCAGCATCGTGCTGGCGGGCAAGGTGGGCAGCAGTATTGCCGGCGGCCTGGGCACCATGCGCATCACCGAGCAAGTATCGGCGCTCGAAGTGATGGGCATCAATTCGACCTCGTACCTGGTGCTGCCGCGCATCATTGCGGCTCTGGTTATGTTCCCGCTGCTCGTGATTCTGGCCATGGCGTTGTCCATCCTGGGCGGTTACCTGGCCGGCACGCTCACCGGCGTAATGACGGCTCAGGCTTACATAGAAGGCATTCGCTCCGAATTCATTCCCTACAATATCCTCTTTGCCCTTATCAAAGCCGTGGTTTTTGCGTTTCTGGTATCGGGTATTTCTTCTTTTAAAGGGTACTTTACCACCGGCGGCGCCCTGGAAGTAGGGGCGGCCAGCACCGGCGCCGTCACCAATTCCATCATTGCCATTCTCATCGCCGACTTTGCCCTGGCAGCGTTGCTGCTTTAATTTATTGAGAGCGGCAAGCAGTAAGCGTAAACTGTTGCTGCTGTATCTAATCAACACTTTCAATTAACTACGAATAGGCTTGCAGCGTGCAGCTGAAAGCTTGAAGCTCAATAAGATGATTGAAGTATCTAATATCGAGAAGGCATTCGACGGCACGCCCGTGCTCAAAGGCATTTCGTGCGTGTTCGAAACGGGCAAGTGCAACTTGCTACTTGGCGGTTCGGGCACGGGCAAAAGCGTGCTGCTCCAGTGCATCGTGGGCCTGATGAAGCCTGATATTGGCTCCATCACCTTCGATGGCACCATTTTTACCAACAGCAAGGTGGATATCCGGCAGGAAATCCGCCGTAAAATCGGGATGCTGTTCCAGGGTTCGGCGCTCTTCGATTCGATGACGGTGGCCCAGAACGTGGAGTTTCCGCTGCAAATGCTCACGCCTGAAATGTCGCCTGCCGAGCGCCGCGACCGGGTGGAGTTTTGCCTCAAGCGCGTAGGGCTGGAAAAAGCCGGCGATAAAATGCCGGCCGAAATTTCGGGTGGTATGAAAAAGCGCGTGGGCATTGCCCGCGCCATCGCGCCGCAGTGTACCTACCTGTTCTGCGACGAGCCCAACTCCGGCCTCGACCCCGCCACCAGCATCAAAATCGACGAGCTGATTCGCGAAATCACCCACGAATACGGCATCACTACCGTAATCGTGACCCACGACATGAACTCCGTGATTGAAATCGGGGAGCATATCATTTTCCTGCACCAGGGCCTTAAACTGTGGGACGGTACCAAAGACGAAATTCTCAACGCGGAAGTCCCCGAACTCAAAGAATTCATCTTCAGCAGCAGCTTGGTGCGCGCCGCCAAAAAAGTAGACGACGAATCGGAAGGTGGCCTGGCCGCGATTACGGATAACGTGACCTACGGCGGCGGTATTTAAGTTGCTAGCTGTTAGCTCATCATTAATCTGTCGCGCTGCGTGAATTATCAGCTAGGCGCAGCATTCATTAGCAAGAAGCTAACGGCTTAAAAACTACCGGCCAAAATCGTCCTGCACCCGCACAATGTCTTCTTCGTTGGAGGGATTCTCAGCATCGGTGTGCTGCCAGATTTCGGCCAGCACGGCCCAGTCTTCGAGCCCCACCAGCCGGTGGCGCTCACCTTGCTGAATTTTGATGGTGTGACCTGGCAAATGGGTTTTGAGTTCTCCTTCGGCATCGCAGGGGCTGGTTACCACGCCCACGGGGCCGTGCACCACTTTCCAGATTTCGGCCCGGCGGTGGTGGTACTGCCACGAAAGCCGCTGCTGCGGCGCCACCAGCAATACCTTGGGGCTGAGCTTGCCGGAAATCCGCAGCTCCTCAATTAAAATTCCATCAAAATAAAGGTTGGCAAATTGCTGGGCCTGTGCCTCATCGAGGACGAAAAAACCACCCCAAGGCCGACTTTGGTCCTGTTGCCGGATGATAAAACCCTGTTTGGTTAACTGGTGCGCTGTTTCTTCAAACAATGCCTCCTTTGTCAATGCCGGTTTCATAGGAATAGGATAAAGCGGAAAAAACGGCGGAATATAGCTGAAATGGCGTGCCGCTGCCCCCGGCTGCGGGCTAGCGTCCGGCAACGGGACTTTCCTGCGAGCGGTGCAGCGAGGAGTTGCGAATGATTAATTCTGGCTTCAGCACGAGGTGAGGCGGGGCGTACACCGGGCCCCGCTTCAGTAGCTGCAGGAAAAGCCGAACGGCAGTTTCGCCCATCTGCTCGGCCCGCTGGTCAATTACCGTGAGCTGGGGCTGGGTCATGGCCGTGAAGGGCTCGTTGCTGAAGCAGGCCAGGGCTAGGTCCTGCGGCACGCGGCGCCCCTGCTCGCGCAGTACTTCCAGCGCGCCTACCGTCGGAATGGCATAGGCCGCAAATAGCCCGTCGAGCTGCGGGGCGGCGTCGAGCAGATGCTGCATGCCCAAGCGGCCGGCCTCGTGGGTTAGCGTGGGCAGCGAGTATAGCCACTGTTCTTCGTGCGTGATGCCGTGGGCGCGCAGGGCCTCCAGGTAGCCCAGGCAGCGGTTGCGGCTGGTGTTGAGATGCTGGGGGCCGGCGAGGTGTGCAATGCGGGTGCAGCCCTGCGCAATGAGGTGCGACACGGCCTGGTAAGCGCCCTGAAAGTCATCGAGCACCACGGCCATGCTCTGCGGCAGCTCGGGCACACGGTCGAAAAAAACCAGGGGAATTCCCTGCCGCCGCACCTGCTCAAAATGCTCGGTTTCGGGGTGCGTGGTGGCAGAAACCGACATGAGAATGCCTTCTACCTGCGCGTCGAGAAGGGTTTCGATATTGCGTTTTTCACGCCGCAGGTCCTCGTTCGACTGGCACATCATCACGTTGAAGCCTTCGCGGGTGGCCACTTTCTCGATGCCGTTGAGTACGGCCGGAAAAAAATAGCCCTTGATGTGCGGCACAATTACGCCCAGGTTTTTGCTGTGGCCTTTGCGCAGGGCCGCGGCCAGCTGGTTGGGACGGAAACTCAGCTCCTGGGCCAGCTGGCGCACCCGCTGCTTGGTGGCTTCGCTGATGTCGCGGTGGTCTGCCAATGCCCGCGAAACCGTCGAAATCGATAGGTTCAGCTGTTGGGCGAGGTCCTTGATGGAGGTTTGGTGCTTTTTCGGGGGCATAATTCACTGCAATAAGCGCAAGCCGGGCCTGCTGAAGCGGAAGCCGCAAGTAAAGCCCAAAATGCCCCGAAACCGCCCCGCAGCGGATATTTATTAATTTTCGACCCCGAATCTATTCAGCTGGCAGCAGCAATTTTAAATGGGCCAGATGGTGTTGGCCGTGCCAGGCATACTGAACCAGCGCCTGGTCCAACGTAAAATCGCGCCGGGTACCGGGGTGGTAAAACGTGCGCTGCCACTGCGCTGGGCTTAGGTGGTGCAGCAGCGTGACCCACCGCGTGTGTAGGGCCTCCAGCAGCGCCAGCGACACCGTGATGGGCGTGGCGGCCACATCGGGCAGCTCGGCCCAGGCTTGCTCGTCGTAGGGCCGCACGGTGGGGTTTTCCTCCGTCAGGGCCAGCCGAAAGCGGAAGTAGCAGTTCATGTGCGAGTCGGCTACGTGGTGAATTACCTGCCGGCCGTTCCAGCCGCCGGGCCGGTACGGGCGTTCCAGGCCCTCGCCGCCCACTGCTTTGGCCGTGGCCAGCAGCTGCGCGGGCAGCTCGGCTAGCTGTAGAATCAACGCCGTGCGTTCGGCAGGAGTGAGGGGGCCATCGGGGAGCTGTGCGTGGCCAATGGGGTAGCTGAGGGACTCGTCGGGGGCGTTCATGCCCGCAAAGAAAAGCGCCCCGGCCAATTCAGCCGGGGCGCTTCGATGTTTCAACAGCCCAAAGAGCCGCCAACTGATAACTCGTGAAATTAGCCGAGCCCAGCTAAATCCGTGATTAGCCGTTGCGTTTGTTCAGCTCGTCGCGGATTTTAGCGGCTTTTTCATAGTCCTCTTTTTCGAGGGCCTGGGCCAGCATTTTGGTTAGCTCGTCCAACGAAACCTGCCCGCTGGGGTCGCGCGGCTCGGGCTGCGACTTGCTGGGTCGGGGCGTGTCCGTATCGATGTCATCCTCGTCCTCGTCTTCGTCGTCCGGGTCGCTTTCGCCCTCGTCGAGGTCCGAGAGGATGATGCCCGCCTCGCTGAGCACGGTTTCAACAGTGAAGATGGGCACGCCGAAACGCAGGCCGATGGCAATGGCGTCGGAGGGGCGGGCGTCGATATCGAACGTGGTGGCCCCGTCGGAGCACACAATGCGCGAATAAAATACGCCCTCCTTCAAATCAGAAATCACTACTTCCAGAATTACCACATGCACGTGCTCGGCAAATGATTTGAACAAGTCGTGGGTGAGCGGACGGTTGGGACTGATTTTTTCGATTTGAATGGCGATGCTTTGCGCCTCGAACATGCCGATGATGATGGGCAGGCGGCGGTTGCCACCTTGCTCGCCCAAAATCAGCGCAAAGGAGCCAGACTGCGACTGGCTGGACGAAAGGCCCAGGATTTCAAGCTGGATTTTTTTCAAGGGACTGGGGAAGTGGGGTCTTGGGAACTTAGAAAACAAGTACGGCGCCGGGGAGAAGCTGGATGGACGTGCAAATAAAGAAAAGTCCGGCCATCTGCCGCCACAATGGCGCCCGCCGTGCCGCGCCGAAAAAGAATTTGGGGACTTGGGCGCTTGGGTTTCTTACGAAATCCAAGCGTCCAAGTCCCCAAATAATCAAAAAAAAACTTAACCCAGCGCCTTTACGGCAGCGGTGAGCTTGGGCAGCACGTCAAAAACGTCGCCCACGATGCCATAATCCGCGGCTTTGAAGAAAGGTGCTTCGGGGTCTTTGTTGATGACCACAATCACCTTGCTGCTGTTCACGCCGGCCAGGTGCTGAATAGCGCCCGAAATACCGCAGGCAATGTACAGGTTCGGCGAAACCGTGATGCCGGTTTGGCCCACGTGCTCGTGGTGAGGGCGCCAGTCTACGTCCGAAACCGGCTTGGAGCAGGCCGTAGCCGCGCCCAGGGCTTTGGCCAGGTCCTCAATCAGGTTCCAGTTTTCGGGGCCTTTCATGCCGCGGCCGCCGGAAACCACGCGGTCGGCCTCGGGCAGCAGAATGCCGCCGGCCTGGTCCTGCATGATAACCTGGGAAGGAGCGTCGGCAAAGTCGGCGTCTGAAAGCTGGGCCGAGAAGCTGGCCACTTCGGCCGTTTTGCCGGCTTCGTGCTTGGCTTCGGTCGAGTTCTTTTTAACGGCAATGATTTTGCGGTCGCCGCTCAGCACCACGTCCGAAAACGCCTTGCCGGAGAAAGCCCCGCGCCGCACCACAAACTGGTCGCCGTTGAGCTTGGGCAGCTCCACCACGTTGGTGGCCAGGCTGGCTTTCAGCCGCACCGACAGGCGCGAGCCCACGGCCGCACCAATGTTGGAATTGGCCAGAATGATGATTTTAGCCTGTTCCTGCTCGGCCGCCGTGGCGATAAGCTTGGTATAGGCATTGTTGACGAAATCCTTCAGGCGCGGCTCGGCATCATGGAGCACTTTGGTGATGCCCTGCTCGCCCAGCGTGGCCAGATTGGCCTCCGTGACTTCGCCCACGGCAATGGCCGTGGCCGTGGTGCCCAGCATGGCCGCCACTTCGGCGCCATACGAAGCAACTTCCAGCGAAGACTTCTTCACTTCGCCCTCGGCGCACTCAACTACAATTAATACAGACATGGTTTTGTAATTAGTAATTAGAAATTAGTAATTAAGAATTATCGCACGAAGCTTGTGCTGATTCCTAACTGCTGAATTAATAATCGGCATTTAAGAATTAAAGACTGAAATATGTTCTGGCGAATGATTTGCCAGAACTTATCGCAATTGATAATTCTTAATTACTAATTATTAATTAACACTAAATGACTTTGGCTTCGTTGCGCAGGAGCTTGATGAGGTCGCCGGCGGTTTCGGCGGGAATCAGCTTTACGCCCTCTTTTTTGGGGGGCAAGGCAAACTCGGTAACCTGCGTGCGGGGCGCTCCGCCTACGGCTTCAACTACTTTCAGGGGCTTGGTGCGGGCCGTCATAATGCCGCGCATGTTGGGAATGCGGGGCTCGCACATGGGCTGCTGGCAGGAGGCTACGAACGGGGCGTTCACGGTCACAATCTCCTTGCCGCCTTCGATTTCGCGCTCCAGGGTGGCGGTGCTGCCACTCAGGTCGAGCTTCATGGCCGGGGCCACGGTGGGAATGCCCAGCATTTCGCCCACCATGCCGTGCACCTGAAAGCCATTGTAGTCGATGCTTTCCTTGCCCATCAAAATCACGTCGTAGGCGCCTTCCTTGGCTACGGCAGCAATCTGCTCGGCCACGAAAAAGGCGTCTTTGGGCGCGGCGTTTACGCGGATGGCGTCGTCGGCGCCAATGGCCAGGGCCTTGCGGATGTTGGGCTCGGTGTCGGCTTCGCCCACGTTGAGCACCGTAACGGTGCCGCCCGAGGCCTCTTTCAGCTCGATGGCGCGGGTGAGGGCGTACTCATCCCAGGGGTTAATCACGAATTGCACACCGGCCTTGTTGAACTCCTTGTTATCGGGCGTGAAGGTGATTTTGGTGGTCGTGTCGGGCACGTTGGAAATACAAACCAGAAACTTCATCTAAACGGGGTTTGGGTGGTCTAAAACACAGAAAAAGGCTGCATGCATAACAACCTATAGGGAAATACCGGCTTTCGGCAGCAAACGGCAACAAGGGAGTTACGCCGGAAAAGCCGCAATTTTGCCCCAAAGGTAACCAAAACTCTCGCCCTAATGAATACCCCGCCCACCCGTTTGCAGCAGCTATTGGCTTTCTATGCAGATGACCCGACCGACGCCTTCACCATCTACGCCCTGGCAACCGAATACCGGGCGCAGGAGCCGGAACGCGCCTGGGAATATTATCAGAAACTATTGACCGAACACCCTGACTACGTGGGCACCTACTACCACGCCGGCAAGCTGCTTGAGCAGTTCAATAAGCCGGATGAAGCCGAAAAAGTTTACCGCACCGGCCTGAAAGTGGCCCGCTCAGCCGGCCAGCAGCACGCTGCCAGCGAACTGCTGCAGGCCCTCAATGCCTGCATGGGCCTGGATTATGAGGACGATTAGCGGAGGTCGGTGACCGCTGCATTTGCTTTCTCGACGTTGAACACCTCTGGACTAACCGGTTACCAGTACCGCTTCTAATCTTATTTTTATGCCCACCACCGACACCCACGCCCAGGTACAGGAATACTACGGCATCCAGCTGCAAACCAGCCAGGACTTGCTCACCAACGCCTGCTGCACCGACGATGTGCCGCTGGCGCACCGCCGCATTCTGGCCCAGCTCGCGCCCGAGGTTCTGGATAAATACTACGGCTGCGGCGTGTGCATTCCCGAAGCCATTGCGGGCTGTACAGTGCTGGATTTGGGCAGCGGCTCGGGCCGCGACGCCTTCCTGCTCTCTAAGCTGGTGGGCGAAGCCGGCCGCGTAATTGGCGTGGATATGACCGAGGAGCAACTTGACGTGGCGCGACGCAACATCGGTTTCCATACCGAAAAGTTTGGCTTTGCGCAGCCCAACGTGGAGTTTCGCCACGGCTACATCGAGGATTTGCACGCCGCCGGCCTGCCCGACAACAGCGTGGACGTGGTGGTGAGCAACTGCGTGCTTAACCTGAGTACCGACAAGGAGGCCACCTACCGCGAGATTTTCCGGGTGCTGAAGCCGGGCGGGGAGCTTTTTATCGCCGATGTTTTTGCCGACCGGCGCGTGCCCGAAGCGCTGCGCCAGGACCCTATTCTGTACGGCGAATGCCTGAGCGGTGCCCTGTATACGGAGGACTTTCGGCGTCTGCTAACGGGCCTGGGCGTGCACGACTACCGCCTGTTTGCCAGCCGCCGCCTCACCATCAACAACCCCGAAATCGAAGCCAAAGTCGGCAATATTGGTTTCTATTCCTTAACAGTACGGGCTTTCAAACTCGACCTGGAGGACCGGTGTGAGGACCACGGCCAGGTGGCCACTTACCTGGGCACCGTGCCCGGCCAGCCCACCCAATTCGTGCTCGACGACCACCATACTTTTGAAACCGGCCGGCCCGTGCTGGTGTGCGGCAACACCGCCGCTATGCTGCGCGACACCCGTTACGCCACCTTTTTCAACGTAGTAGGTGACCAAAGCCAGCACTTCGGTCTCTTCGATTGCGGCCCGGTGCCGGCCTCAGCCAAGGCCACGGGCGAAGCGGCCGGCGGCAGCTGCTGTTAGGTTCTGGTGCGGATAGACAGGTACTGTTGCGTGCCAACCCACTGCGTCATGTTTTGTAGGAACGCGCCTTGGCGCGTTCCTACACCTGTTATGCGCCATTCCACCGCGCTTTCAACGCCTTAATCAGGCTGATGAGCTCTGGTGCGGTGCGGGTGAGCAAAACCCCGGCCGCGTACAACACCGTTAGGGTGCCGCCGCGCAGCAGCAGATTGAGCCAGGAATTGGCGGTGTCGGGCATTAGCCAGGCCGTCGTGCCGGCTACCGCTGCCACGGCCAGGATACGCAGGATGCGGCCATCGAACGGCTGCAGGCCGTAGGAGCGCCACACAAACCAGGTGCGGGCCACGTTGATGCTGACCAGGGCCAGGCAGTAAGCCAGGGCCGCGCCGGCCAGGCCCATGCGCGGAATCAGTACCCAGTTCAGGCCGACTACCGCGGCGGCAAGGGAGATATTGAAGACCAAATCGAAGCGGTAGCGGGGCGAGGTGGCCACAATAATGCCGTTGACCCCGGTGATGCCATCGACCAGCCGGCCAGCCAGTAGCAGCAGCACGGCCACGCTCCCCGCCGCGTATTCCGGCCGGTGCACCAGCCCGTAGATGAAGTCCAGGTTCAGGCCAATGCCCAGGGCTAAATAGCAACCCAACAGGGTGTTGATGCGGGTGCTGCGGCGGTAGAAATCAGCCATTTTGGCCATGTCGCCTTCTTTCCAATATTCGGCAATGAGCGAAAAAGCAGTTTTATAGAGCGCCCGGAAGGGCAGGACCAGCGCCGTGCTGATGTTGGTGGCAATGAGGTAGATACCCGCTGCCGCCAGGCTCAGCTTGGTGCCTACCAACAGGGTGTCGATGTTGAGCAGTACGGTGCCGGAAATATTGCTCAGCAGCATAAAGCCGCCGAAGCCTAGCATTTCGCCCAAGGGTTTGATGCGTAGCGCCGCCCGCGTGGGCCGCAGGTGCAGCTCGCCGATGGCTGCCAGGTAAATGGCCAGCAGCACCGCTACCACCGCGTAGGCGCCGGTGTAGGCCAGCACAAAGCCGTGAAAACTGATGTAGTGCTGGCTGTAGGCTACGGCGGCTCCCACCAGCATCAGGCGCAGCAGAATTTCCTGGGCGAAAGAGGAGAAAGAGGTGTGAAAAAGCGACTTCAGGTAGGCATCCTGCAACGACCCCAGCATAATGCAGCCGGCCAGGCCAATGGCCACCGCGTAATGCGCCGCCAGCAGGGCGGCGTCGTCGCCTTTGGCGTACCATTGCAACACCAGCGGCTTACCGAGCCACATGAGCAGCGCCACGACGCAAAACCCCAGCAGCGGCGGCCCCAGCAGCAGCGGAAAAAACCCGCCGTGGTTGCGCCCCTGGTTGCGGAAGAACGGGAAGTAGCGCATGCCCGCGCTGGCAAAGCCAAAGGCCGCCATTTGCGCCCCGATGGTGGCCAGCGGCACCAGCACGCCCGCCGTGAGGCCAATCTGGCTCGACGTCAGCAGCCGGGGCAGGATGAGGATGGTATTGGCAAAGCCAATGGCCAGCCCGACGTAAGAAATCAGGGTGTTGCGGATGCCCTGGCGCTGAACGATGCCCAAAAGAGTGACGGAGTGAGGGAGTGAAGGAGCGACTGAGTGATAGAGTAACTGAGTGGGCTACGGCGTGATTTGCTGCTGGATTTCGCGGCCGGTAAGAAACGCCGCTTTTCGTTGTTGCAGGTAGTCCATCAGCTCGGCAAATTGGCGGGGGCCGGTGGCGGTGTTGGCGGGGTCGAAATGGTCATTATGCCAGAGGATGGTGGCCACGCCGCCAAACTTTTCCACTTCGGCCAGCATGGGGCGCAACGCGGGCAATATGGCATCGGGCGCCAACTGCAGGTAGTTCGGGTGGTGCAGTGTGGCATCCATCACGTTGAGGGGAATTTCCAGGAAACCATGCCCCGTGCCGGTTTGAAAATTGAAGGGATAGAACGGGTGGCAATAGGAATTGCGAAACCCGAAATGTTCGGCAAAACCCAGACTGGTATCGTAGCCGATGCCTAGTTCCAGAGCGGCCTCCAGCACGCCCGGCGTGCGGCGCGGCTCCCAGCTCAGGTAGTGGAAGCGGTTGCCGGTGGTCTTGGGCACGCCCAGGTTTTTCCAATCTGACCGTAGCGAACCGAAATCAGTAGCCGTGCCGATGCTGCCGTGCAGGGCCAGCTCGCAGCCCTGAGCCGCCAGGGTTTGCAGCTGGCGCCTCAGCCGTGGGGTTAGCTGATAATCCGCATTCCGCACGCCGTTGGCACCGGTTTGCTGACTGGGCAGTATGAAAAACGTGGATTTGGCCTCGTATGCTGCAACGGTATTCGCTACGGCTTCCAGATTGTCCCAGGCGTCGGGCCGCGTCAGATGCTGCCAGGCTAGCTGCCCGAATTTCAGGAGCTGCCCACGCCGCAAAGCCGCTTTGGCCGGGGCTTTCCAGCCGCTCCGCAGGTTGTCGATATCGTGCGTGACGAAGGCCGCGAAAGGTGCGCCTTCCTGCCAAATTTTGGGCCGTAGTACCTGCCCAGTGACGTGCTCCACGGCGGTTTTCAGCACCTCAAAGTAATAGTTGACCACGGGTAGCGCCACGAAACTGTACTGCTTTTGCACGCTGGCGGCGTAGGGAAACCGCCCGTGCTGGTCGCGTGCCTCCGAGAAATATTCCTGCCAGCCACTAAGCAGATAAAATGCCGCCGAGATGACATCAACTCCAATGCGAGCCTTGCCAGGTGATTTTCCCAGAAGCACGGCTTCCGGCTGGTTATCGAAGAAGAAAGGCACCAGCTGCCCGGCCCATTCGCGGAAATTGGGCGCGGGCGGATAGGGCGCTTGCTGCTGGAAAAATCCTGCTGCCCCATCCGCTATGGTAATGGCAGCGGCCCCGGCGTAGCCAATTTCCACGTCCGGTACGTTCTCATACGCCAGCCTGAAATGCCGGAGCACGTACGCCAGCCGCACTTCCCCGGAAACGGGCGCGGCAGCTGGCGGCGGTATAACGGCAGGCGATGAATTGGCGGGCATAGCGGCAAAAGTACGGCGGTGCCGGCCCGACCTCACGCGGGCTATTGCGGGTTTTCGAGCCAGTTGTTGAGCAGGACCAGGGTGCGGGGCTGGCTCCGGCCTTCGTCGGGGGTGCCGAGGGTAGCATTGTAGTAGGCGGCGCGGCGGTACAAGTCGGTGGGCTTGTGTCGGGCGTAGGTGCGCAGCTGGTCGGCCAACTCTTCCAGGGTATCGGCCCGCGCTACCAGGCCCCTGGCCGCGTAGCCGTAGTAGTCGTCGGTGAGCGGGTTGGTGCCGAAGCGGAAATACACGCTGGCCACGTTCAGCAGCGTGGCTTCGAGGTGCGTGGAGGTGTCGGCGGCCACCAAGGCATCCTGCCGCAGCAGGAAATCGAACACGTTTTCCTGCCGCGCATCCGACCATTCCAGCGCGGGCAGCAACTGCCGGAGCGGCGCAAAGTCGCGGCCGTCGCTGGGGTGGGGGCGCAGCGTGAAGGTGAGTTCGGGCAGGGCCGCCGTGAGGTGCACCAGCGCGGCCGTGAGGGCCGGCAGCGGGTCGTGAATGTTGCAGGCCAGGCCCACGCGGCGCACGGCGGGCGCGGTGTTGCGGCGGGCCAGGTAGGCATCGGCCTTGGGCATGCCCACCAGCTCGACGCGGCCGTGTACGGGGCCGCAGAGGCGGTATTTGTCCAGCGCGTCCTGGCCTTCCAGTAGGCTCAGGTCGAAGCCCAGGGGCGGGAAATTGGCGCTTACGCTGGCGTGCTGTACGTAGGCGGTGGGCACGCCTTCGGCCCGGCAGGCGAGCAGCAGCGAGCGGGTGTCGTCGTTGTGGTCGTTGGAAAACACCACGGCGCGGGGCCGGTGCTGGCGCAGGGCCCGCCGGTACACCTCGTAGTAGCCGATGGCGTAAAAAATAAAATCAAAAAACCGCCACGCCCGCTTGCCCTCCGTTTGCAGCAAGCCCGCAAAAGCAACCGGAAACTGCCAGTAGTACAGCAGCTTGCGCCGCAGCGACAGCCGGTTTACCGAACCATTATACCGCCCGATGTTCTTCGCCTGCCCGGCTACCAGCACTGCATCGGGCCGGGCCTGACGGATAAATTCCAGGGCGTCGTAGTTGTTGGCACTCACCACGTAGAGCCACACGGCGCCGCGCAGGTTTTCGGGGCAATGCACGGGCCGGAACACGTTGCCCACCAGCCGCAGGCCCGCGTAGCCCAGCACCCGCGCCAAGCGCTTCACCGGGTTGGCGGGCGAAATACCAGCCAGCGCGGCCGGCGGCAACGCGGCAAAAATGGCCGTAAACCGCAGCTGCAAAATGTCGCGCAGGCGGGGGATTAGGGTTTGGGGGTATGAGGGTGGGAAGGTAGGAGTTGTCGTCGTTGGTGAAGTTGACATGCGTACGAAACCTAAAATCCCAGCTGAAAGTAGCTCCCTCTTACCCTCTTACCCTCTTACCCTCTTACCCTCTTACCCTCTTACCCTAAACCACTTCCCACGTCAACGGCGTGCCGGGTTTGAGGTCGCGGGTGGCGGTGCGGCCCAGCACGGTTTCCCAGTGGCGGGGCCAGAGGCCGTCGCCGGGGCGGATGATTTTCAGGTTGTCGGCGGTGAATTTCTCGCCCGCGGCAATGGGTTTGGCCACGTAGATGCTGCGCTTGTAGAGGCGGCTTTTCTCCTCGCCGGTTTGGATGCAGAGCTGCACCGTGCCCAGGGCCTGATGGGCGCGCTCGGTTTCCTCCACCAGGGCTTTCAGCTCGTGCGGTTCCAGCGAAAACGCGGCATCTACGCCACCCTCGGCCCGGCTTAGGGTGAAGTGTTTTTCGATGACGCAGGCGCCCAGGGCCACGGCGGCCACGCTCGCGCCCACGCCCATCGTGTGGTCGCTCAGGCCGATGGGGCAGCCGAAGGTCTCGGCCAGCACCGGAATGGTGCGCAGGTTGGTGTTGGCCGGCGAGGCGGGGTAGGTGCTGGTGCATTTGAGCAGCACCAGCTCGCGGCAACCGGCTTCGCGCAGCACCCGCACGGCATCGTCGATTTCGGCCAGGGTGGCGGCGCCGGTGCTCACAATCACGGGCTTGCCGGTAGCGGCTACCTTGCGCAGCAGCGGCCAATGGGCGTTTTCAAACGAGGCGATTTTGTAGGCGGGCACGTCCAGCGTCTCCAGAAAATCCACCGCCGTTTCATCAAACGGCGAGCTGAACGCCAGCAGGCCGTGCTGCCGGGCGCGGGCAAACAGCTCGGCGTGCCATGCCCAGGGCGTGTGGGCTTCCTGATACAGCTGGTACAGATTCTTGCCTTCCCACAGCGACTGCCCTTCCTCATCAATGGCAAAGCCGGTGTCCATCGTGATGGTATCGGCCGTGTAGGTTTGCAGCTTGAGGGCATCAACGCCGGCCGCCGCCGCCGCATCCACTAGCGCCAAAGCGCGGTCCAGGCTCTGGTTGTGGTTGCCCGACATTTCGGCGATGATAAACGGCTTGTGCGCGGGGCCGACGGGCCGGCCGCCGATGGTAATTTCAGTCATGTTCAGGGAAAGCCAATCAGGCCCGCAAAGGTAGGGACTGGGTTTTCCCAGCGGCGCTGCGTACGGGAAACGGCTTTTGAACTGCAATCCAAAACTGTCCAGTCCCGTTGCAGGTGGTTAGAATTGCCTATTTAAGTTTTTGAAAAATCATTTGGTTGGTTCGTTTCGTAAACTTTGATTCGTAGACTGGTTTCTTAAACCTGTACGTACCTGTGGTTGGGCAGCTGTTGGTAGTTTGGGGAAAGTAGGGTTTTTGTTCGTATCATTAGCGAACTCAACGCCAACTTTTAAGATGTTATTACGCACGCTGTCTAGGGCTTGCACAGCACTGGCCAAACGGTGTGCCCTCCCTGTAATAATAGCCATCCTACTTATTAGCTGCCAAGCGACGAAACAGGCAGGAACCATACCCCTAAGCC
Organism: Hymenobacter sp. IS2118; assembly: GCF_000715495.1. Classification (GTDB taxonomy): domain Bacteria; phylum Bacteroidota; class Bacteroidia; order Cytophagales; family Hymenobacteraceae; genus Hymenobacter. Next base: position 21,052 of record NZ_JNLX01000182.1, on the reverse strand, counting down.
AATCGCAGACGGATAAGCGGTACATCCTCATCTTAGGCGACCCTCAAAGTGTGAGGATTGGTGCAAGGATAGTGGTCCACAGTGGGAACGGAAGCCAGTTGTTTTTAGGGTCGTTGGATGAGGTGGCAACCGTGTCCAGTTCCGAGTTCGACTCTATTGCCTTCCTCTTGAAAACGAGCCTGGTTGGCCATCCCTTCACGACAACGGCTTACACGCCCATAGACCAGAAAGGAGCGTTGTATTTCAGGATTTCTCCCGGACCGGGACTGGATGCGACCATTTTCGCAGTCAGCAGCTACGAAGAAGCGGTTCGCGTGCTCAACAGGGTGAAAATAGGTTGCCTGCAAGACAGCCTGCGGTTATCGCCCGACAGCAAACAGAATGTATGCCTGGCCTTGGACGAAATGATATACCAAATCCAATAAGCATTGGTCGGCTATACGAGCATGGGTTTACGAAAACGGTAATTCGAACATACACCTCACGCAACCAACCCCGCCGGCTGCGCGAAAAGCGACGTTAGAAACTCCTCCGTCAGCTCGTCCAGGGTTTGAATGCGGCGGTGGGCTTCGTGGGCGGCATCAGCTTCGAGATGCGCGTAATTACCGCGCAGGATGCGGACGGTTTTGAAACCCAGGGGCTTGATGCCTACGAAGTCCTTGCGGGGGTTGTCGCCTACGTACAGCACCTGGTCGGGCGCCACGTCCTCGCGCTGGCAAATGAGTTGGAATACGTGCGGGTTGGGCTTGGCCCGGTGGCGGCCGTAGCGGTTGGTGAGGTAGGCGTGGCGGACGCGGGCGGGCACGTCCAGGGCGGCCACTTTGCGGGCCTGCACCTCCTTGTGCCCGTCGGTGACGAGGTAGAGCGGCTCGGCCGCAAATCGGGCCAGGCACCGCGCGGCATCGGGGTAGAGGGCCAATGTGGGTTGGTGCTGCCGATACGTGCGCAAGCAGGTGACCACCAAAATTTTGCTCCAGCGGTCGTGCTGGCGCAGCACGTTGTCGAATACCTGGCCGCGGCCCTGCGTGGCTTCTTCGGCTATCATGCTTGCGGCCAGGGTTTCGGCCGGCACTGCCAGCAGCGGGCTCAGCATGGCGGCCACGGCCCGAAACCCGCTGTGCACGTAGCTCAGCTCGGGATAGAGCGTGTCGTCGAGGTCGAAAACGAGAACGGGCATGGTTGAGCAGGGTTTGGTTGTCTCTGGTTATTCATATGGGCGCACCCAGACGCCAACCTCACCCCCTAACCCCCTCTCCTCAGGAGAGGGGGAACTAACACTAGTTCTAAAAAACTAGTCACCAGCGCCTAAAGCTAAAAACTAGTTCCCCCTCTCCTGGGGAGAGGGGGCTAGGGGGTGAGGTTGGCGCCTGAGTGCTAACAACTGACGACTAAATCAGAAGCCATGCGCACCTGACGCAGCGGGCCCGCTGCCGGGCGGAACGGGAAATATTGTAAATCGGCCCCGGCGGCTTCCTGCAAAAACCAGAAAAACGAATCAACCCCCGCCGCTATGCCCAGGGTGGAAGCCCCGCCGAAGCGGCAGTTGCACTCGATGATTTGCAGCGCGCCATCGTCGGTGAGCAGGGCCTGGAGCACCAGTGGCCCGTACAAACCCAGCTTTTCGACGAGGGGCACGAGGCGGGCGATGAGCGCTGCGTCCGGGAGCGTGGTGGTTACCTGCGATTCGCCGCGCACCACTACGTCGCGGGTGCGCGGCACGAGGCCGTGGACGCGGCCGTTGCGCCCCACGTAGGCATCCACGCTGATTTCCTGACCTTTGATGAAGGGCTGGAAGACAGGAGCTTGAAGGCCTCGTGCGTGGGCCAGCGCGGCGGCTTCGGACAGGTTCAGACCCAAGCTGAGGGAGCCGGCGCCGTTGCGTTCTTTCACTACGAAACCGGCGGGCACCAGGCCCGGCTGCCGCCCGCCATCGGTCAGGCCATCCAGCGAGAGCGCAGTGGTAATAACGGGGAGGCCGTTTTCGCGCCCAAACGTGGCAAATTCCAGCTTGTCGAGGCAGCGCTGCACGGCCTCGGGCGCACTCACCAGCACCGCAATCCCGGCCTCGGCCAGGGCGGCGCGGTGCCGGCTCCAGAAAGGCAGCTCGCCATCGCGGGTCGGCACAACGTAGCCGATGCCGTGCGTCTGGCAATAGGCAATAATATTGGCCAGGTGCTCGTCGGTCGTGGTCGGCATGTGCCAGAAGGCATCGGCCACGTGCCGGGCCAGGCAGGCCGGGTTCAGGTCGCCGGCCACCACTTTTATCGCGGGGTTCAGGCGCTGGGCCGCCGCACGCACGGCCTGCACCAATGGCACTTTGGCCGCCGCGCTGCTGACGAGGATATGGCCGGGCACCGGGGCTATTGTGGCCGTGGCTGCGCGGCTTTTTTCGTAGGCAATGATTTCGGGGATGGCCATTTCCAAGGACGTGGGCGGCAGCCAGTCGACGTGGCTTTTCCACAGGGTCATGTCGGCCTGCGAGGCTTCGAAGGGAATGTCGGAAGCCACGTAATTGGCGCGCAGGTCGGGGAAATTCTGGCGTAGCACCTCCACCACATCGGCCACGCGGCGCGCCATGCCGGTACCGAAATTGATGATGCCCGTAACGGTTTCGGCCGCCGCCAGCCGGAGCAGGCCCTCGGCCGTGTCGGCCGCGTAGAGGTAGTCGAAGTACGATTCGGCCCCATAAACGGTGATTTCCTCCCCGGCCAGCAGCATGCGCACCCAGCGCGAGGTGATGTCGCGCCCGTTGCGCCCGTAGCCGCGGTAGATGCGCGGAATGGCGGTGCTGAACTGCCCGGCCCGGAAGGTTTGCAGGAAGCGCAGCTCAATTTCATGGGCCAGCTTGGCCATACCCGTGAGGTTGCGGGGCGCAATGGGGTCGTCTTCGCGCAGGCTGCGGGGCTGGGCTGGCACCTCGACAAAATTGTACAGCGCCGGGTCGTAGATGAGGTAGCTGGAGGCAAATACCACGCGCCGCAGCGAAGGCAGGTCCTTTTGCACCGTCATTAAATGGTGGCTGAGGCGCACATTGTGCTGAAAGTTCTCCTCCCAAAACCCGTAGGTTTCGGTGGAACGCTCGAAGGTAGCGGCCAGGTGAATGAACAGGTCGGGGGCAAAAGCGCCGATTTCTGCTTCGGTCAGTAGGTTCAGGTCGCCCTGGCGGTACTGGAAGCGGACCGGAAAATCAGCCGGCCGGGGCTTAAGGTCGCCCACCAGCACCTGAATATCGGCGGGCAGCGCGGCCAGGCAGCGCACCATTTCCTGGCCAATCACGCCGGCGCCGCCGCTGATGAAAACTCGTTTAAAGGGCAGAATCAAAGGTTGTGGCATAGTCGGCGGCCAGCTGGCCGTGCATCAGTGAGTCGGCAAAAGTACCCGGCTTTAGCTGCACATGCTCCCGCAAGCGGCCTTCCAACCGAAATCCGGCCGCTTCCAGAATGGCCACGTGCGCCGGCCGGATGTCATAAGTTTCAGTGAATAAGCGGTTGAATTGCAGTGCCTCAAACGCCACCTGGCCCAGCAGCCGCAGGTGCGCCCGAAAATCCTGCCGGTAAGTAGCCGGCTCGGCCGCCCGAACAGGGTCGGCCAGAAACGACACCTCGGCCCGGCCGTCGGGCCATGAAATGTGCACCAGCCCGCCGTAGGCCACTAATTCATCATCGTGCAAAAGCGAGAACAGCAGTTGGCCCGGCTGCTCCTGGTCGAACAACGGCAGCACCACGCGCTGGAAATACGCTTCCTGCTGCGCGGCCGTCAGCGGCGCGGCCTGGCGCAATACGTCCAGCTGCGCATTGCGCCACGCCCGAATGGCCTCCCGGTCGTCGTAGCGAATGGGAATCAGCCGGTAGTTTTCCCAGGTAAATTCGCGCTGCAGCAGGCATTTATAGGTTGTCATGACTTACGTGGGGCCATTGTACGAGTGTTTCCCGCAGAGTTGCGCAGAGGTTAAATCGCAGAGGTTCGCAGAATTTTACGGTCGGCTCTGCGAACCTCCGCGATTTAACCTCTGCGCAACTCTGCGGGGAATATGGTTATTAGGAAGCAGTTCTAAAGTTCTGATAGTGGAAATAATGCGACTCTATGCGCCAAAGCGCGTTTCTACACCACCAGATACGAAATCAGCGGATTCAACGGGCTGCGGCGCAGGGCATAATTGGCCACGCCAAATACCTCATCAAATGCCAGGGTTTCGCCGGGAAATTCCGGGCAGTTCAACTCATCGAAGGCCACGATGGCACCTTTGGTGAGGCGGGGGCGAATGGCTTCGAGGCAGGCTTTGGTAGGGGCGTAGATGTCGAAGTCGAAATACGCGAAGGCGATGACCGTTTCGGGATGGTCGCGCAGGTAGCGCGGGACGGTTTCGGAGGCGTCGCCGGCCACTAGCTCAAACTTGCGCTTGTGCGGAATGGGACTGTCCGCTTCGTGCAGCGCCAGAATTTGGGTGAGGTACTCCTGGTACTCGGGCGTCACGCCGTAGTCGCCGGCTTTCACCCGGTCGCCGTCCTTGGCATCGACGGACGGGAAGCCGCCAAAGGTGTCGAACCCAATGATTTTGCGGTTGTAGTTAAACGGCTCATAGATGCCGCGTAGCGCGTGCATCAGCGCCAGGTTCTGGCCCCAGCGCACGCCAAACTCCATTGCCACGCCGTGCACCGGGATAATTTGCTGGTAGAGCTCGGTGAAAAACAGCAGCCGCGAAAACGTCTGGCGGTTCAAATACAGGCCCAGGTTGTTGAGCAGCTCGGCGTTGGGAATGGGCGACTCGCGCAGGGTCTGGGCAAAGCCTTCGCGGCGGGTCTGCTCGGGCGCCGAGGCCCCGCTGAGCACGGAAATAGCGGACATAGTGGTGGTTAGTGGTTGATGAGGTTAGGCAGGCAGTTGTTGAAGGGCATCAAGCGCTACCTAGCTACTTTGATAGGCCTTACGCACTCAGCCGCTGGCGCGCGTCTCCGACGCGTTGCCCACTGGTTCCGCGTCTCTGACGCGCGGGGCCAAAGAGACCAGCCGGGGCGAACGGAGGCGTTTGGAAACGCCAAGCCAGCAAGCCACGCGTCAAAGGCGCGCCAGCGGCTGAGGGCGTAAGTCCTGTTTAAGAAGTCAGCCAAAAGTAAACATACATTGGATGGCTGGCAACCAATTGATAATCAAAAGTAAAGCTTGTGAATTGCAGCTTGTAGCTCATGGCTCACTACTTTAAACCGGCTGCAAAAATGCAACAATGCTGCGGCCCATCCCCATACCGGCTAGCGCTTCGTAATAAGTAGCAATGGCTGGCAACGGTGCCGTACGCAGTAAGAAATTGTCCTGCGCAACGCGGGCCTGGTGCGCCGCCTTACCTACTGCGCGGTTCATCACGTAGTTGCTGTGTGGAGTGAGCAGGTTGAAGTCGATGGGGTGGTCGCCCAGCAGCCGGGCAACCTGCCAGCCGGTGTCCTCGGCCAGGTTGCGCAGGCCGTTTGCATTAAAGTAGGAGAGGTGGTCGGGCAGGACCACCCAGAAAGGGCGGTCAATGGCTCCGGTGCTGAGCGCATGCTGTTGCAGGGCCGAAAAATCGTTGGGCACGTCGACCAATAGGGCTCCGCCCGGCGCCACCAGCTGGCGGCACAAGCGCAGCAGCTCGGCCGGTTCCAGCACGTGCTCCAGCACGTTATCCAGCCATAATATCTCGAAGCGCTGCCCTTCCGCCACGAGCTGACGCAGGCTCTCAAATAAGTCGCCGGTGCGCAGGTGGGGTAGTAAATCGGGATGGAACTGCGCGAGGGCGAAGTTGCTGAAATCCAAGCCGGTTACTTCCCATTGCTGATGCTTGAAATAAGCCAGCGCCCAGCCTTCCCCGCAGCCAATATCAAGAAATCGCTGCGAGCAGGATGCGGCCTTGGGTAGCGGTTCGCCCGGAATTGCGGCTGCCGTGGGTAGATTTTCCAGCACCCAGTGACGCAGGCGCAGCATGCCAGTAAAGTGCTCCTGCTCTTCGGGTGAATATACTGACGTATAGGTGGTTAGCGCCTCCTGATAGTAGCGTTGCTCATAATATTTCTGCAAAGCTTCCGGCGCAGGTTTTTCGCTGATTTCGTAAAAACCATACGTGTTCAGGCGCAGGGAATCGGGCAAGGTCATGCGGTTTTTTGCTCGATGTGGGCGTTCAGAGCCATGATTTCGGGGTGGGCCGCCAACAGGCTGAGCAGGTCAGCGGCGCCCAAATCAGCCGCTCCGTGCTGCTCAATCAGGGCGCGCAGCACGGCGTAGTCTTCGGCCGTGTCCAGGGTGATGCGGAAGCGGCTGAAATCGCCGCCCGGCCACACCTCGTTGCGGTAAACCACGCGGCCGGCCGTGGCCGGGTTGGCCTTGAGGTAGGGCGTGACGTGCTCCCGCTCGTAGGGCGACGTGGCGTTGGCGTGGGCCTCGGCCAGCATTTGCATGGAAAAAATCTCAAAATCAAGCCCCCGCGGAAAGGTGCGGACGATGGCATTGGAGCGGTATGCCAGTGGGTTGTCCTCGGCCAGGTAGCGGGCTACGGCGGCCCCAATCAGGTGGCCGTCCACGAGCGGGCAGTCGCTGGTGACGCGCACGATGGCATCGAGCCCGAAGCGCTGGGCCGTTTCGAAGTAGCGGGCCAGTACGTCGGTTTCGCTGCCCCGGTGGCAGGGCAGGGCGTGCGCTTCGGCGTAGGCGGCCAGCTCATTGTCGGCCGGCTCGGTGGTGGTGGCCAGCAGCACGGGCAGGCCGCTTTGGCGCAGTCGGGCCACGTGGTAATCGAGCAGGGGCCGCCCGGCGGCGGGCAGCAGCACCTTGCCCGGCAGCCGCGTACTGCCCATCCGCACCTGCGAAATAATGCCGGCGCGCTGCATCAGACCGTTTTTTCGAGCATAAACATTACGTCCTGGTTGCCGCGCTCGGCCTCGTTCACGTAGGGGTACAGCTGCTGTTTCACTAAACGCAACTCCGGGAAATTATCCAGGAAAAGCTGGGCGAAATTGGCTTTCCAGAGGAAGCCTTCGTTGCCGCGGTAGGGGATGGACGTGGTTTCCGGCGCGTAGTACTCGAAGCCCATGAGGTAGCGGCGCGAGCAGCGCACCATCTCGGCCATGATGCGGGGCAAGTCGGCCGGGGCAATGTGAATGAGCACGCCGTTGGTGCATACCACATCAAAGTAGTTGTCTTTGAAGGGCAAGTCGAAGCCGCTGCCTTGCAGGATGTTCACGCCGCGCACAAACTCGCGGGCTTTCTCCACGGCGTAGGGCTGAAGCTCGACGCCGTAGAGGTTGTCAAAGCCAGCGGCTTGCAGGCCCACCAACTGCATGCCGGTATTGCAGCCCACTTCCAGAATCCGGGCGTCGCGGGGCAGGTCGCCCAGGAATTCGGCGTTCATCTCCAGCTTGGTGTGCCCGAAAATGCCGCGGTAAAACGCGTTCCACTCGTCCAGCGGGCGGGAGTTACGGTCGGTGTATTCGCGGCCAAAATCGCCGGACCAGAAGTCTTCTTGTTGGGTGTGCAAAGTCAATTAAGAATTAAGAATTAAAAATTAAAAATGAGTGGGTCCAGTGTGCGTAAGGTGCAATTCCGGGTTTTTAATTCTTCATTTTTAATTTTTGATTCGAGTTGAAAACTCGTTGATGCTTGCCACCACATAGTCCTGCTCCTCGTCGGTGAGGGTGGGAAAGAGCGGAATGCTCAGGCAATGGGCGTAGTATTTTTCGGCTTCGGGGAAGTCGCCGGCCCGCCAGCCTAGTCCTTCGTAATACGGCATGCGGTGCACGGGAATGTAGTGCACCTGCGCGAAAATCTGGCGGGTTTTGAGGAAGTCGTAGAGACCTTTGCGGTCGGCTATCTGGATGACGTAGAGGTGGTAGGCGTGGCCGGGGCGGCCGGGCGCGAGGGGCGTTACGCCGGGCGTTTGGGCAAAGGCGTCGTCGTAGCGGGCGGCCAGCTGGCGGCGCCGGGCCAGGCCTTGGTCGGCGCGGGCGAGCTGGCTCAGGCCGAGGGCGCAGTTGAGGTCGGCCAGGCGGTAGTTGTAGCCCAGCTCCTGCATTTCCATGTACCAGCCGCCGTCGGCCTCGCGCAGCAGGTCGGCCGGGTCGCGGGTGATGCCGTGGGTGCGCAGGCGCAGCAGGCGCTGAAACAGTCGCTCGTCGTTGGTGGTAATCATGCCGCCCTCGCCGGTGGCAATATGCTTCACGGGGTGGAAGCTGAAGATGGCCAAATCGGCAAAGCTGCCGTTGCCGCACTGCTGCTCCCGGCCCTGGGAGTCGAGGAAAAAACCGCCGGGGGAATGGCAGGAATCCTCAATAACCCAAAGACCAAACTCGTCGGCCAGAGTTCGGGCGGCTTCCAAATCCACGGCCAGCCCGGCAAAATCCACCGGAATCAGCCCCGTAAAATAACCCTTCGGGCGGGTTTCGAGCAAGGCCCGAACCTTGGCCAAATCAATCAGACCCGTGGCCGGGTCAATGTCGGCAAAGTGCACTTCGCCGCCGCAGTAGCGCACGCAGTTGGCCGAGGCCGCAAATGTGAGCGGCGTGGTGATAACGCGCTGGCCGGGCTGTACATCGAGCGCCAGGGCGCACAGGTGCAGGGCAGCCGTGCCGTTGCTCACGGCCACGGCGTATTGGGCGCCCACGTAGGCCGCAAACTGCTTTTCGAACTCGGCCACTATCGGGCCCTGGGTCAGGTAATCACTTTGCAGGGCGGCTGTGACCGCCGCAATATCAGCGTCGGTGATATGCTGGCGGCCGTAGGGCAGGGGGCGGGTGGGAATTGATAAGCTGTTAGCCATTGGCTGGTAGCTGTTAGCTTGTTACTTGAAAACAGCTATTAGCCAACAGATGTCAGCTAAATAGCTTGAAAAAATTATGCTTGGAAATCGGCATCGACATGTCGGCGGATTTCCTCGCGAATCTGCTCGGCATTCAGCCATTCTTCGTTGTTGGCCGAGTCGTACTGGAAGCCCAGCGGCACGCGCTTGCCGTTGAAGTGCTGAATGAATTTGTCCACGTCCCAGGTCGGCATCGATGGCAGGATGACGTAGTAGCGGTCCAGCTCGACGGTGCTCAGGGCGTCGGTTTCGGTAATCATGGCCTCGTGCAGCTTCTCGCCGGGGCGGATGCCCACAATCTTTTGTTCGCAGTCCGGGCCGATGGCGCGGGCCACTTCCGTGATTTTGTAGCTCGGGATTTTGGGGACGAAAATCTCCCCGCCCCAGGAATGCTCCAGCGCATAAAGCACCAAATCGACGCCTTCTTCGAGCGAAATGTTGAAGCGCGTCATGTCGGGGTGGGTGATGGGGAGCACGCCGGTGCTGCGCTGCTGCATAAAAAACGGCACCACCGAGCCGCGCGAGCCAATTACGTTGCCGTAGCGCACCACCGAAAAGCGCAGGTCGCGCTTGCCTTTCATGTTGTTGGCCGCCACAAACAGCTTGTCGGAGCACAGCTTGGTGGCGCCGTAGAGGTTGATGGGCGCCGCAGCTTTGTCGGTACTCAGGGCCACCACTTCCTTCACGCCGCAATCCAGAGCGGCATTAATGACGTTTTCGGCCCCAAAAATATTGGTTTTGATGCACTCCATCGGGTTGTACTCGGCGGCGGGCACCTGCTTGAGGGCAGCGGCGTGAATCACGATGTCGATGCCCTCGCAGGCCCGGTGCAGGCGCTGCTCATCGCGCACATCGCCAATGAAATAGCGGATGGCCGGGTAGTTGGCGGGGCTGAACTCCTGGCTCATTTCGTACTGCTTCAGCTCGTCGCGCGAGAACACTACGAGGCGTTTTACCTCTGGGAATTTCTCGAAAACCGTGCGGACGAATTGCTTGCCGAAGGAGCCGGTGCCGCCGGTAACGAGGATGGATTTGTGGTTGAGGTCGAGCGCCATGAAAATAGAAAAGCCGAAACAGGACTGCAAAAGTAGTGGAATGTGGGGCTACGAGGCGGCCGATACACTGATAGGACTTATGCACGGTTGTTTCTCGCAGAGGTTCGCAGAGGTAAAACGCAGAGGTTCGCGGAGGACAGACAGCAATCTCTGCGGACCTCTGCGTTTTACCTCCGCGAACCTCTGCGAGAAAACTCGTCGGAAAGTCGGTTGCTTAATTCCAGCCCGGAAATGGCCCTTACTCCCGACCTTTGGCCCCCGGAGCTGCTTCCGCGCGTTCGAATGCTATTCAATTCCCTTCATTTTCTGGTGTTCTTCCCGATAATCGTCGGGCTTTATTATGGCCTGGCGCCGCGCTGGCGCGGCGCTCTGCTGCTGCTGGCCAGCTACTATTTCTACATGAGCTGGCGGGCGGCCTACGCGCTGCTGCTGCTGGCCACCACGCTGGTCGACTACTACAGCGGCTACCGCATGAGCCAGTTGCCCAGCAAGCAGGCCCGCCGGCCCTACCTCTACCTGAGCCTGGTGAGCAACCTGGGTACGCTGTTCGTTTTCAAGTACTTCAATTTCTTTCGGGATACGGCCGTGCAAGTGGCCGGGACCCTGGATTTGCCGGCCACGGTGCTGCCGGCGTTCGAGCTGCTGCTGCCGGTGGGCGTGTCGTTCTACACGTTCCAGTCGGTGGGCTATATTATTGATGTGTACCAGGGCCGTCTGGAGGCCGAGCGGAATCTGGGTCGGTTTGCGCTGTTCGTGGCGTTCTTTCCGCAGCTTGTGGCCGGGCCTATTGAGCGCGGCACCCACATGCTGCCCCAGTTCCGCCGCACGCATCCCTTCGATTACGGCCGGGTGGTGAGCGGCCTGCGCCTGATGGCCTGGGGCTTGTTCAAGAAAGTGGTGGTGGCCGACCGGCTGGCGCTGCTGGTCAACCCGGTGTTCAACAATCCGCGCGAACACCCCGAGGGCCCGGTGCTGCTGCTGGCCACGCTGGCCTTCACCTTCCAGATTTACGGCGACTTTTCGGGCTACACCGACATGGCCCGTGGCGCGGCCCGCGTGCTGGGCTTCGATTTTAACCTCAATTTCCGGCAGCCTTACTTGTCGGCCTCGGTGCCGGAATTCTGGCGGCGCTGGCATATTTCGCTCTCGGGCTGGTTCCGCGACTACGTGTACATTCCGCTGGGCGGCAGCCGCGTGGCGCCGGTCCGGGCCTACGGCAACCTGATGGCCGTTTTTCTCATCAGTGGCCTCTGGCACGGCGCCAACTGGACGTTTCTGGTCTGGGGTGGCTTGCACGGCCTGTATCTGGTGGCTAGCATCTGGGCGCGGCCGGCTCGCGAGTGGCTGGCCCAACTTACGGGGCTGGCGGCCCGGCCGGGCTTGCGGCGGGTGCTGGGCGTCGGGGTCACGTTTGGGCTGGTGGCGTATGCCTGGGTGTTTTTCCGGGCCAATTCGTTGGCTGATGCCGTGTTCATCAGCCAGCACCTGGGCAGCGGCTGGGGCGGCCTCGACGGGCGGCAGGTGGCCACGCTGCTGCTGGACTTTTCGCAGCACTACCGCCCCGAGCTGGCAATCGTAGCCTTCGCCGTTTGCCTGATGCTGGGGGTGGAGTACTTTGGCCGCCACCGCAGCCTGCAGGCGTGGGTGGCCGCGCAGCCGTTTGGCGTGCGCTGGACCGGCTACGCGGCCCTCGCGCTCCTGACGCTGTACCTGGGCGTTTTCAACAGCACCTCCTTTATCTACTTTCAGTTCTGAAACCCTCGCTCTCACCTGCCGGATGGCGCCTGATTTTCCGCCTGCTGCTGCTGGTGGTGGTGAGCGGCGTGGGCCTGCTTTTGCTGGGGCCAGTGGTACTGGGAGGGCGCGTCGATGCGTTTTACGGCCGCTTTACCAGCCCTCCGGCCGGCGGGCTCATCGTTGGCACATCGCGGGCTGCGCAGGGCATTCAGCCCGCCGTGCTGGCAGCCGGACTGGGCAGTAGGTTTGAGGGCCCGCTGCTGAATTATGCTTTCACGCTCACGCACTCGCCCTACGGCCCCGCTTATTTGCGCAGCATCACGCTCAAGCTTCGTCCCGATGCTAAAAATGGCCTTTTCATCGTGGCCGTCGACCCGTGGTCCTTGTCCCTGACCGGCCCGGAAGGTGCCTTCCCGGAAGATAATTCCTTCATCGGTCAGCTCGACGAGGTGAGCCAAAATCCCAATCTGGCGTACCTGGCCCGCTTCCAGACCAAACCGCTCTACCGCCTGCTACTGGACTATGCCACTGCCACCGAGCGCCTGCACCCCGACGGCTGGCTGGAAGTGAACATCGGCACCGACAGTGCCCAGGTACGGGCCCGCACCGCCCGCAAGCTGCTGGATTACCGCCGCCTGGCCGCCGCGCAGCACCTCTCGGCGGGCCGGTTGCAGGCCCTGCGCCAAACCATTCAGCTCCTGAAGCAGCACGGCCGGGTGTACGTGGTGCGCCTGCCGGTGGGGCCCGGCCTGCTCCAACTGGAGCAAACCTACCAGCCCGGTTTCGACCAGCTTATGCGGCGGCTGGCGGCTACTTCGGCGGTGCCGTACCTCGATTACAGCGCGCAGCCCTACGCCACCACCGATGGTAACCACCTGCAAAAGGCCGCCAGCAAAGCATTCAGCCAGCAGCTGGCCGAGGACTTGAAGAAGCTCTGGTAGCTGTACTTCAGCGTTTACATGATGGGAAACGGGCTTGCTATCTTCGGGCGCTCACAATTTCCGCCAGTTTCCCGGTCAATTCCACCCGCGAGTACCGTTTGTGGCTGATTGCCGGCAGGTCCAGGTTGGGGTTGATGCGCCATTGGGCAAAGAGGCCTTCCAGGGTCTCCAGCATCAGGGCGAAATCGTCGTAGGGGAGGGCCTGTCCGGCGGCACACTCCTGGAGCAGGTTGTCGGCGTCGGACCCGGCCGGGCCCACGCAGAGAATCGGCTTGTTCGCGGCCAGGTATTCGAATACTTTGCCCGGCAAAATCCCGAAGTTGCGCGGCACGTCTGGGATGGCCATCAGCAGGGCCGAGGCACTCAGCAGGTGCCGAATTGATTCGTCGTGCGGGACAAAAGGTAAAAACTCTGTCATCTCAAGGAGTCCAGCCTTCTCCACCTGCTCGCGCAGCCCAGCCGATACCTGGCCCACGAAGCGCAGGCGCAGCGGCACTTCGGGGTGGCGGGCCGCGCAGGCGGCCAGGGCTTCCAGCAGGTGGCCAATGTGGTACAGTTCCGTGATGGTGCCCGTGTGAGTAATGCGCAGGCAATCAGCGGGCGGTGCGGACTGCTCCTGGAAATCCGACTCGTCGTAGCCGTTGGGCAGCACGTGGAACTTGGCGGTGGGCAGCGTGGGCAGCTTGGCCAGAAACAGCCGCTTGGTTTCGGGCGAGGTCACCAGCACGGCATCGGCCTGGGTGAGGACCTGCTGCTCATAGCGGGCATCGAGCCAGGCGGCCAGCGGCGTGTGATGCAGGTCTTTGTAATAATAAATGTCGGTCCAGGGGTCGCGCATGTCGGCCAGCCAGCGCAGCCCGAACCGTTTTTTTAGCTCCAGGCCGATGAGCTGGGTGGAGTGCGGCGGCGAGGAAGTGAGCACGGCATCAAAGGTTTCGCCGGCGGCCAGCAGTTCCTCCACGGCAGCTAGAGCGTGGCGATTCCAGCCCCGGCGCGGGTCCGGAATGAATAGGTTGCCGCGCACGAAGCGCAGGACTTTTTGCATGAAACCCGGCTTGCCCTCATTGGCAAAGCCGCCGTAGGGCACGGCCCGGCCGGTCAGTTTCTTGTAGCTCTCAAACGGCTCTGAAGTGTTGGTGCGGATGACGCGCACGCCGGCGGGCACCTCGGCCAGCAGGCTTTCGTCGCGCACCGGGTACGTGGCCTGGGCCGGGTCCACGGTCAGCACGGTGGCCTCCACGTCGAAGCGGCCCAGATGCTTCACAAACTTGAGGCAGCGCTGCACGCCGGCCCCGCCCGAAGGCGGCCAGTAGTAGGTGATGACGAGCAGGCGGAGCGGGGCGGGAGCGGGCACGGAAAGCGGGTTCGGAAAGCAGACCGCGAAGGTACGCCGCTTGCCGGTTTTCGGGCATTTGTGGTTACTTTTGAGGTTCAGCTTCAGCCTGATTCCCCGGCCGCGGGCCGTCTCCCAATTATCTTCATCCGTTCAATCAGCGCCAAATCAGCGATTCATGTTCGATAATCTCTCCACCAAGCTCGACCGGGCCATCAAGACCCTCAAAGGCCAGGGCAGCATCTCGGAAATCAACGTCGCGGCCACCATCAAGGAAATTCGCCGCGCGCTGGTCGATGCCGACGTTAACTATAAGGTTGCCAAGGATGTAACCGATAAAATAAAAGAGGCCGCCATGGGCCGCGACGTGCTCACGGCCGTGTCGCCGGGCCAGCTCATGGTCAAAATCGTGTACGATGAGCTCACCGAGCTCATGGGCGGCGAAAAAAAGGACATCACCATCAAGGGCGACCCGGCGGTGATTCTGCTCTCAGGCCTGCAGGGCTCGGGCAAAACCACGTTTGCGGGCAAGCTGGCCAACTACGTGAAGAAGCAGAACCGCACCGTGCTGCTGGTGGCCTGCGACGTGTACCGCCCCGCCGCCATCGACCAGCTCAAGGTGCTGGGCGAGCAAATCGGCGTGGAAGTGTACTCGGAAGTCGAGAACAAGAACCCGGTCGAAATCTCGCGCAACGCCATCGAGTTCGCTAAGAAGAACAATAAAAAGGTCGTCATCATCGACACCGCCGGCCGCCTGGCCGTGGACGAGCAGATGATGCGCGAGATTGAAGCCGTGAAAGCGGCCATCAACCCCAGCGAAACCCTGTTCGTGGTGGATTCCATGACCGGGCAGGATGCCGTGAACACCGCCAAAACCTTCAACGACCGGCTGAATTTCGACGGCGTGGTGCTCACCAAGCTCGACGGCGACTCGCGCGGCGGCGCGGCCCTCAGCATCCGGGCCGTGGTGGAAAAGCCCATCAAGTTCATCTCGACGGGCGAGAAGATGGACGCGCTCGACCTGTTCTATCCCGACCGCATGGCCCAGCGTATCCTGGGCATGGGCGACGTGATTTCGCTGGTAGAGCGGGCCCAGATGCAGTTCGACGACGACGAAGCCAAGCGCATCAACGCCAAAATCCGCAAAAACCAGTTCAACTTCGACGACTTCCTCTCCCAGCTGGAGCAAATCAAGAAGATGGGCAACATCAAGGACCTGATGGGCATGATTCCGGGCATGAGCAAGGCCATGAAGGACGTGGAAATCGACGACGACGCCTTCAAGCCCGTCGAGGCCATCATCAAGAGCATGACCAAGCAGGAGCGGGCCAATCCCGACCTCATCAACGGCTCGCGCAAGAAGCGCCTGGCCAAGGGCTCCGGCACTGATATTCAGCAGGTAAACGCCCTGATGAAGCAGTTCGACGACATGCGCAAAATGATGCGCACCATGAACAAGATGAGCCAGACCAAGGGCGGCATGGCTCAGATGCAGAAAATGATGGGTGGCATGAAAGGCGGCCCCGGCGGCATGATGCGCTAAGCCGCCGTCACGGGCCTCGGCCAATAAAGGATGAAAAGTTCGGACCCGTGGTCCTGCCTCACCCAAAACTCAAAAGCCCTTCCGACCATGTAGTCGGAAGGGCTTTTTTTGCGCGGTTGACTACCCGCTTTACCACTTTTCAGGCAGTTGCTGCCAGTAAAAAAAGGCCCTTGCGTTACTTCTGGGAAATCGGAAAAAGCTTTGGGGTAAGAACAAGAGCCAGATGGTCCGGGCTGCTTGTTTTAAATCTGCTCAAAAAGCGGCCAAGGACTGAGCCATTGGCTTTTTTGCACACCAACAGGAAGCTGTGATAAACGCATTGCGTGTGCAATTTGGAATAGTTATTTAGCAACGCTACCGCCCTCAGGGCGCAGCGACCGTGCTAATACTTGGGAAAGGGAAGGCGCGAGGGTCGCCAAACATTTTGCTCTTACTGAGGTCCTAGCTATGTACCTAAGCAACAGGGTGTGCCTCCATATTGCTTAGGTGCGAGTTTTTGGCAACGTGGTGCCATGAAATGCTACGTTGACTTCGTTATCCTCATCAACCCATTTTCAAAATCATCATGTTGAGAACCATACTCCGACTGTGTTCGGCAGCTGCGCTGCTGGCCACCCCGCTGCTGGCTTCGGCCGACCATCTGCGCCCGCATTTGCTGCTCACGGCCCGCCTGAGCGGGGCTCAGGAAGTGCCGGCCGTGACCACCGACGGCCAGGGCGTGGCCGGTTTCACTCTCAACGCAACGCGCGATACCTTATTTGTGCAGGCCGCTGCGAGCGGCCTGAGCGGCCCCATCACCGATGCGCACGTGCACGAAGGGGCCGCGGGCGTGGCTGGCCCGGTCCGGACCAGCCTGCGCTTCATGCTGCGCGGCAACCGGCTTTCGGGCTACCTGACCGGGGCCGACATTGCGCCCGACCGCATCGCCAAATACCTGCGCGGGCTCTACTACCTCAACATTCACACGGCGGCCAACCCCGGCGGGGAAATTCGGGGCCAGATTTTGCTCGAAACCGACGCCGCCTTTGTGGCCAACCTCACCGGCGGCCAGCAAAATCCGGCCGTAACCACTCCTGCCACCGGCCTGGGTATTTTTTCGTTGAGCCAAAGCCAGGACAAGCTTAAGTTCCAGGTGGTGTTCGACAACCTGAGTAGCGCCCTCACCGTGACGCACCTGCACACCGGTGCCATCGGCACCAACGGCGGCGTGGTGGTGGACCTGCTGCCGTTTCGGTCGGGCAATGTGATTGAGGGCGAAATTGTGCCCACGGCGGCGGTGGTCACGTCCCTCACCCAAGGACTCATCTACATTAATGTGCACACTGCCACCAACGGTGGCGGCGAAATCCGGGGCCAGCTGCTGAACGATTCCAACTCCCTGGCGCTCGACGCCCGCCTCGACGGGGCGCAGATGGTGCCCGCCAGCGCTTCTGCCGCCAAAGGGGTAGCCACCGGCCGGCTGGTCGGCACCCTCGATACCGTGTACATGCGGGTCGCCTACACGGGCCTGAGCGGACCGCCGGTGGCCATCAATATTCACAGCGCGCTGGCCGGCCAGGCTAATACGGTGGCCAATTTGCTGGCTACCGTTCCGGTGGTTTCGGGTGCCGCTGGCAACACGACTGGTAATGTCGTTTTCTTCCGGATTGCGGCTCCTGTGCTCACGCCCGCCATAGTTGACCTCCTGCTCAATACCGGCCTGAACGTGGTGATTACCACGGCCGCCAACCCAGCGGGCGAAATTCGCGGGCAAGTGCTGCGCCTGGCGCGCGAAGGTTACACCTTCTCCCTCAACGGCGCACAGGAACGGCCCAACCCCGTGGTGAGCAGCGGCTACGGCGTGGGCACCGTCAGCATCGACCGCGACCAAACCAACGCCCATTTCATGAGCGTGTGGGGCGCTCTGAGCGGTCCCGCCACCATGGGCCACTTTCATACCGGCCTGGCTACGCAATCCGGCGGCGTGGTCTTCAACCTAACGCCTTTCTTCGACAACGCCACCGCGCCCACCGCCCTGTACGGCTACTGGAAAAACGACAACGCGGCTCCTTTCACTGCCCGTCGCTCGCTCCAGTTCCGGCGCGACAGCGTGTACCTTAACATTCACACGGCCGCTAATCCCAGCGGCGAAATCCGCGGGCAGGTGTTCCGCGGCGCTCGCAACCTGCAGACCATCCTGTCGACCCAGCCGGTGACGTTGGTGGCGGGCTCCTTCGGGGTAGTCCCCAACCCCTTCGCTGCCGCCCTAACCCTGGCTTTCGAGGCCCGCGTGGCCGGCACCGGCCTGCTCCGCTTCACGGATGTGCTGGGCCGGCCCGTGGCCACTCAAACCGTAGTGGTGCGGCCCGGTGCCAATTCCTTGCCGCTGGCGCTGCCCAACGCTGCCCCTGGTATCTATCTGCTAACCCTGGAAGTGGGCAGCACAAGGTTGGTGACGCGGGTTGCGAAGGAGTAAGCGCACGGCCAAAACGGCCTGTGTCGGATGATTAAAGTGTTTGATTAAAGCGGTTTACTACAAGAGGGTTTCGAAGAAAAACCGACCACTTAGGAATCTTTTGGCGCAGTTGTTGTTACTGCTCCCGTGAAAGAATAGTTTTTTTAAGGTGTTTTGGTACGGAAAGAGGCATCCCTTTGGGTTGCCTCTTTTTTTTGTTGGTGTAAGGAGTGGGCAGCAAGAACGTCAAGCGGGACAAGGAGCCGGTTTGGGAAGGCGTGCCTTGCGTCCGTTTACGTTTCACTTCGTTGATTATGAAGCAGCTTATCGAAAAACACTCCCTAGCAATTCGTTGGTTTCACTGGGTGAATTTCCCGGTCCTGAGCCTGATGATATGGAGCGGCCTCTGGATTTACTGGGCCAACGACGTGTACCGGCTAGGCTGGGGCGATACCACGCTGTTCAAATTCTTTCCGCAGTCGTTCTATGAGGCTTTCAACGTTCCTTTCCAGCTGGCCAAGGGCATGGCGTGGCACTTCGTGCTAATGTGGGTTTTCTTCCTTAATGGGGTACTGTACGTGGGCTACACCATTTTCTCGGGCGAGTGGCGCTACCTGCTGCCCAACCGCCACTCCTTCAAAGAAGCCATCCAGGTTACGTTGCACGATTTGGGTTTGCGCAAAGGGCCTTTGCCGGTGCGCAAGTTCAACGGCGCGCAGCAGATTGCCTACACCAGCGTCGTGCTCATGGGCGTGGGGTCGGTACTGACTGGGCTAGCCATCTACAAGCCCACGCAGTTTGCCTGGCTTACGGGCCTGCTGGGCGGCTACGAGTTTGCCCGCATCCTCCATTTTGCGCTCACCATCGGCTACGTGCTGTTTTTCATCGTGCACATCGCGCAGGTAGTGCGGGCGGGCTGGAATAATTTCCGCGCCATGGTGGCCGGGTTTGAAATCGTGGAAGTGAACCCCGCTTCCCAGCCGCTCCCGGCCGGCCCGCCACCGCTGCCCGCCGCCGATGCCCCCCTCTCGTCAAATTAAGCCTTCGTAAATATGTCTGACGAATCATCAACCCCCAATCCGGTTGGCCACCAACCCGCGCCGCTGCAACCCGAAGCTGCGGTGCTGGCCGAAGCGCGGCAGCGCTCGCGCCGGGCATTTATCGGGCTGGGGCTGGCCGGGCTGGCGGGCCTCGGCGGCTGGAGCTGGCTGATTTCGCAGCCCAAGGAATCAGGCGTCGCCGGACCGCTCCGCCGGGTGCTCGACGCCAACGGCCGCTTATCTGGCGCCTATTTCAAGGAAACCCGGCTTGCTCCGGAATTCGCCCGCAGCCGTGCCCGCGCGCCGCGAATCAATGGCAAGGTGGGTCTCAAATCTGAGTTGAACCCCGTGACCTGGCGTCTGCGCGTGCAGGACTTTGCTACCGGGAACACCCAGGAATTTACCCTGGACGATATCAAAGCCCTCCCCAAAACCTCCATGACCACCGAGCTCAAGTGCATAGAGGGTTGGAGCATTGTGGTGCACTGGGGCGGTGCCAGGCTGAGTGATTTTCTGGCGCGCTACCCCTTGGCTGCCCGTGCTGGTGCAGCCGAAACGCTGGCCAGCTACGTGGGCCTGCGTACCCCCGACGACGCCTACTACGTGGGCCTGGACATGCCCAGTGCCCTGCACCCGCAAACCCTGCTGTGCTACGAAATGAACGACCAACCCCTTACCGCCGGGCACGGTGCCCCGCTCCGCCTCGTAACGCCGCTCAAGTATGGTACCAAGCACCTGAAGCGAATCGGAACCATCGCCTTTTCCGACACTCGCCCCGATGATTATTGGGCCGAAAAGGGCTACGACTGGGATTCCGGGCACTGATTGGGTTTTGAGCCGCACTAGTTTAAGTAGTCGTGCAAAAGCGAACAGGTTGTTATTTTCTAGTTGTTGGTCAGATAATTAAAAACTACTAACCACTAAAACGGAGCGGGCGCACGTCGCAGACGCGCGCCCGCTTGTTATACGTAGCAGCACTCTACCCTACTAAACTTTAGGGCATAAAAACGGGGCAGTCCGACCTTTGGGGTTCCTACACACCATTGTCCGTCCTGCCCCGTGAAGCCAAGCCTCATTGCCAAAATTACGACGCTTTTGCGTCGCGTCCAGCTAGTGCCCCATCTGTCCCGGCAAAAGTTTGTCAGCCAGTTTGTTATCGCCCTGCTCAAAAGCCGCAACGTCCAATTTTGCGAGGTAGCCCAGCACCTGAATGACGCGGTGAAAATCGCTTCGAATGAAACCCGCATTCAGGACTTTTTTCGGCAGGTGGACCTGAATTATCTGGTGCTGGCCCACCTGCTGCTGCGCTTGCTGCCCGCCACGGGCAAACTGCGCCTGTGCCTGGACCGCACCGAATGGGACTTCGGCCGCTGCCAGGTCAATATCCTGCTCGTGACCGTAGGCCGAGGCGACTTTCAACTGCCGCTCTATTGGGAACTGCTCGACAACCGCAGCGGGAACTCCAGTGCGGCCGACCGTATTGCCCTGCTCAAAATCTGCGTACAGGTGCTGGGCCGCGACCGCATCGGGCTGGTGGTGGGGGACCGGGAGTTTGTGGGCCATGTCTGGCTTAACTGGCTACGGAAGAATAAATTGCCTTTTGTAATGCGCCTGCCCAAGCACCACCAAATCACCTTTGCTAGTGGCCGACGGCAGGCCGTCACGGCCCTGGGCCTTGCCGTAGGGCAGCAGCGGCATTTTCTGCATTGCCAAGTGGCTGGGGTCTGGGGACAGGTCTGGGTCAAGCGGCTGGCCGACACGGAGTTTCTGTTTCTCTTCGCCGCGCCCGGCTTGCGCAACCTGGGCGGCCTCTACGCCAGCCGCTGGACGATTGAGCAGTGCTTTCAGAACCTGAAAGGACGCGGCTTTAACCTGGAAGCCACCCACTTATGCTGCCACCAGAAGCTGCGCAAGCTCGTGGCTCTGGTCAGCCTGGCCTACGCGCTATGTCTGGGCGTGGGCACGATGGCCCACGGCAAAATCAAGGCCATTCCACGCAAAAATCACGGCTGCCGGGCCACAAGCCTGAGCCGCTACGGACTGAATCTGTTGCGCCAGCTCACGCGGCCCCACGCCCAGCCACAAGAGCCGGTGGCCCGTAAAATCATGGCCCTGCTAGACTGGTTTATTCGGCAACTTACTTATTATCAAATC
>NZ_JNLX01000181.1 GCF_000715495.1 Hymenobacter sp. IS2118 | reverse complement strand
GCCGGCGCACCGCCGGCTCCGGCAGTGCCCCGCCGCGGCAAGCAGGAGTTGTAGCGTCGGCCATCAAAGCTTGTCAGGATTTTACCGCCGTGAGCCACGAGCCCCACTGGAGGCGCTATCAGGCCGACTGGGAGCAGCAGACACGGACGTTTCTGATGCGCTAAGAAGCGGCACTATCACTTCTTCTGTTATTCCAAATTATCGCTAGGCAGAAACTTATGCTGCCATTGTCGCTTTTCGATGCTTCTTACATTCTGCGCATCGCGCAAGGAATGCAGATACTGAGCGAGAATCATTATTTCTTTATCGTCAGGATTACCCATAAATGGGTTGGGATAGATGGCATTTCCATAGCAATTGCGCACCTTTTCCGGCGTGTCGTCCACTATCAGAATCCTTGTTGCATCGTACCCAAGCCGTCGTACTTTTTTGAGCATCTTGGCATATTCGTAGTGGCTGGCCCCGTCCAGATTGTAATAGCCGTATTCGTCAATCTGCGGCAAAACCAGTGGCGTGCAGTGCGAGCGGCCCCACACGAATAACAGTTTTATCTCCGCTGGAAATATCTTCTCTACTACTTGTTGCACGTAGTCATCGCTGGCCGACGACCATACCGCCAAGTCGAAATTCTCCGCGCAAGCTTGAAGAAACTCATCCAAGCCCGGCCGCTTGTACACGTAATAGTGGTAGAGTTGAAACGCAAAATCGTCACCCCGTTTCGTGGCCGTAGCGTGAATGAGCGTTTCGTCAAGGTCCAGAATCAGCAGGATTTTACCTTCCATAACGGGCGACAAGATACTCTACCCCTTTTTTCCGCACTCTTGTCAGCAATACCGTACCCGTCCAAACCAAACCCGGCCACCCCGTCGTACAAACCGCCAGCACGGCCCGAAGCGGTGACAATCTGTCACCAAAAGCACGCTGGTACGTTGCTTGTAATCGTGGAGTAGCGGCGGCAACGCCTGCTTCAACCTGACATATTCCACTCTTACATAACCAACACACCCAACATGGGCAAAATAATCGGCATTGACCTCGGCACCACCAACTCGTGCGTAGCCGTGATGGAAGGCAACGAACCCGTTGTGATTCCCAACAGCGAAGGCCGCCGCACCACCCCCAGCATCGTCGCGTTTCTCGACGGGGGCAAGGGCGAGCGCAAAGTGGGCGACCCGGCCAAGCGCCAGGCCGTGACCAACCCAACCAACACAATTGCCAGCATCAAGCGGTTCATGGGCCGCCAGTTTTCGGAAGTATCCGCCGAAAGCAAGTATGTGGCCTATCAGCTCACGCCCGGCACCAACAATACGGTAGCCGTGAAAATCGGTGACCGCAACTACACCCCGCAGGAAATCTCGGCCATGGTGCTTCAGAAAATGAAGCAAACCGCAGAGGATTACCTTGGCCAGCCCGTAACCGAAGCCGTGATTACGGTGCCCGCTTACTTCAACGACGCCCAGCGCCAGGCCACCAAAGAAGCCGGCGCCATTGCCGGCCTCGACGTGAAGCGCATCATCAACGAGCCCACCGCGGCTGCTTTGGCTTACGGTCTCGATAAGAAGCACAAGGACCAGAAAATTGCCGTGTACGACCTCGGCGGCGGCACGTTCGACATCTCCATTCTGGAGCTGGGCGACGGCGTGTTTGAGGTGCTGAGCACCAACGGCGACACCCACTTGGGCGGCGACGACTTCGACCAGGTGATTATCAACTTCCTGGCCGACCAGTTTAAGTCGGACAACGAAGGCCTCGACCTGCGCAACGACCCGATGGCCCTCCAGCGCCTGAAGGAAGCCGCCGAAAAAGCCAAAGTAGAGCTGTCCAGTTCGACCGAAACCGAAATTAACCTGCCCTACATCACCGCTACGGCTTCGGGCCCCAAGCACCTGGTGGTGAAACTGAGCCGTGCCAAGTTTGAGCAGCTCGCCGATGACCTCGTGCGCCGCTCGATGGAGCCTGTGAAAAAGGCCCTGCAAGACGCTGGTTTGTCGACTTCGGACATTGACGAGGTGATTCTCGTGGGTGGCTCGACCCGCATTCCCCGCATTCAGGAGGAAGTGGAGAAGTTTTTCGGCAAGAAGCCTTCGAAAGGTGTGAACCCTGACGAAGTGGTAGCTATTGGCGCGGCCATTCAGGGCGGTGTACTCACCGGTGAGGTGAAAGATGTGCTGCTGCTCGACGTGACCCCGCTTTCGCTGGGCATTGAGACGATGGGCGGCGTGATGACCAAGCTCATCGAGTCGAACACGACGATTCCGACCAAGAAATCGGAGACGTTCTCGACGGCTTCGGACTCGCAGCCCTCGGTAGAAATCCACGTATTGCAGGGCGAGCGCCCGCTGGCCAGCCAGAACCGCACCATTGGCAAGTTTCACCTCGACAGTATTCCGCCCGCGCCCCGTGGCGTGCCACAGATTGAGGTAATCTTCGACATCGACGCCAACGGCATCCTGAACGTGACGGCCAAAGACAAAGGCACCGGCAAGGAGCAGAAAATCCGCATCGAAGCCAGCTCCGGTTTGAGCGAGGACGACATCAAGCGCATGCGCGATGAAGCCGCCGCCAACGCTGATTCGGACAAAGCTGAAACCGAGCGTATCGGCAAGGTGAACGCCGCTGACTCGATGATTTTCCAGACCGAGAAGCAGCTGAAAGAGTACGGCGACAAGCTGAGCGGTGGCAACAAAACCGCCGTTGAAGGCGCGTTGGCCGACCTCAAAGCCGCGCACGAATCGAAGGATATTGCCCGCATCGACACTGCCATGGAGGCCATCAACGCCGCCTGGCAGGCCGCCTCGCAGGAGATGTACGCCGAAGGCGGCCAGCCCGGCGCCGACGGCCAGCCGCAAGGCGACAATGGCCAGGGCCAGCCCGCCGGCGACCAGGTGACCGACGTGGACTACGAAGAAGTAGACGGCAAAGAGGCTAAGTAAGCCCTCATTTGCCATGGAAAGGCCGGAGGCGTAAGCTTCCGGCCTTTTTTTGTCGCCTTAATTTGCACTCTTCGCCCGCTGATTTCTACCGCCCGATATGTTTGAGTTTTTACGTTACCAAACCTTTCCTTCCGAACAGGCGGCCCAGCCGTTTCTGGAGTTGCTGCGGCAGCACGAAGTGCCTTTTGAAACCAGTGTGGACACCGGCCAGCCGGAGTTTGACCCGACGATGGCCTTCAACCGCCCGTATGCCACCTTCGTCGTGAGCCTGCACGGGCCCGATTTTGAGTGGGTACGACGCCTGGAAGAAGATGCCCACCGCGAGGCGTTGGCCACGCTCAGCCCCGACCATTACCTGTTCGGCTTTACCGATGTGGAACTGTTCAACATCCTGACCAACCCTTTGGAATGGAGCAGCCTGGACGTGATTCTGGCCGGGCAGCTGCTCCGGCAGCGCGGGCGCGACGTGTCGGCCGATGCCATTCGGCTGCTGCGGGAACACCGCCTGGCGGCCGATGCCCAGCCCGAACGCAGTAGCAAGGGGCGCATTATCTGGGGCTACCTGCTGGCTTTGCTGGGTGGCGTAATCGGCATTTTCATCGGCTGGGAGCTGCACGCCAGCAAGCGCACCCTTTCCGATGGGCGGCAGGTGCCGGCGTATCCGGCGGCTGAGCGGGCGCATGGGCTGCGCATCATGGTGCTGGGCATCATTAGCTTCGTGTGCTGGTTTGCCGTGCGCGTCTGGGTAGTACCTTCCCGTTGAACCAGGGCCTGTCTTTTCAGTAATCCCCGGAATAAGGTCATGGTTTCGTCCTTCGCGCCTCACTTCGCGTAAGCACGCCTTAACTCGTGCGTAACATCTATTTTTAGCTTTTTATTACCCGCTTTTATATGAAAACCCTAACACGCTACTTCCCCGCGCACATTTTGGCACTCGGCGCGCTACTCGTTGGCACCACACAATGCAGTCTGAGCGAGCAAGTAAAAGAGTCGCCCAGCTCCAAGAAAAGCAACCTCTCGGTCGAGGCGCAGGAAAACCAGGCCTACGATAAAATTCAGTACCGCCTGAATTTTATGGACGAAGCCGAGTTGGGCGGGCAGGACATTCTGTTCGTGCGTCAGGCTTCGGACCTGACTTCGGACCAGCAGGCGAAGCTGCAAACGGCCCTAGAAGCCAATGCCTTGCCCCTGAAGCTGCGCATGCGCGTGTACGCCCGCAATCCCAGCCCGATTAACCTGCAAGTTAAACAGTTGGATTATACGCTATTGCTAGATGGCAAGGAGCTTACCAGCGGCGTCACGGGCACCAGCGCCTTGCTGGAATCCAGCGCCATCGTCACCCTGCCCATCGAAGTCGACCTGAACGTGTCGCCCAGCCTGGTGGCGGGCAGCACGCCCGCCGCTTTCGCCGCGGGCCTCACGGATTTCACCGGGGCCGGGCGGCGCCTCACCATGCGCATCCGGCCCACGTATGTGAACGCCGTGGGCCGGGTCACGCAGTCCACCACTTTCACGCCCGTTGAGTTGGTTACGGCCAAGCGAGCAGCGGGCTCCAGCCGGCGCTAGCGCCCGAACAAAGCAGCCCGTACTCCCGGCGCAACGGCCGCTTCAGCAACGCGCCTCAAAAAACAAGCCCTTAAATAAGCCCCTGGCATTTGGCCGGTTGGTGCTTATTTAAGGGCTTGTTTTTGGTCAGGGAAAAGCTACCGGCTATTTCCGGCGTTAGTCCGGGTCGTTGACTTCGGCTATGCCTTCCACAATTTTTTCCTCGGCTTCTTCGTGGTCGTCGGCATCAGCTTGTTCCAGCTCTTTTTCCTGCTCGTGCCAGCCGTCGGGCTCGTAGCTCAGGCGAATGTAGATGGGGTAGTGGTCGGAGCCGATGTGAGCAAGCCGTTCCAACCGCTGCAAGCGGAAGTGTGAAGAGTGAAAAACGTGGTCCAGGGGCCAGCGCAACAGCTTGTGGTCGGCGTGGAAAGTGGGCAGCAGGCCGCGTCCGATGCGCGGGTCGAGCAGGCGCGAGATGCGACGGAACAGCTCCGATGTGTGGGACCAGGCCACGTCGTTGAGGTCGCCGGCCACGATGGTCGGGCGGGCGTCCTGGCGGTGAATGACCTTGCCCACCACCAGCAATTCCGCGTCGCGCGGGGCGCTGCTCTTGGATTCCTGGGGCGCGGGGGGTTTGGGGTGCAGGAAGTGAAGATTCACGGACACGCCGCTGGGCAGCACCACGCAGCCGTGGAAGGAAGGCACGTCGTTATCCAGAATATAACGAATCTGAGGCTCGCGCAGCGGCAGCCGCGAAAACACCAGCATGCCGTACGTATTGGGCAGCGGGGCGTGGCAGGTGTAAGGGTAGTCTTTTTCGATGCGTTCGAGCTGGCTCAACCACCAGTCGTCGGTTTCCAGGGCCAGTAGCATATCGGGGCGCAGGCGGTTGATGTGGCCCAGCAGCCGCGAGGCGTCGCGGTTGTACATCAGCACGTTGGCCACCATCATGCTGATGTGGTTGGCGTCGTCGTCGTCGGGGCGGGTGGCCGGGGCTACCTGCAGGCTGTGCAGCGGCGTATAGGGCCAGATTCGAGCGGCCTGGTAAAGCAGGGCCAGGCCCAAGCTAGCCGCAAAAGCCCAGTGCCCCCAACTGGAGGTGCCGGGCAAGGCCAGCTCGGCAACCAGGCTGAATGCCAGTCCAGCCACAATCTGGAGGCGCGGAAAGTCGCACGCCCGAATCCACCACGCGGTTTGGCGCAGTATCGGAAGCAGGGTTGCCACCAATGCCACCGCCCCCACCACCCACACTATCCAGTGGCCAATGGTGAGTAGCAAAGCTGTAAAATCAGTCATTGAAGCGCAGCAAAAAGTTAAACATCGTCCTGAAAACCGCCCTTGCGCAACTCCTCAATGGTGCGCATCACCCGGTCCTTGAGCGTGGTTCGGTATTTCTCTAACGCGTCGGCCAGGCGGGCGTTGTTGATTGCCAGCATCTGGGTGGCCAGCACAGCGGCATTGGCCGCGCTGTCGACGCCGACCGTGGCCACGGGCACGCCATTGGGCATCTGTATCATGCTCAGAATCGAATCGAGCCCCTGAATGGAGAGCGTGCTGTTGATGGGCACCCCAATAACGGGCAGCGTGGTGAAAGCCGCCACCATGCCGGGCAGGTGGGCCGCCCCACCCCCGCCGGCAATTAGCACCCGCAGGCCGCGCTTGCGGGCATTTTCGGCGTATTCCACCATGCGGTGCGGCGTACGGTGCGGCGATACGAGCGTTATTTCGAAGGGAATGTTGAACTGACGGAGCATGTCGGAGGCGGCCGACATGATGCGCAAATCCGATTTTGACCCCATAATGATGCCAACCAGGGGCGTTTCGAGCGCGGGGCGGTCATCGTCGGGCATTGAAGAAGAGCCCGTTGCGGAAGAATCAGGAATCATAAGGTGCAAAGCGGAGAAGGACGGGAATTGCCACGGAGCAGGATTGAATGCCGCCGTTGGGTTGGCAAAATACGGGTTTTCCCTCCACCCCGCGCCTTTCCATACCTTTGCGCGCCATGGAAATTCTGCTCGCCACCTTCACCACCCTCTTTTCCATCGTCAATCCGTTTGGGGCGATGCCGGTTTTTCTCACCCTCACCGCCGACGACCGGCCATCGGAACGGGCCAAAACGGCCCTGCGGGCGTGCATTTACATGGTGTGCATCCTGAGCGTGGCTTTTTTTGGCGGGCAGTACATTCTCAACTTTTTTGGCATCAGCATTCAACACCTGCGCATCGCGGGCGGCATCCTGCTCATGCGCTCGGCCTTCGAGCTGCTCACGCCCGGCGCCAACCGCGACCGGGTGGGCCCCGAAGCCCTCGAAGCCAGCAAGCAGAAGGACGACATCAGTTTCACACCGCTGGCCATGCCCATGCTTTCCGGGCCGGGTTCCATGGCCATCTGCATCGGCCTGATTCGCCCCACTTACGTGGATAAGGCCATGACCGTGGCCGGGTTTGCCCTGGTGGCGGTAGCGGCTTTCCTTATTCTGCTGTTCTCGCTGCGGCTCACGCGCTTGCTCGGCAAGCCGGGTATGGCAGCTATGGCGCGCATCATTGGCTTTATTACTTTGGCCATCGGGGTCAATTTCCTGGCTTCAGCCATCGGGGTACTGTTCCCAGGCCTCACGCGGTAATTGTCAGTTGTCGGTCAAAAAATTCACTGACAACGAACAACTGACAAACTAAAAAACAAGCTTATAGCCGATGCCGCGGATGTTCACGATTTGTACCTGCGGGTCCTCTTTGAGGCAGCGGCGGAGGCGGGTGATGAATACGTCGAGGCTGCGGCCGTTAAAAAACGAGTCGTTGCCCCACAGCTCGCGCAGCACGGCGGTTCGCGCCAATACCTGGTTGCGCTGGTCGTAGAGGCATTTTAACAGCTCCGCTTCGCGGTTGGTGAGGGCTTCCTCCTGGGCGCCGAGGCGCAGCTTTTGCTTGGGGTAGTCGAACCGGTAGCGGCCGATGGCAAGCGGACCGCTGGGCGCGGGCGCGACGGCAGGCAGGCGCGAAAGCTGGGCTTTGATGCGCACAATCAGCTCGTCCA
This sequence comes from Hymenobacter sp. IS2118, assembly GCF_000715495.1. GTDB lineage: Bacteria > Bacteroidota > Bacteroidia > Cytophagales > Hymenobacteraceae > Hymenobacter. The sequence continues at coordinate 27,476 of NZ_JNLX01000181.1, read as the reverse complement.
TGCTGAATGGCTTTTTCAGGTAGTCGTTGCCGCCCAGCTCGAAGCCGCGCACCACGTCGGCCGGCTGCGAGCGGGCCGTGAGGAAGAGGATGGGCACCGTGCCGTTTTGCTGGCGGATTTGCTCGGCCAGCGAAAAGCCGTCGAGTTTGGGCATCATCACATCGGCCACCACAATGTCGGGGCACTGCTGCCGGAACAGGTGTAATCCGGCTTCGCCATCGGCCGCGTACTGCACGGTGAAACCACGGCTTTCCAAGCTGTCTTTCACAATGAGCCCGAGCGAGGGTTCGTCTTCGATGAGTAGAATGGTGGGCATGTTTTGGCGTTTTTTTAGGCCCTGGTGCAACAGTAAATGCACATCGAAAGCTTGCAGCTTAAAGCTTGTGGCGGATTACCTAAGGCTGCGGAATCCAGAGCGAGAACTCACTGCCCCGGCCCCGGTCGCTGTGCACGACAATGTGCCCGCCGTGGCGCTCCACCACCTGCCGCACGTAGTACAAGCCCAGGCCAAAACCTTTGACGTTGTGCAGGTTGCCGGTGGGCACCCGAAAAAACTGGTCAAAAATGGCTTCCTGGTAGCCGGGCTCAATGCCGGGTCCGTTGTCGGCCACGCTCAGGTGCCAGCCGGTGGCTTCCTGCCGCCCTCGGATGGTGATGGTGACGACCTCGCGGGAGTATTTGATGGCGTTGTCGATGAGGTTGTTGATGACGTTGCCCATGTGCAGCGGGTCGAACAGTACCGAGGCAGTCGGAGCCACTTCCACGTCAAACTTCACGGGCTTGGCGGCCTGCAGCTGGTGACGCGCCACCAGCTCGGCAACCAGGTCGGCGGGCCGCACCAGCTCGGGGGCCAGCTCCAGCGGCTGCCGCTCGTCGATGGCAATGTTGAGCACCTTTTCTACCAGGTCGGAGAGACGCTGGAGTTCGGTGCGCGAAATACTAAGGTAGGCCTGGGTTTTAGCCGGGTCATTTAAGGCTCCGAAATTTTGCAGCGCCTCTACCGCGGCCGACACCGTGGCCAGGGGCGTTTTGAGCTCGTGCGTCATGTTGTTGATGAAGTCATTCTTGACGTCGGACAGCTTTTTCTGCTTCAGAATGGTGCTCAGCATGAGCCAGAAGCAGCCCGTGGTGAGGGCCAGCAGCAGCACCGAGCCCGCCAACAGCCCGCCCATTTGCCGCAGAATGTAGAACGTGGGCGGCTGAAAGGCCGCCCGCACGTACAACTCCCGGAGCGGATTGAGTAGCACCGGCGGCGTTTGCAGGCTGAACCCGGCGCGCGCCGGCGCCCGGCCAACGGAGGGACGCCGGGCCATGCTGAAGGTATCGAGCACTACGGCGGCGTCCACCTCGCGCAGGCGCAGCTCGCGGTGATAGTTCGCTGCCAGCTGCGGCAGGTTGACCGGCTGGCTGCCCCAGTTGCTAATCAGCAGCTTGGATAGGCGACGGGCGGCCGTCGAAACGTTTTTCTGCACACTATCCGGATTGCGCCCCCCGTTGGTAGTGATGCGGATAACGACCCCCTTGGGAGTGGTATCGGCCTGTACTTCCCGGACCCTGGCTCGTAGCTGCGACACCTCCCGGCGGGCGGTGTCGTGCCGCCGGACCACGATGCGGTCAAACTGGCCGTTTTCGGTTATGTTCTGCAACACAAAGAGCTTGTCCCTGGCCCCCGGCGTTTGGTCGATGGTTTGCCGGGCAATGCCCAGTTGATGGTTTTGGACCACGCTGGCCAGGGCTTCGCGAGCCGTGCGGGCAAACTGGCTGGCCGTGAGCTGATAGGTATTGTATAGCCAGTAACCCTGGAAGCCGTTGATGCCCACCATGCACACCACCATCAACCAGAAAATGGAGCGAATGCGACGTTTCATGAGGAATGCAACCGGGATAGCCCGGCCAAACAAAAGTACGGGCCCAGGCCACTGCTTTTGCCGCGTTAACACTATTTAACACAGTATAACAATACTTTACAATGAAATACCGGTGCTTTGCAGCGTTCCATTCACCTACTCACCAACCCCATGAAGAACGCTGCAAAAAACCTGATGCGCTCATTTGCGGTGGGCCTGCTGGCCGCCACCGCCGCCGTGGCCCAAACCAGCGGCCGCATCAGCTACGAAGCCACCCTGCGCACCGACTTGAGCAAAGTGCAACTTGTCATAAACGGCCAAACGGTAAAGCCGGGCAGCCCCGATTTCCCCACCGACATTCCGGAATCGCGCAGCTTCGGTATGACGCTCCTTTTTGCCGACGGCTACGCCAAAGAGCAGCGCGAAGGCGGGGCCATGGTCATGCGAACCGTGGAAGGCGGTTCCGGCGCGGCGCCGCAGGTTACGAGCTTGGCCCGGCCCATCGAAGAAACCCTTTTCCTCGACTTGGCCAACCGCAGCAGCACCACGGTGCTCACGGTGAAGCAAGACAACGCCGCCACCGCCTACCGCACCGACGCGCCCATTGCCCCACCCGCCAACTGGACGGTTACTGGTCAAACCAAAAAAATAGCCGGCTACACCTGCCGCAAAGCCACGGTGCCTTACAAGAAGGAAACTTACACGGTCTGGTTCACCACCGACTTGCCCTTTACCTACTCCCCGGTGCGCGACCTCACGCCCGAACGCGGCGTGGTGCTGGCCCTGGAAAGCGAGCAGGAGCAGTTTCGCGCCACCAAAGTAACCCTGCAAGCCGTGCCCGCAGCCGAGGTTCAGCCCAGCACCGCGGCCCAAAAAGTAACCGCGGCCGAGCTGAAAGACGTGCGTGAAAAAGCCCTGGCCGACTTCCGTCAGAAGCTGGTAGAAGGCGCTGGCCTGCGCCTCAACCGCAACTAGCCCGGCCGTGCGCTTCTTTTTAATGCTGAGCTTGCTGCTCGGTCTGGCCCCGGCCGGCCGGGCGCAGGCCCCTCCCCCACCGGGCCAGGGCACGGTGCGCGGCAGCCTCACCGATTCGACTACCGGCAAGGCCGTGCGCGAAGCTTCCGTCACGCTGATGATGGGCCGGGATTCGAGCTACATTATGTTTGGTATAACGGACGGCGACGGGCGCTTTTCCCTCCGCAACGTGCCCGTGGGCAAGTACGTGGTGCTCATCAATGCCCTGGGCTACCGCGCCCGCCGGCTGCCGGTGGCCGTGACGGCCACCGCCCTCACTCCCGACGTGGGCACCGTGCGCCTCGGCCCGCTCAGCCAGCAGCTGGGCGAAGTGGTGGTGACTCAGGAGCGCGCCCCGGTGCGTGTGAGCGGCGACACGCTGGATTTCAACGCCAAAGCCTTCCGAACCCAGCCCAATGCTGCCGTGGAAGCCCTGCTGAAAAAGCTGCCCGGCGTGGAAGTAGACCGCGACGGCAGCATCCGGGCGCAGGGCCAGGCCGTGACCCGCGTGCTGGTCGATGGCAAGCCCTTCTTCGGCGACGACCCCAAAATGGCCACCCGCAACCTACCCGCCGACATCATCGACCGCGTGCAGCTCTACGACCAGCAGAGCGACCAATCGGCTTTTTCCGGCATCGACGACGGCAACCGCCAGCGCACCCTGAACCTCGTGACCAAGCGCGATAAGCGCAAGGGCTACTTTGGTACCAACGGCGTGGGCGCGGGCACTGAGGGCCGCTACCAGGCCCGGCTGGGCCTGAACCGCTTCAACAACGGCCGTCAGATTTCGCTGCTGGCCCAGGCCAACAACCTCAACCAGCAGGGATTTGCCGACAATGGCGGGCCTTCCGGCGGCGATTTTGGGCCGGGCGTGGGCGGGCCAGGCGGCGGCGGGCGCATCCAGATACAGAGCGGCGGGCGGCAAAATACGCCGGGGGCTAACAGCCCGCCCACCAGCATCACCGAATCGGGCGCGGTGGGCCTGAACTACCGTGACGCCTGGGGCAAGCGCGCCGAAGTGGCCACCAGCTACCTCGCCAGCCGCGCCACCGTGGCAACGGACCAGCAGCTACGGCGCGAAAACGTGGCCGGCATCGCCGGCCAGGGCGGCGATACCGGCCCCTCCCTCCTCACCAACCAAACCGTGCGCACGCGCAGCAGCACTACCAGCCACCGCTTCAACCTGCGCTTCGACTACACGCTCGATTCGCTCACTTCGCTCCGGCTCACGCCCTACATTAATTGGCAAACCCACGACCTGGCCCGCCAGAACCAGCAGCAGTCCAGCGCCGGCACCCAGCTGCTCAACCAGGGCCAAAACAGGTATGAGGGCACCACCCGCAACCCCAGCGGCGGCGGCAATGCGCTGCTCATGCGCCGGTTTGCGCGGCTGGGCCGCACGTTTTCGGCCAACCTCACTTCTACCCTGAGCAGCCAGGACGGCAGCGCCGTGAACCGCGCCACCAACACGTTTTTCGACGCCAGTGGTACGCCCACCACCCAGGAGCTGAACCAGCGCATCGAACAGGACACCCCGGTGCGCAACCACACCCTGAGCCTGTCCTACACCGAGCCGCTGTCGTTGCGCAACAAGCTGGAGGCGCATTATTCCTTCACCGATGCGCGCAACAACGGCCGGCGGCTGACCACTGATTTCGACGAAACCAGCGGGCAGTACGACGTGCTGAACCCCGGCCTCAGCAACGAGTTCACCAGCCTGTTCCGGGCCAACCGGGCCGGCCTCACGCTGCAAAAGCGCCGCCTGCGCTACACCATCGGTGTGGGGCTGGATGCGCAGCAGGCCGACCTGCAGGTGCGCAACCTCACGGCCGATACTACCATCCGGCGCCGCTTCACCAGCCTGCTGCCCAATGCCTTGTTCAGCTACACCGGCACCAACAACCGCTCGCTGCGGCTCAGCTACCGCACGCGGCTGAACGCGCCCACCGCCACCCAATTGCAGCCCGTGCGCGACAATTCCAGCCCGTTGAGCATTCAAACCGGCAACCCGCGCCTGCGCCCGGAATACGCGCAGTCGCTGGTGGCCAGCTACTCGCAGTTCGACGCGGCCACCAACCGCAGCGTGTTTGGCCTGCTGAATGGCAGCCGGGTGGACGACCGCATTGTGGCGGCCACGGACTTCAACGCCCGCGGCGTGCAAACCACCCGCCCCGTGAATGCCGATGGATTCTACAGCCTCACCGGCTTCCTGTCGCTCGGCCAGCGCCTGGCCCCCCACAAAATCAACCTTAATCTGACCACCAACGCTGGCTTCGTAAAAACCCCTAGCTTCATAAATGGCTTGCCCAACACCGGCCGCACCTGGAGCCTGGGCCAGGGCGCCAGCATTAATTCAGCCTTCAACGACAAACTGGAGTTCGGCCTCAGCAGCAACCTGATGTACCAAAACGCCACTTACTCGCGCCTGCCTGAGCAAAACGCCACCTTTTGGACCCAAACCGTAACGGCCGACGTGTTTTACCAATTGCCCGCCCGCTTCGTGCTCACATCCGACGGCTGGTTCAGCCGCAACACCGGCCGCGCCGCTGGCTTCAACCAGCGCGTGGTGCTCTGGAATGTGGGCCTGGCCCGGCAGCTCTTCGCCCACAAGCAAGGCGAGTTCAAGCTGCAAGCCTACGACGTGCTGAACCAGAACCGCAGCGTGGTACGCAACACCACCGAAACCTACGTGGAAGACGTACGGAGCCGCGTTTTGCAGCAGTATTTCCTGCTGAGCTTTACGTATAACCTGCGGCAGTTCGGGAAGTAGTTAGCGTTAAAAGGTGTGCGAATTCCGCTCCCTTGGGGCGTACCTTTGCCCTTCGATATGCTGAAAAACGACCTTTTCCTCCGTGCCGCTCGCGGCGAAGCCACCGAACGTACGCCCGTGTGGCTGATGCGCCAGGCCGGCCGCATCCTCCCAGAATACCGCGCCCTGCGCGGCCGTCTCTCCGGCTTCAAGGAGCTGGTGGAAACGCCCGCGCTGGCGGCAGAAGTCACCATTCAGCCCATCGATGCGCTGGACGTGGACGCGGCCATCATCTTCTCCGATATTCTGGTGGTGCCCGATGCCATGGGCCTGCGCTACGAGATGGTGGAGGCCCGCGGCCCGCTTTTCCCCGAAGTTATCAAGTCGGCGGCCGACGTAGCAAAGCTGCGCGTGCCCGACCCCGAAGAAGGCCTCGGCTACGTGCTGGAAGCCCTGCGCATCACCAAAAAAGCGCTGAACGGCCGCGTGCCGCTCATCGGTTTTGCCGGCGCGCCCTGGACCATTCTCGCCTACATGGTGGAAGGCCACGGCTCCAAAACCTTCTCGAAAGCCCGCGGCATGCTCTACCGCGAGCCCGCCTTGGCGCACACGCTGCTGGCCAAAATCACGGCCACCACCATTGCCTACCTCCAGGCGCAGGTGGCGGCCGGGGCGCAGGTGGTGCAGGTGTTCGACTCCTGGGCCGGCATTTTGCCCCCCGACCAGTACCGCGAATTTTCCAGCCGCTACATCGCCGAAATCACGGCCGCGCTCTCGCCGCTGGTGCCCGTTACGGTGTTTGCCAAGGGCGCCTGGTGGGCCGTGGAGGACTTCGCCGCCACGTCCTGCCGCACCATAGGCCTCGACTGGAACCAGGACCCCGCTCAGGTGCGCCTGCAAGCCGGCAACAAAACCCTGCAAGGCAACCTCGACCCCTGCGCCCTCTACGGCACGCCCGCCCAGGTGAAAGCCGCCACCGAAACCATGCTCCGCAAGTTTGCCGGCGGCCCGCACATCGCCAACCTCGGCCACGGCGTGTACCCCGACACCAACCCCGACAACGTGCGCGTATTCGTGGAAACGGTGAAGGCCTGGCAGGGCTAGATGCAGGCAAGTAGCATCCCTCTTTTAACCAAATATTGGTTGGTGTTTAGTGTACCAACAAATCACGCTGTTGGTATAGGTGTGACAGCTTACAGTATTGAAGATGCTGAAAGCCTTGTCTCAAAAAGGCTATTTGCAAATGGCCAAGTACCAGCATTTCGGCACTGTATAGTCAAAAGCCTCGATGAGTTAGAGCGGAATCATGTGCTGCCTAACATTGGGGCCATAAGTTTCCGAGGCATCTGGTTTCCTAAATTCCCTCCCGAGAATCGTTAGTTATGACTTCCCAATTCGGCACCACCTTTTATATCACCTTGGCCTTGCTGCTGGGCCTGCTGTTTTTCATGTGGCGCTGGTTTCTGAAGAAGCCGGAACGCTCCGGCGTGGAAACCTTTACGGTGGTCCTGATTTCCATTGGCAGTCTCTCACCGGTATTTTTTCTGGTGTACCTGCTGCTCACGCGCCGCTAAACGAGCCCATTCCTCCTCACTCTTATGGACGTTAAAGACAGCAACGGCACCCTGCTCGCCGAAGGCGACTCGGTTACACTCATCAAAGACCTCAAAGTAAAAGGCTCGTCGCTGACGCTAAAGCGCGGCACCGTGGTTAAAAACATCCGCCTCACCAACAGCGCCGCCGAGATTGAAGGCCGGGCCGGCGGCAGCACGATGGTGCTGAAAACCGAGTTTTTGAAAAAGGCGTGAGCTGCTGCTTGAATGCGGTTAATGTTAACAGGAATTACACATTGCTTTCCAATTAAACGCGTTTCTCGCAGAGGTACGCAGAGGAAAAACCGCAGAGGTGCGCAGAGTTTTGACGGTCACCTCTGCGCACCTCTGCGGTTTATCCTCTGCGTACCTCTGCGAGAAACGCGGCTTTACCCAGCGTGAGTAATATCTGACTACAATTTCGCGGCTTGCGCTTCTTCCAGCAGCCGCTGCTTCTCTACCGGCACTACGCCGATTTGCTCGCAGACCAGCCCGCCGCCCAGGTTGGCCAGCGCGGCGGTGAAGGCGGCCGGCTGGCCCAGGGCCACGCAAAGTGCCGCGATGCTGATGACGGTATCGCCGGCACCCGACACATCGGAAATGGTGCGCAGGTGGGCGGGCAGGTAGGTTTTGGTGCCGTTTTGCTGGGCAAATACGCCGTATTCGGAGAGTGTGACGAGGACGGTTTCGGGTTCGAGCACCTCGTGTAGCCGCGTCACGGCCGCTTCGAAGCCGGGCCGGTCGGCGTTGGGGTCGCCGAATTCGAGTTTTAGGCCCTCGCGCAGTTCTTTCAGGTTGGGCTTGAAGAGCGTGCAGTGGCGGTAAGCCAGGAAGTTCTTCTTTTTGGGGTCGACCACGGTGGGAATGCCACGCTGCCGGGCCCGCGCAATGCACTCGCTAATAACGGCTTCGCTCAGCACGCCTTTGTCGTAATCCTCAAAAATCACCACATCGGCGCGGGCCAACAGGTCGTCGTAGGCAGCCAGCAGCTGGGTGCGCTCGTCGGCGTTGATGTCGGTTTCTATCTCCGAATCGATGCGCAGCAGCTGCTGCCCGTGGGCCAGAATGCGCTGCTTGACCGTAGTGGGCCGGTGCGCGCTGCGAATGATGCCCGCAGCCGACAACTCCCGCTCCCGTAGCAGCTGTAGTAGCTGGTCGCCCCCGCCGTCGGTGCCAATCACGGCGCACAGCAGCGGCGTGGCGCCGAGGGCCTGCACATTCAGGGCCACGTTGGCGGCCCCGCCGAGGCGCTGTTCGGTGCGGGCCACGTGCACCACGGGCACCGGCGCTTCGGGCGAGAGCCGCGTCGAGCGGCCCCACACGTAGGCATCCACCATCACGTCGCCGATAATAAGGACGCGCAGGTTATTGAAATTATCAAAAAGGGTAGTCAGGGAATCAACAGGCATGCAGCAAAGGTAAAACGTACCCCGGCGCGTTCGGCGGCCGGGAAGCACGTTTGGTTGTGGTTCGACGGCCGGAAAGCGCGGTTAGCTGTAGGAACACGCCTTGGCGCGTTCCTACAGCTTTGCCAGGCTAGCTTTTACGCGGCGGAAGGCTTCTACCAGCTTTTCGTCAGCCGCGGCGGTGCTGAAGCGCATGCACTCCGGCGCGCCAAAGGCCTCGCCCGACACGGCCGACACCAGCGCGTCGTTGAGCAGGTACATGGCCAGGTCCATGGAATTATTGATGGTGCTGCCATCGGGCGCGGTGCGGCCAAAGTAGGCCGACACCTCCGGGAAAATGTAGAACGCGCCACTGGGCGTGGGCGTCTTGAAGCCCGGAATGTCGCGTACGATTTCCAGCACCAAGCCGCGGCGGCGGCGGTAGGCTTCCACCATCTCGTCGGCCGAGGCGCGCCCGCCGAGCAGCGCCGCCAGGCCCGCCCGCTGCGTGATGGAGCAGGTGCCCGACGTAATCTGGCTCTGCATTTTTTCGCAGGCCGAGGCAATGTCCTGGCGGGCGGCCAGGTAGCCTAAGCGCCAGCCGGTCATGGCGTAGCCCTTCGAGAAGCCGTTCACGGTAATCACCCGGTCGCGCACTTCCGGAAACTGGGCCAGGCTCACGTGTTCACCCACGAAGTTGATGTACTCGTAAATCTCATCGGCCAGGGCGTACACCTGCGGGTGGCGGGCCAGCACGGCGGCAATGGCGCCCAGCTCCTGCCGCGAAAAAACCGCCCCCGTGGGATTGCAGGGCGAAGAATACATAATGAGCTTGGTGCGCTCCGTAATGGCGGCTTCGAGCTGCTCGGCGGTCACCTTATAGTCGTTTTCGAGCGTACCGACCAGTGCCACGCTGGTGCCTTCGGCCAGCTTCACCATCTCCTCGTAGCTCACCCAATACGGCGAAAACACGATGACTTCATCGCCGGGATTCACCATGCTCATGATGACATTAGCCAGCGACTGCTTGGCGCCGGTGCTCACCACAATCTGGTTGGGCAAGTATTCGAGGTGGTTGTCGCGCTTGAATTTATCGCAGATAGCCTGCCGTAGGTCCGGGTAGCCGGGCACCGGCGAATAGAATGTGTAGCCATCATCAAGGGCCTGCTTGGCGGCGTCCTTGATGTACTGCGGGGTCTGAAAGTCGGGCTCGCCAAAGCTCAGGTTGATGACATCAAAGCCTTTGGCCATAAGCTCGCGGCTTTTTTTAGCCATCGCAATGGTGGCCGATTCGTTCATGGCCAGCAGGCGGTCGGCGAATGGCGAAGCAGTGGTAACAGCAGCAGTATCAGACATCGGTTGCAGCGGTAAGGGTGAAATGCAAAGCTACGGGAAGGATATAAAGAGGCACGCGGAATTTTGCTACTCACCCAGCCGGCGCCAGCAGCGCCAAAGTACGGTCAAATCCATGCCGGGCTCGTAGTCTTTCGCGTACAGCAGCTCCAGGCGCCGGCGCGTTACGTCGGTGAGCGGGGCGGCGGTGGGGGCGGCATCGGCGGGCGAGAGCACGGCGGACGCTGCCTGAGCCGTATCGGCGCTGTGGCGCAGCCCGACCCAGGTGCGGCTCCCCACCAGCACGGTCAGGCAGTTGCGCAAAAAACCGATTTTCCGGGTTTGAAACCAGCCGATGATGGGGGAAAGGACCAGCAGCGCCCCGCTGCTCAGCACGTCGAGCAGGCGCTTGGCCCGCGCCTGCCGGGGCTGGTACAGGTTCAGGGCGATGTCGAGGGTGTAATAGTCGCCGGGCGTGTCCTTGCTGCTGCTGCCGATGATGTACTGGCTGTCTTCGGGCAGGATTTTATACGCCACCGCCGGCACGGCGGGCAAGCTCAGCATCAGGGCAATGATTTGACTGGCGGGCAGGTCTTTGCCACAAAAAATCAGCTCATCCAATGCGTACAGCCGGATGATGTCGGCCAATTGGTGCAGCGCGCCGAGGGGCTCCATCTGCGCATCCGTCGCGGCCGGGCTGAGCGGGGCCGCTGCTTCGGGCGGGGCCAGCGGTTCCGGGCCGGCCGCCGTTTCCACGTAGCCAATCACGCGGGCTTTCACGCCCGCGGCCTCCAGCAGGCGGTGCACCCGCAGGCTTTCGGCGCCCGAACCCACGATGGCAATATTTTTCTGGCGGTGCTCGCTCAGGCGAAAGTCGCGGTATCGGATGAAGTGCGCCAGCAGCTGCCGCCCCGCCACGGCGGCCACGGCCCAGGCCCCACCCAGAATTATCAGGGCCTTGGAAAAGCGCCAGGCATCCAGAAAATTGGAAGCCGCCGAAATCAGCAGCGTGCCCACGAAAATACCGCGCACCACCCGCGAGGTTTTCACGGGCGGGTCGTAGGCGCCGCTCAGGTAAGCGGAGGTGAGCCAGACCAGAATATAGGCCGGCACCGCCACCAGCATGTACTGCGGTGGGTAGGCGCCGGGCACAAACTTGTGGTTATTCTCCCAATACGACTTCAGGAAATACATGCCTGCCCAAATCAGACCGGCATCGAGCAGCAGCGGGGCGGCGCGCACGGCCAGCCGCTCCAGCACCGCCGCGCCGGCCCGCAGCCAGATGGCCGCGTTTATCAGGAGCGAAAAAAGGCCCGCCCGGCCGGGGGCAAAGTGCTTTTCGGCAAAAATCACCATGGCCCGGTAAAACACAAATACGAAGTTGACGCTCGTGCGCTTGGTGCTTTCGCCCTTGTAGTGAATGATGCGGGTGCCGGGGAAATAGTAGTTTTTCCAGCCGCCCTGCGTCAGCCGATACGAGAGGTCGATATCCTCGCCATACATGAAATAGTCCTCATCGAGCAGGCCCACCTTGTCGAGCGCAGCCTGACGCAGCAGCATAAACGCGCCGCTGAGCACGTCGATTTCGTGGGTTTCGTCGGGGCTGAGGAAGCCGAGATGGTAGCGCCCGAACGTGCGCGAGCGGGGCATGAGCCGGGCCAGGCCGAATATTTTGTAGAAGGCCACGGCCGGCGTGGGCAGGCCGCGCTTGCTTTCGGGCAGGAACCGGCCCTGCCCGTCGAGCATTTTCACGCCCAGGCCGCCGCAGTCGGGGTGCACGTCCATGAAAGCGCAGCAGGCCCGGAAGGTGTCTTCCTCCACCACGGTGTCGGGGTTGAGGAGCAGCTGGTACTGGCCGGTGGCCAGCCGCAGGGCCTGGTTGTTGGCTTTGGAGAAGCCGGGGTTGTCGCGGTTGGCAATGAGCACGGCCTCGGGAAAGCGGGCCCGCACCATGGCCACCGAGCCGTCGACCGAGTTGTTATCGACCACGAACACTTCCACCGGCTGCCCAAGCTTCTCCACCGCCCGCCGCACGGAAAGCAGCGTCTGCTCCAGAAAATAGCAGACGTTGTAATTGACGATAACGACGGAGAGCTTCACCACAGCGGGCGAAATTACGGGCTTTGGCGGCATCGAACGGCTATTGACCACAAATCACCGTCCTTTGCACCGCGGGTTTGGCCGGGTGCTAGACGCAGGTTGCCGGCCGGCCACGGCCGCCAGGCGCCAGGCCGGCCGTTCATTCATTCGCTTTCCCCTTTCATGGAGTTATACAATACTCTGGCCCTGCTCATCGTGGTGGCCGCTATTTTTGGATACATCAATCACCGCCTGCTGAAACTACCGGGCGTTATCGGGCTGATGGTACTGGCGCTGGTTTCGTCGCTGCTGGCCATTGCAATGGGCAAGATGGGGGCCGACTGGGTAGTGCAGGCCGGCCAGCTGGTGCGCGGCATCGATTTCCACGCCGTGCTGATGCAGGTGATGCTGAGCTTTCTGCTTTTTGCCGGCGCCCTGCACGTCGACGTCAGTGCCCTGGGCCGGCAAGGCCTGGCCATCGGCACTATGGCTACGGTGGGCATTCTGCTGTCTACCTTCCTCATTGGCACCGCTTTCTACTACCTGATGCCCTTATTCGGACAGCCCGTTGCCTACATCTACTGCCTGCTGTTTGGCGTGCTCATCTCCCCCACCGACCCGATTGCCGTGCTGGGCATCCTCAAAGCGGCCCGCATCGATAAGTCGTTGGAAATCCGCATCGTGGGCGAGTCGTTGTTCAACGACGGCATTGCCGTGGTCGTGTTCATCAGCCTGTTTCAGATTGCGCAGTTTGGCCAGGGACAGGCCACGCCCGCAGTTATCGGGCAGCTGTTTCTGGTAGAAGCGGTGGGCGGCATCGTGCTGGGCGCGGTGCTGGGCTACGCGGCCTACTGGGCCCTGCGCACCATCGACAACTACCAGGTGGAAGTGATGATAACGCTGGCCCTAGTGATGGGCGGCACGGCGCTGGCCACCACCCTGCACACGTCGGGGCCACTGGCCATTGTGGTAGCAGGCCTGATTGTGGGCAGCAAGGGCCGTGAGCTGGGCATGTCCGACATCACCCGCGAGTACCTCGACAAGTTCTGGGAAATTCTGGATGAGATTCTCAACGCCGTACTTTTCGTGCTCATCGGACTCGAAATGCTTATTCTTGACATCAGCCGCACCACGCTGCTGGTGGGGCTGGTGGCCATCGTGCTCACGCTGGTGGCCCGCTGGCTATCGGTAGGAGTACCGCTGCTGTTGCTCAAGCGCTTCTACCCCTTCAACAAACAGATGCTGCGGGTGCTGACCTGGGGCGGGCTACGAGGCGGCATTTCGGTGGCGCTGGCCCTTTCCCTACCCGAATCCATGCCCCGCGACCTGATTGTGGGCGTCACCTACGTGGTGGTTATTTTCAGCATCATCGTGCAGGGCCTCACCATTGGGCCGCTGGTGAAAAAGCTGGGCCTGAGCACCGGCCCGGCACCCGATGACGAAGCGGGCCACTAGCGCCCGACGGCCCCTTACCGGGCCTGCCGCAGGCGGTCCACAATGCTGCGGCCGAGGGTGATTTCATCGGCGTATTCCAGCTCGCCGCCCATTGGAATGCCGCGCGCGATGGTGCTGATGTGCACGTTGGGCAGGTCGCGCAGCCGGCGCGAGAGGTAGAAGGCCGTCGTGTCGCCCTCCATCGTGGGGCTGATGGCCAGGATAATTTCCCGGATTTCCGACTCCTCAATGGCCGCGCGCTCCACCAGCGAATCGATGTGCAAATCGGCCGGGCCAATACCTTCGATAGGGGAAATAACGCCGCCCAGCACGTGATAAACGCCTTTGTACTGGCCGGTATTTTCAATGGCAATAACGTCGCGCACATCCGACACCACGCATACCAGGCTGTGGTCGCGGAGCTTATTGGCGCAGATGCCGCACTCTTCGGCATCGGAAATGCTGTGACAGGTGCGGCAGTACGTTATTTCAAAGCGCATCTTGGCCAGAGCCTCGGCCAGCGAGGCAGTGGTGTCCATCTCGGCTTTGAGCAGGTGCAGGGCCAGACGCAACGCCGTTTTGCGGCCAATGCCGGGTAGCCGGGCCAGCTCGCCCACGGCATTTTCAATTAGCTTGGAAGGAAACTCCATTTAAAGACAGCTATTAGCTTGTAGCTGCTAGCTATTAGCCGAGGCTGGAACCTACCGTTCACAATAAATCAGGAACAATGGCTAACAGCTAACAGCTAATGGCTAACAGCTAAGGTTATACTACGTCGGCCGCAATGCCGCGGTCGTGAATGGCAGTGCAAAGCGGCTCCAATTCCTCGTAAGAGCCAATTTTGACGGCACACTTGCCTTTGTAATGAATGAGCAGCGTACACTGCTCAGCCTGTTCGGGCTGGTGGCCGCACACGTCCATCAGAGTTTTGATGACGTGGTCGAAGGTATTGACCTCGTCGTTGTACACCACGAGGTTGCGTAGCTCTGCCTCTTCCTCGAGCAGCAGTACCTCCTCGTCATAATCAATTTGCGGGCGGGTATTCATGGGTCAAATTTACGCAGAAATGGCCGTTTGGGGCGGCTGATACTAACTCCAAAAAGCGCCAATTCGTTTCGGGTGCGGCACTTGTTTTTAAGTGGCGACGGCCGGGGCTGCGCGGGCCAGCAAGCGGGGTCGGGGCCCGTATATTTCGAAAACAAACCACCTACGGTAGCTCATCAGCCGCTTTTTGCCCGTCCTTTATGGAGGCCGGCCGCGCCGCCCGCCAGCCGTGGTCCTTTTTTGAGCCAGGCAGCGGCCCCAAATCTGACAGGCAACGCACGTAGCGCGGTTACTCGTTAAACAAAAAAGCTAACAGCCATCAGCTAAGAGCTAATGGCTCAATCCCTACATTTTCATGCCCGTTCCGTCCTCCGATTTTAAAAAAGCCCTCAAGCGCCTGTCCGAAAGCGAGAAGGAAGCCCTGCTGCTCCGAGCCGTGCGCCGCGACGCCGAGCTGTACGAAACCTTCCGCTACGAGCTACTGGCGGACGTGACGCTGGCACAGATTCAGGAAGAAGCGGCCGACCGCATTCACGAAACCTTCAACCTGGCCGTGTCGGGCCGCCTGCTCAACCGCAGCCTCGTGAAGGCCCTACGGGCCAGCGTGCAGGAGGCCGCCCGCGCCCGCCGCGTCACCAAAAGCAAGCAGCTGGAAATCGACCTACTGCTCTACATCCTGCGGCTGTGCATCGACAACTATTCGGGCCAGTTCGACAGCGTGTACGACGGCTTTTTCAACGCCACCGCCCGGCTCGCCGCCCGCGTGCCCGCCCTGGTGCTCAAAAGCCTGCACGAAGACTTGTGGGTGGAATACCAGCCGGAATTGGACGACGTGCTGGGCGAGCTGCACAAGCGCAGCAAAAGCCGGAATTTAAAGTTTGAGCTACCTCGAAACTTCGCCATACCGGAATAAACCAAAAAAGCCTGCCGAAACCGGCAGGCTTTTTATGAAATAGAGCGGGTTCGGCGGGCCAACGACTGCCCAATGAACCAACCAAAGCTTAATTTTTGGCGATGACGTTGAAAGTGAGGTCGAAGTTGTCGTAGATGGCTTTGTCGCCGATGCTATCGAAAAACGACTTCGAGCCGTACTTCAGGCCGAATTTGGTGCGGTCGATGGTCATGGTGCCGGTAGCGGCGGCCACGCCGTCTTTCACGCCCACTTTGGCGGGAAAGGACAGGCGCTGCGTCACTCCTTTAATGGTCATGTCGCCGGTGATGGTGGCGTTGTTGGCATCCTTGGCGGCACCTTTGATGGGAGCCACGCTCACGATTTTGAAGGTCGAAGTCGGGTTTTTCTCCACGCCGAAAAAGTCGTCGCTGCTCATGTGGCCCACAAATTTGCCCTGGCTTTCGGCATCGGTGATGTCGGTGGCCTTCATGGTCTTCATGTTCACGGTCACGGTACCGCCCACGATGGCGTTGCCTTTCACCAGCAGCTCACCATCGGCGAAATCCATGGTGCCATTGTGGCCGTGAGTCACGGCTTTGCCCTCCCAGCCCAGGGTGCTCAGCTGCGGCTGCAACTTGTAGGCGGGCGCTTTGGTCGCCATTTTGGAGCTGTTCATTTTTTGTGCCGAAGCAACGGGAGCGGTGCCCAATACGGCAACGGCAAACAGGGCGGGCAACAGGAATTTTTTCATCTGAAAAAGAGATTAAAAAGTGTAATTAATTGAATGGCAACGGGATGAGAAACCAAAGCAGCCGCACGATGCTTCGGCACAAAAGGTGGAAATTGCGGGTTAGTCTTCGTCCCGAATTTTATCAAGCAGGGTATTCAGCAGGCAGGCATCTTCAGCGCTGAGGCGGGTTACGCCCTCGCACCGCGCGGTCCCGGATTCCTCGATGCGGTGCAGCAGGTCCAGGCCGGCTTCGGTGATGCGGATGTCGACGGCGCGGCGGTTGGCGGGGCACACGGTGCGCGTCACCAGCTCCTTTTCTTCCAGCCGGTCCACGATGCGGGAGGCATTGCTCGTTTTGTCCAGCATCCGGTCGATGAGCAGTGCCACCGTGGCCGGCAGCGGGTGCTGCCCACGCAAAATGCGCAGCAGGTTATACTGGGGCAACGTCAGGCCAAAAGGCTTGAATGCGGCGGCCTGGCGCAGTTCCAGCCACCCCGCCGTGTACACTAAGTTGATGTACGCCTTCTGGTACTCGTCCTGGAACAGCGGTTGCTTGATTTCGTCTTCGATGCGCATAGCGGGAGGTAGAATCGGATGCAAATTTATGTAGGTACATTTAATGTTGCAACATTGTTCCTGCTTTATTTAAAATAAATCCTGACCAATGGGCTGCAACGTTTACCTAATCCGTAAAAGCCGTATTCTCGCAAACCCAACAATCAATCCAATCCCATGTTCCGCCTCCTTTTTGTACTCCTTGCCGCTGGCTGCCTGGCCACGGCTCCCCGTTTCGCGGCTGCCCAGGCCGGCGGCTTTCCCGTGCAAACCACCGACCGCACCCAATTCGTGTTTCTGGACGGAGAAGTGGTGCGGCGCGACGGCGACAAGGTGACGCCGCTGACGAAAAACGTAAAACTCAGCAGCGGTGTGAAAATCAACTACAAAAACGGCATCGTGGAGATGCCTGCGGATGAAATTAACCCCGCCGGCAAAAAAATAACTCTGCGCGAAGGCGACTACGTACGGGCCGACGGCGGCATCGTGTTTGCCACGCCCGGCAGCGCATCATCGGCCCAGGGCAAAACCCCCATTGGCACCAACGGCAAGTTTGAAACCTACATCCAGCGCGGCGAAGGCTTTGCCGACCCGGCCATGCACATTTCGCTGCTCAATCAAAAAATTGACCTGCTGACCCAGAAAGTTAATATCCTGAGCCAGAGCCGTTCCGATTCGCCCAATACCAAGGCCATCGACGAGCAGCTGGAGCAGCTCAACCTCAAACTTAACGCGCCGCGCTAAACTCTAAGCCGCAAGCTTTTATTGTTCACAATGCTTTGCTAAGCAGTCGTGCAGAAGTGAACGAATGTTGACTATCTGATAGCCGATTGATAATCTAAGCTAAAAGCTTGCGGCTTATAGCTTAGAGCTTACGGCTCACCACTCAATCGCGCAGGAACACCCGCCCGGCCTCCTCCCCTACCAGCCCGAACGGTTCGTCCTTCACAATAAGGAAGCCGTCGAGGTCGTGCACATCGGCCAGCGCGCTCACCTGCATCGCGGCTGCAATGCCCACGCTCGATTCCACCATGCAGCCGAGCATGGGAATTAGCCCGTGGGCTCTGGTTTGGCGCAGCAGCGCGATTCCCTGGCGGAAACCGCCGGCTTTCATCAGCTTCACGTTCACGCCGTGGAACTGGCGGGCAATGTCCGCGAAATCGGCCGTGGCCGTCACCGACTCATCGGCCAGCAGCGGCACCGGGCTGCGGGGCCGCAGGTAGCGGTAGCCGTCGGCCTGGGTGGCGGGCAGCGGCTGTTCCAATAGCTTCATGTTCAAGCCAGGAATGGCAACGGCCTGCTCCATAAACCGGATTACGTCGTCTGCGTCGGCCCAAGCTTCGTTGCCGTCTACTAATAAGGAGTGGCCGGGCAGGGCCTGGGCCACCGCTTTCAGCAGGTCGAGGCCTTCGCCCTGATTCACTTTTATTTTGAGCAGCTCAAAGCGGGCGGCCCGCTGCTGCCGCAGGAAATCCGCCACCTCACCCGGCGCCATAATGGGCAGGGTGAACGCCGTGAGCACCCGCCGGGCGGGGGCCGGCACCCCCAGCCATTGCCAAGCCGGCTGCCGGGCGCAGGCGGCCAGCCAGTTAACCAGGGCCGCTTCCAAGGCAAAACTCAAGGCGTGCGCCACGGGCTGCGCGGCCAGCAAGGCATCCAGCTCGGGCAAGGAACCTACGGCGGCCAGCCCGTGCGTCTGCAAGGTGTCGAACTGGGTTTGGAGCAGCTCCGGGGATTCGCCGTAGCGCACGTTGGGCGCGGCCTCGCCGGTACCAGCCTGGCCCTGGCCGCTCACGCGCAGCAGCAGGTTGGTTTTGGTAGTAGAAGCATTGCGGGAGATTTTCCAAACGTAGTTCAGGTGCAGCGTGAGCGAAGTCAGGGTCCAGCGGGGCATGGCAGGGTGGAATTAGGCCGTAAATTAAGGCGTCGAAGATGCTGCCGCCAGCCAACAACCTGCCTACGTCACAGCCGGGAAAATCAGCGACAAGTTTATTTGCTGCAAGCGTTGCGCTTGGGTACGGAGCCGGGGGCGCGTTGCGGCCGGCCTGTTCAGGCATCACTCCACTCATGAGCAAAATGCTTGGTACAGGTTGGTTTTGAGGCTTTTCCCGATGGCTTTGCCCTGCTGGCCCATTCGGGAACCGGGTTGCTGGCTGGATAATGCCGTTCTTTAGGCCCTTATTCCATTCCACGGCCTTTTTTGTTGCATGACGAAATCTCGCTTACTCCTCGTTGCAGTTGTCTTCGTACTAATTGCCCTTGTCCTCACGATACTGAACGCCAATAACTTAATGGCGTTACCCAACTCCGTGCCCGTGGCGGCCCGATGGCTGGCCCTCGCAGCGCTGGCCGCCGTGGTGGCCCCGCGGCGCTCCCTCACCCTCTGGATTGTGTACAGCATGCTCGTGGGCATCGAGCTGGGCCACGATGCCCCGGAAGTCGCCATGAACTTTAAAGTACTGAGCGACGCCTTTTTGCGCCTGGTAAAAACCATCATCGCGCCCTTGGTTTTTGCGACGTTGGTAGTGGGCATTGCCGGCCACGCCGACCTTAAGCAGGTCGGGCGCATGGGCCTCAAAGCCCTAGTTTACTTCGAAGTCGTGACCACGTTTGCGCTGTTCATTGGCCTGGCGGCCATCAACCTCACCAAAGCGGGTGTGGGCATCAGCCAGGTTGGCGTGAAAGAGGAACAGCTGGCCGCAGTAGCCCCGCAAACGGCGGCGGATATCATCCTGCACATCTTCCCCGAAAACATTGCCAAATCCGTGGCCGAAGGCCAGGTGCTGCAGGTCGTTATTTTCGCCATTCTGTTTGCCATTGGCCTGGCCCTCACGCCCGAGCGGCCCCGGCGCGTGATGCTGGAAATCTGCGAGAGCTTGTCGGAAGTAATGTTCAAATTCACCAACGTGGTGATGTTTTTCGCGCCGCTGGGCGTGGGCGGCGCCCTGGCCTACACGGTGGGTAAGATGGGTTTCGCGCCCTTGTTCAACGCCCTGCAACTACTCCTGACGCTCTACGGCGCCCTCATTGCCTTTGCTGTGCTCGTGCTGCTGCCGGTGGCCCTGATTGCCCGCATTCCCCTGCGCCGCTTCCTGGCCGCTGCCGCCGAGCCGGTGAGCATTGCCTTTGCCACTACGTCGTCGGAAGCAGCCCTGCCACGGGCTATGGAAGCGATGGAAGGCATTGGCGTGCCACGGCGCATTGTGGCGTTTGTGATGCCTACGGGCTACTCCTTTAACCTGGACGGCACCACGCTCTACCTGTCGCTGGCGGCCGTGTTTGTGGCCCAGGCCGCCGGCGTGCCGCTCACATTTGGGCAGCAGCTGCTTATGGTATTCACCCTGATGCTGACCAGCAAGGGCGTGGCCGGGGTGCCGCGGGCCTCGCTGGTTATCCTGCTGGCCACGGTGGCTTCGTTCAACCTGCCCTCCTGGCCGGTGTTCATCATTCTGGGCATCGACGCGCTGATGGACATGGCCCGGACCGCCGTAAACGTGTTGGGCAACTGCCTGGCATCGGCGGTGGTGGCCCGCTGGGAGGGCGAGTTTATTGACGACTACCAGGGCCCCGACCCCACCGAAACTCCCACGGAACAACTGGCCGGCAGCGCGCACTAGTAGCGCCATTACTCTATTCGAATATTAATTACCGTTGAACGGAATTCTTTTTCCGTTTAGAGGGTATTTCATGCACATCGCCGAAAAAAGTGGTGGTTGCCAACCCGCCTGACTATCTTAGCTACTGACACTGGTGAAAATTAACGATTTTAGTATTCTTTGTACATTTTATTCGTTTCTTTCCTCATTATTACTGCACTATACCATGAAATTTTCTCGTCTACTCGCTGTACTGGTTTTGGGCCCTGGTCTGCTTTTGGCTCCCGCCTGCGTGTCAGTAAAGTCCATGATGAAAGGGCCGCCTTCAGCCGCTATCTCCAACCGGCTGCCGGCGCTGGAAATCCTGGCTGACCAAGGCCCCCTGGCGATGAACGACGGCGCCCTGCCCGAAGACCCGCTTAAACTGTTTCAACAGGAGTGCCGCATGAACCTGACCGAGCCCACCGATACGGCCACGTTTGGCTACGCCAAGCTGGTGGTACGCAAGGTGCGCACCGTCCGCTCGGGCCGTGGCCTGCAAGGCATTCAGGTGTTCACCTTCCTGATACCGGCCGTTATCGGCATTCCGCTGGAGTGGTACCGCACCACGCTGCAGGCCGAAGTACAGGTGAGCGATGCCGCCGGCAACCTGCTGGGCTCGTACGTGGGCAACGGCACCTCGGCGGTGAAAGTGGCCATGTACCATGGGTATTCGCAAACCACGGCTCCACGCCTGGCCGATGTCATTGCCCTGCGCGGGGCCATGGCCCAGATTCGGCCGCAGCTCGATTCGGCGACGGCCCGCCTGCGGCCGCTGCTGCTGGCCGGCGGCACCGTGGAAAACCCCACGCTGCCTTCGTCGGGCGGGGCTACCGGCAGCCGGTAGGCCGGCTTTCCGTTGGCGCGGCATGCGCAACATTCGTTGAGGCCCGTAGCGCCCTGCCCCACCCCGGTGAGGTGGGTGCTGCGGGCCTTACCTTTATTCCTGCTGAGCAGCCAGCCGGAATCAGTCAAATTATGGCTTGGACTCAAGGCGCTGAACACAAATAAGAAAGCTGACAGCTACTAGCCTATTACCTATGACAAACTTCCTGTCTATCCGGCTGGCAGCCATTTTTTGCCTGAGCCTGCTGCTCGGTGGCTGCTGTGCCAACGATGTGTGCGACTGCCAGGACGACCAAGCCGACGCCGTGAAGCTGAGCTTTTCCCCGGCCTTTGGGGCCGCCGACCTCGACACCATTCGCATCCTGCGCTCGCCGCTGCCCTACATCCGCACCAACAAAGTGGAAACGGTAACCCTTATTCGGACGGCGGCCCAGCTCCGCGACAGCATCTTCAGCATCTTACTGAATAACACGACACCCTTTACGACGGTTGGCGCAACCAAGCTCAACGGCTACCGGTACGAAGTTCAATACCTCGCGCAGCAGCCGGGGGCCAAGCCGGTTCCCATTACCGTGCTGGTAATTGATAGCGTCCGGCTGCGCGGCCAACTGGTGGGCGACGGGTGCTGCACCTGCTACACCAACACGGAAAAAACGGCTTACGTCACGCGGCCCAAACGAGCCAGCGCCGGCACCGACAGCACGTTTGTGTTCGATTTGAAACAAGTAGCCGTAATCCCGGTCACCAAGTAGCCGGGCCGGAAGCAACGCCCGTATAGTAGCAGTGAGCCATTCGCTTTTTGCTGTCAGCCGTTGCGCCGGTTACCTTGCCCGTTTGCTTCACAACCTCCACCTGGCATTAGCCGCGCGGCAAGCAGTTAGCCAAAAACCTGTTCCCTTCCCTTATGCCTGCTGAAACCTTACCTCCGCTAGCGCCTGCGGTGCCCGCATCGCCCAAGGAACCTACCGGGCTCTTTCCTTTTCGCTCCACCCTCAGCCTGGAGCCGTTGATAGCGTACTGGCACGAGCGGGAACAGGCCAGCAACCCCGGCGTGGCGCTGCTGGCCCGCGCCATCGGCGAGCAGGTGGCCGAGCAGACGTGGTGCCGCGGGCCCCTCACCGACTACGACGTGCTGGATTGTAACTGCGACCTGATTGAGACGTTGATGCTGGCGGTATTTCCGCCTGCCTCTTCGGCCACCGATATCAGCGGGGCGGTTGGGCCTTTCCAACGGCGCAGCTTCTATTCCACCGAGCCTTTCCAGACGGTGATGCTCAATAAGGACCGCAACATCAAGCAGCCGCTGAACATCGACCTGGAGGCGATGGAAAAGCAAATGGGGCTCATGGCCTACCACTTGGTGCTCCACCGCGTGTACGGGGCCGAGCTGCCATCGCTGGGCACTATTATTTTCACGGTTCCCGATTACAAGGTTGGGCTTTACCGGCATTACGGCATCGATTTTAATTCCGACTTCGTGACCGTGCGGGTGGTGGGCGAGCGGCCGGTACTCTCCGACGAAAACATGGAGACGCTCGTTCACAACCGACACCGCGTCGAGCTGTGGGAAGAACTGTTGCCCGCACACCACTTCGAGCTGGAAGGCTTCAACATCATGCACCTGGTTGATGTGACGGACCAGGAGATTCTATCGGAATTGAAATACGACCTGCTGGAGCGGGATGTGCTGCAAACGCCCTCCCGGTTCGAGCAGATTCAGGAGAAGCTCCGGGTGCTGTTTGCGCAGCCGGCCTTGCAGCTGGGCATCGCGGCTTACGACGAAAAAAAGCGGGCTTTCGTAGATTTTGGCCGCAAAATCAACCACAGCTTCCTCACCAAGCAGGTGCAGCTCCAATCGGCCGACAGCAGCTTCCGGCAGATTTACGACCGTCTCCTGCGCGAGCGGCAGCCGCTGGTGCTGAAAAACGTGGCCACGGCCGACATCCCGGAGGACCTGCGCGACCACATCCTGGAGCTGGGCATCCATTCCGCTATTCTGGCCCTGTTGCCTTATGGCAACGACACGGTGGGCCTGCTGGAGCTTGGTTCGCCGCAGGTGGACGGGCTCGATGAGTTCGAGCTTGACAAGGTGGACCAGTTTCTGCCCTTGTTTGCCGTGGCCGTGAAGCGCAACGCGGAGGACCTGCAAACCCGCGTACACGCCATCATCCGGGAGAAATTCACCGCCATCCATCCCACCATGGAGTGGCGCTTTATGGATGCGGCCCGCAACCTGCTGGCGAAGGTGGAAGCGGGCAACCGCACGGCCGAAATGGAGGCCATCGTGTTTGAGGATGTGTACCCGCTGCACGGCTCCTGCGACATCCGCAGCAGCAGCACGGCGCGCAACGAGGCTATTCAGGGCGACCTGGTAGAGCATCTTACCTTGGCCAACAAGGTGCTGAAAAAGGCTTCTGAGTACCAACAGCTGCCCATTCTGGACGAGCTGAAGTTTTACGTAACCAAGAACCTGAAGCGCCTGCGCGAAGGCCTGCTCAGCGGCGATGAGGCCAACATCTACGACTCTCTGAGCCGCGAAGTGGAGCCGCTTTTCGAATACCTGGCCACCCACAACCCGGAGCTGCGCCCGATTACGGCCAAGTACTGGTCCAATATCGACCCCAAGCTGGGCATTTTGTATAAGCGCCGGAAGGACTTTGAAGCCAGCGTCACCATGCTCAACGATGCCGTGAGTGACTTCCTGGACGAGGAAGAAGACAAGGCGCAGCAAATGTTTCCGCACTACTTCGAGCGTTACAATACCGACGGGGTGGAGTACAACATATTCGTGGGCGGCGCGCTGGTTCAGGACAAGCCCTTCGATTTGGTTTTCCTGAAAAACCTGCGCCTGTGGCAGCTCCTGACCATGGTAGAAATCACCCGCCGCACCGCTGCACTCAAGGAGCAGCTTCCCGTGAAGCTCGAAACCACGCAGCTCATCCTCATTCACGGGCAGTCGCTCAGCATCCGTTTCCGGCAGGACGAACGGCAGTTCGACGTGGACGGCACCTATAATATTCGCTACGAAATCATCAAGAAGCGTATCGACAAAGCCACCGTCATCGGCACGGGTGAGCGGCTGACGCAACCCGGCACCATTGCCCTGGTTTACGCCCAAAGCCGCGAAGCCGTGGAATACTACGAATACATTGACTACCTCCAGGACCGGAACCTGCTCGAAGAGGGCGTAGAGGAGCTGGGCCTGGAAGAGTTACAGGGCGTAAAGGGCCTACTGGCCCTTCGGGTGCGCGTAAAGCTGTAATTAGTTGTCAGTTGCTGGTTGCTGGTTGTCAGCTAATAGAGTGACTGACAACCAGCAACCAACAACTAGCCCTCGTTCAGCAACTCTTTTTCCTCTTTCCAGAAGAGTTTGATTCCCAGGCGGCAGGCGACGAGCCAGGCCGCGCCGCCGGCAAAGCCGGCTAGTACGTCGGTGGCGTAGTGGGCGTGCAGGTACACGCGGGTCAAGCCTATCATTCCCGTCCAGATTAGCAGGGGAATGGCCCAGCCGGGCCGCCCGAAATGCCGGGCCAGCAGCCACGCCAGGCAGCCGTAAAAAGTCATTCCCAGCATGGCGTGCCCGCTGGGAAAGCTCAGGCCCAGGGTTTGCAGCAAGGCATTGCTGGGGCGGGGCCGGTTGAAGTACATTTTCAGCAGCTGGTTCAGCACGATGCCGCCCAGCATGGCCACCACCAGCTCAAATGCTTCGCGCCGGTAGCCGGCCCGACGCAGCAGCCAGGGCGCAATAAGGCTGGCGGGCAACAGGAACGGCAGGGCCGCGAAAAATGTCACGAACCGTACCGGCCCGGTCAGGCCCGGCAGGTCGCGCCGCAAGCCGTCCATGGCATCCGATGCCCAATTGTCGAGCGCCAGCGAATTGTCGACGAAGACCACGCGGGTCAGGTAGAAAAACACCGCGAACGCCGCCACGAAAAGCACGACGCCCAGCAGGATTTCGGCAGTCAACAGCCCAATCAGGGCCAGCAAACGGGACGTGAAACGGTTCATAGGCACTGCTGCCGGGTAAAAGATGAGAAGCCGGGCAAAAGCTACCCCGAATAACCAAAACAAAAAAAGCCAGCCCTGAAGGACTGGCTTTTTTAAAAACGTGCGCTCGGGGAGACTCGAACTCCCACACCTTGCGGAACTGCCGCCTGAAGACAGCGCGTCTACCAATTTCGCCACAAGCGCATGCAGTAGACCAAAAACCGCGCTTTCCGTTAGAAACTGCGGCCTTTTGATGGTGCAAAGATACAGTTTCAATTTGCAGTGGCGCAACACACGGCGCTTTTTTTTTCGCCCTGGCAGCGGCGCCAGAGGCATCGCCGTTTGTTTTTCAGTTACTTGCCGCTGCATTTTTTTTCTCCCCCCGTCCATTTCTGCATGTCTAACCCGTTTGCGGGCCCCGATACCCCGGCGGCAGTCCCTCAAAGTCTCACCGGTTTCGACCGGGTGGCGTGGTGCTACGACGCTCTGGCGGGTCTGGTGTTCGGAGCCAGCCTCAAGCGGGCGCAACGGGCCGCCCTGGCGGGCTTGCCCGCCAGGGCACCGCACGTGCTGATTCTGGGCGGCGGCACGGGCTGGGTGCTCACCGAAGTGCTGGCCCGCCGCCCCCACGCCAAGGTGCTGTACCTGGAAGCTTCGCCCCGGATGCTGGCCCGCGCGCGCGCCCGGCTGGCGCGCGAAAAGCCGGAAGCCACCGCGCAGGTTGCGTTTCGGCACGGCACGCAGGCGTCCCTGGCACCGGCCGAAACCTTCGATACCATCATTACTTTTTTCGTTCTGGACTGCATTGCCAGCGACGAAATAGCGGAGGCGCTGGCCCGGCTGCGGGCAGCGCTCCGGCCCGCCGCACCGTGGCTGCTGGCCGATTTCCGGCCCGCCCGGCGCGGCTGGCGGCGGGTGCTGCTGGGCCTCATGTACGCTTTTTTCCGGCTGACCACCGGGTTGCGGGCGCGGGAGCTACCGGACCTGCGGCCGGCCCTGACCGGGCTGGGCCTGGTGCCCCGGAGCAGCCGCCGCTTTTTTTTCGGGGCGCTCGAAGCCGTGGTTTTCGCAACACCAACGCGGGCGCTCAGTGAGAAAGACTGATAGAGAAGTAGTACGCGCGGGCTGCGGTAATTACCCGGAGCATAGCTTCGGTTGTCGAAACATGATTTTTTCCACTCTACCCTACTAAACTTTAGGGCATAAAAACGGGGCAGTCCGACCTTTGGGGTTCCTACACACCATTGTCCGTCCTGCCCCGTGAAGCCAAGCCTCATTGCCAAAATTACGACGCTTTTGCGTCGCGTCCAGCTAGTGCCCCATCTGTCCCGGCAAAAGTTTGTCAGCCAGTTTGTTATCGCCCTGCTCAAAAGCCGCAACGTCCAATTTTGCGAGGTAGCCCAGCACCTGAATGACGCGGTGAAAATCGCTTCGAATGAAACCCGCATTCAGGACTTTTTTCGGCAGGTGGACCTGAATTATCTGGTGCTGGCCCACCTGCTGCTGCGCTTGCTGCCCGCCACGGGCAAACTGCGCCTGTGCCTGGACCGCACCGAATGGGACTTCGGCCGCTGCCAGGTCAATATCCTGCTCGTGACCGTAGGCCGAGGCGACTTTCAACTGCCGCTCTATTGGGAACTGCTCGACAACCGCAGCGGGAACTCCAGTGCGGCCGACCGTATTGCCCTGCTCAAAATCTGCGTACAGGTGCTGGGCCGCGACCGCATCGGGCTGGTGGTGGGGGACCGGGAGTTTGTGGGCCATGTCTGGCTTAACTGGCTACGGAAGAATAAATTGCCTTTTGTAATGCGCCTGCCCAAGCACCACCAAATCACCTTTGCTAGTGGCCGACGGCAGGCCGTCACGGCCCTGGGCCTTGCCGTAGGGCAGCAGCGGCATTTTCTGCATTGCCAAGTGGCTGGGGTCTGGGGACAGGTCTGGGTCAAGCGGCTGGCCGACACGGAGTTTCTGTTTCTCTTCGCCGCGCCCGGCTTGCGCAACCTGGGCGGCCTCTACGCCAGCCGCTGGACGATTGAGCAGTGCTTTCAGAACCTGAAAGGACGCGGCTTTAACCTGGAAGCCACCCACTTATGCTGCCACCAGAAGCTGCGCAAGCTCGTGGCTCTGGTCAGCCTGGCCTACGCGCTATGTCTGGGCGTGGGCACGATGGCCCACGGCAAAATCAAGGCCATTCCACGCAAAAATCACGGCTGCCGGGCCACAAGCCTGAGCCGCTACGGACTGAATCTGTTGCGCCAGCTCACGCGGCCCCACGCCCAGCCACAAGAGCCGGTGGCCCGTAAAATCATGGCCCTGCTAGACTGGTTTATTCGGCAACTTACTTATTATCAAATC
>NZ_JNLX01000180.1 GCF_000715495.1 Hymenobacter sp. IS2118 | reverse complement strand
GGCACCGCCACCAGCCGGCCGACCGCCGCCGCCACCAGCGGGAGCGTCGCCGCCGCCGAGGTCGCCGCCGCCGCCGTCACCTTTCAGGTCGTCGTTGTTGATGCCGCGGGCGCGGCGTGGGCGCTGGTCAGCCGAAAGCTGGCCGATGCGGTAGCTGAAATTGGCCTGCACGCTCAGCTGGCGGCGCTCCGAGGTGCTGATTTGCTCCAGCAAGGGGGTCCGGATTTCGTTGCGGATGTTGATGGAGTTGGTGATGAAGTTGTTGGCGCCGAAGCCGAAGCTGCCTTTTTTGTTGGCAAACTCGCGGCGCACGCTCAGGCCGTAGAAGCCGAAGCCGCTCTGCTCGCCCTGCAGCAGCACCTGCCGGCCGCGGTAGACGCCGAAGCCCTGCAGGCCCCACAGGTCGGTGATTTTGTAGGAACCAAACAGCCGCCCACTGGCCACGAAACCTTGATTCGAAGCATTGAAAATCCCGCTCACGTTGTTGCGCAGCGTGGCGTAAAACACGTCCAGGCCGGTATTCAAGCTCAGCTTTTTGCCGTTGATGGAGGCGAAGAAGTTGCCGCCGTAAGCGTTTTCCTGCCCGATGTTACGAAAGCTAATCTGCTGGGCATCGGGGGCCAGCTGCTCCCCGATGGCGGCGCGCAGGGAGTCGGTCAGCGGCTCGCGCACCGACTGGATGGAGCCGGTGGTGTTGCGGGCAAAGGCGGTGAAGTTCAGATTAACCTTCTTGATTAGGGTGCTGTAGCCCAGCTCGAAGTTGTTGGTAAATTCGGGCTTCAGCTCCGGGTTGCCAACCGACACCAGCAGGATGTTGGAAAACTGCGGGGCTGGGTTCAGGAACTGCAGCGAGGGGCGTTGCAGGCGGCGGTTGTAAGCCGCCTTCAGCACGTTGCCATTGGCCAGGCGCCGCGACAGGTTCACGCTGGGCACCAGCGCCCCGTAGCTCGGAATGCTCACCTTCTCGTCGCTGTTGCGGAAGTCGGCCCCAATGGTGGTGTACTCGTAGCGCAGGCCGGGCTTGAGGGTGACGTTCTTGGGCAGGCCCAGCGTGTAGGTGGTGTAGGCCGCCGTCACGTTCTGGTCGTAGTTGAAGCCGTTGTTGAGGGCCTCGTTGGGGTCGCGCACGAACCCGCCCTCGGCCCCCGGCGCCGTAAACAAGGCGAAGTCGCTGCTCACGCGGCGCAGAATGTTTTTGGCCCCAAACTCCAGTACCTGGGTTTTGCCCACCGGCGACTGGTAGTCGGCCTGCACCGTAAATTCTTCGTTGGCGCTCGGGTTTTCGTTGCGGAGCCGGCCCAGCGTCGTGTCCAGGTTGCCGGGGTCGAGGATGGAATTGGTGAAGTCGTTGGTGCGGTCGTTGCGGCTGTAGAGCGTTAGCAGGCTGAACTCCTGCTGGGGCTTGGCAAAAAGGTGGGTGAAGCTCAGGCTGGCGTCCACGGTGCCCGAACGGTCCTGCACGTACACGTTGCGCACGTCCAGGGGCTGGCCCGTGGGGCTGGGCACGGCCACCCGCGTGAGCCGGTCCTGCCGGATGTCCGAAGCGCGCAGCCCGTACGAGAGCGAGGCCTGCAGCGAGTTTTGCTTGTTGATGTCGTAGTCCCAGCCCAGGGCGCTGCGCCCGCCGCCCTGGTTCTGGCGGTTGTCGGCGGTTTGCCGGGTCGTGCGCCGGTTCTGCGGGTTGTCGGGGTTGATGATGGTCTGCTCGTTCTCGAAGTTGCCCACGATGTTGTAGCCCGCCCGGCCGCCGGCGTTGAAGGAGAAGCCCATCTTGCCGGTGCGGTACGAGCTGTTCAGGCTCAGGCTGGCGCTGCGGGTGCCGGCGCTCACGTCCACGCCCAGGGTGCCGCCGCGCAGGGTGTTGGTTTTGGTGATGATGTTGATGATGCCGCCCGTGCCTTCGGCATCGTACTTGGCCGAGGGCGAGGTAATCACCTCCACGGTCTTAATCTGCTCGGCCGGAATCTGGGCCAGCGCGTCGGCAATGCTGGAAGCGGCAATAGCCGAAGGCTTGTTGTTGATGAGCACCCGGATGTTGGAGCTGCCGCGCAGGCTCACGTTGCCGTCCAGGTCCACGCTCAGCAGTGGTACCCGGCGCAGCACGTCGGTGGCATCGCCGCCGCGGGCGGTCTGGTCGTTCTCGGCGTTGTACACCGTGCGGTCTACCCGCTCCTCAATAATGGGTTTTTGGGCTACCACCACCACTTCCCCCAGCTTTTGGGCCGAAACTGCCAGGGGGATTTTGCCCAGGTCCACGGTCCCGGCAGCCGGCACCAGGGTACCGGGCCGCTCTTCGTTCTTATAGCCCACAAAGCTCACCTGCACCGTGTAGATGCCGGCCGGAATACCGGCCAGAATAAAGGTGCCGTCGTCGCCAGCCACGCCGCCGTTCACTACTTTGCCCGCACCGTCCAGCACGGCCACCGTGGCGTACGACACGGGCTTGCCCGTACCGGCCTCCGTAACGGTACCCGTGATGCGGCCGGTGGTAGCTCGTGCCGCAGCTGGCGCTGCCGGTGGACGGGTGCCGGGGGCTTGCTGTCCCGAAGCCAAATGGGTGGCGCCCAACAGGGCCGCCAGCAATACGGCAGTAGCCGGTAGTTTTTGTTTCATACAATACATAGCGGCCAAAGTGCCACAAGTTGACCCAGAGGTTGCACCCGGCCTTCTTCTTCTGGTTGCAAAGAGAGTGTAACCGTAAACCGGCTCATTCCTCTTTGCCGATACGCAAAGGTTCCCCCGAACACCGACGGAACGGCCACAAACTAGATTATCAACCCCCAAACCCCGACAAACGGCCGGATTCTGCCGCTTGTCACAACTGCGGTTCGCCCGGCGTCGTACCTTTGCCGAAGCCCGCTAATCTTTTGGCGGGTCAGACGGTTACACTCCGTCACCATTCCACCGACGCTGCCCTGATGATAGTTGAACCCGGCCCGCTACTCGCGGCGATTGACTCGCCCGACGACCTCAAAAAGCTTGCTCCTGAGCAATTAGTCCAGCTCAGCACCGAGCTCCGGGACTTCATCATCGATTCCGTGAGCATTTACGGCGGGCACTTCGGAGCTTCGCTGGGCGTGGTGGAATTGTCGGTGGCCCTGCACTACGTGTTCAATACGCCCACCGACCAACTGGTCTGGGACGTGGGCCACCAGGCCTACGGCCACAAAATCCTCACCGGCCGGCGCGAAAATTTCCCGACCAACCGCCGCTACAAGGGCATGTCGGGCTTTCCCAAGCGCAGCGAAAGCGAGTACGATGCCTTCGGGGTGGGCCACAGCAGCACCAGCATCGGGGCGGCGCTGGGCATGGCCGTGGCCTCGGACTACAAGGGCGAGAAAGACCGGCAGCACATTGCCGTGATTGGCGACGGCGCCATGACGGCCGGCATGGCCTTCGAAGCCCTCAACCACGCCGGCGTGGCCAAGTCCAACCTGCTGGTTATCCTCAACGACAACTGCATGAGCATCGACCCCAACGTGGGCGCGCTCAAGGAATACCTCACCGACATCACCACCTCGCGCACCTACAACAAGGTGCGCGACGAGCTGTGGAACGTGCTGGGCAAGCTCAGCAAGTTCGGCCCCAACCCCCAGCAGATTGCCCGCAAAGTAGAGGCCGCGATGAAGGCTACCCTGCTCAAGCAAAGCAACCTGTTTGAGGCCCTGAACTTCCGCTATTTCGGCCCCGTGGACGGCCACGATGTGCAGCACCTCGTCACCATCCTCAACGACCTGAAAGCCATTCCCGGCCCCAAAATCCTGCACTGCGTGACGGTGAAGGGCAAGGGCTACGCGCTGGCCGAGAAAGACCAGACGTTGTGGCACGCGCCGGGTCTGTTCGATAAAATCACGGGCGAGATTTATAAAAAGACGCCCGATAAGCCCCAGCCGCCCAAGTACCAGGACGTGTTCGGCCACACGCTGGTGGAGCTGGCCGAGGCCAACGACAAAATCATGGGTGTGACGCCGGCCATGCCCTCGGGCTCGTCGCTGAACATCATGATGGCCGCCATGCCCGACCGCGCCTTCGACGTGGCCATTGCCGAGCAGCACGCCGTCACGTTCTCGGCCGGTATGGCCACGCAAGGGCTGGTGCCGTTCTGCAACATCTACTCCTCGTTTATGCAGCGGGGCTACGACCAGGTGGTGCACGACGTGGCCCTGCAAAACCTGCACGTGGTGTTCTGCCTCGACCGCGCCGGCTTCGCCGGGGCCGACGGCCCCACCCACCACGGCTGCTACGACCTGGCCTTCATGCGCTGCATCCCCAACATCGTGGTTTCGGCCCCGATGAACGAGCAGGAGCTGCGCAACCTGATGTACACCGCCCAGCTGCCCGAAAACGCGGGCCCGTTCAGCATCCGCTACCCCCGCGGCGAGGGCGTGATGCCCGAGTGGCGCACGCCGCTGCAGCGCGTGGCCATCGGCACGGGCCGCGTGGTGCGCGAAGGCGCCGAGGGTGGCGTTGCCATCCTCAGCATCGGCCACATCGGCAACTACGCGGTGAAGGCTACCGACGCCCTGGCCGCCGAAGGCCTCGATGCGGGCCACTACGACATGCGCTTCTGCAAGCCGCTGGACGAGGAAATGCTGCGCGACATTGCCCGCCGCTACCGCGCCATCGTGACCGTGGAAGACGGCTGCCTGCCCGGCGGCTTCGGCTCGGCCGTGCTGGAATTTCTCACCGACCACGGCTTCCACCTGCCCATCATCCGCCTCGGCATCCCCGACCGCGTAGTGGAGCACGGCTCGCAGGATGAGCTCTACAAAGAGTGCGGCTTTGACGCCGCCGGCATCGCCCAAGCCGTGCGCGACCAGAGCGCTAAGGTGTTGGCGAACACGCTGAAAACCGTGCTGCGCTAGGAAATCAGAACAGTTTCCGCAACATAGAAAAGGCCCCGCTCATATCAGTGAGTGGGGCCTTTTCTATGTTGCGGAAACTGTTCCTAACCCGCTAAAAGTGACTAGCTTCGTTGTTCATTAACCACTATCTCGCTATGCGCCTTTTTTCACGTTGGATAGCGGTGGCTGCCGTATTTACCGGGCTGGCCGGTGGTACCGTGATGGCGCAGGATGCGCCTGCTGCCAAGCGTCCGGACCGCGCCAAACACCACGTGTTTGCCATCGATAAATTCCGGACTGAAAGCGGCGCGGTGCTGCCCCAGGCCCGCGTGGTGTACGGTACCTACGGCCGCCTGAACGCGGCGCGCGACAACGCCATTCTGCTGCCCTCGCACTACCTGGCCGACCACCACGGCTACGAGTGGCTCATTGGTCCGGGCAAGGTGCTGGACACGGCCAAGGTGTTTCTGGTGGCGACGGAGTTGTTCGGCAACGGCCACTCCTCGTCGCCGAGCAACACGCCGGAACCGTTCCACGGCCCGCGCTTCCCGGTCATGACCATCCGCGACAACGTGGCGGCCGTGCACCAGCTGCTGGCGCAGGACCTCAAAATCACGCATCTAAAGGCCATTATTGGCTTTTCGATGGGGGCGCAGCAGGCCTTTCAGTGGGCGGTGAGCTACCCCGCCTTCGCCGACCGCATTGTGGCCACTTCGGGCAAGGCCAAGACCTACCCACACGGAGTGGTACGCCTCGAAGGCCAGATTGCTGCCCTCACCGCCGACGCCGCCTTCAGGGACGGCGACTACGCCACGCCGCCCACCAAGGGCATTGAGGCGTTTGCCACGGTCTGGACGGCGTGGCTGTACTCGCAGGAGTGGTGGCGTCTGGAACTGTGGCGTGCCGACGCCAAGCCGGGCACCACCTTCGAGCAGGTGCTGCACGAGTACCGCACCAACTTCATTCCCGGCGCCGACGCCAACGACCTTATCCTACAAATGCGCACCTGGGAGCGCCACGACGTGGGCGGCACGCCCGGTTTCGGGGGCGACGTGCAAAAGGCCCTGCGCTCCATCAAAACCCCCGTTTTGTACATGCCTTCGGAAACGGACCTGTACTTTCCGCTCACCGATGCGCGCTACGAAGCGGCCTTCATTCCCGGCGTGGTCCTGAAGCCCATTCCGTCGCTGTGGGGGCACACGGCCGGCGCCGCTCCCAACCCGGCCGATGCCAAGTTCCTGAACGACAACATCCGCAGCTTTCTGGCGCCAAAGCGCCGCTAGCGGGCCTGCCGGGACAAGGCCGTTACCAGAGCCGGATGTCGGTGATGCCGCTGGGGATGGGCGGCTGGTCGCTGAAACCCAGCACGCACCAGCCGGGCTCGATGCCGAAAACGCCGCCCTGAAGCACGTAGCTCACCCAACGGGTGAGGGTGCGGCCGGTGTACTGCTCGGTTTCCAGCGCCACTTCCCGGAGCAGGAGCTCATCGCCCAACTGGAAGTTGCCGTTGTTTTCGCGCACGTCGAAGGGCTTGCTGCCGGCCTTGACGGCGGCAAAGCAGTCCGGCCATATCCTTAGTTCGTGGTTTTGGTGGTGCGCGGGGTCAAGGGTTTGGAACTGAGGAATGAATGGTTCGGCGAATGCGAAGTTGGTGGTCATCGGAATGTTTTTTAATAGGGGCAGGCTGCTACCGGGCGGGCCGCGCACTGCGCGGGTAGGACGGAATAAGTAAAGCCTGGGATTGATAGATAAGCTTCTGTTTGAAGGTAGTCAAAAGATAATTAAATAAAATAGCGCAAGGAGGTTAACGCAAAGAAAATCAATATGGTTCGCGTAGTATTGTGACGAATTCAGATTGATAAAGTGCTAAATATATTCTGACTAAAAAGTATTCCCCAATCGATTTTCCAGGCTGTTTGGCCGCTTTTTGGGAAGGTCGTTAACTAGTCGGGGTCAGTTCAATCCTACTTTGCCCTTCATCGAATCGAAGAGCTTATCAGAATCAAAACCTACGCCGTTTTTGAACACGATTTCCATCCGGCGCATGTGCTGAATATCCTGCTCGGGGTCGCCGTCGATGAGCACCAAATCGGCCTGCTTGCCGGCCTCAATGGTGCCGATTTGCTTTTCACGGCCCAAGTAGGTGGCACCGTTGAGGGTGCTGATTTTGATGGCCTGCACGGCCGTAAAGCCGGCTTCGACCAGCAGCTCGACCTGGCGGCGGTTGGCGTAGCCGGCCACGGTGCGGCCGGCGCCGGTGGGGTCGGTGCCGGCCACGAGCAGGCCGCCGGCATCGTAAAACTGCTTTTCCCAGGCCATTTCCTTGCGGAACAGGCGCAGGCTGGCGGTGTCCTTCTGCTGGTTCTGGTTCCAGATGGCGGTTTCGCGCTCCTGCAGCTGCGGAATCAACGATTCGAGGCCGCCGCCGAGCACCACTTCCCGGCCGGTATAGGGCTCAAACACGGGCAGGGTGGAGGTGAGGGCCACCTTTTTGCTCACCAGAAAACGGATGAGGCTGGTCATTTCGGGGCTATTCTGGGGCAGGCGTAGCAGCGACTCGCGGGCGGAGAGATAGTCGGCCACGTCGGGCACCTTGTTGGGCATAAAATCCGAGCTGGCCATAAAGCCGTGCTCCAGGTTGTCGATGCCGATTTCGGCGGCCTCGCGGTAGGTGATGGAGCAGAGGTGGCCGGTGATTTTGAGCTGACGCGGGTGCGCCACGGCCACCACGGCCGCGAGGTCGGCGCGGGTGGCGTGCATGTACATCTTGAAGGACGTGCAGCCCTTGTCGGCCCAGAACTTGGTGGTGGCGGCGGCATCCTCGGGGCCTTTCACGGTGTTGAGGGCCGGAATATCCAGGCTGGCTTCCTCGATGTAGGGCGCGGTTACGTCCATGGCGGGCCCGATGAGCTTGCCCTCGCCGATGAGACGCTGCACGGCCAGGTCCGTCTGGGGCTCGATGCTGCCGGCCGTGCGGATGGTGGTGGCGCCCCCGGCCAGGTACAGCCGCGGGAAGGTGTAGGGCATCTGGGCAATGTTGAAGAACGGGCCGGCGGGCATGGTGTAGTACAGGTGCTCGTGCAGCATCACCAGTCCAGGAATCAGCGTTTTGCCGGCGCAGTTGATGACCTGGGCGCCGGCCGGCACCTTTACTTTTTTCAGGGGGCCGACCTGCGTAATGCGGCCGTTCTGGAGCAGCACCGTCTGGTGCAGTAGGGCGGGACGGCCGGTGCCGTCCAGCACCTTGGCGTCGGTGAGGGCCACCGTGGGCGCGTTCACCTTGATGAATTCCTGCACCTGCGGCGTGAATTGCTGCGCCCGGCTTGGAGCGAAGGCCATGGAAAGCAGGCAACCAGCCCAAAAGCGCTGACTTAAAGAAAAGTGCATGTGTACAGGAGAAGAAAAAATCATCAAAAGAAGCTGGGCTGTCTCAGTTGCCTGCGCAAATAGCTTAGAAGATTTGCTAATTGGTATCTTTAAGAAAAAGCTTGATGCGGGCAGTAGCTACTTCCCCGGCGGTACAAACTACACAAAGTCCCCTTTTAAAGTAAGAGCGGGGTCACCCCTTTTGCAGGCGGAGAGAAAAAGTGCTCGAATACATCGCTCAACATGGTTACGCTTACTAACTGCGGTTACGCAGCCCAGGCGCCAACCGCACACTCTAGCCCCCTTTCCTGGGGCTTTCTGCATGAGGCGAACCGGGGGTTAGGGGGTGAGGTTGGCGCCTGAGTTGCGTAGCCGCAGTGACTAACCTGGAACTAAAGAGTACCGCCCATAAGTTAAGAAATTTATTATAAAATCAGGTTATATTATATATGTATTGCGGGTAGAAATGTAATCCATCGAATATATCTTGTGGTATTATCAAATGTCCTCGAAGCGACCAGCTAATACAAGCCAGCAAGAATTTGTATGTTTGTATTGGTTTATAATGTTTTGTGCTACTAACCTTTAACTACTTACCTTAATGAAAATACTACTTACTTTTTTGGCAAGCATTTTCTTGCTGCTGGGTTCCGTGACGCAGGGCTATAGCCAATGCTCCGGACGATTCACCATCAGATATAGCCTCGCTAACACGGTTGTTGAGGAGACCTATAACAATGGAAGCGGGAATGTAACGGTGCCTTACTGCCCTAGCGGGAGCGGTCCGACCACTATATCCATTAAATCATTTTCTGCCGGTACCTACACATTTACAGGACCTAACAATTTTTCGCAATCGTATTCCTTTACAGACGCTCAAGCAGGCAATACAAACTTCTTTTTCGCATTTTCCCTGCCTTCATCCAATGCCAACGCTTCGTTTGTATTGAATAGCTTCATCGCTTGCAACAACACCAAGAATGCTTCCTTCAATTTTGTGTTAGCGCCTTCGCTCACGGTGACGGCCACCGTGAACGGGGTGACGAGCAGTAACCCGACCGTGTGCCCCGGCACAACCGTCGCCATCACGGCAAGAGGCGCATCTGCCGGGTCTGCTTACAACTTGCTTGCCAACGGCACGGTAATTCAAAGCAACCTGACTGGTGACTTTACGGTGACGCCTTCGACCTCTACTACCTACACGGTTACTACAAACACGGCTGCGTGCGGCAGCAACGTGGTGACGCAGAACATCACCGTTCTGACCAGGACCTTGTCCGCCTCTGCTAGTCCTACGACTGTTTGCCCAGGGCAAGCATCTACCCTCACGGCCAGCTACACCAACTTGCCGTCGGGCTTTAGCGCCTCGTACTCCTGGCGCAACACTACTACCGGCGCCACTTCTACCGCCAACCCATTCACTGTAACTCCTAGTGCCACCACTACCTATGAGCTGACTGCCAACGGCGGCTGCGGCCCCGAAACCAGGTTGGTAGCTGTAACGGTGGGCACCCCGGTACTAACCGTTTCGCCCAGTTCGGCTAATATCTGCTCGGGGAGTGTGTTGCTGACCTCGTCATTCGACAGGACGGTGGCGGGCACGACGTATGTCTGGAGCGTTGCGCGCGCGGATGGTACAACGGCCTCTGGTTTCAGTACTGCTGCCACATATACCGCTAACCCAAGCCAGACATCGACCTACACCCTGACAGCCACTGTACCCGGCTGCGGAACAGTGAGTAGCTCGGCTACCGTAACCGTGCAGGCGGCTACCCTGACTTTGACGCCCAACTCGAGTGCCTGCGCCGGTACGCCTGCAACCCTGACGGCCGTTTCGAACAAGCCGAACGCTGCTTTCAGCTGGACCGCTACCAGTGGTGGCGCAACGACTACGTTGCCTCAGACTACTTCCTCAATCAGTGTGAGCCCGACCGCTACCACTTCCTACACCGTAACTGCTACCGCAACCGGCTGCAGCACGCTAAGCCGGACGTCAACCATCACGGTAAATCCCACGGTAACCGTGACGCCTTCGCAGACCACTCAGGCCGGTGCAAGCCGGGTGTTGACCGCTACCGGGGGCTCAACCAGTGTGTACAATTGGACGGCTACGGTTGGCGGCACCACCACGCCGCTGGCAAGCCAAAGCGCAAGCATCACTGTTGCGCCTGTGTATACTACGACTTATACCGTAACCGGAACCACGGCCAATGGCCTCTGCAGAACGGCGAGTACGACCATTACCGTAGTGCGTCCCTTGCCCGTTGAGCTCGTGAGCTTTGACGCAGTCTGGGCCGGTAAAACGCCCGTGCTTGCCTGGGCTACGGCTTCGGAAAAGAACAATGACTACTTTGCCATCGAGCGCAGCTTTGATGGCGTAGCGTTCCAAACAATTGGGAAAGTTGCCGGGGCCGGCAGCACCAGCGCCCGCACCAGCTACCAGTATGCCGATGGCGCCCTGGGCCAAACGGCTGCTACTACGGTGTACTATCGCTTGCAGCAGGTTGATACCGACGGCACGACAAATTTTTCGCCGGTTCGCTCGCTGCAGATTGCTACCGTGGCCGCGCGGGAGTTCAAAGCTAATGTCTTCCCGAACCCTTATGACACCAAGGTGGCGGTTCGGGTCAACTCGCTTGGTACCGATGCAATCTCCTTCACCGTGCGCAACGTTCTCGGTCAAACGGTGCTCACCAAAACGGTAAGTACTGCGCCAGGCGAGCAAGACGTGGAGCTGGCAGCCGCTGCCGCGCTGCTCCGGGGCATGTACTACCTCACAGTACGCCAAGGCAACGAGCAGCAGGTATTACGCCTGAGCCATCGCTAGGCCCACCCAAATTGCTTGTACCCGCAACAAAAAAGACCAGCGCCATTCCGGCGCTGGTCTTTTTTGTTGCGGGGCAGGGGATAAGTGAATGGCGTAACGTGCCACAATTACCGGAGGCCCTGTGGAGATGCCGTGCAGCGCGCCAGCCAGTGCCCGGGCGCAGAGGTTTGCAGGCCGTAGTAAAAGCCTAAAGACAAGAGCGAAACAAGTGTTACCCGGTAAAACCGTAGCCGAAGAGCGGTTGCACCTGCGCCCAAGGAGAAAATTGGAAGGGGAAAACGCGTGAGCTCAGAAATCGATTGAGAAAAAACAATCGATTAATTGATAATTTCAGTAAATTGCAGTAACATTGCTGGCCTAACAGTCACCAGGTTACATCCAGCTGTAGGATACTGATTAGCGGCGCACGCATAGAATACGCCATGAAATAGCTTTCTGACATGATTGCCTTCCCTTTTAAGTGCCAAACCGCAGTAGTGCGGCCTCCTAGCTTTCTTTCCCCAGTGTAACGGAGCACCCTTTTTTTGGAGCTTTTTACACAATCGATTGTGTTTGTTCTCACCAATTCCCACACTGTTATTATGAAAAAGTCAGTACCCAAAATGCAGGGGTTAGCGGTACCCGCCTTGCTCGGGAGCTTGCTGCTGCTGCCCCTGGCGGGCCAGGCAGCGGTTGCTGCCCCCGGTAAGCTGGCGGTGGCCATGCTGCAGGCCGCCGATGGCCCCATCACCGGCCGCATTACCGACGAGAAGGGCGTCGGGATTCCGGGCGTAACCGTATTGGTTAAAGGCACCACCAACGGTACCCAGACCGACGTGGACGGCCGCTACAGCATCACAGCGCCTGCCGATGCCACGCTGGTATTCTCCTTCGTGGGCTACACCTCGCAGGAGGTGGCGGTGGGCAGCCGCACGGCCGTCGATACGCAGCTGCGTGCCAATGTACAGGGCCTATCGGAAGTGGTGGTGGTGGGCTACCTGACGGAAAACCGTCAGAACGTGAGTAGCGCCGTTAGCAGCCTTGATGTATCGGAAGCAACCAAGGCGCCGGTAGCTACGGCTACCCAGGCCTTGCAGGGCCGGCTGCCGGGCGTGCAGGTAACCGGCGGCGGCTCGCCGGGGGCAGCGCCCATCGTGAACATCCGGGGCATCGGCACGTTGGGCAATGCCAGCAGCGGCCCGCTCTATGTTATCGACGGCTTGTGGACGGACAACATTCGCGACCTGAACCCGAACGATATTGAGAGCCTGACGGTGTTGAAAGACGCTTCTTCGACCGCCGTTTACGGCTCGCGGGGCGCCAACGGCGTGGTGCAGATTACGACCAAAAAGGGCCGGGCTGGTACGCCTTCCATCAGCTTCAACGGCTACCGGGGCGTGGAAAGCGTGTACAAGCGCTACAACCTGACCAACGCCAGCGAATGGGCCGACCGGGCCGTGGTGGCCTACGCCAATGCCGGCCTGAACCCCCTGAGCAACGGCCAAAACAGCCTGGCGGGCGCCGTGAAAGGAGCCGGTGGCGCCTTCAACCCCAACGTGGACACCGATTGGCAGGATGAGTTTTTCCAGAACGGCACGGTGGAGGATTACAACCTTTCGCTTTCGGGCGGCTCGGTGGGCGATAAAACGGCGACTAACTTCTTGGTTTCGGGCGGTTTCTTCCACCAGGAAGGCATTGTGAAAGGCCCGGACTTCAAGCGCTACAGCTTGCGGGTGAATTCCGGCTTGACGCGCGGCCGCTTCAAGCTGCAGGAAAACGTGCAGCTGACTCACATCAACTCGACGCTGCTCAACGGCGCCCCGTTCATCGACGTGCTGACCATCATTCCGAGCATTCCGGTGCTTGACCCCGCCAACGAAGGCGGTTTTGGTACGGGCTCGCCGGTGCTCAACACCTTTGCTACCAACCCTATTGGCGCACAGCAGCTGCTGCGCCGAACGCAGGCCGACAACCGCGTGGCGGGCAACATCAGCGCCGACTTCTCCATCTTCGACTTCCTGACCTACCGCCTGAACGTGGCCCTGGACGGGCATACTTACAGCAATGCCGACGCCCAGCAGTTGGGCATTCTGCGGCAAAATACCCGCATCAACACGTCGTCGCTGAACGAATTTCTGGGCTACGACGTGTTTTTGATGGCCGAAAACACCCTGAATTTCAACAAGCAGTTCGGCGACCACAGCATCAACGCCGTGGGCGGCTACTCGGAGCAGTCTTTCTGCGTTCATAATATTCAGGCTGGTGCTCAGGGGTTTGTGCCCTCGCCGCAATACTACTTTGAGCTGAGCGCCGGCCCGGAGCGGGGTATTGTGCAGGGTTCGTCGTTTGTGCAAACCAAACGGTCATTCTTTGCCCAGGCCACTTACGACTACAAAAACCGCTACCTGCTGTCGGTGAGCGGCCGGCGCGATGGCTCGTCGCG
Source organism: Hymenobacter sp. IS2118 (assembly GCF_000715495.1). GTDB lineage: Bacteria > Bacteroidota > Bacteroidia > Cytophagales > Hymenobacteraceae > Hymenobacter. The sequence goes on along the minus strand of NZ_JNLX01000180.1, from coordinate 14,626 downwards.
TTTCATTCCGGAAAACCGCTGGGGCAACTTTGGCGCGGCTTCCGTGGGCTGGCGCATCAGCGAGGAAGATTTCTTCAAGAATGCGGTGCCCAGCGTGAACAACCTGAAGCTGCGGGCCAGCTACGGCACCAACGGTAACGACGCCTTGAACGGCATATACGGTGGCAGCTACCTGCCTTATCCCATTGTGGGGCAAAATGTTAACTACGTCATTGGTACGGGCCAAACCATCGTTAACGGCGCTTCGCAGCTGGCCTTGCCCAGCCCGGACATTCAGTGGGAAGAGCGGTATACCAGCAACATTGGTCTGGATATGAGCCTGCTGAATAACCGATTGACCTTATCGACAGACTACTACGTGTCGGAAACTCGCAAGGCCCTGGCGCCGGTGCAGGTACTCACCTATCTGGGCCACTTCGGCCAAGAGTTGTTCCAGAACGCGGGCAACATCGAAAACCGGGGTTTTGAGCTGGCCCTGGGTTACCACGAAACCAAGCGGGACTTCACCTACGGTGCCGATTTCACGCTGACCACGGTGAAGAATGAAATCACGGCGGTGCCGGTAGAGGGCCAGACGTTTGGCGGCGGCGAGGGCGTGACCCGCTCGCAGCTCGGCACGTCGCTGGGCGAGTTTTTCCTGATTCCGTTCTCCGGCATCTTCCAGTCGGCCGATGAGGTAACGAACTACCGCAGCTCCAACGGCACGGTCATTCAGCCCTTTGCCTCGGCCGGCGATGTGCGCTACACCGACGTGAACGACGACGGCAAGATTGACAACGCTGACCGGGTGTTTGCCGGCAAATCCCTCCCGAACCTGCTCATGGGCCTGAACCTGAACGCGGCCTACAAAGGCTTCGACCTATCGGTGTTCTTCAACTCGGTGCACGGCAACAAGATTTACAACCAGGCCCGCCGCGACTTGGAGAGCTACAACGGCCCGAACAACTACAACGCGGACGTAACGCCCTGGAGCGTGAATAACCCCTCCACCACCACGCCGCGTCTGCTGCAGGGCGGCGGCATCGGTAACCTGGGCCTGGCCGCAGCCTCGAACGCGCAGTTCAACACCACGCGCTGGCTGGAAGACGGCTCGTACATCCGCCTGCGCAACATTCAGCTGGGCTACACCTTGCCCAAAATTCTCACTAACCGCTTCACGAACCAGGGCAGCGTGCGGGTGTATGTGACCGGCCGCAACGTATTCACCAGCACCGATTACACGGGCTTCGACCCGGAGATTACCGGCACCGGCTTCTACAGCCGCGGCGTCGACGTGAGCTCCTACCCCAACGTGCGCAGCTTCACCGGAGGCCTGCAGGTAAACTTCTAAATCAGGGACGGGCGGCCGACGCGCGTTGGCCGCCGCCACTCAACCCGTATTCGCTCATTGATATGAAACTTAACAAGATAGCGACCCTGCTTTTAGGGGGAACCCTGTTGCTGGCCGCCACGGCCTGCGAAAAGGACTTGCTGGAACAGCCCAACCCGAACGCGCCCACCACGGACCAGTTCTGGAAAACCCAGGACGACGCCATCAAGGGCGTTTTTGCCAGCTACTCGGGCTTGCAGCAGTTTGCCTGCTACTACCGCAGCTGGCACTTCATGGCCCACCGCTCCGACGAGTCGTACAGCCAAAGCCCGTTTGTGGAGCTGGCCAACTTCACGCGCTTCATCACGCCCGACAACAACTTCTTCATTTCCTCTTTTGCCTGGAATGACTACTACCGCACCATTTACCGCACCAACCAGGTAATTACCCGCGTGCCCGCCATCGACATGAATGCCGCGCTGCGCAGCCGGCTCATTGCCGAAGCGCGGTTTGTTCGGGCGCTGTCGTATTTCGATTTGGTGTACTTCTTCGGCAACGTGCCTTTGCTCACGATAGAGCCCGTGGTAACCACCCGTGCCCCGCAGGGCACTATTGCCGAAGGTGAAGCGCTGATTATTGCCGATTTGCAGGCCGCCATTCCGGATTTGCCGCTGGCCTCGGTCTACGGCGCCGCCGACAAGGGCCGCGCCAGCAAGGGCTCGGCCCAGGCCCTGCTGGCCAAGGTGTATATGCAGCAAGGCAAGTACAGCGAGGCGTCAGCAATATTCAACGAGATAATAGCTTCAAATCAATACAGTCTCGTTCCTAACTACCTGGACAACTTCACGGCCACCAACGAAAACAATTCCGAGTCGGTGTTTGAAGTGCAATTCACCGGCGCGGTGCTGGAAGTAGGGCAGGGCCAGGATAATGCCTCGGCCTCGGAAAGCCATGACCGGCCCAACTTCTTCGGCCCTCCCGGACCCACGTTTGCCGACGTGCAGCCCCGCCGCTGGCTGCTGGATGCGTACAACGAGTTCACGGTGAGCAACCCCACCCGCATAGACCCACGTCGCGACATCAGCATCATTCACGTCGGCAACCCGGACATGTTCTACGGCCGCACCTTCGCCCAGTGGGGCTGGAACCCCAACCAGCAGTACTGGCGCAAGTACCTGAACGACCGCACCCGCACGGATGAAAACTTTACTTCCGGCATCAACCACCGCGTCATTCGCTACGCCGACGTGCTGCTGATGCAGGCCGAAGCCCTCACCGAGCTGAACCGCACCGCCGAGGCCGTGCCGCTGATAAATCTGGTGCGTCAGCGCCCTTCGGTAGACCTGGCGCCCCTCACGGGTACCTTCACGCAGGAGGCATTGCGCCAGCGCATTCGCAGCGAGCGGGCCAAGGAGCTCTCCGGCGAAGGCACCCGCTGGTTCGACATCCTGCGTTGGGGCCTGATGGACACCCCGGCCGGCATTGCCGAGCTCACGACCCGCGACTCGGACTTTACCAACTTCCGCCTCGGCGTGTCGAAGCTGCTGCCCATTCCGCAGCGCGACCTCGACATTGACCCGAACCTGAAACAAAACCCCGGATACTAAGCTGAAAAAGTGGTGAGCAGATGGCCGTCCTGGGCTGCAACCCAGGGCGGCTGTTCTGTCCCGCCAGGCACGATTCAGTCGATAAATATTACGTTGATGATGCTTTCTCTCCCCTCTTATATTCGCCGGCCGCTGCTTGCGATGCTGCTGGCAGGAAGTTTTGGGTGCGACAAAAAAAGCACGCCGGCCCCACCCGTGGCGTCGCCGCCGCCGGTGGTGGTCAGCGCTACGTTTCAAAACCCGCTGCTACCCGGCGGCCCCGACCCGTTCGTGGCCCAAAAGGACGGCTTCTACTATTACATGCACACGCTGAACAACCAGCTGCGCATCTGGAAAACAAGGAACATGTCGGGCCTGGCGCAGGCGCCCAGCACCGTGGTCTGGACGCCGCCCGCCAACGGCGCGGCCTCGGGTAACCTGTGGGCCCCGGAGCTGTTTTTTTTGGACGGCAAATGGTACATCTATTATACCGCCGGCCCTAACGGTACCAACCTGGGCCTGCAGCGTACCTGGGTGCTGGAAAATGCCAGCGCCGACCCCACCACTGGCACCTGGGTCGACAAGGGTCGGATTTACAACCCCACCGCCGACTATTGGGCCATCGACGGAACGGTGCTGGAGCAGAACGGCAACCGCTACTTCCTCTGGTCCGGCCACGACGGCCTGAACAGCATTCAGCGCATCTACATCTCGCAGATGAGCAACCCCTGGACCCTGACCGGCCCGCGCGTGGAGCTCACCAGCCCGCAGTACGCCTGGGAAAACGTGGGCCCGCCCTACGTGAACGAAGGCCCGGAAATCATCAAGCACGACAACAAGACCTTTCTGGTGTACTCGGCCAGCTTCTGCGGCTCCGACAGCTACGCCCTGGGCTTGCTCACGGCCGCTGGCACGGCCGACCCGCTGCTGCCGGGCTCCTGGACGAAGTCGGCCCAGCCTGTGTTCTCGCAGAACCCCGCTGCCCGCGCCTACGCCACCGGCCACAACTCCTTCTTCAAGTCGAAGGACGGCACGGGGGACTGGATTATTTACCACGCCAACTCTAACCCCGGCGAGGGCTGCGTGGAGCGGCGCAACCCGCGCATGCAAAAGTTTACCTGGAACGCCGACGGCAGCCCCAATTTCGGCGTGCCGGTTCCCATCAACACCGACATCACGAAGCCTTCGGGCGAGTAGTTTTCTTTCCTCCGATTCCTTTCCCAAACCCACCTACCTCATGCGCAGCACTTCCCGGTTTACCAGCGAATTTCCTCTGTGGCGCCAACTGCTGCGGCGTAGCCTAAGCGGGTTGCTGCTGCTGCTGGCCATCACCTGGGCGGCTCCACAAGCCCAGGCGCTGCAAGGCGCTTTCGGCTCCCACGACCCGTCGACCATCGTGAAAGACGGCGATAAATACTGGGTTTTTACCACCGGCCAGGGCATCTACGGCATGTATTCGACCGACTTGGTGAACTGGACGCCGGGCCCGCGACCCGTGTTTCCGAACAACACGTTCCCCAGTTGGATAACGGCCAAGGTGCCGGGGTTTGCCGGGATTTTCTGGGCGCCCGAATGCGTGTTCATGAATGGGAAGTACCACCTGTACTACTCCTGTTCCACGTTTGGGTCCAGGGTATCGGCCATCGGTTTGGTCACCAACGTCACCCTCGACCCCGCCAGCCCGAGCTACAACTGGGTAGACCAGGGCGAAGTAGTTTCCAGTAACAACGGCAGCGCCGCCAACGCCATCGACCCCGGTATTTTCCGGGATGCCAGCAACAACCTGTGGATGACCTACGGCTCGTTTTTCGGCGGCATTCGCAACGTGCAGCTCGATGCGGGCACGGGTAAAATTCTGGCCGGCGCCACCCAATACGCTGTGGCCAACGGCGGCGTGGAAGCTGCCTACGTGAAGCAAAACGGCGCGTACTATTACCTGTTCATCAACCGTGGCGCCTGCTGCCAGGGCGCGGCCAGTACCTACTACATTCAGGTGGGTCGCTCCCTGTCGCCCAGCGGCCCGTTTCTGGACAAGAGCGGCGCCGACCTGAACAACAACGGCGGCACCACGCTGCTCAGCGCATCGGGCCGCTACCGCGGGCCGGGCCACACCGGCATCTTTGAGGAAAACGGCACCGCCTATTTCACGCACCACTATTACGATTCGTACGACCGGGGCAACCCCAAGCTGGGCATCGGCAAGCTGACCTGGGACGCGGCGGGCTGGCCCGAAGTAACCCGCGACTGGTTGGCGCCGGCCGCTACGCCCGGCGCGGCCGTGCGCTACACCGTGGCCACCGCGCCGGGAACGGCCGGCCTGGTGTGGCAGGCGCGCGACTGCACGGGCACGGCGGGCACGGCCATTGAGCAGGCCGCCCGCACGGGCAGTACCTGCCAGCAGTGGGATTTCACGGCACTGGGCAACGGCGACTACAAAATCACGAGCGCCGTGGGCGGCCAGGCCGTTGGCGTGGCCAGCTGCTCCGATGCCAACGGCGCGCTATTGCAGCTGGGATCCTACAGCGGGCAGGAGTGCGAGCAGTTTCACATCGACCGGGCCAGCGATGGCAGCCTGGTATTCTCATCGCTGAATGGCAACCGCGCGGTGGAAGTGCCCTTCGCCTCGGCCAACCCCGGCGTGCAGCTGGGCTTGTTCGACTACAACGGCTGCGCCTGCCAGCGCTGGAACCTGACGCCGGCCGCTGCGCCGCTGGCCACGGCGGCCCGCACGGCGCTCACCGGCATTAGCATTTACCCCATTCCTGCCTCGGGCGGCACCTTCACGCTGGACCTGAGCGGCCGCAAAGTGGCGGGGGCGATAACTGTGGAAGTGCTCGACCTGCAGGGCCGCGTGGTATACCGCCGGGTGGTGGCCAACCCGCAGGCCACGGTAGCGGTGGAAGCGGGCCTGTTGCCGGGCCTGTTTCTGGTGCAGGTGCGCCAGGGCGCGGGGCTGTTCACCCAAAAACTGACGGTGCTGTAGCATTTTCGTGCGCAAGGCGCCTTTGTCCTTTCTTAAACACACTTTTCGATGATGAACTACTTCCGTTGCGTGCGTTTGGCCGTACCCACTGCCAGCCTGCTGTTGCTGGCCGCCTGCGGGGCTGATAAAACCGCAGACCAAGCCACGACCGGGGCCGGCACGTCTGCCGCGGCCGATTCTACCCAAACGAACGCCGCCATGCCTACCTCCGCGCCTTTTGGCAAAACCAACGCTGGCACCGAAGTTCAGCTTTTCACGCTCCGCAACGCCAACGGCGTGACGGCCAGCATCACCAATTTCGGGGGCACTCTCACCAGCCTCATGGTGCCGGACAAGGACGGCAAGCTGGGCGACGTGATTTTGGGTTTTGACAACGTGAGCGGCTACCAGAGCCCCGAGTTCTTGAAGTCAGGCCCGTACTTCGGGGCGCTGATTGGGCGCTACGGCAATCGTATCAAAGGTGGCAAATTCACGCTTGATGGCAAGGAGTACACGCTGGCCAAAAACAACGGCCCGAACACCCTGCACGGCGGCAAAGTCGGCTTCGACAAAGTGGTGTGGCAGGCCGAGCCCGGCACCTCGGCCGACGGCCAAAGCCTGACGCTGACTTATCTGAGCAAGGACGGTGAGGAAGGCTACCCCGGCAACCTGAGCGTGACCGTGGTATACACCCTCACCGCCGACAACGCCCTGAAAATTAACTACACCGCCACTACCGACAAGGCCACGCCCCTCAACCTCACCAACCACGCCTACTTCAACCTGAACCACGGCGCCGGCAAGGACATTCTGGCCCACGAGGTAACCATCCCCGCCAACCGCTACACCGTGGTGGACGACGGCCTGATTCCGACCGGCGAGCTGCGCCCCGTGAAGGGCACGCCCTTCGACTTTACCACGCCCCATGCCATCGGCGAGCGCATTGCGCAGGTGCCCGGCGGCTACGACCACAACTGGGCGTTGAACAACGCCGCCCCCAAGCTGCACGCCGCCGCCACCGTGTACGAGCCCACCACGGGCCGCACCCTGGAAGTGACTACCGACGAGCCCGGCATTCAGTTCTACACCGGCAACTTCCTCGATGGCACCCTGACGGGCAAAGGCGGTACAGTGTACGGCAAAAACGCCGGCTTCTGCCTCGAAACCCAGCATTTCCCCGACTCGCCCAACCAGCCGGCTTTCCCTAGCACCGTGCTGAAGCCGGGCGACACCTACCACTCCGTGAGCGTCTACAAGTTTGGCGTGCGGAAGTAACCCCAGTGAAGAGTGAGGAACGAAGGGCCGGGAGCCAGTGGTGGGAACCTTAGTCCGGTCCTTCGTCCTCACTTCTTCACATTTTATTATTCAATAGTTTATCCTGACTGTGGAAACTCAAGCCGCTACTCCTGCTTACGTCATCGGCGTTGACTACGGCACCGACTCCGTGCGCGCCGTGCTCGTGGATGCCCGCACCGGCGCCGAAACGGCCCAGGCCGTGCACCACTACGCCCGCTGGAAAACCATGCAATACTGCAACCCCGCCCGCAACCAGTTCCGCCAGCACCCGCTCGACCACATCGAGGGCCTGGAGGCCGTGGTGCGCCGCGTAGCCCAGCAGGTGCCCGCCGGGCAGGTAGTGGGCCTGGCCGTGGACACCACCGGCTCCACGCCCGGCGCCGTGAACGAGCAGGGCGTGGCCTTGGCCCTCACGCCCGGCTTCGAGGACAACCCCAACGCCATGTTCGTGCTCTGGAAAGACCACACGGCCCTGGACGAAGCGGCTGAAATCAACCACAAAGCCCGCACCTGGGGCGGCGAGGACTACACCAAGTTTGAAGGCGGCATTTACTCCTCGGAGTGGTTTTGGGCGAAAATCATGCACGTGGTGCGCGAAGACGCCGCCGTGGCCCAGGCAGCTCATTCCTGGATGGAGCACTGCGACTGGCTGACCCTGATGCTGACTGGGGGCGACCTGGCCAGCTTCCGGCGCAGCCGCTGCGCTGCCGGCCACAAAGCCATGTGGCACGAGAGCTGGGGCGGCCTGCCCCCGGAGGAGTTTCTCACCCACCTCGAACCAAAACTGGCCGGTTTACGCAATCGATTATTCGACCAGACCTACACCGCCGACGAAGTGGCCGGCCACCTCTCCGAAGAGTGGGCGCAGCGCCTGGGCCTGACCACCGCCACGGTAGTAGCCGTGGGCTCGTTTGATGCCCACGCCGGCGCCGTGGCTGGCGAAATCGAAGCGTATTCGATGGTGAAGGTGATGGGTACCAGCACTTGCGACATTGTGGTGGCGCCCACCGCCGAAGTGGGCAGCCACCTCGTGGCCGGTATCTGCGGGCAGGTCGATGGCTCGGTGATTCCGGGCATGCTGGGCCTGGAGGCCGGGCAGTCGGCCTTTGGCGACTTGCTGGCCTGGTTCCGCCAGATGCTGGAGTGGCCCCTGCAAAACGTGCTTTCCAATTCGAAAGTGCTGACGCCGGAGCTGCAGGCCGCCCTGCGCGAGGAAATGAGCGACTCGCTCTTGGTGCAGCTCAGCGAAGCCGCCGCGGCCGTGGACCCCGCCGAATCGCAGGTGCTGGCCCTGGACTGGGTGAACGGCCGCCGCACCCCCGACGCCAACCAGGCCCTGAAAGGCGCCCTGATGAATCTGACCATGGGCACCAGCGCCCCCCAGATTTTCCGGGCCCTGGTGGAGGCCATCTGCTACGGCTCGAAGCAGATTGTGGAGCGGTTTGAGCAGGAAGGCATTCCAATTAAGCAAGTCATCGGCATTGGGGGCGTGGCCAAGAAGTCGCGCTTCGTGATGCAGACCCTGGCCGACGTGCTGAACCGGCCCATCAAAATCGCGGTGTCGGAGCAGGCGCCCGCGCTGGGCTCGGCCATGTACGCCGCAGTGGCCGCCGGCATCTACGCCGACGTGCTCACCGCCCAGAAAGCCATGGGCAGCGGCTTTGCTGAATCCTACGAGCCCAACCCCGCCCGCGTGGCCGACTACCAAGCCCGCTACGAGCAGTACCAGGCCTTCGGGCAGTTTGTGGAAAAGGCCACGCTGGGGGAGGAGGACAGCTCAACAGAGCGTCATGTGGAGTCTGCCGAAGCATATTTACCGCACTGAAATAAACCGTCATGCCGAGCGCAGCCGAGGCATCTCGCGTGTGGCAGTAATCCTTTTGACCAGCGCACCAGCGACAGCGAGCGAGATGCCTCGGCTGCGCTCGGCATGACGGTTTGAAAACAGAATCAAAGCAATGAGCCAATACCAGGACTTGAAACAGGCGTGCTACGACGCCAACATGCAGCTGCCCAAGCTCGGGCTGGTGCTCTTCACCTTCGGCAACGCCAGCGTGGTGGACCGGGAGCGGAGCGTGTTCGCCATCAAGCCCAGCGGCGTGCCTTACGAGGTGCTGCAAGTGGAGGATATTGTCATCCTCGACTTTGCCAACCACGTGTTGGAAGGGGAGAAGCGGCCGTCGTCGGACACCAAAACCCACGCCGTGCTCTACAGCCACTGGGACCACATTGGCGGCATTGTGCACACGCACAGCACCTACGCCACCGCCTGGGCCCAGGCGCAGCTCGACATCCCCATTCTGGGCACCACCCACGCCGACCACCTCACCGCCGACGTGCCCTGCGCCCCGCCCATGGACGACGCCATGATAGCCGGCGACTACGAGCACCAGACCGGCTGGCAAATCCTCAACGAGTTTCAGCGCCGCGGCCTTTCGCCCACGGAAGTGGAAATGGTGCTGCTGGCCAACCACGCCCCCTTCACCTGGGGCAAAACCGTGGAAAAAGCCGTGTACAACAGCGCCGTGCTCGAAGAAATAGCCCGCATGGCCTACCTCAGCTGCACGCTGCGCCCGGCCGTGCCGCGCCTAAAGGACGCCCTCATTCGCAAGCACTACGAGCGCAAGCACGGCGCGAATTCCTACTACGGGCAGTAGTAGCGCGGACTTTTAGTCCGCGACTTCCTGCTCACAACCTGTCACTCGCGGACTGAAAGTCTGCGCTACATTTAGATTAACGATTGTGTAAGCTTCGGCTTTCCTTAACTCACTCCATCCATGATTGATATTTCGCACTACGAAGCCTGGTTCATCACCGGCACCCAGCATCTATACGGCCCCGAAACGCTGGAGGAAGTGGCTCGTCACTCCCAGGAAATCGCCAAGGAGCTGGGGACTAAACTGCCCATCAAAATAGTCTACAAGCCCATTCTGAAAACCCCGCAGGAGATTTTCAAGCTCATGCAGGAGGCCAACACCACCGAAAACTGCGTGGGCCTGATTGCCTGGATGCACACGTTTTCCCCCGCCAAGATGTGGATAAACGGGCTGAAAATTCTGCAAAAGCCGCTGGCCCACCTGCACACGCAGTTCAACCGCGACATTCCGTGGGCCGATATCGACATGGACTTCATGAATACTAACCAATCGGCGCACGGCGACCGGGAGTTTGGCTTCATCGGCACGCGCATGCGCCTGCGCCGCAAGGTGGTGGTGGGCCACTGGCAGAGCGCAGTCGTGCACAACAGCCTGAGCATCTGGAGCCGCGTGGCCTGCGCCTGGGCCGACTGGCAGAGCGCCAAATTCATCCGTTTCGGCGACAACATGCGCTACGTGGCCGTGACCGAGGGCGACAAAGTAGAGGCCGAAATCAAGTTTGGCTACGAGGTGAACACCTACGGCGTGGGGGACTTGGTGGCCGTAATCGACGCCGTGAGCGACGAGCAGGTGAACGCGCTGCTGGCCACCTACGAGCAGGAATATGAGCTGGCCGACGACCTCAAGGACGGCGGCGCCCAGCGCGACAGTCTGCGCGAGGCCGCCCGCATTGAGGCCGGCATGCGCCAGTTCCTGCAGGACAAGGGCGCCAAGGGCTTCACCGACACCTTTGAGGACCTGCATGGCATGGCCCAACTGCCCGGCATTGCCACGCAGCGGCTGATGGCCGAGGGCTACGGCTTCGGCGGCGAGGGCGACTGGAAAACGGCCGCCCTGGTGCGCGCCATGAAGGTGATGGGCGCCGGCCTGCCCGGCGGCAACTCCTTTATGGAGGACTACACCTACCATTTTGAGCCCGGCAACGAGCAGGTGCTCGGCTCGCACATGCTGGAAATTTGCCCTAGCATTGCCGAAGGCAAGGTGAAGGTGCAGGTGCACCCATTGGGCATCGGCGGCAAGGCCGACCCGGCCCGCCTGGTGTTCAACTGCCCCGCCGGCCCGGCCCTGAACGCCACCATCGTGGACCTGGGCAACCGCTTCCGCCTGATTGTGAACGAGGTGGAAGCCGTGCTCCCGGCCCAGGACCTGCCCAAGCTGCCCGTGGCCCGCGTGCTCTGGAAAGTGCAGCCCGACCTGGCCACCGGCGCAGCCGCCTGGATACTGGCCGGCGGCGCCCACCACACCGGCTACAGCCAAAACCTGACCGCCGAATACCTGGAAGACTTCGCCGAAATAGCCGGCATCGAGTTCGTCATCATCGACGCCGGTACCAAGCTGCGGACGTTCAAAAACGAGCTGCGCTACAACGAAGTGGCTTTCCGGGGGTAACCTCACGTGGCACCTCACCCCCTAGCCCCCTCTCCAAAAAAGAGGGGGGACTAGTTTCTAGCTTTAGATTCTTTCTTTTTCTCTTTCGTAACCGGCCATTCTCTAGTTCTAAAAACTAGAAACTAGTCCCCCCTCTTTTTTGGAGAGGGGGCTAGGGGGTGAGGTGAACGTGAGGCCAACCCACCCCTGCATGCGCAATCAACTTACCACGCTTGACATCCTGGTTTTCCTGTTTTACCTGGTCGGCGTGTCGGCTTATGGCTACTACATCTACCAGAGCAAGAAAAAGGGCGAACAGAGTACCAAGGACTACTTTCTGGCCGAAGGTTCGCTGACGTGGTGGGCCATTGGCGCCTCCATGATTGCCTCCAACATCTCGGCCGAGCAGTTCATCGGCATGTCGGGTTCGGGCTTTAAGGTGGGCGTGGCGGTAGCGGCCTACGAGTGGGTGGCGGCCATTGTGCTCATCATCGTGGCCGTGTTCTTCATGCCGGTGTTTCTCAAAGAGAAAATCTTCACAATGCCGCAGTTTCTGGAGCAGCGCTACAACTCCACGCTGAGCCTGATAATGAGCATTTTCTGGCTCTTTCTCTACGTGCTGGTCAACCTCACGTCCATTCTGTACCTCGGCGCGCTGGCGCTGAGCAACCTGGTGGGCGGCGACAGCTTCCACGTTATCATCGTGCTGCTGGCTTTGTTCTCGCTGCTTATTTCCATTGGCGGGATGAAGGTGGTGGGCTACACCGACGTGGTGCAAGTGGTGGTGCTGGTCATCGGCGGCCTGGTGACGACCTACATTTCCCTTACGCTGGTGAGCGACAAGTTTGGCCTCGGTGGCGGCGCCATTTCGGGTTTCAATGCCCTGATTGACAACGCCGGCGACCATTTTCACATGATTTTTCCGAAGCCCACCGCCGCTACGCCGCAGGTGGAAATCGACAAGTATTTGTCTTTGCCCGGCATTGCCATGTACCTGGCCGGGCAGTGGATTGTGAACCTCAACTACTGGGGCTGCAACCAATACATCACCCAGCGCGCCCTGGGGGCCGATTTGCACACCGCCCGCACCGGCATCCTGTTTGCGGCCCTGCTCAAGCTGATGATGCCCGTGATTGTGATGCTGCCCGGCATTGCGGCCTACGTGCTCTACAAAAACGGCAGCCTGCAGGCCGAAATGTCGAGCACCGGCGCCTTCAATTCCGACAATGCCTACTCGGCCATTCTCACCTTCCTGCCCAACGGCCTGAAGGGCTTGAGCATGGCGGCCCTCACGGCGGCCATCGTGGCCTCGTTGGCCGGTAAGGTGAACTCCGTTTCCACCATTTTCACCCTCGATATTTATAAGCGCTACCTCAACCCCGCGGCTACCGAGAAAAAGCAGGTGTGGGTGGGCCGCCTCACCATTGTGGCGGCCATCATCGTCAGCATCGGCCTCACCTGGAAAGACGCGCTGGGCATTGGCGGCGAGGGCGGCTTCCAGTTCATTCAGAAGTACACGGGCTTTATCTCGCCCGGCATCCTGGCCATCTTCCTGCTGGGCATGTTCTGGAAGCGCACCACGGCTACGGCGGCCATTGTGGGCGTGCTGGCGGGCTTCGCCATGTCGGTGTTTTTCAACAACTACGCTCCGGCCGTGCTCGGCCCCGAAACGCTGCTCTACACGGCCTTCCGCAACAGCGCCGGCGCCTACGAAATCCCTTTCCTGATTTGCATGGGCCTCTCGTTTGCTATTACCATGCTGCTCATGGTGGCCATCAGCCTGGTGGGGCCCCGCATCAACCCCAAGGCCATTGCCCTGGAGCCCGGCCTGTTCCGCGTGAGCCGCCAGACCCTCACGCTCATCGTCATCATCCTGCTGCTCATCACGGCGCTCTACACTAAGTTCTGGTAATTCTGAACATTCAAAAATTGATAACTGAACGTCATGCTGAGCGCAGTCGAAGCATCGCTACCGCTTCGTCGGACGGCTTTAACGAAGCGGCAGCGATGCTTCGGCAAGCTCAGCATGACGTTCAGTTAACTTAAAATCCACTCTACCCTACTAAACTTTAGGGCATAAAAACGGGGCAGTCCGACCTTTGGGGTTCCTACACACCATTGTCCGTCCTGCCCCGTGAAGCCAAGCCTCATTGCCAAAATTACGACGCTTTTGCGTCGCGTCCAGCTAGTGCCCCATCTGTCCCGGCAAAAGTTTGTCAGCCAGTTTGTTATCGCCCTGCTCAAAAGCCGCAACGTCCAATTTTGCGAGGTAGCCCAGCACCTGAATGACGCGGTGAAAATCGCTTCGAATGAAACCCGCATTCAGGACTTTTTTCGGCAGGTGGACCTGAATTATCTGGTGCTGGCCCACCTGCTGCTGCGCTTGCTGCCCGCCACGGGCAAACTGCGCCTGTGCCTGGACCGCACCGAATGGGACTTCGGCCGCTGCCAGGTCAATATCCTGCTCGTGACCGTAGGCCGAGGCGACTTTCAACTGCCGCTCTATTGGGAACTGCTCGACAACCGCAGCGGGAACTCCAGTGCGGCCGACCGTATTGCCCTGCTCAAAATCTGCGTACAGGTGCTGGGCCGCGACCGCATCGGGCTGGTGGTGGGGGACCGGGAGTTTGTGGGCCATGTCTGGCTTAACTGGCTACGGAAGAATAAATTGCCTTTTGTAATGCGCCTGCCCAAGCACCACCAAATCACCTTTGCTAGTGGCCGACGGCAGGCCGTCACGGCCCTGGGCCTTGCCGTAGGGCAGCAGCGGCATTTTCTGCATTGCCAAGTGGCTGGGGTCTGGGGACAGGTCTGGGTCAAGCGGCTGGCCGACACGGAGTTTCTGTTTCTCTTCGCCGCGCCCGGCTTGCGCAACCTGGGCGGCCTCTACGCCAGCCGCTGGACGATTGAGCAGTGCTTTCAGAACCTGAAAGGACGCGGCTTTAACCTGGAAGCCACCCACTTATGCTGCCACCAGAAGCTGCGCAAGCTCGTGGCTCTGGTCAGCCTGGCCTACGCGCTATGTCTGGGCGTGGGCACGATGGCCCACGGCAAAATCAAGGCCATTCCACGCAAAAATCACGGCTGCCGGGCCACAAGCCTGAGCCGCTACGGACTGAATCTGTTGCGCCAGCTCACGCGGCCCCACGCCCAGCCACAAGAGCCGGTGGCCCGTAAAATCATGGCCCTGCTAGACTGGTTTATTCGGCAACTTACTTATTATCAAATC
>NZ_JNLX01000179.1 GCF_000715495.1 Hymenobacter sp. IS2118 | reverse complement strand
GTCTCTGACTCGACGCCTGTATAGTGAACCGGACGACGACCTAACGTCGAGTCAGAGACTCGAACCCAGTCGGCAGCGCGTCGGAGACGCGCGCCAGCAGGGGCCAGCAGGGGCAGCGGGAAGTACGGCTGACGCGTATCTCCTGCGCGCCAGCAGGGGCCCTCGCATTATGTGACATAATCAGTAGCTTTACGAATAATATCACACTAGCAACGTGACGTTATTCTGTGGTCAATTAAATTTGTCACGCAATCTGCTGCCATGTCTTCCGCCCTCCGCGACCAATTTGGCCTCACTCAGGAGCGTCTGGCCTCCTGGCTGGGTGTGAACCGGGGCACGGTGGCCATGTCCGAAACCGGCCAGCGCCGCCTGCCTACAGACCAGTGGCACCTGGAGCTGCGCCTTGCCCTAGCTTCGGCGGGGAAAATGTTTGCCCCTGGCCAGCCGACGGTTGAGGCTGCCCCGCCGGCCCTACCCATCCCGGCCGTGGAGCGGTTGCCGCTGGCCCGTCGCGTGGCCGAGGTGCGGTGGAAGGCCCTGCTGCTGGGCCGGGCGCTGGAAACCATGCGGAAGCGCGCCGCGCAGTTCGAAGCCCGGTTGGCCGCAGTTCCGGCGCTGCGGGCCTATACCGGCCCGGTGAAGAACCCCGCCCGTGAGGCCGGCTGGCTGGCCCTGTTCGAGGGTGAAGCCGTGGACGGCCTGCGCGACGACTGCGGGGCCGGCCCCCAGCGCCTGCTCGAAGCCCGCCTGGCCGGCCTGGAGCACGAGGCCGGGTTGCTGGAAGAACTGCTGACTACCCTGCCGCCCGGCACCTGAATCCGGCGTTACTTGTAGGCAATGGTCCGTTTCCTGTTTGTGCTGCTGCTGGGTCTGTTGTTGCTGAATCCCGCTGCCGCGCAGCGCATCGATACCAAGCTGGACACCCCGCCCGCCGGCTTTGCCTGGCAGCCGCTGCCCGAAGCCAAGGCCGCCGCGCTGCTCCCCGAGGGCTGGTACTACCGCGCCGAGGGCTCCAAAGGCGCGCCCACCTACTACCTCACCCAGGAGCAAATGGGGGAAAGCGGTGGGTTTCAAACGGGCCTTTCATTGCAAGTGGTGCGCCGGGCTACGGCCCGCACCCGGCAGCCCGCCGCCCAGTACGCCGAGCTGCTGATGCTGCGCAGCGGTTTTGGTACCGGCCAGCAGGTGCTGGAAAAAGCGGCCTCTACGGACGGTAATTGGCACAAATGGACGGTGCGCTACCGCGACGCGCCTCCCGATGCCGACCCGCGCGTGGTGTACCAGCTAGCTCTGGCCAACGCCCAAACCGACACCCTCTACCTGCTCACCTTCGAAAGCCCTGAAAAGGACTGGCTCGCCGCCTGGGCACTGGGCGAAACAATGATACGCGAACTGGTGCTGGATGCGCGGCAATAGGTGGTCCCGCATCCAGCACCTGGCGGATGATTTTTGCTAAAGCGACTTCTTTAGATAGTCGGCAGCTGCCTTGTTTTGGGGGTTCAATGCCACGGAGCGTTGGTAGTTTTTGCGGGCCAGTTCGCGGTTGCCCAGCTCGGCGTAGAGCTCGCCCAAGCTGTCATAGGCGTTGGCGCTCTGGGGATATAAGCTCACATTGAGCTTGAAAATTTCCAGAGCGTTTTGGGGCTGGGCCTGCTTGAGCAGGGCGTAGCCCCAGGCGTTTACCTCGGCCTCGGGCAGCTGATAGGTTGGGGTCTTTTTCCGAGCCTGCTTCACCAGCGCTTCGGCCTGATTGAAGCCGCGTTTGCGGAGCTTGGTGTGTAGCGTGCGGATGGCTGGCGGCATGCCAAAGCCGGTAGCCGGGTGCATGTCGGCAATGTAAAATCCGGCAATCTCGTCGATGAACATGTCGGGGTTGGCTCCCATCAGGTTAGTCAGGACCACGATGGACAGGTCATCCTCGGGGTACACAAACAGGGCCGAGCGGCCGCCGCCTGTGGGCGCCACCGCCCGGTGCTCGGGGCGGCCCACGGTGGGCCAGCCCAGCGCGTAGCCATTTTGCAGCCGGTTGAAGCCCTTCGGCTGACCGTTGTTGAGCAGGCCCGGCGTCCAGAGCACCGGCAGGCTGGCGGGTTGCAGCAGCTTGCCCTGTTGCAGGGCAATGAGCCAGTGGGCCATTTCTTCCGCTGTCGAGCTCATGCCCGACGCCGTACGGATGATGGGCCCGTACGCTTCAAACAGGTTGCGGGGCGTGCCCGAGCGCTGCCACTCGCCGTTCACTACCTTGGAATAGGTGTAGCCGCGGGCGCTGTTGGGCAGCACGTCGTGCGAGTCGCCCAGGGTGGTGCGGGGCATGCCCACCACGTTCAGCTGCCGTTCCTGAATGAAGCTGGCGAAGGGCTGCCCGCTCAATTGGCCGATGATTTTGCCTATCAGCAGGTAGTTGGTCTGGTTGTAGCTGAATTTCTCGCCGGGGGCAAATTCCATCGGTTTCTGTTGCACGCTGGCCCAGGCGGCGGTTTCGTTGGCCTCCGTCACCAGCTCATCATCCCCCATTATTTCGGGTAGGCCGGAAGCGTGCGTCAGCAGCTGCCGCACCGTCACGGGCTGCCACGCGGCGGGCAGGCCCGGCAGGTAGCGCGAGACGGGCGCGGCCACATCGAGCTTCCCCGCCTCTACCAGCTGCATCACCGCCACGCCCACAAAGGCCTTCGTGATGGAGTTGATGGTGAAGCGCGAGTGGCGGCCCACCGGAATAGAATCCTGAATATTGGCCACCCCATACTGCGCCAGTTTCACTACCTGCCCGTGCCGGACGACGGCCAGCTGCAGGCCCGGAATGCGGAGTTGCCGCATTTTGGTAGCCAGGAAAAGGTCCACACTATCGGCTGGAGCCTGAGCCCGCGCGGGCTGCAAGCCGGCGCCGGTCAGCAGCAGTAAGGCCCACAGAAAAAAGGAGAGGCGGCGGAGGGGAGGCAATGACTGATTCATGATTGCAGAAAATAGGGAAGTGATATAGCCAGCAGTAGCGCTGGCTACGCGTTAGGAACGGTACAAATGTATGTCAGGTACTTTGTAATACCCACTAATGATTCGAATAAATACTTAAGTTTTCATATTCACGCCCGTCTGCTGGAAAGCAGGCTTCCGCAGGCAGCTCTCATTCCGACGCAGCCAGCTACTTTTACCCCACCATTCCCAACCATCCCAACCTCGCTCCGCATGGCCAATTACCTCGCCGATAACCAAACCCGTTTTCTTGATGAGCTGCTGGACTGGCTCCGTATTCCGTCCGTTTCGGCCGATGCCAAGTTCCACGCCGACGTGCTGCGGGCCGCTGACTACCTGAAAACCCGCCTCGAAGAAGCGGGCGTGCAAAACGTCGAAATCTGCCCCACGGCCGGCAACCCCATCGTGTATGGCGACTACCTGCAAGCCGGCCCCGACGCCAAAACCGTGCTCGTGTACGGTCACTACGACGTGCAGCCCGCCGACCCCTACGAGCTGTGGACCTCGCCGCCCTTCGAGCCCGTGATTAAGGACGAGAAAATCTACGCCCGTGGTGCCTGCGACGACAAAGGCCAGGTGTACATGCACGTCAAGGCCTTCGAGATGATGATGCGCGACGGCCAGGGCGGCGTGCCCTGCAACATCAAGTTCATGTTTGAGGGCGAGGAGGAAATCGGGTCCAATAACCTCGACATCTTCGTGAAGGCGAACAAGGAAAAGCTCCAGGCCGACGTGATTCTGATTTCCGATACCGGCATGCTGGCCAACGACGTGCCCAGCATTGAGGTGGGCCTGCGCGGCCTGAGCTACCACGAAGTAACCGTGACCGGCCCCAACCGCGACCTGCATTCCGGCCTGTATGGCGGCGCCGTGCAAAACCCCATCAATGCCCTGTGCGAGATGATTGCCAGCCTGCACGATGAAAATGGCCACATCACCATCCCCGGTTTCTACGACAACGTGGACGAGCTGAGCGCCGACGAGCGCGCCGAAATGGCCAAGGCCCCGTTCTCGGAAGAGGAGTTTCAAAAGAGCATCGGCCTGCCCGCCAGCTACGGCGAAAAAGGCTACAGCAGCATGGAGCGCACCAGCATTCGGCCTACGCTCGACGTGAACGGCATCTGGGGCGGCTACACCGGCGAGGGCGCCAAAACGGTCATCGCCTCGCAGGCCCACGCCAAAATCTCCATGCGCCTGGTGCCCCACCAAACCTCGGCCGAAATTACGGCGCTGTTCCAGAAACATTTTGCCAGCATCGCGCCGGCCGGCGTTACCGTGAGCGTACACCCGCACCACGGCGGCGAACCCGTGGTGACGCCTACCGACTCGGTGGCCTACAAGGCGGCGGCCGACGCCATGGAAACCACTTTCGGCAAGCGGCCGGTGCCCACGCGCGGCGGCGGCTCCATCCCCATCGTGGCCATGTTCAAATCGGAGCTCGGCCTGGATACCGTGCTGCTCGGCTTCGGGCTCGACAGCGACGCCATCCACTCGCCCAACGAGCATTTCGGCGTATTCAACTTCCTCAAAGGCATCGAAACCATTCCGCATTTCTACCGCAACTACGCGGCGGCGGAGTAGAGAACATTCGGACCAGCGAATCCAGTAGCGTGGCGCGAATGCTAAAAAAGGGCCTGCTCCTCATGGAGCAGGCCCTTTTTTAGCATTCGCGCCACGTGTGCCGAGACGACTTAACGCCGGCGCCCTTGGTTGAAGGAATAGGTGAGGTACAGTTGAAATACGCTGTTGCGAACGTCGTTCTGGACTGTTGTGCTGCCGGTAGTGTTGGCTTTGCCGATTTTGGTGATGCCCCCATTATAGCGCAAACCGGTACCCAGACCCTTCTTGCGCTGGTATCCTAAGCCAAACAAATACCCCACGTCAACCGTGTTGTACCGGCTTTTGCGGTCAGTTGACGCGGTTCCTACTTTATTTTCTGCCGTGAGCAGGATGCCTACCTGCGGGCCAGCCTCAAAAAACAGGCCGCCGGTATTAACGTGGAAAGCCAACGGCACATCGAGGTAACTTAAGCGGGTTGTTGAATTGCTACTGAGTATCTCCGCGCCTTTTTGCGAATAGAGTATTTCGGGCTGGAAGGCGAACAGGTCCGAAATGCTGATGTTGGCGAAGCCCCCCGCGTGAAAGCCGAAGATGACCCGGTCGTTGGTGGCTTGCGCGCCGCCGAAAGTAGACAGCGAAGGGCCGGCCTTCAGGCCCAGCGATACGTTGCTGCCCGCGCTGCGCTGGGCGTGCGCCGCGCCATGGAGGCCGGCAATAAGAAGAAGGGAAATGATACTTTTTTTCATAGCGGTCGACTTAAATACAGCCGTAAAAATACAACAGGCGGGCAGGCCACCCGGCCAATAGGTACTAAAAAGCCCGGCTTCCATGGTGGAAACCGGGCTTTTTTTGGGCCGTAGCGTCGTCTATTTGCCGCCAAACAAGAAGCCTGCGTACAGCTGGAATACGCTGTTGCGGATTTTGTTCGGATTAGCATCGCCCTCGTTGATGTTGCTGATGCCGCCATTGTAGCGCAGGCCAATCATGGGGCCGCTCTCGAGCTGGTAGCCCAGGCCGGCCACGTAGCCGAAATCAACCTTGTCATAACGGCTTTTGCACTCTACCCTACTAAACTTTAGGGCATAAAAACGGGGCAGTCCGACCTTTGGGGTTCCTACACACCATTGTCCGTCCTGCCCCGTGAAGCCAAGCCTCATTGCCAAAATTACGACGCTTTTGCGTCGCGTCCAGCTAGTGCCCCATCTGTCCCGGCAAAAGTTTGTCAGCCAGTTTGTTATCGCCCTGCTCAAAAGCCGCAACGTCCAATTTTGCGAGGTAGCCCAGCACCTGAATGACGCGGTGAAAATCGCTTCGAATGAAACCCGCATTCAGGACTTTTTTCGGCAGGTGGACCTGAATTATCTGGTGCTGGCCCACCTGCTGCTGCGCTTGCTGCCCGCCACGGGCAAACTGCGCCTGTGCCTGGACCGCACCGAATGGGACTTCGGCCGCTGCCAGGTCAATATCCTGCTCGTGACCGTAGGCCGAGGCGACTTTCAACTGCCGCTCTATTGGGAACTGCTCGACAACCGCAGCGGGAACTCCAGTGCGGCCGACCGTATTGCCCTGCTCAAAATCTGCGTACAGGTGCTGGGCCGCGACCGCATCGGGCTGGTGGTGGGGGACCGGGAGTTTGTGGGCCATGTCTGGCTTAACTGGCTACGGAAGAATAAATTGCCTTTTGTAATGCGCCTGCCCAAGCACCACCAAATCACCTTTGCTAGTGGCCGACGGCAGGCCGTCACGGCCCTGGGCCTTGCCGTAGGGCAGCAGCGGCATTTTCTGCATTGCCAAGTGGCTGGGGTCTGGGGACAGGTCTGGGTCAAGCGGCTGGCCGACACGGAGTTTCTGTTTCTCTTCGCCGCGCCCGGCTTGCGCAACCTGGGCGGCCTCTACGCCAGCCGCTGGACGATTGAGCAGTGCTTTCAGAACCTGAAAGGACGCGGCTTTAACCTGGAAGCCACCCACTTATGCTGCCACCAGAAGCTGCGCAAGCTCGTGGCTCTGGTCAGCCTGGCCTACGCGCTATGTCTGGGCGTGGGCACGATGGCCCACGGCAAAATCAAGGCCATTCCACGCAAAAATCACGGCTGCCGGGCCACAAGCCTGAGCCGCTACGGACTGAATCTGTTGCGCCAGCTCACGCGGCCCCACGCCCAGCCACAAGAGCCGGTGGCCCGTAAAATCATGGCCCTGCTAGACTGGTTTATTCGGCAACTTACTTATTATCAAATC
>NZ_JNLX01000178.1 GCF_000715495.1 Hymenobacter sp. IS2118 | reverse complement strand
CAGCCCCCGGCGGCGGTGGGCCAGGCCCGTCGCCCGCCCCTGCAGCCGGGCCAGCTGCTGGTGCAGCCCCAGGGCCAGCAAGCGGCAGTCGCGCACCCGGCGACGCACTGGTTCGGGCACCCCGGCACTGGTCCCGGCGGGCAAGGCCAGCCACCACACCACCGCGTCGGGGTCAGGGTCGGGGGCAGGCAGGACGGTTTCGGGCAGGCCGCTGCCCAGCGGCGGGGGCAGCAGCCGCGCCAGGGGCAGCAGGCGCTCGGCCACGGCCGCCGGCGGTAGGCGCCGGCCCGCTTCGTAATGAGCTAATACGGGAGCCGCTACCCCTAGGAAGCGGGCCAGCTGCGCCTGGGAAAGGCCGAGAGCGGTGCGTACCAACGCTTCGGGAGAACGGGAAACTGCCATGAGCCGGCACGGAAAAGAAGGAAATAGCTTTGTAGGGTTAGTAAGGTGTAGGGTTACACGACCCTACACCTTACTAACCCTACAAAGCTACTGCGTTGGCGCCGGGCGCCAACGCTTAATGAAGGCTAGCTCCGGCGCCTGCTTCACGTCGTTTTCTAATGGTTATCGTGCCTGAAATCGAGTATCGTGGCACGCGGTAGGGGGGCGTAGCTTTGTGGGAATAACACTTTGTTTATTTTTATTTCTTCCCCTCATGCCCACTCCTACCCCTTCTTTCTTCTCCTCCCGTGTGCGCTGCTGGGCGGGGCTGCTGGGCCTCTGGCTGCTGGCGCCTGCCGCGCCCGCCCTGGCCCAGGTAATTATTGCCGGCCCCACCGGCTCCGGCCAGTTCGGCTACACCGTGACGGTGCTGCCCAACGGTAACTTTGTGGTAACTGACCCCGGTTACGACCTCGGCACGACCCCGAACGTGGGAGCCGTGTACCTCTACCGGGGCAGCGACAACACCCTGCTCAGCACCCTCACCGGGAGTACCGCCAACGATGCGGTGGGTAAGGCCAGTATTGTCGTCCTCACCAACGGCAATTACATGGTATGCAGTCCGAACTGGAATAACGGGGCCATCGCCAACGCGGGAGCGGCTACGTGGTGCAACGGCAGTACCGGCAGGAGCGGAACGGTAAGCGCGGCCAACTCTTTGGTCGGTACCTCAACCGACGACCAAGTGAGCGATTTCCTCCTCGCCGAACTTCCGAATGGCCATTACCTGGTGCCTACCCCGCGCTGGGACAACGGGACCATTCGCGACGCAGGGGCCGTTACATGGGTCAACGGCAGCACCGGCACGAGCGGACCGGTGAGCGTGGCGAATTCCCTGGTCGGTACCTCAACCGAAGACTATGTTGGCAACATTACGGTGCTCACCAACGGCCATTATGTGGTGTATAGCCCCCGCTGGAACAACGGCGGTATTATTGACGCGGGAGCGGCCACGTGGGGCAACAGCAGCACCGGCACGAGCGGGCCAGTGAGCGCGACCAATTCCCTGGTCGGTACCTCAACCAACGACCAGGTGGGCAGCGGCGGCGTCACGGCACTCGCCAACGGCCATTACGTAGTGGCCAGCCCGGACTGGAATAACGGGGCCATCCGCGACGTGGGGGCGGCCACGTGGGGCAACGGCAGCACCGGCACGAGCGGGGTGGTAAGCGTGGCCAATTCCCTGGTCGGTACCTCAAGCGACGACTATGTAGGCTACCGCGTCACGGCACTCACCAACGGCCATTACGTAGTGGGCAGCCCGTACTGGGACAACGGAGCAACCGACGGCGCGGGGGCAGCCACGTGGTGCAACGGCAGTACCAGCACGAGCGGGGTGGTGAGCACAGCCAACTCCCTGGTTGGCACCACGACCTTCGATAACGTAAGCGAAAGTGGCATTACGGCACTCACCAACGGCCATTACGTAGTGGGCAGTCCGAACTGGGACAACGGGGCCGTCCGCGACGTGGGGGCGGCCACGTGGGGCAACGGCAGCATCGGCACGAGCGGGATAGTAGGCGTGGCTAACTCCTTGGTTGGCACCTCGGAAAGAAACTCAGTTGGCAGCAGCATTACGGCCCTGACCAACGGCCATTACGTAGTGGGCAGCCCAAGCTGGGACAACGGGGCCGTCCGCGACGCGGGGGCGGCTACGTGGGTTAACGGCAGCACCAGCACGAGCGGGGTGGTAAGCGTGGCCAACTCCCTGGTCGGTACCTCAACCAACGACCAGGTGGGCAGTAGTGGCATTACGGTGCTCACCAACGGCCATTACGTAGTGGGCAGCCTGTTCTGGGACAATGGAGGAACCGCCGACGCGGGGGCGGCCACGTGGGGCAACGGCAACACCGGCACGAGCGGGCCAGTGAGCGCGACCAATTCCCTAGTTGGTACCTCAACCGAAGATTATGTCAGCAGCAACGGCATTACGGCGCTTACCAACGGCCATTACGTGGTGGCCAGCTCGGCTTGGGACAACGGGGCCATTGCCAACGCGGGGGCGGCTACGTGGGGCAACGGCAGCACCGGCACGAAGGGGCCGGTAAGCGCGACCAACTCTCTGGTCGGCACCTCGGCCGACGACTTTATTGGTGTCGATAACGGCGTGACGGCGCTGAGCGACGGCAATTATGTGGTGCGCAGCTGGATGTGGAACAACGGAACCATCGCCGACGTGGGAGCCCATACCCTGGGACAAGGCACGACGGGCACGAGCGGGGCAGTAAACGCCTGCAACAGCATTGTGGGCGGCGTAAGTTTTCCCGGCCTTTCTCAGTCCTTCGCCTACAACGCCGGCACCCTGCTGGTTGGCCTGTCAGTCGAGAATAAGGTGCAGCTGGGCATTGGCGTTGCGGCACCCACCGGCGCGGCCAGCCAGCCCTTCGCCCCCCGTGCCACCGTGGCCGACCTGGTGGCTACCGGCACGGCCATTCGGTGGTACGCGGCGGCTGCCGGCGGGGCGGCCCTGGCCAGCACCACGCCCCTGGTGGGCGGCACCACCTACTACGCCAGCCAAACCGTGGGCGGCTGCGAAAGCACCGCCCGCCTGGCCGTGAGCGCGGCCACGGCCCTGGCCACGGCCGCCCAGCGCGGCGCCCAGGTGCTGGTGTACCCCAACCCGGCCCACGACCAGCTCACGGTGCTGCGCCCGCTAGGCACGGCCCCTGCGGCTCAACTCTTCAACGGCCTGGGCCAGCTCGTACGCACCATTGCCCTGCCCACGGCCGAAACCCGCGTGCCGCTGCACGGCCTGGCCGCCGGCATCTACACCCTGCGCCTGACCCTCGACGGCCTGCCCCTGACCCGGCGCGTGGTGGTGGAGTAGGCCCGGCGCCGGCCGCGCTTGCCACTGTTCTATTCAACGCAAAAGGTCCCCCCGTCAGCCTGACGGGGGGACCTTTTGCATTTGGCAGTCTTGACTTGCGCACGGCGCCACCGCTCCCATCGCTCTTTCAGAGTTGCACTCCGAAAGCCTCCTGCCGGGAAGTTTCACTTCTTGCTATTGAGGGACTGCACCAAAACGCTTTCACGGGCGGAACGACATTCTGCAGCAGGCGAGCTTTCGAATAATTACTTGCTTGCCGGGCGTGCACGCCCGGCAAGCAAGAACCTATCACCGCTGGGGCTAGGGAGAGGCTGGCGCGCGTCTCTGACGCGATGCCGATTGGTTCCGAGCCGCTGGCTCGAATCGGAAGGTCTTCCGCAACGCCATTGCACGTACGAGCCAGAGGCTCGAAGCCAGTGGGCAGCGCGTCAGAGACGCGCGCCAGCCCGTTGACCAGTGGGCAGCGCGTCAGAGACGCGCGCCAGCCTGTTGACCAGTGGGCAGCGCGTCAGAGACGCGCGCCAGCCCGTTGACCAGTGGGCAGCGCGTCAGAGACGCGCGCCAACCTGTTGACCAGTGGGCAGCGCGTCAGAGACGCGCGCCAGCCTGTTGATGCGTAATGTCGTTGAATTAGTTGTACCCGTTGCCCTTTTTGGCTTTAACATCGGCTACGAATTCTTTTACGCGCTGCTCTTCGCTGCGCTTCACGATGAGCAGCACGTTGTCGTATTCGGCCACGATGTAGTCCTCTAAGCCTTGCACGACTACCAGGCGCTCGGGCGGCGTTTTGATGACGCAGCCGCTGGTGTCGTAGAGCAGCACGTTGCCGCTCACCACGTTGTCGTTCTCATCGTGCTGGCCAATGCGGTGCAGCGAATCCCAGGTGCCCACGTCGCTCCACCCAAAATCGGCGGGCAGCACGTACACGTTGTCGGCCTTTTCCATCACCCCATAGTCGATGCTGATGTTGCGGCAGCGGGAATAGGCCCGGCTGATGAACTCCTCTTCCTGCGCCGTGCCGAGCATGTCGGCACCTTCCTCAAACACCTCGGCAATGTCGCTTAGGTAGTGGTGGAAGGCGGCCAGAATCACGTCGGCGCGCCACACGAACAACCCCGAATTCCAGAGAAAATCCCCGCTGTCGATAAACATGCGGGCCAGCTCCAGATTTGGCTTTTCGGTGAAGGTTTTCACCTTGTGCACCTGTCCGCCGGGCAGCGACTGCTCGTCCATGTACTGGATGTAGCCGTAGCCGGTGTCGGGCCGGGAGGGCTGAATGCCCAGGGTAATGAGCACATCGTTGGCCTGCGCCACGGCCACGGCAATGTCGATGAGCCGTAGGAATTCATCCTCGCGCAGCACCGCGTGGTCGGCCGGCGTCACGATGATGGTGGCTTTGGGGTCGCGCTGGGCAATGCGGTAGCTGGCGTAGGCAATGCAGGGCGCGGTATTGCGCCCAATGGGTTCGCCGAGAATCTGGTCGGCGGGCAGCTCCGGCAGGTGTTCGTGCACCAGTTCCTGGTAGTCCCGGTTCGTCACCACAAAGATGTTTTCCGGCGGGCACACGGCGGCAAACCGGTCCACGGTGAGCTGCAGCATGGACCGCCCCACGCCCAGCACGTCATGAAACTGCTTGGGGTGCTGGGTGCGGCTAAACGGCCAGAAACGGCTGCCAATGCCGCCAGCCATCACAATTAAGTAGGTACTTTGCACGAGTGGTGGGGGAATGAAGTGGTGAAGTGCTGAGGTGATGGTCGAAAAATGAGCACCGACAGCCACACTTGCTTGGGAGGGAATGAGGGAACAAAAATGCACCAAAAAGCCGGAGCACTCGTCCTTCCGGCAAAACGCCCCACCTCACCCTTTCGCCACCACACCGCCTACACCAACCCCTCGCGCAGCAAATCGTGCAAATGGATAACGCCGCCCGCTGGCCCGCTGACCGTAGTCTAAGCGTAGCGACGGCTGCGAGCTGATGGTAATGCGAGTTTGTAACTCACCCGTCATTGCGCAACAGGCGCGGGCACGACTGGCGGCTACGCTGCCGTGAGTTGCAAACTCACCTTACCTTTTGGCGCGTAGTCGTCGCTACGCTTAGACTACGGCCAGCGGTTAGACTACGGCCAGCGGGCCCAGCGGGCCAGCGGGCAGTTGTGCAAGTTCAAGAATCGGAGAGCGGCCGTTACGCTGCTTCAGTCTTTTCATCGCGCCATTGATGTTCCCTCGAAATTGCAGAAGCAAAGCTGACGAAGTCGGTGCTGCCTGGTAGCTTCTGTATCTTTAGGCCCTCCTGTTCCCATTGCGATGTCTGCCGTTCATTCGCCACTTACTTCGTTGCTGCGCTGCTTCGGGGGCGGTGGGCTGCTGGCCGGGCTGCTGCTGGCTGGCTGCGCGCGATACACGCCGCAGGCGTCTACCAATTTCCCGAGTTTTAGCCCGGCGCACAGCGTTTCCGGCTACGTGCTCGATGCGGTGAGCAAGCAGCCACTGGCCGGAATACCTGTTGCCAGAAACGGTGCCCAGACCAGCAGTGCTACGGATGGTTTTTTTCAGTTGAACTACCCCGCCGCCAAGCAGGAAACCTACCTCTTCGATAAAGAGGAGGAACTAGCGGTTGAATTGCCCGCTTATGCCGGCCGCGCCTACATCCCAGCCGATACAACGCAACGCATCACGCTGCCGCTGCTGCGCAACCTCTATCGGTTTCCGCCCGACGGAAACTTGCGCCCGGCCGATTCAGCCCATGTTTCGCCCTGCACCGCGCCGTGGCTGGGATGGCCAAGTACCCAGCGGGCTTTTCTGATTCAGGACAGCAGCATTCACCAGCCGCGTAGGCTGCGGGCAATTACTTTCCGCATTGGCGAGAATGGATTCGACCGCGAACCTTTCCGGATTCGGCTTTACCGGTACAACGGTCCCGAGCAGCCGCCAGGCGAAGATTTATTGACGGAGAACTACGTGGTATCTGGGGCAACCAAAGAAACATACACCTATGACCTGAGCAATGCTAACGTCATCCTGCCCGCCAGCGGCTTTTTCCTGGCCCTGGAGTACATGATTGGAGGCGACAAATTTTACACTTCAATACACATGGTGGGCTACGTTCCCGTTGGTCCGCTGCTGCGCCCGCCCTACGCTTTCGCCGATACGCGGACCTGGGTTTATACCATAGGCAAAGGCTGGCAGCGCATCCCCGCAGCGCAAACCTGCTGGCCCCGCTACGAAAGCTCCGTTGGCGTGGAAGTGGAGCCCGTCCGCTAGCCCGCCACTCTACACCAGCCCTTCGCGCAACAAATCGTGCAAGTGGATAAAGCCGGCAAACGCGCCGTCTTCGGTCACCACGAGCTGCGTGATGTTGCGCTGCTGCATGCGCACCAGGGCTTCGGCGGCGAAGTCTTCCACGTCGATAGTAGCGGGTTGGGGCGTGAGAATGTCGCGCGCCCGCAGCTGCTCCAGGTCCGAAAAGCTGCCCAGCATGCGGCGCAGGTCGCCGTCGGTGATGATGCCGGCGAGCTGCCCGGCGGCGTCGAGCACGGCCGTGGCGCCGAGGCGCTTGCCCGATATTTCGAGCAGCACGTCCTTTAGCGAGGCTTCGGTGGCTACCTGGGGGCGCTGGTTCTGGCGGCTCAGGTCGCCCACTTTCAGGTAGAGGCGCTTGCCGAGGGTGCCGCCGGGGTGCAGGCGGGCAAAGTCGGCGGCCGTGAACTGACGGCTTTCGAGCAGGCACACGGCCAGGGCGTCGCCCAGGGCCAGCGCGGCAGTGGTACTGGTGGTGGGGGCCAGGTTGTTGGGGCAGGCTTCCTTGGTTACCGGGGCATGCAGAATATAAGTAGCCTGCTGGCCGAGGTACGAATCGGCGTTGCTCACCAGCGCGGCCAGCGGCACGCCCTTGCGGCGCAGCAGCGGCACCAGCACCTTGATTTCGGGCGTGTCGCCGCTCTTGCTGATGGCCACCACGAAGTCTTCGGGCTGAATCATGCCCAGGTCGCCGTGAATGGCATCGGCGGCGTGCATGAACAAGGCCGGCGTGCCAGTGCTGTTGAGCGTGGCCACGATTTTGCCCGCGATATGGGCGCTTTTGCCGATGCCCGTAACCACCACGCGGCCCTTGAGCTGCAAAATGGCCTGCACGCAGCGCTCGAAGTCGGGCGTGGCAGCGAGGGCGTTGGCCACGTCGTGCAGGGCGGCGGCTTCGGCGTGCAGCACCTGGCGGGCAATGGCCAGCACATCAATGGCCGCAGCAACGTTGGGGGCAGTGGGCAATTCGGCGGGGTGCGAGGAAGCGGGCATGAGCAAGGCAAAAGGAATAGTCGCAAAATTGGGGGATAGAAACTAAGCCGTGCTTTTCCCCGGATTTAACACCCATTCCGGCAGCACTTGTTTCGGGCGCGCAATTGCCTCGTCGCAATGTGATTAAATTGTTTTCCACAATTCACGAAAAACTCCATTTTTTACGCTGAAAAAGCAGGCTCGTGCTTATCTTCGTTATGAACCGTGCGTCTGCACGCATGCCACCTGAGCGCCTGCCCCATGTCATCTGCTGCCCTACAAGAAGCCCCGACCCTCGTCGCGGAATTAAAAGACACCCTGAAAAAGGTATTTGGCTACGGCCAGTTTCGAGGCACGCAGGAGGCAGTTATTCAAAATGTTCTGGCCGGGCACAACACGTTTGTCATCATGCCCACCGGCGCGGGCAAAAGCCTGTGCTACCAGCTGCCGGCCCTGGTGGTGCCGGGCACGGCCATCGTGATTTCGCCGCTCATCGCGCTGATGAAAAACCAGGTCGACCAGCTGGCCGCCTTCGGCGTGAATGCCCAGGTGTACAATTCGACGCTGACCAAAACGGAGATGAACCGGGTGAAAAAGGACGTCATAAACGGCGACGTTCGCCTGCTGTACGTGGCCCCGGAAAGCCTGACCAAGGACGACACCATTGACTTTCTGCTGAAATCAACCATCAGCTTCGTGGCCATCGACGAGGCCCACTGCATCTCGGAATGGGGCCACGATTTCCGGCCCGAGTACCGCAAGATTCGCGGCATCATCGACAACCTCGGCGGCAACGTGCCCATCATTGCCCTCACGGCCACGGCCACGCCCAAGGTGCAGCTCGACATCCAGAAGAACCTGCAGATGGATGATGCCTCGGTGTTCAAAACCAGCTTCAACCGCACCAACCTTTACTACGAGGTGCGCGCCAAGCACAACACCAAAAAGCAGCTGATTCAGTACGTGAAGCAGCACAAGGGCAAAGCCGGCATCATCTACTGCCTGAGCCGCAAAAAAGTGGAGGAAATTGCCGAGCTGCTGCGCGTGAACGACGTGCGCGCCCGCCCCTACCATGCCGGCCTCGACCAGCAGGTGCGCATCGACAACCAGGACGCTTTTCTCAACGAGGAGTGCGATGTGATTGTGGCCACCATTGCCTTCGGCATGGGCATCGACAAGCCCGACGTACGCTTCGTGATTCACTACGATGCGCCCAAATCCATTGAGGGCTACTACCAGGAAACCGGCCGCGGCGGCCGCGACGGCCTGGAAGGCAACTGCCTGATGTTCTACAGCTACGACGATATTCTGAAGCTGGAGAAATTCAGCAAGGACAAGCCCGTGACTGAGCGCGACAACGCCCACCAGCTGCTGGCCGAGATGACGAACTACGCCGAAAGCGCGGTGTGCCGGCGCCGCCAGCTGCTGCACTACTTCGGCGAGCAGCTGGACACGGACTGTGGCTTTTGCGACAACTGCCGCCACCCCAAGGAGCGGTTTGAGGGTGAAGCCGCCGTGGGCCTGGCCCTGCGCGCCGTGGTTCAGACGGAAGCCCGCTTTAACCTCACCCACATCGGGCAGGTGCTGCTGGGCCTCAGCAACCCGCACATCGTGAGCTATGCCCACAACGCGCTGCCGGTGTACGGCCAGGGCAAGGCGCTGGGCGACGCGCAGTTCTGGCACTCGGTGCTGCGCCAGTGCCTGCTGAACGACTTATTGGAGAAGGACATCGATAGCCTGGGCCTGGTGCGCATTACGGGCAAGGGCATCGATTTTATCGAGAATCCGCGCTCCATCACCCTCACCAAAGACCACAACTTTGACGAGGAGCAGAAGGCCGACGAGGAAAAGGAGGAAGTGCAGCACGCCGCCGGGCACGACGAGGCCCTGTTCACGCAGCTCAAGGAGTTGCGCAAGCAGGTGGCCAAGCAAAAAAACCTGCCGCCCTACGTCCTCTTCCAGGACCCGAGCCTGAAGGAAATGGCCACCACTTACCCCACCACGCTGCACGACCTCACGCACGTGTCGGGCGTGGGCCAGGGCAAGGCCAGCAAGTTTGGGGCGCCGTTCGTGGCCGCCATCAAAAAGCACGTGGAGGACAATGACATTGAAACCGCCGAGGACGTGGTGGTGAAGTCGGCCGTGAACCGCTCCAAAATCAAAATCTACATCATCCAGCAGATTGACAAGAAGATGATGCTGGAGGACATTGCCTCTTCCAAAGGCATCGGCATGGCCGAATTGATGGAGGAAATCGAGCACATCTGCTACTCCGGCACCCGCCTCAACATCGGCTATTACCTCAACGAAATGGTGGAGCAAGACCGCCAGGAGGAGATTTACGATTACTTCATGACCGCCACCACCGACAATATCGCAGTGGCCATGAAGGAGCTCAGCGAGGACGATTTCACGGAGGAAGAGTTGCGCCTGGTACGCATCAAGTTCCTGAGCGAGGTGGCCAATTAATCTTCGCCGGGTAGGTTATTGAAGTAAGCAAAGGGCTCCGCATGAAAATGCGGAGCCCTTTGCTTGTACCAGGAGCCAACAGGTACCGAAAAGACACCAGAGCGGACGAGCAGAAGGCGGCAAGAAATTGTACGAAAGGAAGTAGCGTCTGAAAAACTGCTGTTATCCAACAGAATTAACGTATTTAAACTGGTAAAAATTAAATATCTTAGCGGTTGAGTCCTTATCACTAACCATCAACCGCATGGGAAATCTGATACGCCATTTGCTCCTGGGGATGATTTTACTGGCTGCATACACGCCCAGACGGGCTTTTGCGCAGGCCACGGACACCACCCGCACCCAGACAGCGCTGGCCGATACGGCCCAGGTGCTGACGCCTGCCCAAGTAGCCGAACAAGCCTATCGCAAGGGCCTCACCAGCTTCGGGGCCAATGACTACGCCGTCGCGCTCGTCAGCCTCACCGAAGCCATCGCGGCCAAGGCCGATTTTGCCCCGCCCTACGCCACGCGGGCCGCAGCCCACGCCGCGCTCAAGGAATACGACCTGGCGCTGGTCGATTACAACCAGGCCCTGATGCTGGAGCCGGAAAACTACGTCGGCTTTCTGGGCCGGGCGCAGGTGTACGAGGCCAAAGGCCAGCTGCCCGAAGCCGAAAAAGACTATTCCGAAGCCCTAAAGGGCGGCACGGGCTTCGGCACGGCCTGGTACAAGCGCGGGCTGCTGCGCTTCGACCGGGGCGAGTACCAGACCGCCCGCGACGACTTCGACGGCGCCATCAAGGCCAACCGGCAGGATGCCAATGCTTACCACGACCGCGCCAGCACCCAACAAATGCTCGGCAACTACCTGGAAGCGACGTTGGACTACACCACGGCCCTGGCGCTACAGCCCACGCTGCTGCCGGCCCTGCTCAATCGTGCCGCCGCCCAACGCCACGCCGGCCAGCTCACGCAGTGCCTGCGCGACTACGACGCCTACCTGAGGGCCAAGCCCGATGACGTGCTGGCGCTGACCAACCGCGGCTGCGCCCGCTATGAGAAAAAGGACTTCAAAGGCGCCGTGGCCGACTTCACGCAGGCCGTTGCCCTCGATGCCAAGTACCTGCTGGCCTGGAACAACCGGGCCGCCACCTACCTCAAGCTGGAAGAATACGGCAAGGCCGAAGCCGACGCAACCCAGGCCATTGCCGTGGACTCGACCTACGCCGAAGCCTACCTGAACCGCGGCCACGCCCGCGAAATGCTCCGTAAAACCGATGATGCCTGCCAGGACTGGCGCCGGGCCGCCGCGCTGGGCATTGCGGCCGGCCACAGCTACGCCGCCGCGTCGGGCTGTGCCCCGCCCGCCCCGCCTGCCGTACCAGCCGTCCCGTCTGCCGAGCCTACCGCCGAGGTATCCAAGCAGTAGCCCGAACCGCGCCGCCTTTGTTTTTCCGCTGACTCATTTTCGCCATTTTTATGGTCACTTCCATCCGTTTCCTGCTGGCCTGTGCGCTGTTGGCCGGCATGCTGCCAGAGGCAGCGGCACAAAATGTGCCCTTCACGCCCGAACGCTTTCCATACAAAGAGGCCCTGAAAGCGGCGCAAAAAGCGATAAAAGATGGCGAGGAAGACTACAAAAATAGCCCGCCGCGCTATGCCGCCGCGCTGCCCAGTTTTCTGGAGGCTCAAAAGCTTAACCCCAACAACGCGGCCCTCAACCTGCGCATCGGGGACTGCTACCTTAACCTGGGCGACAAAGCCACCGCCCTGCCCTACCTCAAAAAAGCCGTTGAGCTGGAAACCGGCCCCGCGCCCCGTACCCATTTCGTATTGGCCCGCGCCCTGCACCTGCACGCCCGCTGGCCCGAGGCACTGAAAGAATACGAGCGCGCGAAAACAGTGGTAGCCAGCGTTGCCAAAAAAGGCAAGCCCGCCCCGCCCGTGGAGGTATCACCGGTGGAGGTGGCCCGCCGCATAGCAGAGTGCAAAACCGGCCAGCAGCTCATGGCCCACCCGGTGCGGGTGTTTATCGACAATCTGGGGCCGACGGTGAACACGGCCGAAACCGAGCACAGCCCCGTGGTGACGGCCGACGAATCCATGCTGTTTCTGACCTCGCGCCGGGCGGGCTCGCTGGGCGGCGCCAGGGCCTCCGACGGTGGCGGCTTTACCGAAGACATTTACCAAACGTTGCGGAGCGGCGAGGACTGGGGCCCTGCCCGTACCCTGAACGCCCCGGTGAACACCACCGGCCACGACGCCACGGTCGCTGTTTCGGCCGATGGGCAGCGCCTGCTGCTGCACGCCGACAACAACGGCGGCGACCTGAGCGAAAGCCGCCTGACGGCCAATGGCTGGAGCAAACCCAAAGAGCTGGACTCCCGCATCAACTCGAAGTACCGGGAGTCGTCGGCCACGTACTCGCCCGACGGCCGCTACGTGTATTTCGTGAGCGACAAGCCGGAAGGCAGCCTGGGGAAACGCGACATCTACAAGGCCGAAATTGACGGCCGGACGCCGCCCCAAAACCTGGGCAGCGCCATTAATACCCCCTTTGATGAGGAAGGCGTATTTATGCAGCCCGACGGCAAGACGCTCATTTTTTCCTCGGCCGGCCACGGCACCATGGGCGGGCTCGACATCTTCAAATCGGTGTTCGAAAACGGCAAGTGGAGCACGCCCGAAAACCTGGGCTGGCCCATCAACTCGCCCGAAGACGACGTGTTTTTCGTGACTTCGGCCTCGGGGCGTTTCGGGTACTTTGCCAGCGACCGGCCGGGCGGCTTCGGGGGCCAGGACATTTACCGTGTCACCTTCCTCGGGGCCGAGAAGCAGCCGGTTCTCAACCAGCAGGAGCGGCCGCTGGCTACGCGGGCCGTGGCGGTGCGCCAGCCCATTCCCAAGCTGAGCGTGCCCGTGGTGACCGCGGAAGTAACGGTGCTGAAAGGAACGGTGACCGATATCGCCAGCCGCCAGCCGGCTCAGGCCCAGATTGAAGTGCTGGACAACATGACCGGCCAGACCGTGGCCACGCTGCAAACCACACCCGCCGGCAAGTACCTCATCGCGCTGCCTTCGGGCGTGAACTACGGCCTGGTGCTGCGCAACGAAGCCTACTTGTTTCATTCCGAAAACGTGAACCTGCCGCCCAGCACCGGCTACGCCGAAACGGTGCGCAACATCCGCCTGCAAAAAATGGAAGCGGGCTCCAACATTGTGCTGCACAACGTATTTTTCGACCCCGGCAAAGCCTCAATGCGGCCCGAAAGCACCGCCGAGCTCGAACGTGTGGTCAAGCTGCTCAATGAGTCGCCCAAGCTGAAGCTGCAAGTGTGCGGCCACACCGACGAGGCCGGCAGCACTGAGGGCAACCTGAGCCTGAGCGAACGCCGGGCCCAGGCCGTGGCTACCTACCTCATCCAGCATAAGATAAAGCCCGAGCGGGTGACGTATGCCGGCTACGGCGCCGCCATTCCCCTCACCTCCAACAAAAGCGACATCGGCCACCAGTACAACCGGCGTACCGAATTCAAGGTGGTTTCCCGGTAGCTATTGGCCCGAAGCGCTTCCGCTTTGCCAGCGGCCCAACCCGCTTGGCAGCCTGGCGCAGGCGCCATAGCCGGGCACCAGGTTTCGCGCTTTAGCGGTTTGGCTGCTGCGCCGCAACGCGGCTCCTCAACCCCCGCCCGAACCACCTCTGCCCAACCCTTGCCCGAAGGCCGCGTATTGCTAAGCGCATTTATTGGGCTGCTTATCTGTTGTTTCCGGAGTTGTGTATGTGGGTAGTTTTTGCGTTGCTGGCGGCCATTGTGTCTGCTACGGTCGTTACGCTGTCGAAGTTTGGAGTGCGAAACGTGCCGCCCAGCCTGGCGTTTGCGGTGCAGGCAGTTTTGATTCTGATTGTGTCGTGGGGCACGGTACTCTGGCAAGGGCTGCTGCCGGCCATCGGTAAGATTGAGCGTCGGGACTGGATTTTTTTGCTGGCTGCGGGCGTGCTCACGGCGGCTTCTTCGCTGCTGTCTTTCCGGGCGCTTTCCATGGGCGACGCCTCACGGGTATCGCCGCTGACAAACGTGACCCTGGTGTTCTCGGTAGTACTGGCGGCCGTTTTTCTAAAGGAAAAAATCACCTGGCAGGTTATGCTGGGGGTGGCGCTCATGGCCAGCGGCGCCCTCGTCATTGCCCTGGCCAAACCAGCCGAAAAAGCAGATGTGAACAAAAAAACTGGCCGCCCCGAAACCGGAGCGACCAGCCACAAATCCAAGCCGATGGCGTAGCCCGCCTTGCGTGGACGAGGCAGCCGGACGCTGGGCGCGACGTGGCGAAAAGCTAGCCAGCCGCCGGAGCCAGCAGGGTTTCTACTTCCAGCAACAGCGACGCGCCCATCAGCAAATCGTGCAGCAGGAATACTTCCTCCAGAGAAAATATGAATTTTTGGTAGG
Source organism: Hymenobacter sp. IS2118 (assembly GCF_000715495.1). Taxonomy (GTDB): domain Bacteria; phylum Bacteroidota; class Bacteroidia; order Cytophagales; family Hymenobacteraceae; genus Hymenobacter. The sequence continues at coordinate 6,876 of NZ_JNLX01000178.1, read as the reverse complement.
CTACCGGGCCCGGCAACACGAGGCACCGGGCATGCGGGTCGGGCTGGCGGGCCGCGTGCTGCTCGTACAAGCTGCCAATTGTTGCGCGCCAATCGGGCAGCTCGGCCCGGTTCAGGCACAAGGCTACGTTGCCGAAATACAGGTGCAGGCAGCAGCCCTGCGCACAGCGCGAAATGCACCCGATGTCGTTGTGATGCAGGTAGCGGCACATAAGGGGAGAATTTTAGTAGTTGAAGGACCGTGGGGCCAGGGGCAGAAAACCGGCAAGTGCGGATGGCAGCGCGCGCCTGCACCAAAGCTTGGCAGAGAAGGGTGTTTGCTATTTAGAATCAATCTAAACAAAGGCAAAGGTATCAGCGAATTTTAAAGCGGCAAGCTTATTTAGAATTATTCTAAATAATTTTTAATTGGGTCTCAGCATGCACTACTTTTGAGCTTAAATAGAATCTGTCTAAATAAGCACCCGATGAAATCCCTGCGTTTTTACTACTTCCTTTTTCTAATAACGAGCTGCATACTACCCACTTGGGCCCAATCGACGGGTAGTATTGCCGGCCGCGTTACCACCACCGACGGCGACCCGGCCTCGTCCGTAAGCGTGGGCCTTCAGGGCCAGCCGTTGGGCGCCATCACCGATAATGACGGGCGCTACCGCATCAATTCCGTGCCGGCTGGCACGTACACCCTCCTGGTTTCCTTCGTGGGGCTGAAGCCCGCGCAGCAGTCGCTGACCGTAGCCGCAGGCCAGCGCGCCACCGTGGATTTCCGCCTGGCCGAGAGCACGGCCGAGCTGCAGGAAGTCATTGTGCAGGGCGCGCGCCTCAACAAATTCAACCGGCCCAGCAGCGAGTACGTGGGCAAAATGCCGCTCAAAAACCTGGAAAACCCGCAGGTGTACGCTACCGTGGGCAAGGAGCTGCTGACCGAGCAACTGGTTTATACCGTGGACGATGCGACGCGCAACGTGCCCGGCCTGCAAAAAATGTGGGAGGCTACGGGGCGCGGTGGCGATGGCGGCGCGTTCTACGCCAGCCGGGGCTTCATCCTGGCGAGCCAGCTGCGCAACGGCGTGGCCGGCAACGTGACCAGCGACATCGACGCCATTAACCTGGAGAAGCTGGAGGTCATCAAAGGGCCGTCGGGCACGCTGTTTGGCAGCGCGCTCACCTCGTATGGCGGCCTGCTGAACCGCGTGACCAAGAAGCCGCTCGACGCCTTTGGCGGCGAGCTGAGCGTGGCAGGCGGCAGCTACGGTTTCCACCGCGTGAGTGCCGACGTGAATCTGGTAGACGCCAGCCGGCCCGCCACTCAGCCCAAAGCATTGGCTTTCCGTCTGAACACGGCCTACACCTACGAAGACAGCTTCCAGAACCTCGATTACCCCGGTTTCGGCAAGAGCCTGGCGGTGGCCCCGAGCCTGCAATTCCGCCCCAACGACCGGCTGACGGTGAACGTGGACGCCGAGATTTACAAGGGTACGAACGTGGGCAAGCAGATTATTTTCTTCTACTACCCGTCGGCCGCGCTGGGTTTCGACCGCGCCGATGAGTCGCCGCTGAACTACCGGCAGTCGTACCAGGGCGCGGGCCTCACGCAGGACACGCGCAGCACCAACCTGTTTGGGCAGGTGCAGTACCGGATTTCGCCGAGCTTCACCTCGACCACCTACCTGACCAGCAGCCACAGTTTTTCGAACGGTTTCGGGCCGTATTTCTACCTGTTGCCCGGCTCCAATGGCGCGGTTTCGGACACACTGGTGCGGGCCGACCAGTCGACGGGCAACAGCCGCCGCACCTTGTTTGAGGCCCAGCAGCTGTTCAACGGCGACTTCCGCCTGGGCAACCTGCGCAACCGCGTAGTATTCGGCCTCGATTTCCTGCGCATTGATGCCGACGTGAACTTCCTCGGCGGTGGCTTCGACCAGATTGCGCTCAACGCCTCCAGCGATGCCATCCGGGCCTTTAATGGGCCGGCCGTGGCCGCGCGGTACGCCGCCAGCGCGCCGGGCAATTACGTCGTCAACGCCAAGTCGAATACCTACAGCGCGTTCGTGTCGGATGTGCTGAACCTGACCGAGCAGCTGAGCGTGATGGCCGCCCTGCGCCTCGACCGCTTCGACAACAAAGGCGGGCTGGTGTACGCACCCACCGCGGCCTACGCGCAGACGACGCTTTCGCCCAAGTTCGGCCTCGTGTACCAGCCCGTGCAGGACCGGGTGGCGCTGTTTGCCAACTACCAAAACAGCTTTACCAACCTCGGCAACTACTTCGATGGCGACGGGCCGGCGAAAATTGCCCGGCCCGAGCGCGCCAACCAGCTGGAAGGCGGCGTGAAGCTGGATGCCGCCGGCGGCCGCCTCAGCGCCACGGTGAGCTACTACGATATTCGGGTGGAAAACCGGCTGCGCAGCCTCAACAACATCGGTCCGGTGGCCTTCCAGGTGCAGGATGCCACCCAGCAGAGCCGCGGCGTGGAAGTGAGCGTGTTGGCCAGCCCCGTGCGCGGCGTCAACGTGGTGGGCGGCTTCGCTTACAACGATTCGAAGTTTGAAAACACCGACGAAAGCGTGAACGGCCGCCGGCCCAACACTGCTTCCTCGCCCGTGCTGGCCAATGCCTGGCTGAGCTACCGCCAGCCCGAAGGCGCCCTCAAAGGCCTGGGCGCGGGCTTCGGCGGCAACTACGCCAGCGACAACCGCATTCAGAACACGAACACCAACGTGTTCACGCTGCCCGCCTACACGGTGCTCAACGCCAGCATCTTCTACGACCAGCCCAAGTACCGCCTCGCGGCCAAAGTGGACAACCTGACCGACAAGCAGTATTGGATTGGCTACACCACAATGAACGCGCAGAAGCTGCGCAGCATCATCGGCAGCGTGGCCTATAAGTTTTGATTGACCAATAATTACGAGCGTCATGACCTTTAAAAAAGCCATCGGCAACCTACACCTCTGGCTGGGCCTAAGCACCGGGCTGGTGGTGTTTGTGGTGAGCCTGACGGGGGCCATTTTCACGTTTCAGGATGAAATCCGGGACCTGACCGAGCCCTGGCGCAAGGTGGAGGTGCTGGCCACCACGCCCGTACTGCTGCCCTCGCGCCTGCAGGCCGCCGCGCTGGCACAGCACCCCGGCGTGGCAAAATCCACGACGTGGATAACGTATTTCGGGCCCGGCCGCTCGGCCACGGTGTTTTTTACGGACCCGGCCGGCGCGCCCACGCAGGTGTACCTGAACCCCTACAGCGGCCGGGTGCTGCACGAGCACGACCTACGCCGCTACTTTTTCAGCATCGTGCAGAACATTCACATGACCTTGCTGCTACCCGAGGCGGTGGCTAAATGGGTGGTAGGCGGCAGCGTTATCATCTTCCTGGTGATGCTGGGCACGGGCCTGGTGCTGTGGTGGCCCAAGCGCCGACAGGAACGCAAGCAGCGTTTCACCATCAAGTGGGGGTCGCGCTGGCGGCGCATCAACTACGACTTGCACAACGTGCTGGGCTTTTACGTAGCCGGCATTGCCGGGCTGCTGGCCCTCACGGGCCTGTTCATGCTTTTCCCCTGGCTGCTCAACTCGGCCATGCTGGTGGCCAACGGCGGGCGGACCTTCCCGCAGGAAACGGCCGTGGCCAAAGTAGACACCCTGCAAGCCGTGGCGGCCGCCGCCCAGCCCCTGCCCGACATCGTGTACCGGGAAGTGCGCCGCCGCTCGCCAGCGGCCGAGATGCTACTCATCGGGCCCACCGGCAGCGGCAAAGAGCCCGCCCTGTGCTGGGCCTACCAGCGGGCGCTGCACTACTACGAGCGCGACGATTACGCCTTCCACCCGGTATCGGGCCAATTGCTGCTGAACCGCTTCCACGCCGACCAAAGCCCCGGCGGCAAGCTCTCCGAAATGAACTACGACCTGCACACCGGCCAGCTGCTGGGCCTGGGTGGCAAAATAGTGGCCTTCCTGGGCAGCCTGCTGGCCGCCAGCCTGCCCGTGACGGGCACCCTGGTCTGGTGGGGCCGCCGCAACAAAAGGGCCAAGCCGAAAGCGCGAATTCCGGCCTCTGCCAGCGCTTAATCAACATGGTTTCCACAACAAAAAAGCCCGTCGGATGACGGGCTTTTTTGTTGCGAATAAGTGCGAAGCTTAGCAGTACTCTTCGAACGCGCCTTGCAGGTTGTTCACGATGCGCATGGCATCGGAGCCTTCGATGTGGTAGCGCTCAATCATGTGCACCAGCTCGCCGTCTTTGAACAGGGCGATGCAGGGGGACGAGGGCGGGTAGGGCAGCAGGTGCTCGCGCATCTTGGCCACGGCTTCGGTTTCCATGCCGGCAAATACGGTTACGAGCTTGCCGGGCTTTTTGTCGGCGCTGGCCAGGGCCATTTTCAGGGCCGGACGGGCCTTGGCGGCAGCGCAGCCGCACACCGAGTTCACGGCCACCAGCACGGTGCCTTCGTTCGAAGCCAGCGCGGAATCCACTGCTTCGGGGGTCATCAATTGCTCAAAACCAACCTCGGTGAGGTCCTGGCGGATGGGCGCCACCATGTATTCGGGATAAACTGCCATTGTCTTGTAGTTAAAAAGCGGCGAAGCCGCGTGCGGTACAAAAGTACGAATGGCTAAAGCAACGGCGGCGGCGGAAAGTTTCGGGAGCGCAAGGGACACCTCAAATAACTATTCTGCGGCCAACTGCTTTTACCAATTGGCCGCTGCCACACCGCCCGGCTCTTCCGCTTACCACAACCATCATTCCTCATGGACACGACCGTAGCAACCACTTTCCGCCGCGTCTTTCAGGTTATCGACGGCAATAAAAAGGCCGTGGGCGACGGCTTCCAGGTGACCAGCCCCATGCCGGGGCCGCGCATCCGCCAGCTCAGCCCCTTCCTGCTCATCGACCACATTGGCCCCATGCCGGTGGCCCCGAGCGAGAAGCCCCTGGGCTCGCCGCCCCACCCCCACCGCGGCTTCGAAACCGTGACCATTATGTACCAGGGCGTGCTGGCGCACCGCGACACGGCCGGCCACACGGGCAACATCGGGCCCGGCGATGTGCAGTGGATGACGGCCGGCGCCGGCCTCATGCACGAGGAGCTGTACGAGAAGGAATTTACCCGCCAGGGCGGCACGCTGGAAGTGGTGCAGCTGTGGGTGAACATGCCCCAGAAGGACAAAATGACCCCGCCGAACTACCAGGACATCCGCTCCTCGGCCATTAGCACCCTGCCCACGCCCGACGGCCAGGGCACCATCCGCGTGATTGCGGGCACTTATGAAGGCGTGAGCGGCCCCGCCACCACCTTCTCGCCCATGACCATGCTCGACGTGCACCTGCCCAAAGGCGCCGAGCTGCCGCTGAATCTGCCCGCCGACTACAACGTGGGCCTCTATGTGGTGAAGGGCAACGTGCTGCTCCACGGCAACCGCCCCGCCGCCACCAAGCAACTGGTGGTGCTAGGCTGGGACTCAGAAACAGCCCACCTCACCGCCACCGAAGACAGCATTGTGCTGGTGCTGGCCGGCGAACCCATCGAGGAGCCACTAGCGACCTACGGGCCGTTTGTGATGAACACCAACAAAGAACTGGTGCAAGCCATTGCCGACTTCGAAGCCGGCGCCATGGGCCAGTTTGAGGACGACGAGTAGGCGTCTAATTGTCTTAAAGCAAAACGTCATGCCGAGCGCAGCCGAGGCATGACGGGCTCACTCTACCCTACTAAACTTTAGGGCATAAAAACGGGGCAGTCCGACCTTTGGGGTTCCTACACACCATTGTCCGTCCTGCCCCGTGAAGCCAAGCCTCATTGCCAAAATTACGACGCTTTTGCGTCGCGTCCAGCTAGTGCCCCATCTGTCCCGGCAAAAGTTTGTCAGCCAGTTTGTTATCGCCCTGCTCAAAAGCCGCAACGTCCAATTTTGCGAGGTAGCCCAGCACCTGAATGACGCGGTGAAAATCGCTTCGAATGAAACCCGCATTCAGGACTTTTTTCGGCAGGTGGACCTGAATTATCTGGTGCTGGCCCACCTGCTGCTGCGCTTGCTGCCCGCCACGGGCAAACTGCGCCTGTGCCTGGACCGCACCGAATGGGACTTCGGCCGCTGCCAGGTCAATATCCTGCTCGTGACCGTAGGCCGAGGCGACTTTCAACTGCCGCTCTATTGGGAACTGCTCGACAACCGCAGCGGGAACTCCAGTGCGGCCGACCGTATTGCCCTGCTCAAAATCTGCGTACAGGTGCTGGGCCGCGACCGCATCGGGCTGGTGGTGGGGGACCGGGAGTTTGTGGGCCATGTCTGGCTTAACTGGCTACGGAAGAATAAATTGCCTTTTGTAATGCGCCTGCCCAAGCACCACCAAATCACCTTTGCTAGTGGCCGACGGCAGGCCGTCACGGCCCTGGGCCTTGCCGTAGGGCAGCAGCGGCATTTTCTGCATTGCCAAGTGGCTGGGGTCTGGGGACAGGTCTGGGTCAAGCGGCTGGCCGACACGGAGTTTCTGTTTCTCTTCGCCGCGCCCGGCTTGCGCAACCTGGGCGGCCTCTACGCCAGCCGCTGGACGATTGAGCAGTGCTTTCAGAACCTGAAAGGACGCGGCTTTAACCTGGAAGCCACCCACTTATGCTGCCACCAGAAGCTGCGCAAGCTCGTGGCTCTGGTCAGCCTGGCCTACGCGCTATGTCTGGGCGTGGGCACGATGGCCCACGGCAAAATCAAGGCCATTCCACGCAAAAATCACGGCTGCCGGGCCACAAGCCTGAGCCGCTACGGACTGAATCTGTTGCGCCAGCTCACGCGGCCCCACGCCCAGCCACAAGAGCCGGTGGCCCGTAAAATCATGGCCCTGCTAGACTGGTTTATTCGGCAACTTACTTATTATCAAATC
>NZ_JNLX01000177.1 GCF_000715495.1 Hymenobacter sp. IS2118 | reverse complement strand
AGGAAACGATGGTCTTCTCGTAGCGGGTGGCCAAGCGGCGATACTGCTTCATGCGTCCGAAAAAGCGTTCGATTTTGTTGCGGTCGCGGTAGGCATTCTCGTCCAGGGGCAGCGGTTGGGTGCGGTTGGGGTGGCTGGGGATGACGGCTTGAATACCGCGTTGAGCGCAATAGGCGCGGGTTTGGTCGCTGTCGTAGGCCGTGTCGGCCACTACCTGGCCCACGTCGAGGCCGTCGAGCAGGGGCAGCGCCTGCGGGCTGTCGCCGGCCTGGCCGGGGGTGGCGAGCAGGCGCACCGCGTTGCCCAGCGACTCGACGCAGGCGTGAATTTTGGTGCTCATCCCGCCCCGGCTGCGGCCGAGGCACTCGGTCTGAGCGTCGCTTTTTTTTGGCCCGCCGCGTGCTGGTGCGCCCGCACGATGGTCGAGTCGAGCAGCACCCAGTCCAGCTCCGGCGCTTGGACGACCTGGAAAAGGCGGCGCCAGACGCCTTTTTCGGCCAGCCGGCGGAAGCGTTTGCGGGCCGTGTCGGACTTGCCGAAGCGTTCGGGCAGGTCGGCCCACGGGCAGCCGGTGCGCATTATCCACACCACAGCGTTGAAAAACAGCCGGTTATCGACGGCCGTCGCCCCGCCATCGGCGGCCTTGCCGGAGAGGTGCGGGGCAACCAGGGCCCAGGTAGCATCAGAAATTTCGTGACGGCGCATGCTGAAAAGTAAATAAGCAGTAAACATATAGCTGATTTCTTATTGTCCTCACGCCCTAGTGTTGGACTACCGCAACCGCTGCATTTCGGACGCTCCCCTCAAAACGTATACGCGGCTCTCGGAATAAGCCCGCAGCTACAACCCCGGCCCGAGATGCTCCACGCCGTCCACTTGGGGCCGGCCATTCAGCACTTCAGTTTGTTTGCGGATGCTTTCCAGATGAATGAGCTTGTAGAGCTCGGCCACGAATTTCTGGTTCACGTTGAGCTTGCCTGCCCACTCGGTACGGGTGTTGAAAATCTCCTGCCAGCGGTCGATTTGCAGGATTTTCACGTTATTTTCCTTCTTGTATTCGGCCAGCTCTTCTACTAAGGCCATGCGGCGGGCCAGGGCTTCCACAATTTCGCGGTCGGCCTCGTCCATCTTCTGGCGCAGCTCCTCGGCTTTGTTGAGGTACTCGGCGTTGTTGGAGGAGCGGTAGCGGTACTGCAGCTCGTTGAGGATTTCGCCCAGGCGCGCGGGCGTCACCTGCTGCTCGGCGTCGCTCAGGGCGTGGTCCGGGTCGGGGTGCGACTCGATGATGAGGCCATCGTAATCCAAATCCAGGGCTTTCTGGGCGATGGGCAGCAGCAAGTCGCGCCGGCCACCAATGTGGCTGGGGTCGCAGATGAGCGGAATGTGCGGGAAGCGCGTTTTCAGCTCAATGGGCAAAATCCAGGTTGGCGCGTTGCGGTAGCGGCTCGGCGCAAATGTGCTGAACCCGCGATGAATGGCCGCCAAATCGGTAATACCGGCCCGCTCCATGCGCTCCAGCGCGCCGGCCCACAGGGCCACATCGGGGTTTACGGGGTTTTTCACCATCACGGGCACGCCGGTACCGGCCAGGGCATCAGCCAGCTCCTGCACCGCAAACGGGTTCACGGTGGTGCGGGCGCCCACCCACAGCACGTCGATGCCGTGGCGCAGGGCTTCTTCTACGTGGCGCGGCGTGGCCACCTCAATGGCGGTGGGCAGGCCGGTTTCGGCCTTCACGCGCTGCAGCCAGGGCAGCGCAATGGCGCCCATACCCTCAAAAGAACCGGGCCGGGTACGGGGCTTCCAGATGCCAGCCCGAAATAAATCGATTTTCCCCAGCGCTTTCAGGCCGTGCGCGGTGGCCAGCACCTGTTCTTCGGTTTCGGCCGAGCACGGGCCGGCAATAAGCAGCGGCTGACCTTTTTTGGCCAACATTCTGGTAAAGAACGTATCAGTAGCTGGAAGCATTATATACTAAGCATCAAATGAGGGCGCCTTCCCGGCCCACGCCGAAAAGCTCGGCAAACGTAACTCGTTTCCCCGAAACGTTGTTTACCGGTTACCTTCGCCCGCTTTCCCGGCTTAGCACCATTCCCACCCTCCAGCTGCTCCTTATGTCGCCCGCTTCCCCCACTCAGGCTCCGCCCATTTCCTTCGAGGATACCCGCGTGGCCTTCGCCTCCAAGTCCGACGCCCAGCTGCGCAAAGTGTACGCGCTGTTCGCCGCCATGAACAACGGCACCCTGGTAAAAACCGGTAGCGGCCTCATGAAGGCGGCCCTAAAATGGAGCCTGCCCGGCACCAAATTCCTCATCAAGCATTCCATCTTCGAGCAGTTTTGCGGTGGCGAAACCATCGCCGAATGCCGCCCCGTCACCAATGAGCTGGGCAAATACAACATCGGCACCATCCTCGACTATTCGGTGGAAGGCGAAGGCAGCGACCGCAGCTACGACCACACCCGCGACGAAATCCTGGCCACCATCGACGAGGCGCACCGCTCTAAGCATATCCCTTTTTCGGTATTTAAGGTAACGGGTGTGGCCAACGTGGCCATTCTCGAAAAAATCCAGGCCGGAAAGGCCCTCACCCCCACCGAAGAAGCCGCCCACGCCCGCGCCGTGGCCCGCGTGGAGGCCCTGTGTGCCCGCGCCCACCAGCACGGCGTACGCCTCTTTGTAGATGCCGAAGAAAGCTGGTTCCAGCACACCATCGACCTGTTAGCCTACGACATGATGGCCAAATACAACCGCGAGACGGCCATTGTCTGGAATACCTATCAGCTCTACCGCCACGACCGCCTTGATGCCCTCAAAGCCGCCCACGATGCCGCAACCGAAGCCGGCTACTACATCGGCGCGAAGCTGGTGCGCGGGGCCTACATGGAAAAGGAAGCCCGCGTAGCCAAGCAGCGCGGCCAGGAAAACCCCATCAACCCCACCAAAAACGCCACCGACGCGCTCTACGATGAGTCGCTGCACTATTGCATCGACCATATTGACCGCATCAGCCTCTGTGCCGGCACGCACAACGAAGCCAGCTCGCTGCTGCTCACCCAGCTTATGCAGCAGGCCGGCCTAGCCTCCGGCGACCCCCGCGTGTGGTTTGCCCAGCTCTATGGCATGAGTGATAACCTTACCTACAACCTCGCCAATGGCGGCTACAACACCGCCAAATACCTGCCTTACGGCCCGGTAGCCGCCGTGATGCCCTACCTGCTGCGCCGGGCCGACGAAAACACCGCCATCGCCGGCCAAAGCAGTCGCGAATTCCTGCTCATTCAAAAGGAAATCCGGCGCCGTCAGAAGCGTTAGGCTTCAAGTAATTTATGGTTTGGCCAGAGCCTATAAAGGGTCAGAACGGCTATGCTGGACAACTACCTGGTGTGGTCGTTCATGATTTTACACTTGTCCTGAAAAAATAAATTATGCCGATTTGATGGCTATTAGCCAGGATTATCAGCCCGCCATCCAACGAGTGAAACCCAACGGAAGACTATTTCGGAACGATTCTGGCAAGGGGATTGCCAACGGGGCTTAAATTATCTGGCTAAGGCAGCGGTCACTTGCGGTACCTTCCCATTTAATTTCGCTAATTTTCAGCCCCTAAACTGGTTTTTGCTCACTTTTTACCCCGCCATGATTGCTCGCATCCGTACTTATTTGATTCGTTATTCCCGCCTGCAATCCGGCACAGTAAGCTACCTCACGCTGGTGCAGGAAGCCGAACTGGGATTGAATCTGGAAATTTCGCATGAAAAGTCCCGTTTGAATGAGATGCTTGCCGAAATCTCCGTCGCGGAGCACGAAGCGGGCCGCCCGCCCCTTAGCTGCTTGGTTAAAGTGCCGGGCTCGAAAGGCCAGGGCGACAATTTCTATAAGCTCTGTGAGAAGATGGGAATGGGCGAATGGCGCCCGCTGAAGCAGGATGAAGACTTTTTGAAGGACTTAATCAGTACGTGCCGGGAATTCTGGCGCGATGAAGCTAATTTCCAGAAATTCGCTTAAGCTTAAGTCAGTCAATCGCTGATTCTGGCCCTGCTAATGGGTTTTCACCCTTGGGCTTAGTACAGAAGTGAAAAGAAGTGGGATAACCGATGTGTAACCTCTGCCGCAGTGGTTCCGTTAAGGACACTAACCAGCCGCTAGGTTGGCTTATCCTTCCCACATTTCCACTTCTTTCCACATGAATACCAACGACCCAAACAACCCGCAGAATACTGGTACCGGCGCAGGCTCTAACTATGGCACCCAAAACACGGGTACCGGCATGGGCAACAGCACCGGTATGAGCAATGAAAGCACCAGCTACAACGCTGGTACGGGTGTTACCAATGCTGCTGATGGCGACGACTTCAGCGCAACTGCCAAAGGTGCCGCAATGGCTGGCACCGCTGGTGCCGTAGTAGGCCGCGCCATCGACGGTGTGCAAAACACTGCCGACCACGCGGCTCACGCCGTAACCGGTGACTCTTACGACTCGACGCCGAGCACTAACATGAGCGGCATGTTCCGCGACCGCGACAGCGCTGAACGCGCCTATGAGTCGCTCTCGTCGCGTGGCTATGGCAAAGACGATGTGAACTTGCTCATGTCGGACGAAACCCGCAAAACCCACTTTGGTGATAACACGCCTGATTCTGAACTTGGCGACAAAGCCATGGAAGGCGCTGGCGTAGGTTCGGCCATTGGTGGCACCGCCGGTGCTATTATTGGTGCCATTGCTGCCATTGGTACTTCGGTGGCACTGCCCGGCCTGGGCCTGATTATCGCTGGTCCTCTGGCTGCGGCGCTGGCCGGTGCCGGTGCCGGTGGCCTCACAGGCGGTCTGGTAGGTGCATTGGTAGGCTCGGGCATTCCCGAGGAGCATGCTGCTGAGTACGAAACCGGTATCAAAGATGGCGGTATCGTAATGGGCGTGAAACCCCGCAATGCAGAAGATGCCAAGTATTTTGAAGAGGAGTTCCGCCGCCACAACGGCGACAAGATTTACAAGTACTAATCTTACTCCCAGGCTTCGGTCTGATAATTTTGAGAAAGCCTTCCTCATTTGGGGAAGGCTTTTTTGTTGCAACTTCTAATCGCCCAAACTGGTCTGTATATAGTAATGATACCAGCGGCGGCCAAATTTGGGCACTTATTTCACCCGTCAAGGCGTTTTTGACGTAGGCAGATAGCCCTCGACAATTGCCTGCTGGTCTTTGTATATTTGATTTTCATACCTGCTTTATAATTCTTGCCAATGTCTTTTCCCCGCTTGAAAGTCGGGCTGTATGCCTTTTTGGTGGCAGCCGTATTTGTTCTGGCATCTTACCGCCTCATCCGTCGGGCCGACACGGCCGTGCCGAGCAAGGACCAGGTTCTGATAGGCACCATGCTGCAGGGCCTTACCCAGGCGCACTACCAGCCCGAGAAAATCGACGACAACTTCTCCAAGCGTGTTTTCGACCTTTACCTGAAAAACCTCGACTACCGCAAGCAGTTTCTGCTGGCCAGCGACGTGGCACAGCTGCGCCGCTACCAAACCGAGATTGATGACCAGGTAAGAAAGGGCTCCAGCGAATTCCTGGACCTTAGCACCAAGCTGATATTGGAACGGACCAAAGAAATGCAGGGCCTCTACCGCGAGATTCTGGCTCAGCCTTTCGACTTCACGGTTGAAGAGACATTCCAAACTGATTTTGAGAAGGCGGCTTTTCCAGCCAGCAAAGCGGCACAGCGCGAGATGTGGCGCAAGCTGCTGAAATACGAAACCCTCAGCCGGGTTTCGGAAATGATGGAAGCGCAGGAAAAGGCCAAGGAAACCAAGCCCAGCGCCGCCACAACCGCCCCCAGCGCCGCCAATCCCGAGGCCCCTACGGCAGCCGAGCCCGTGCGCACGCCCAGCCAGATGGAGGCCGAAGCCCGCAAGCGTGTTCTCAAGTACTACGACGACCAGTTTGCCGATATGAGCGAGAGCGAGTCTAACGAACGGCTGGCCATGTATGCCAACAGCATTGCGAACTCTTACGACCCCCACACCGAGTACTTTGCACCCAAAGCCAAGGAAGATTTCGATTACGAAATGACCGGGCGCTTTGAAGGCATTGGCGCTACACTGCGCGAAAAGGACGGCCTGATTTACGTGGACGACATCATGCCGGGCTCGGCTTCTTCCCGGCAGGGCGACCTAAAAAAGGGCGATGCCATCATTCGCGTGGCCCAGGGTTTGGCCGAGCCGGTGAGCATCGAGGGCTGGCGCTCGGCCAAAGCCGTGACGCTGATTCGGGGCAAAAAGGGCTCCGAAGTTCGCCTTACGGTGAAGCGGGCCGACGGAAGCACCAAGGTAATTCCCATCATCCGCGACGTAGTGGTAGTTGATGAGAAGTACGCGCAGTCCTCCATTATCACTGATAACGGGCAGAAAATCGGTTACCTGCGCTTACCCGGATTCTATGCTGACTTCAATGACAATGGCGGCCGCAGCTCATCGGACGATGTGAAGAAGGAATTAGCCAAGCTTAATGCCGAGGGCGTGAAGGGTGTGATAATGGACTTGCGCTTCAATGGCGGCGGCTCGCTCACGGATGCGGTATCTATGGCGGGGCTATTTATGGAAAGTGGCCCCATGGTGCAGGTGCGCGACGGCCAGGGCCGCACGCAGGTGTTAACCGACAACGACCCGCGCGTGCAGTACAGTGGCCCGCTGGTGGTGCTGGTGAATAAATACAGTGCTTCGGCTTCTGAGATTTTGGCCGCCGCCGTGCAGGACTACCGCCGCGGCATCGTGATGGGTTCGACCAGTACGTATGGCAAAGGCACAGTGCAGCTCATCTTCGACCTGGACGAGGCCCTGCCGGCCGAGCTGAACAGTGTGAAGCCCATCGGCTCGCTCAAACTCACCACCCAAAAGTTCTACCGGGTGAATGGGGGTTCGACGCAGTTTAAAGGTGTGGTATCAGACATTGTTGTTCCGGACTTATACTCGTACCTCGACCAGGGCGAAAAAGAGATGGATTACCCGCTCAAGTGGGACGAGATTCAGCCGGCTCGCTACCGCGCCTGGAATAACCCTCCGGCCATCGATATGCTCCGGGCAAAAAGCAAAGCCCGGGTAGCCAGCAATCCCAGCTTCAAGGTGATGGATGAGATGGTGAAGAGCATGCGGAAGCGCAAGGATGAAACTACGGTTTCGTTAAAGCTCAGCGCCTACCGCGCCGAACAGAAGGAAGCCAAAGTTATCTCGGACCGCTACGAAGCGGCCCAAAAAACGGCAACGGCCCTCTTGTTCTCGCCCCTGGCTGCCGACGTGCGGGCCGTGGGCGGCGACACCGTGAAGGTGAATCGCGCCTCGCGCTACACCAATAGCCTCAAAAAAGACGTCACTATCGGCGAAGCCGTGGCCGTGATTCAGGATGAGATGAAATAAGCTACTTGGCGCTTCCGGTTGGTTGCCAACTGGTTTGCCTCTTTGCTTAAGAGTGCTTTCTATTAGCCCCCGTTCCTCTTGGTGCGGGGGCTTTTTTTGGCATATTTTTAGTATGTTAACCTGATTAGCAAACAACCTCTTTCAATTTAAGGATAAAAACATCATTTACAGTGTCATAATCAACTGATTATCAACAATAAAATTATTAGCATTAATTGACAATAAATTTAGCAAACGGGCAACTAATTCACTGCCTTAAGCTGTTTAACTAGCATGACGACTACAGCCGAAACCCGCATCATCCCGCTCATTCCGCTGGTGGAAGCCACCGGGGAGGAGCAGCAGCAGAAACTAGCCGATGAAACCTGGCGCAAATCCATTCCGGCGCAGGTTTTCCTCAACTATTTCTTTGCCATCAACTACCATATTCAGGAGAACGACGACGTGCTCGGCGGCCTTCAGAACCTGCCGTTTTTCCGCAGCCACAACGCGGAGCTGAACGACGCCGATGTGGCGGCGCTCACCAAGCTGCTGCACACCAGTTGGAGCACGGAGTACGCGTTGCGCGCCACCGCCGAGCTGGGCGACGACAACTTTTTGCGCAATGCCCTACATTGGACGTTCCCGCAGGCTTTCCACGCCATTCACTCAAGTTTGCAGGCGTTTCTGTATACCACGGGGGTGCGTAGCAACAACAATCAGCTAATTCGCCGTGAGGTGGGACGGCTGGTGGTGAAGAATGCCTACCCGCGCCCGGTGTCGTTCTACGCCGCCGGGGCCTACGGCGACTTCAGCATTCACCGCCTGCCGCTGGCCGGCTACAAGGCCGGGCTGCACATTGCCAGCAAGGAGATTGATGCCCAGGCCCAGGTGGGCCAGTTCCTGCGCACCACGCGCAAGATGAAGGCGCAGTGGACCCGCGCGCAGGTGCAAACCAACCCCAACACGGCCATTCGCAGCCAGAAAACCGGCCGCCCGCTGGACAAGTGGACGGCCAGCCACTGGCAGCAAATTACCTGGCGCCTGGGTTACACCACCATCTTCGACCTGCTGGGCCGCCTGCGCATCTCGCAGACCAGCCGCGAGATTGAGCGCTACGTGGAGGCCGACATCGACTTCCGCCTGTTCCACACCTCCTTGCTCAATATTGTGAGCTACCTCAACGGGGTGCACGAGACTTACGTGGCCAAGGCCCTCGGCCTGGAGCGCTACCGCCAGTTGGTGGCCGAGCTGCCCGCGCACCTGCAAGCCGGCTTTGTGGAGGACCGCCTGCGCACCCGCGTGGAGCCGGTGCTGGCGCCCACGCCGCCGAGCGCCCCGGCCATCGCTACCGAGGCCCCGCAGTACCGCATGGCCGCCTAGAACCACAGGATTTGACCACAGATTTAACGGATTCGGATTGAACGGATTATTTGTGGTTGTGAGCTAGGTCGAAATCCGGTAAGTTTTTATGGAAAGCCGCTCCGATTTCGGAGCGGCTTTTTCGTGCCGTACTTTTGCGCACCGCCTCGCACAAGTGGCGCCCCACCCGTTGCGACCCGCCAGTTAGCATCATCACTGACAGGAAGATGGCCCGGCAACCACAAAAATCTGTTTCATCCGTTAAAATCCGTTAAATCTGTGGTCCATTTAAGCGAACAGGAGATACTCCGCCGCAACAAGCTCGAAGAACTGGAAAAACTGGGCATTGAAGCCTATCCGTCGGAACTGTACGACGTGACGTTTTACGCCAAGGAAATTCACGACAACTACCACGTTGAGCTTAATAATTTCCAGGAGGTATGCCTGGCCGGGCGGCTAATGTCGTCGCGGGTGATGGGCAAGGCCTCGTTTGCCGAACTGATGGATACTTCGGGCCGTATTCAGCTGTATGTGAACCGCGACGAAATTTGCCCCGGCGAGGACAAGACGCTGTACAACGTGGTGTTCAAGAAGCTGCTGGATTTAGGCGACTTCATTGGTGTGAAAGGCCGCGTGTTTAAAACGCAGGTGGGCGAAACGTCCATTCACGTAACGGAACTGAAACTGCTGGCCAAGGCCCTGCGCCCCCTGCCCGTGGTGAAAACCCAGAAAGACGAAGCCACCGGCGAAGTAGTGACCTACGACGCTTTCACCGACCCCGAGCAGCGCTACCGCCAGCGCTACGTGGACCTGGTGGTGAACCCCAGCGTGCGCGATACCTTCATCAAGCGCACCCAGCTGGTGCAGTCGATGCGGAATTTCCTCAATGAGAAAGGCTACCTGGAGGTGGAAACGCCCATTCTGCAGCCGCTGTACGGCGGCGCGGCGGCGCGCCCCTTTACCACGCACCACAACACGCTGGACATGACGCTGTACCTGCGCATTGCCAACGAGCTGTACCTGAAGCGCCTCATTGTGGGCGGCTTCGACGGCGTGTACGAATTCAGCAAGGACTTCCGCAACGAGGGCATGTCGCGCTTTCACAACCCGGAATTCACCCAGATGGAGCTTTACGTAGCTTACAAGGACTACGCCTGGATGATGGACCTGGTGGAAGAAATGGTGGAACGCGTGGCGTTGGCCCTGCACGGCCAAACCGAAGTGCAGGTAGGCGACAACCTCATCAACTTCCAACGCCCGTGGCAGCGCTACACCATGTTCGAGGCCATTGAAAAGTACACCGGCAAGGCCATTGGCGAGATGGACGAGGCGCAGCTGCGCGAAACCGCGCACGAGCTGCACGTGCACCTGGACCCCAGCATGGGCAAGGCCAAAATCATCGACGAAATATTCGGCGAGCATGTCGAAGGCAAGCTCATTCAGCCCACCTTCATCACCGATTACCCGGTAGAAATGTCGCCGCTGGCCAAGAAGCACCGCGACCGTCCGGGCATGGTAGAGCGGTTCGAAGCCATCTGCAACGGCAAGGAAATCTGCAACGCTTTCTCGGAGCTCAACGACCCCATCGACCAGCGCAAGCGTTTTGAGGACCAACTGGAGCTGGGCAAGCGCGGCGACACCGAGGCAATGGTACTTGACGAGGACTTCCTGCGCGCGCTGGAATACGGCATGCCGCCCACTGCCGGCCTGGGCATCGGCATCGACCGCCTGAGCATGATTATGACCAACTCCCACTCCATTCAGGACGTGCTGTTTTTCCCGCAGATGAAGCCGGAAAACGTGCAGAAGGAAAAGCAGGATAAGGCGTAATTTTCTACCAGTACGCCGGCAGTTCCTAAAATCGAAAAGCCCCACACGAAATATCGTGCGGGGCTTTTCTTTTACAACCGTCTTACCCTTCAAACCGCTGTTTTTACCAGAAGCTTGCGATGGACACGTCTGATTTTACTACTGAGTTGTTTGACCAATTTCAATAGAGGCTCCTACGGTCGGCAATTTTACTAATAATACGTTTCGGCCTTCTTTCAAGGCGGTTATGTCAGTTTTTACGGGGCCGACAGCTTCAGGTTGCGCGACGGGCAAAAATGCCAAAATTATGTTTCGCTTCGGCTTGGTGCTAAGGGCGGGGCTGGTGGCGGGTTTCGTCGCCGAAACCGTCATAGTCGTGGTCGGCATTGACGTCGTGAGCGGTGGAAATACTGCCTCCCAACCCTTGTAGGAGGCGGTCGGCGGCTTGTTTTTCTTCGCTCACCGCATCTTCTGCATTGGCCTGGCTGGCGGCTTCGCCCTGCACTTTGGCCAACGTATCTTTCAGAAGCTTACTAAGGTCGCCACCCCATTTGGTAGCGGAGTCCCGCAGTTGGGAGCGGGTTTGGTCGCCGGTTTCGGGAGCCAGCAGCAGGCCGGCTACAATGCCAGCGGTAGCGCCGGCCAGGAGGGAGAGAATGACTTTGCCTTTATCGTCTTTCATGGCACATAGAAAAATGTGGTTGTTTGCAGTTGAGTAGCTAACGGAATATACTGGAAGTTGTTAGCCTCCGATGAATAAACCAGAATTTTCAAACCGCTAATCGTCGGTTTTAGCACGGCTGAGTTCCAACAAAAAAGCCCCACACCTTGCGGCATGGAGCTTTTTGGTAATCAGCAGAAGGCCGATTTACATGTCGTTCAGCATTTTCGTTACTTCCGACTTGCCTTTGCCCAGCTTGCCCTGCAAGCGGCCCACCAACTCGTCGCCCTGGCCTTCAGCGTAGGTCAGGTCGTCATCGGTGAGCTGCGCGTACTGCTGCTTCAGCTTGCCTTTGATGTCGTTCCATTCGCCTTTCAGGTTAAGCGTGCTGCCAGCACCGGTCAGGCCGAGGTCTTCGAGCTTGCCGGCGTATTCTTTGAATTTGGCTTCGAGGTCCGTACCGAGCTTCGAGGCTTGCTCGCCAAGCTGGCCGCTGTATTTGGTGGCAGCGCCTTTCCAATTTTCGCGGGTGGCCGAACCTTTATCGGGGGCCAAAAGCATACCGGCAATGATGCCAGCGCCGGCACCGGCGATAGCAGCTAGGAGAATTTTACCGGCGTTGTTGTCTTCGTTGTATGACATGATAATAGGTAATGAAGGGTGAATGAGGGTGAAAGAGTTGCTAGAGGAAGCGCTGGGCTAAATTCAAAATTCAAGAATAGAATTTGTGGATTCGTTCCGCGTTTGGTCTGGCTGACTATACGAAGGGCAGGGTCAGGGGTTGAGCTTAGCGGTAAATTTTCCGGTGCGGGCCGGAATGCCGCGCCGGCTGCCGGGGTGCCGGGCCACTAATTGGGGCGGGTGGCGTAGCTTCGTCGCTTTGCTGTTGAGGCCATGAAACCGTTCCCCATCTTGTTTGCGGCCTTAGTGCTGATTTCGGCATGCCAGCGCCAGGCACCGGCCATCACTGCGGTGCCGGCAGTGGCCGATTGCATCGATGCCAGCAAAGTGCGCGCCGACGCCATGTGCACCATGCAGTACGACCCGGTGTGCGGCTGCGACGGCAAGACCTACTCTAACGACTGCGTGGCCACCAACTCTGGCGTGCGCACCTTCACTAAAGGTCCCTGCCCCGAGGTCAGTCCCAAATAAACCAGTTCTACATGAGCGCCAAAGCCCGTTACCGCGAATTTTGCCGTACCGCGCCCGACGTGCCGGTGTTTGCGCAGGCGTGGTATCTGGATGCCTGCGCCAGCGGCGGCAACTGGGATGTGGTGCTGGCTATTGAAGAAGACCAGATAGCCGCCGCACTGCCCTACTTTTTCAGGCACAAAGGGCCGTTTCGGTACGTAACCATGCCGCCGTTTGTGAAGATGCTGGGGCCGTATGTGCTACCCGAATTCCGTGGGGTGTTGAAGAAGGAACACATACTGTTGGAAGCGCTGATTAAGCAGCTGCCGCCTTTTGCCGCGTTCAAGCAAAATTTCTACCCCACCGCAACCAACTGGCTGCCCTTTTACTGGCAGCACTACCGCCAAACCACTTACTATACTTACCGCCTGCACGGCCTGCAGCAACTGGCGCGGGTGGAAGCAGGCCTCAACCGCAACATTCGCCGCAACATTCAGAAGGCGCAGCAGCAGGTACGGGTAGTGGCTGATTTTCCGGCCGAGCAGTTTTACAAGCTCAACAAACTGAGTTTTGACCGTCAGGGAATACCCATGCCCTACTCCTGGGCGCAGTTTGAGCGGCACGACGCGGCACTGACCGCCAATGGCGCCCGCCAGATGTTTTTCGCGGTAGATGCGCAGAACCAGATTCATTCGGCCGCCTACCTGATTTGGGACCGTCAAGCCGCCTATTATCACCTCTCGGGCGACGACCCGGCCCTGCGCGAGAGCGGGGCGGGCATTTTGCTTGTTTGGGAGGCCATTCGCTACGCCAGCGAGGTTTTGGGGCTCGATTGCTTCGACTTTGAAGGCAGTATGCTGCCGGCCGTGGAGCGCATCCGGGTGCAGTTTGGCGCGGTGCAGACGCCTTATTTCTTTGTATGGAAATACAATTCGCGCGCTTTTGAGTTCCTGGAAAAGCTGAAGCCCTAGCCGAGCAACTCCCCTCCTTACTAAGGAGGGGACGCTGGCGCGAAGCGGCAGCTGGGGTGGTTGGGGCGTTGGACAGTGTTGGGTTAGCGCATGGCAGTCAGAAAACAAACCAACAATTAATCCTTACTATTTACGCACCTCTTGTTTTGGCCTCTTTCAACGCCACAACCACCCCCGTTCGAGCCGTTGGCTCGAACATCCCCTCCTTAGCTTCGCTGACCTTCGGTTGGCAAGGAGGGGAGTTTTTTCCTCACCACATTTAAGTCCTGATTCCCATGCCTGAAAAACGCTACGTCCTCAATCCCTCCCCTTTCATTGTGCCCACTACCGATGGCAAGCTCATTGAAGAGCATGTGGGCGGGGCCAGCACCGGTACCTCGGCCTACAGCCTGGCCCACATGGTGGCGCCGCCCCACTGGAGCGAGCCGCACCAGACGCCCAGCTTCGACGAATTCACTATTGTGGTGCGGGGCCGCAAGCAGTTTGAGATTGATGGGGACGTGGTGGAGCTGCAGGCCGGGCAGGCGCTGCTGATAAAAGGCGGGGCGCGGGTGCGGTACTCCAACCCGTTTGAGGAAGAATGCGAGTATTGGTCGATTTGCGTGCCCGCTTTCAGCCCCGATACTGTGAACAGGGAAGACGACTAACAACCACTTGCCGCACGCATTCCCCACTTAATCAACACTTTTAGCTTCATGGACCAGCGCATCATCAACCTCTTCGACGAGTACACCCACGCCCCGCTCACCCGCAAGGAGTTTCTGGACCGGCTGGGCAAGCTGGCCGGCGGCACCGCCCTGGCCTTGGCGGCGCTGGCGGTGCTAGAACCGGGCTACGCCCAGGCGGCTACCATTGTGCCCGAAAACGACGAGCTGGCGGCCGAAGAAGTGAACTGGATTGGCGACGGTGCGGCCATGCGCGGCTACCTGGTGCATCCCAAGGGCCGCAAAAAGCGCGGGGCCGTGGTAGTTATTCACGAAAACCGGGGCCTCACGCCGCACATCAAGGACGTGACGCGGCGCGTGGCGCAGGCCGGCTACCTGGCCCTGGGCGTGGATGCGCTCTCGCCCTTCGGCGGCACGCCGGCCGACGAGGACAAGGGCCGCGAGCTTATCGGCCAACTCGACAAAGCCAAAAACCTGAACAACTACCTCCGGGCGCTGGACTACCTGCGCGCCCGGCCCGACTGCAACGGCCGCACCGGCGCCGTGGGCTTTTGCTGGGGCGGGGCCATGGCCAACCAGCTGGCCGTGCACGCCCCCAAGCTGGATGCCGCCGTGGCCTACTACGGCTCGCAGCCCAAATCCGAAGACGTGCCCAGCATAAAAGCGGCCCTGCTGCTGCACTACGGTGGCCTCGACGAGCGGGTGAACGCCGGCATTCCGGCCTACGAAGCCGCATTGAAAGCCGCCGCCACCAAATACGAGCTTTTTGTGTACGAAGGCGCCAACCACGCTTTCAACAACGACACCTCGCCCGCCCGCTACAACGCCGAAGTGGCCAAGCTGGCCTGGGACCGGACGCTGCGTCTTTTCAAGGAAAAATTAGGGTAAGCCGGGCAACGATGCGGCGGGGAGTGGCATCTTTGCAGCATCTACCCGGTACTTATGTCAAGTAAGAAACTCCCCGTTTTGCTTGCCGCGCTGTTGCTCAAAGCCACGAGTAGCCTGGCCCAGAGCACGCCCGCTCCCGCCCGCCGCCCTGCTCCCGACCCTGATTACCAGGAAGTGAGCGTGCCGGTGCCGCGGGCAGTTTCGCTGATTACGGACGTGGCCTCGGTGCTCTTTTCCCGCGACGACAGCAAAAGCAAAGTGCAGGCCCTGATGGAGCGCCGCCGCATCCGGTCCGAAAAGCAGGACCAGAGTGTCACCCTCACCGTCCCGAACAATAAATTCACCCGTTCGCTGGGGCTGGTCGATTGAATGGCTCAGTTGCCAGAACAGCTATTAGTGGGTACTACTTTGTGTTTCAAACGCTGTTTAACCGTTCATACTTCGGTAGTACGACTTCTGAATACTTAACATGACCTTCCTTGTCGGACAACTCTTGGAGTAGTGGCGGTTTTTACCTATAATTGCTTGGTCCTCAAATCGTGGTATTTTGGCGGGGCACTAGGCTCTAGTTTGGAGTTTACGATACTCATCCCCTCGACGCATTTCCTAAACATTGAATCGTGGATGAGTTTCGTAAACTCGTCCAGCCCTCTAGTTGCCCATTTCCACCAGATATCGGGCATCTACTCGTGGTTCGCTGAAAGGAGGGTAAGTTTACTCCTGGCGCATAACACAACTATTATGGCCCTTTCGCGTGCTTCTGCCCATCAGCCGATGACCGTTCTTCACGTACCCGAGCAACACCGCGAACTCTGGAACCAAGCAGGGCTCCCCCTTCGGGCACTCGTATGGGTGCTAAAGCGCGTGTTGCCGCAGGCCAACCTGGATTACGATGCCCACGACGAACAACTCGCGTACTGGTTGGTGGAAGTGAACGACCAGGGGCAGGCGAAGCGGGAAATAGGGTTCAGTTCCCAAAACAAGCCCCTTGTGTTCGCGCCCACCGACCGCAACTACGGGGTGTGGACGGACTCTGACCGCGTCTTTGTGGTCGAGCAATTCGAGGCGCGAAACGATTTCCCCTTTGACGCTACGTGGAACAAGCTTTACGAGCAAAATCGGCAGGGCACACGTTTACTTTAACGGTGATTTAAATAGGTCGCCAAGCTATTTCACATGCTGCAAACGGTCGTTAACAGCACGTTAATCTTAGGCCATGACTTTCCTGACCTAAATCTGTGTCCTGAAACATGCAAAAAGGCCCGGCCGAGCAATGCTCAACCGGGCCTTTTTGCAGCTACTCCTTTTCCTTATTGCGCCGGCCTAACGGGCGTGGGCAGCGGTTTGCGGGGCAGTTTTTGGTCGCGCATGGCGGCGTTGTACACGAAGGAGGCTACTACTACCGAGGCCTGCTTGAGGTCGTCGGCAATGAGGCGGTCGTAGGTGTCCTGGTTGGTGTGGTGGGTTTGGGGGAAGTAGTCGAGGCCGTCCTGAATGAACTGGAAGCCGGGCAGGCCCACGGCGTCGAAGGCGATGTGGTCGGTGCTGCCGGTGTTGCGCGGCGTAACGGTGGTGGCGCCCAGGTCGGCCAGGGGCTTGAGCCACTCGGCGAAGATGGGCGCGATGGCCTCGTTGCCCTGGTCGTAGATGCCGCGGATTTTGCCGCCGCCGTTGTCCAGGTTAAAGTAGGCGCTGAGCTTCTCGTGGGCCGGCAGCAGCTTCATGGTAGCGGGGTCGCCAAAGTTGTTTTTCACGTAGTTGCGCGAGCCGTGCAGGCCCTGCTCCTCCTCGCCCCAGAGCGCAATGCGGATGGTGCGGCGCGGCTTCAGGCCGGTGGCCTTAAGGATGCGAACGGCCTCCATCATCACGGCCACGCCGGCGGCGTTGTCGGTGGCACCGGTGGCGGCGTGCCAGGAGTCGATGTGGCCGCCGAGCATCACCACCTCGCTTTTCAGCTTGCGGTCGGTGCCCGGAATTTCGGCTACCACGTTGTAGCCCTTCAAATCCTGGGCCTGAAAGCGGGTTTTGGTTTCCATTTCCACTTCCACCGGAATGCCGGCCTCCACGAGGCGAATCAGGCGCAGCTGGTCCTCGGGCGCCATCTCCATTTCGGGCAGCACCGGCTTGGCATCGGCGGCGTAGGGCGCGCCGTTGGTGGTGTTGAAAGTGCCGTAGATGCCCCCACGGGCGCTGAGCACGGCCGCGGCGCCTTCGCTCAGCAGCATATCGGCGGTTTTGGTGCGCAGGGCGGCCTGGGCGCGACGGGTGGCCAGGGCGGCGTCATCGGGGGTGTTGGCGGCGGGCCGGGGCGCGGCGGGTTCGGCCATTTTCGCCAGCTCCTCGTCGGTGTAGCGCTTCAGGTCGGGGCCGTCGGCAGGCTTGGGCGGGTTAGCCACGCTCAGAACCACGATTTTGCCGCGCAGCTGGCCTTTGTACTGGTCGAGGTCGGCTTCGGTGGTGGCGGCTTTCAGCACCACTACCGGCAGGCGCAGGGCACCGGGCGTGCCGGGCGTCCAGGCTTTGGGCGCGCCTACCATGGCGTGGTAGTAGGGCGCCGTCATGGCCACGTAGGACTTCTCAATGTCCCAGCCCCGGCCAAAATCGCCCCAGGGCTCGATGGTGGCGTTGGCCAGGCCGTACTGGGTGAGCTGCTTTTGGGCCCATTCGTTGGCGCGCTTGAGGCCGTCGGAATTGGCCAGGCGCGGGCCGCTCACGTCGGTGAGGTAGAAGGCGGTTTCCATCACCCTGGAGCGGTTCAGCCCTTCGTCGCGGATTTTAGCGAGGGCCGTGGCGTCGATTTTCTCAGCCGTTTGGGCTACGACAGGAGCCGCGCAGGCCAGGAATCCGGCCAGGGAGTGAAGCACAAGTTTGTTCATGGCAAGTAATGAGCAGGTGAAATTCAGGCGTCGAAGATAAGCACGGGGCTCAGCGCCTGAAAAACGCCGATGGCGGTTGAGAGGCCAGTGGTCAAATGTATGTTTGTAGCGTTATTTTGAATTTTCTGAAATAACGCTACATCCTTTTCCGCAGCCCATGCCCCGCCGACGTATTTCCACCGACACGCCTATTGGTAGCGTGCGCCGCTATTTTGGCCTCAGCCAGGAGGAGCTGGCCATGTTTTTGGATTCGGGCCGGGCCATTATCAGCCACATTGAGGCCGGCCGCCGCGACCTTACCCTCGCCCTTAGCCTGCGACTACTGCCGCTGCTCAAGCACCTGCCCGCCCCGCCCCTGCTCCCGCCCGACCACGAGCCGCTGCCTGCCACCGCGCCCGCTCCGGAAGCCGCCCCGCTGGAATTCCGCCGCAAAGTGTGCCTGCACAGAGCCCAAGGCCTGCGCCTCCAACTCCTCAAGCTCACGGCGCGGGCCGTGTACGCCAGCCGCTGGCAACAGGCCCTGCCCACCATCCTCACCGACCTGGCCGCCCGCGCCACCACCCCGGAGGAGACCGATATGAACGAGGCCATCGGCCGATGGCTGCCCGCCCTCACCCGCCGCTTCAAGCCCAGCCACGCCGCCCAATACCACCTGCTCCGCCTGCAAGCCGAAGCCTACGAAACCGAAGCCGCGGCGCTGGCGGAGCTGCTGGCCGGCTTGCCCCACGAAAGGAAAGGCTAGCGGATTTCCCCGGCGTATAAATCAGCTACCGGAAAAATCAGGTCGTAATCGTTCCAGTTCACGTTGCCGTTCACGATTTCAAATTCCCCAAACCGGGCTTCATTCAGATACGCCTTGATAGCCGGATGTGCGGCCCGACGCAGAAAAGGCCCGAAATCAACCGTCTGCCGGGTACCGTTGCTGAACATGAGGGCCAGCGTATGCGGGCCGACCAGTTCAGCGGCCACCACGACCATAGTTTCGGCAGGCACTTCAGCCACGGCGGTTTCGGTAATTCTCATGATAGTTTGCGGGTAATGGTTTCGGCGCGAATGCTCCGGTGATAGACGAAATAATCAACCCATTTCTGGACGATTTCAGCCGCGTAAACATCCACCAACTTTTTGAAGTTCTGCAAATCCTTGCCGGTCAACGGGCGGCTACCTTTCACTTCGGCGATGCGAATTTCGATTATCTCACCTTCCGCTAAGATGAATTCCGCCTTGCTTTCCCGCCCGTCGCACTGGCCGTGGACGTGAATCGGCTTATGTTCGTTGGAGTAGAAAAAGATGATAAGGCCGAGGTATTCGTAG
This sequence comes from Hymenobacter sp. IS2118, assembly GCF_000715495.1. Taxonomy (GTDB): domain Bacteria; phylum Bacteroidota; class Bacteroidia; order Cytophagales; family Hymenobacteraceae; genus Hymenobacter. The sequence continues at coordinate 32,122 of NZ_JNLX01000177.1, read as the reverse complement.
AGCTTGGGCATAGTAGTTGGGCTTAGCGCAAAGTACGCGCTTGTGGCTAAAACCACCTCCTGCGCCTACAAGCCGAAGTCTATGAAACCGAAGCGGCGGCGCTGGCGGAGCTGCTGGCGCGAGTTTAGCGCAGCGTAACTCATGGTGATTATGTGCATTTAGCATGGTAGATGCATCTTACGACAGCAACTTCTTCCCAATCCATTTATCAAGCATGAAAAAGCTACTTCTGTTCTTATTACTTATCGTTTACAGTCAGGCTACTTTGGCCTGTGACTGCATAATATCTCCCGTCAAACAGCAGATAAAATCTACGCCTTATCTGCTCACGGGAAAGGTAATTGAGATACTAGATGGCAATGCCAAAGGAGGCAGGGATTACCACGTTTTTCTGCGCAGCATGGGCATTCAGGATACTATTTCTCGTGGCTACTCAATAAGATTTCTTATCCAAGAGGATTTTAAAGGCAAGTATAAGGCTGGTAGTATTATTGAAATACATTCTACTTATTCTAACTGCGATATATTATTTGACATAGACAAAAACTACGTTTTATTTCTTCACAAAGAGCAGGATTATCTTTTTCCTACCTACTGCTCTTACTCTGATATATTGGATGGAAGCCCCGCGTCCAACGACTTGATGAAGGCCATTCATGGGGAACTCAAAACCCGGCACAAGCGCTAAAAACAACCCCATCCCCGCCCCGCTCGTCTAACCGGCTCCACCCAACGCCCCGATTAGATGAGCCTCTGGTGGATTATTAAACGCCTGCTGCCGTTTGTGCGGCCCTACCGCCCGATTGTGATTGCCACGCTGCTGCTCACGCTGGTGGGCTCGCTGGCCGCGCAGGTCAACCCGTTCGTGCTGCACTACACCGTGGATACGGTGCAGAGCCTGCTCGACCGCAACCTGGGCCTGAGCGCCGACTGGAATATGCTGGCCTAGGTGAGCGGCATTTTGCTGGGCAAGGAAATCCTCAGCACCTTCATCACCTTCGGGCAGAAATACTTCGGCGAGAAAATCCGCATCAATATTTCCAGCGTGTTGTCGCTCACGGCGGTGAACAAGATTCTGAGCTACGAGCTGGGGTTTTTCTCCGACGAGGGCAACCAGACCGGCAAGCTCCAGACCCGATGCCCAGCAGCTGAGCGGCGGCCAGCAGCAGCGCATCGCCATCGCCCGGCTCTTCCTCAAAAACCCGCCCATCATCTTCCTCGACGAGCCCACCGCCAGCCTCGACGCCATCGCCACCGAGCAAATCAAGAACTCGCTAGATGCCATCAAGCAGGGCCGCACGGTGGTCATCATCTCCCACAGCCTCGCCCAAATCGTGGGTTCGGACTGCATCTACGTCATGAAAAAAGGCCAGACGGTGGAACACGGCTCCCACGACCAGCTCTACGACATGCGCGGCACCTACCGCGAGATTTTCGACGCCTCAGCCCGCAGCTTAAATATCGAGAAGCTGGCCATGGCCGACGACGGGGACGAGGGCTGGATACAGCGTTGTGAGATAATTCCATATTTCAGAAACAAGCGTACCTTTTGCCAAGGAGTTGAATTGTTTGTTTATTCTGAAATGGAAAAAGCAGAAAAACCTAAGCCGCTGAAGTGTCCATGTTGCGGCGAATTACGGCCTGAATCTGAATGCTGTGTATTCATAAGTCAGATTGCCCACGATGTGCCGAACAAATATTATGGCACCTTGGATGGGGATATAATTGGTAACCTGTATTGGCTTGATGCGCAAAAGGGTAAAGTTGACTGGGCTTGTGATAATTGCTTGAAGCAATATCAAGCCCTGCGAGGCAAAACGAAGCGACAATTATTCTGCGGTACCGCACCTCATTTTGCCTACTTTGATAAACGAACAATTTGCCGAGACTGCGGCATGTCCTTCATTTTTTCAAAGGAACAGCAAGTTCATTATTATGAGAAATTGGTATTTTGGGTACAAGCGGAGCGGGTCCGCTGCGATTTGTGTCAGTCGTTGAAGAAAACGCGGAACCAGCTTTCTCATTTATTAGCGAATCCTGATTATAATAATTTAGAACAGGTAAAAGAAGTAATTGCCATTCGAATTGTCTTAAAACAGTATCGACAAGCCAAGCATTTTTTAGCAGTTGCGAAGAGAAATCAGGTTACAGAGAGCATCTCATACTTGATATTTGAATTGTTAAAAAAGCAGATTGCGGAAGCAGAATTAACAGATAACTCTGCTGAGCGGTAGTTGCTATGAGCAAAGACCAACAACCCTCGACCTCACCCACGTCGACACCAAAGCCGCTTTTCACCACACGATGAAACGCGAGCTACACTTCCCCGATTTGTACGGCGTGAGCTGGGACGCTTTCTAGGATGCCATCACCGGCTTGGTGGAAATGCCGGATTGCGTGGTCTTGCAGCATTGGGAGCGGTTCGCCCAGGCCTGCTTCTGCGCCAATTCCTGGCCGACTACGCGCAGGAGAAACCGGAGAAGCAATTGCTGCTCGCCCAGTTGGCCATTGGGCGCCGGACGGGTCATGCCAGCCCGGTTTCGGCTTTTTTGGCGGGAGCGGTGTGGTGGAGATAGGGCCACCGGGCACCCGACATACTTTCTCCATCATTCTTTCGAAGAAAACGTTGCTCGCCACCAACGCATTGCCTTGCCCTCGCTCCGCCCACCGGCCCCAGGCATGCGCCGAAAAGCTTGGCCCGCGTATACCTGACCCGCTGACGCGCGCCGCTGGCCTCGACTCAGCTTTCGCCTGCTTATGCACCTTTTCGTTTATTCTCCTCTGAGCGCCGCTGCCCGCACTTACCTGCTGCAACAGCTGCCCGCCGACGTAGCAGCCACCTTCGCGGCCGACCTTAACCGCGAGCAAGTCCCCGCCGCCCTCCAGGCAGCCGAGGTGCTGCTGGGCAACCCGCCACCGGCCCTGCTCAGCGGTCCGCTGCCCAATTTGCGCTTCTGGCAGATTGATTCCTCCGGTTTTGAACGCTACCGCGACGTGCGCCTGAACGCAGCCGTGGCCAATATGGGCGACTTTTTTGCCTGGCCCTGCGCCGAAACCATGCTGGCGGGCATGCTGGCGCTCTACCGCCACCTACCCGAGCTGGCAGTGCTGCAAACCGAAAAAAAGTGGGTGGGCGGAGCTTTTGTGCGCAACCGCTCCCGGCTGCTGCGGGGCCGGCGGGTTGTTATTCTGGGGGCGGGCGCCATTGCGCTGGCCCTGCGGCAGCAGCTCAGCGGCTTCGAGTGCCCGGTGCAGCTGCTGGCGCGCACCGCCGCGCAGGCCCATCTGCACTCCCGGGAAGCCCTCAAGGCCGCGCTGCCCGAAACCGACATCGTGATAAACTGCCTGCCCGGTAGTGCCGACGGCTTTTTCTCGGTCGACCTCATCGCCGCCATGCGCCCTGGCAGCGTGTATGCCAGCGTGGGCCGCGGCAACACCACCGACGAGCCCGCCCTCATCGCCGCGCTGCAAAGCGGCCACCTCGGCGGCGCCGTGCTCGACGTCACTGCCACCGAGCCCCTCCCCGCCAACCACCCGCTCTGGGCCCTGCCCAACGTGCTGCTCACCCAGCACACCGGCGGCAGCCAGCTATTTGAGGATGAGGGCAAGGTTGATGTGCTGCTGCGCAACCTGGAGTTGCTCCGCAACGGCCAGCCGCTGGAAAATCTGGTGGAGCTGAGCCGGGGCTACTGAGGACTTACGCATTCAGCCGCTGGAGCGCGTCTCCGACGCGTTGCCAACTGGTTTCGCGTCTCTGACGCGCGTATCTAACGCAAGGACTTACGTCAACCGCTGGCGCGCGTCTCCGACGCGTTGCCCACTGGTTTCGAGTCTCCGACGCGCGGGGCCAACGAAGACGGGGCGAACGGCGGCGTTTGGAAACGCCAAACCAGAAAGTCACGCGTCAGAGACGCGCGCCAGCGGCTGACTCCGTCAGCTCTTCTTTTTAACTTGCCAACTATCATCAATGCAAAAAGCCTGACCATCCGGCCAGGCTTTTTTTCGATTATGGGCCGCGCTTATTACTCCGAAACGCCGGCTGCTTTGGTCATCACGTCCACAATTTCGGCCGAGATGCCGGTGGTGCTGAAGCCGCCGTCGTGCATGAGGTTTTGCATGGTCACGTAGCGCGTGAGGTCCGAAAACAGCGAGATGCAATAGTCGGCACAAGCCTCGGCGGGCGCATTACCCAGCGGCGACATCATATCGGCAAAGTTATAGAAGGCGTCGAAGCCGGTGATGCCGGTGCCGGCCGTGGTTTTGGTCGGCGACTGCGACACGGTATTCACGCGCACTTTTTTGAGCTTGCCGAAGCGCTGGCCGTAGCTGCGGGCAATGCTTTCGAGCATGGCCTTGGCCTGCGTCATGTCGGTGTAGTCGAGGAAGGCACGCTGGGCCGCGATGTAGCTCAGGGCCACAATGCTGCCCCATTCGTTCATGGCGTCCTGCTTCTCGGCCACGGCCATCATCTTATGAAACGACATGGCCGACACGTCAATCGTCTGCTGGAAGAATTTGTAATCCAGCTCGCCGTAGTGCTTCTTTTTGCGGATGTTGGCGCTCATGCCAATGCTGTGCAGCACGAAGTCAATCTTACCGCCCAGCTTTTCCTGCGCTCCCGAAAACAGCGCCTCCAGCTCTTCGGTCGAAGTCGCGTCGGCCGGGATAATGGGCGCGTTGCACTCCTCGCTCAGCTTGTTGATTTCGCCCATGCGCATGGCCAGCGGCGCGTTGGTGAGCACGAAGCGGGCGCCCTCGGCGTGGGCGCGCTGGGCCACTTTCCAAGCTATGGAGTGTTCGTTGAGCGCACCGGAAATGATGCCGACTTTGCCGGCGAGGAGGTTGGAGGACATAGGTTTCTAGGGTAAGGGGGGGTGTGCGGGTAGGAGGGTATGAGGTTCGAGTAGTTATCGAATCCGACGCAAGTTAGCCATTCCTTCCTACCCTCATACCCCCATACACTCCTACCCTGAAACTGCCCTAGCTCACCACTTCCCCGCGCAGTGCCAGCAGCTCGCGGGCGCTCTGGTAGGCGTTTTCGCTGGGCTTGGCGCCCGCAATCATATGCGCTATTTCCTTAATGCGGTCGTCCGCGCTGAGCTCGCGGATGCTGCTCACGGTGCGGTCGGCGCGGTCTTCCTTGTACACGAAATAGTGCACGTCGCCGGCCGCCGCCATTTGCGGTAGGTGCGAGATGGCAATTAATTGGTGCTTGCGCGCCATCTGCTGCATCATGCGGCCCACTTTCACGGCAATCTCCCCGGAAATACCAGTATCAATCTCATCGAATACGATGGTGGGCAGGGCCGTTTTGTCGGCTAGCATGTACTTGATGCACAGCATGAGGCGCGAGAATTCTCCGCCCGAAGCGGCTTTGCTTAGCGTCTGGGGTTGGGCGCCTTTGTTGGCGGTGAAGAGGATATTCACCACGTCGGTGCCACTGGTAGCGGGCGGGCCAATGCTGTGCTGCACCACAATGCGGGCGTGCGGCATGCCGAGGTCGGCCAGCAGCAGGCCCAGCTGCTTCTCAAAGGTGGGGAATGACTTGCGGCGGCTGTCCGAGAGCTTGGTGGCCTGCTTGGTTACGGCAGCCAGCGCCGCATCCGAATCCTTGCGCAGCCGGTTAATTTCCTTGTCCAAGCTCAGCACGGAGCTCACTTTCTGGCGCAGGCCGTCGCGCACGCTAATGAGTGACTGAAGGTCGCGGGCCTGGTGCTTGCGCTGCAGCGTATAGAGCACGTTGAGGCGCTCCTGTAGCTCTTCGGCGCGGGCGGGGTCGCCTTCGGTACGGCGCTCGGCGGTCTCCACCTCGTCGGCAATGTCGTGCAGCTCAATCAGGCAGCTTTCCAGGCGCTCGCGCAGTTCCCGGAAGTTGTCGGCGTAGCTGGCCACCTGCCCCAGCAGCGTCGAGGCGTCCTTCATGCTGCCAGTAGCGCACGACTCGCTGTCGCGCAGCCCGTGCAGGGCCTGGCTCAGCTTGTATTTTATTTCCTCAGCGTGCTCCAGCTGCTTCACTTCCTGCTCCAGCGCGTCCTGGTCTTCGGTATCAAGGCGCGCGTCTTCCAGCTCGTTCAGCAGGAAGCTATTGTAGTCCAGCTCCTTGCTGGCCTGCGCGGCCTGGCTTTCCAGGGTTTGCAGGTCGGCTTCCAGCTTACGGTACTGCCGGAAAGCGTTGCTGTAGTGCGTGCGCTGCGGCACCAGCCCGGCGTACAAATCCAGCAGGTTGAGCTGAAATACGGCATCGCCCAGCAGCAGCGTGTCGTGCTGCGAATGAATGTCCATCAGATTGGCGCCGATTTTCCGCAACGCGTCCAGCGTTACGGGCGTGTCGTTCACGAAAGCCCGCGACTTGCCGTTGGGACTGATTTCGCGCCGCAATATGCACTGCACGTCGTAGTCCAAATCCTCGGCCTCGAAAATATCCTGCAGCTGATAGTTGGCAATATTAAACTGCCCTTCAATCACACACTTGCGCTCGGTATCGAACAGCATGCGCGAGTCGGCGCGGTTGCCCAGCAACAGCCCAATGGCGCCGAGCATGATGGATTTGCCGGCCCCGGTTTCCCCCGTAATTATATTCAAAAGCGGCGATGGCCGCAGCTCCAGCTGCTCAATCAGCGCGTAATTCTTAATGCGTAAATCGACTAACATAAATCACTGATTTTCGTTGATTAATTGTGATTTCATTGATTATTCCCCTTCGAAATCACAATTAGTTAGTTTGCGATTGTTTTTTTTATGAATAACTATTATCTACAGCGTCGTCAATTACATAATATACCGAATATTAGAACAGCGAAATCATGATTAATTAACGATTAAGGACCGTTCGGTATTTGGCCGAGTTGCCGGGGTCTACTTCCGTGAGCATGGTTACGAGCTGCTGCTTGAGCTGCTGGTCGGGGCTGGTGCGGAAAATATTGGCAATTTCATCGGCTTTCGCATCGAAAAAGGCGCGGGTAAACAGGGTACCGGGCCGCGTCACGGCTGCTTTTTGGATGCCGGTGAGGGCCGTCATTACCGAAGTGCGGGCTTCTTCCGGCTTCTCAATAAATACGTCCAAGCCCTGACGGTAATACTCGTACAAGCCGGTGCGGAAGGACTCGAATTGCGGGTCGGTGATGTTGTCGAGGAGAAAATGCCGCTCCCGCGACCCGCCGCCGCGCCAGCCTTCGTCCTGCTCGTTGGTGCTGGTTTGGTTAGCCGAATAGTTGACTACGTTACGGGCCAACTCGTAATAAGGCGTGCCGCCCAGCCGGCCAAACGTGTCGCGGTCGATGCCAATAACCATGTAGGCATAGTAGCCCAACAGCGACGACAAGTTGGAAACGAAGCTGTTGGGCGAAAAATCCAGCGGGGCCTGCGGCGAGTAGTTGAAATTAAAATTGCGGTCTACCACGCTGATGACGTTAGTTTCGTAACCGGTGCCGTACACCGGGCGCGTCGAAATCAGCCGCATGGTGGTGTTGTAAGTGCCGTTTTGAGGAATGCCCGTGATGGCAATGAAAACGCGCAGTCGAATCCGCTCCTCGGGTCGGTAGGTGCCGTCGGTCCAGGGGCGATTGTTGAGAAAGGTGCGGATGTCATTCTGCATCTGCGTGACGATGGTGGGGTCGGTGATGGTGACGTTTTGGGTGGTCACCTGCACGTCGGCCAGCAGTTCTTGGGCACGGGTCGTTAGGGCCGCCGCCATAAACAGCACCAAAAAGGGCAGCAACGCGAGAAGTTTTCGCATCATAAGGTTGGGTTCAGGTAGCGCAGCACCAGGCTGACCAGCCCACGGGCCACATCGGCCTTGGACTGCAACTCAAAATTAACGATTTGGCCGGCGGCGTCCGCCACGGTCACTTTATTGGTGTCGTGGCCGAAACCCGCGCCCGCATCGCGCAGAGAATTCAGCACGATGAGGTCGAAGTTCTTGCGGCGCAGCTTGTCCTGGGCGTGGGCCAGCTCGTTCGTAGTCTCCAACGCAAAACCGACGGCAAATTGTTCAGGCCGTTTGCGCTGGCCCAGCGTGGCGGCAATGTCCACGTTTTTCACCAGCTCCAGGGTGAGCGTATCGCCCGATTTTTTGATTTTATCAACCGCCACCGTGGCCGGCCGGTAATCGGCCACGGCCGCGGCAAATACCCACACATCGGCTTCATCTGCTACGGCCGACGCGGCTGCGAACATCTCGGCCGCCGTTTCCACGCGCACCGTGCGGATGTGCAGGCTGGCCGGGTCGGGCAGGGCACTGGGGCCGCTTATGAGCGTCACCTGCGCTCCGGTTGCCGCAAAAGCTTCGGCCAGCGCGTAGCCCATCTTGCCAGTCGAGCGGTTGCCGAGGAAGCGAACGGGGTCCAGCGGTTCGTAGGTGGGGCCGGCAGTGAGGAGGACGTGCAAGTTTTGTCTACTTAAAGTTTGTCGGTTCAACCAAAATAAGCGTCAACTTTGAACAAGCATGCGAAACGGCCGCGCTCACCCGGCGGTAATATCAGCAAAATAACGCGCCAGTCCAGCCACAATTTCCTCGGGTTCCAGCATGCGGCCGGGCCCGCTCAGGCCGCTGGCCAGCTCGCCACTGGGCGAATCAAATACGTGGTTCCCGAAGGAGCGCAGCCGGGCCAGATTCTGCGTCACGGCGGGGTGGGCGAACATGTCCACGTCCATGGCCGGAGCCAGAAACACCGGGCACCGGGCCGACAAGTACACAGCACACAGCAAATTGGGACACAGACCATTGGCCAGCTGGCCGAGCGTATTGGCACTGGCCGGCGCAATTACCAGCGCATCGGCCCAGAGGCCCAATTCCACGTGGTTGTGCCATTCGCCGGCGGCGGCGTCCCGCAAAAAGCTCGTCAGCACGGGCTTTTTCGAGAGCGTGCCGAGCGTCAGCGGCGTCACGAACGCGGCGGCGGCTTCGGTGAGAATGACTTGTACCTCGGCGCCGGCTTTGATGAGCAGGCGCGTGAGCGGGGCGGCTTTGTAGGCCGCAATACTGGCGCTGACGCCCAGCACGATGCGGCGGCCGGTCAGGGAAGAAGGTGCGGGTTGCGGGTTGCTGATTTCAGGCATCGCTGGTTCAAATCAAAAAAACGTCATGCTCCATCTGGCGTCCGCTTGCCGAAGCATCTCGCATGCAATAGTAAGTAAATTACTGGTGCGGCAGAGATGCTTCGGCAAGCGGACGCCAGATGGAGCATGACGTCCTGCTGTAAGCCAACGCTGACCTTGGAACAGGCTGACCCTAGAACAGCTCGCGGGGCACCGGCACTTCCTCCGGAGCGGGCGTGGTGTACTGGATTTTGCCTTGCAGAAATTCCTCAATAGCCAGGCTGGTGGGCTTGGGCATGCGCTCATACTGCTTGGAAACCTCGATTTGCTCGCGGTTTTCGAATACTTCTTCGAGGTTGTCAACAGTAGAGGCGAACTCGGCCAGACGGTCGTTCAGCTCTTCCTTCAACTTTATCGACAACTGGTTGGCGCGCTTGGAAATCACGGAGATGGCCTCGTACACGTTGCCATTGTCGCCGGTAATATCGGCCACATTGCGCGTGATAATGGAGCTCGACGGGGTGTTGGGATTGGCTTTCATGGGCTGATATTAATTACAAATTAGTTAGATGCCGACGCCGGAACGTCTTTCAGCTTAACAAGCTGGGCCTGGCTGATGTCGTACATCGCCAGCGCTTCTTTCAGGCTTTTGCTTTGTGGATAGGTATCCAGAAACTGCTGGTAGAAGCTAACCGCCTCCAGAAACCGCTCCCGCTGCTTGGATTCAACGCTTTCCTGCGCCCAGGCATACTGGGCGCTCAAACGCAGAAAAGCCGCTTGTTCGGCATAAATCGTAGCCGGGTATTGCTGCTGAAAATTGGTAAAGGCTACCACTGCAGCTTGGTTGTAGCGAAGCTTGTAGTAGAGCTTGGCGCTTTCGAACGCTTTGTTTTCCAGCTTCTTCTGCAACTCCTGCGACATATTTTCCGTCTCCGGCTTGAACTTGCTTTCGGGGTAACGGTTCAAAAAATCCTGAATAGATTCCAGAGCCGAAACCGTGTTGGTCTGGTCCAGCTCAAAACCGGGCGAGTCGAGAAACAGCGAGCGGGCGTTCAAATAAGCGGCTTCCTCCGAGTACTCCGAGTTGGGGTACGTTTCGTTGAACTGCTTGAAGTAGAAGGCACTCAGCACGTAATTGCGCTGCTTGAAATTGGTATTGGCAAAATAGAACTGCGCCTTTTCGGCCTCGGGCCGGCCTTTCAGCAGCGGAATCAGCTCTTCGAGCAGCGTACCGGCCCGGAAAAAGTCGCCCTTTTCGTAGTACGCCACGGCGGCTTCGTATTTTTTATTAACGTCGGGGCTTTTCAGCAAACGCTGGTAGCTGCTGGCACAGGAGCCCAGAATGAGCGTACTAACGAGCAGAAACAGAACCGTGAGGCGGGAAATCGGCATATGGGGTGCAAAGGTAACGATTTGAGCCGGCGAAGGCAAATGAACGCGGCTTCGGGCAGCGCGGCCGGCAGTAAGAGTGCCGGCCAGTCGGGAAAGGTTGCAGCTACGGCCTCCGTGCGGGCGCCGCTGCGGGTTGGCTGGCGGCTCGCCCCGTAGCGGCCGGTTTAGCAGGTTGCGCGGCGGGCTTGGCCGGTGCTTTCTGCTTGACGGGCGCCTTGGACTTGGGCTTGGCGATGGGCTTGGCTTTTTTCTTGGCAACCGGTGTTTTTTTTGGCCGGTCGTCGAACTGCTTGCCCAACACCTGGCGGCGGGTGGGCCGTTCCTTGACGCGCCAGTTGAAGCCTTTGAGGCGCTCATCGTCGGGCTTGAACTCGTGCGGCGGAATGAATTTGGCCTCCGGATTGGTGAGGACCGATATTTTATTCAGCTTATTGGCCATAAACAGCAGCCGCATGTTGGCCGACAGCACCCGGTTCAGGCCGGTGGTAGCAGTGTCGTTGTCGAGGGCGTAAAAGATGCTTTCTGCGTTGCCCAACACATCTACGCGCCGCATCTTGTTGTCGCGGAAATAGGCCATCATGTTGCGGCCCTTGGTCTGGTTGAAGTTCAGCAGCGTGTCCTGGCTCACGGCAAAGGCATTGGCATACAGACGCATCTCGTCCACGCGCCCGCGCTTCGAGCGAATCTGCATGGAGTCGGCGGTGAGCTGGTTTTTGCCCTGCCACAGCACCGGGTCGCGGTTGAGGTAGATGATGCTGTCCTGCCGGTCGTAGGTCAGCGAATCGGCGATGCCCTGCAGGTCGCCCCGAAAAATCTGCACTTTCGGGTAAGCGTACAGTACGGTGCGGGTCGTGGTTTGGCCGGGGCGGGCTTCCACGCTTATCAGCGTATCGGCGGCCATATACAAGGTGTCCTTGTCGCTGATGTTGCGCACCACCGGCCGGCCCCCGTAGAGTTTGGTGCGGCCCAGGCCCCGCCAGTAGCGGCCCACATCGCCGCGCAGGGTCAGGTTGTCTTTCTTCGAAATGAGACTGACATGGCCGCGGGCCACGCCGTACTGCTTCACCTCGTCGTACACCAGATTGTCGCCGCCCAGCAGGTAGTTGGGCGTGTCGATTTTGGCGTTTTTCTTGAAGTTGGAAACCCGGGTAATGGTGTTGTAGTTGCCGCCTTCAGCGTACAAATTGCCGTCTTTGCCCTTGATGCGGGTGGGCCCGTCGAAGTAGGCAACTTTCGTAACCGTGTTGTAGCGCAGCAAGTCATTATTCAGCTCCGAATCGGGCGTAACGAGGTGCACGTTGTTGGTGAACACGAATACTTTGGTGTTGGTATCGTAGAATCCATGCTGGCTGTCGAGGGTGTTTTGGGGGTCAGTAAGGTGGCCGGTTTCGGTGTAGGAGGCCGTTTTGCGGTTGAGGTCGTACACTAGGCTGGGCGTGGTGAGGGTCATGCGGGGGTCGCGCATCACCACGTTGCCCACCATGCGGGCGGTGCGCAGGTCGCCGTCGTAAAAGCCCTTATCGCCGGTAATGGTCATGGTGTCGCCCTGCACCACGCGCACGTTGCTGAAAGCTTCTACCTGGTTACGGTCGAGGTATTGGTAGGCCGAATCACAGTAGAGAAACGTATCGTCCTGCTGAAAGCTGACATTGCCCAACAGCTTGCGAATTTTGGTGCCGCTAAAGTCGCCGCCCACCAGCGTAGCCGCCGTCAGCAGCTTGATGGGCGCGCCTTTGGTGGCCGGGGCGGGGCGTTGCGCCTGACCCAGCAGCGGCAGCAACAGTACCAACAGAAGAAAAAAGACGCGGGAGAAGGACATTCGGAAGCCAAAGGTACGGACGGGCCCCGCGCTAACGGCCATCTTTGCGGGATAGTGCACGGGGGTACCCCACGGCAGGCTTGCCCAATACGTTTTTGTTATGCTCGATATCGTTCGCCGCTTCATTGAGGAGCACGCCCTGTTTTCCCTTGAAAAAGACCCCGTTCTGGTGGCCGTGAGCGGCGGCCTCGATTCGGTGGTGCTGCTGGATGTGCTGCACCGGCTGGGCGCGCAGGTGGCGGTGGCGCACTGCCATTTCGGCCTGCGCGGCGAAGATGCCGACGCCGACGAGCAGTTTGTGCGCAAGCTGGCCAAGCAGTACGGCCTCCCCTACTTCGCCGAGTTTTTCCAGACCAAGGAATTTGCCACCCAGGAAGGCATCTCGACCCAGATGGCGGCCCGCCTGCTGCGCTACCGCTGGTTCGAGCAGGTGCGCCAGACGCAGGATTTGGCCTGCATTGCCACGGCCCACCACCAGCGCGACCAGGCCGAAACCATGCTCCTGAACCTCGTGCACGGCACCGGACTGGCCGGTTTGCACGGCATTCAGGTGAAAAACGGCCGGGTGGTGCGCCCACTTATGGGCCTGGGCCGCGACGACCTGCAGGACTACCTGGTGGAACGCGGCCTGCGCTGGCGCGAAGACGACAGCAACGACAGCCCCGTGTATCAGCGCAACCTGCTGCGCATTGAGGTGCTGCCCGTGCTGCGCGAAATCAACCCCAACCTCGACCAGACCCTGCACGGCACCGCCGAGCGCGTGGGCGGGGCCGAGGAAATTGTGCGCCGCTACGTGGCCGACACCGCCGCCCAGGCCCGCCGCGACGACGCCGAAGTGACTTACCTCAACATCGCCACGCTGCAAAAAACCGCCGCCACCGCGCTGGTGCTGCACGAAATGCTGCGCCCCTTCGGCTTTGCCTGGCCGGTGGTGAAGGACATTGTGGCGGCCTTCCCCGGCGAGTCGGGCCGGCGCTTCGACTCGCCCACGCACCGCTTGGTGAAGGACCGGGAAAACCTGGTTATCACCCCACGGCGGCTCACGCAGTTCGGCACTTTCCAGCTGGCGGCGGGCCAAACCGACCTGCTGGCCGACGGCATGCGCCTGAAAGCCGAGCTGCACGAAGACGCCAAACACTTCATCATTCCCCGCTCGAAAAGCACCGCCGCGCTCGATGCCGACAAGATTAAATTCCCGCTCACGCTGCGCAGGTGGCAGGAAGGCGACTGGTTTATGCCGCTGGGCATGAAAGGCAAAAAGCTACTCAGCGACTTCCTCATCGACCAGAAAGTGCCCCTCAACCTCAAAGACGACGTGCGCGTGCTGACCTCGTCCGACGGCAAAATCTGCTGGGTAGTGGGCTGGCGCGTGGACGACCGGTTTAAGGTGGAAGCTACGTCTGAGCGGGTGCTGACCGTGCAGCGGCTGTAGCAAGATGGATGCAAATCCGAACCACCAGATTAGCGGTAGTCACGATGTGCGCGTTACTTTTGCGCCAGTATTCCCAAACCCAACACCTTCTCCTATGAAAGTTACCGTAGTCGGAGCCGGCAACGTGGGCGCAACCTGCGCCGATGTGCTCGCCACCCGTGAAATTGCCAACGAAGTTGTGCTGCTCGATATCAAAGAAGGCGTGGCCGAAGGCAAAGCCCTGGATATCTGGCAGAAAGCGCCAATTATCGGCTACGACACGCGCACGGTAGGCGTGACCAACGACTATGCCCGCACCGCCGATTCCGACGTGGTGGTCATTACGTCGGGCCTGCCCCGCAAGCCCGGCATGAGCCGCGACGACCTGATTTCGGTGAACTCCGGCATCGTGAAGTCGGTAACCGAGCAAGTGGTGAAATACTCGCCCAATGCCATCATCATCATCGTGAGCAACCCGCTCGACGTGATGACCTACCAGGCACACCTCACTTCGAAGCTGCCCCGCGAAAAGGTATTCGGCATGGCCGGTATCCTCGACACGGCCCGCTACCGCGCCTTCCTGGCCGAGGCCCTGAACGTGAGCCCCAAAGACATTCAGGCGGTGCTGATGGGTGGCCACGGCGACACCATGGTGCCCCTGCCCCGCTACACCACCGTGGGCGGCATTCCCGTCACCGAGCTCATCGGCAAGGCTGAGCTTGACGCCATCGTGGACCGCACCAAGAACGGCGGCGGCGAGCTGGTGAAGCTCATGGGTACCTCGGCGTGGTACGCGCCCGGCGCGGCGGCGGCCCAAATGGTGGAAGCCATCGTGCGCGACCAGCGCCGCGTGTTCCCCGTGTGCCTGGAGCTGCAGGGCGAGTACGGAATCAATGGCGTGTACCTCGGTGCCCCGGTTATCCTGGGCAAAAACGGCGTGGAGCGCGTGATTGAATTGCAGCTCAACGACGAAGAAAAGGCCATGCTCGAAACCTCACGCGGCCACGTGAAAGAAGTAATGGACGCCCTGGACAAAATGGGCCAGCCCGCGTAACGGCATTTTCAGCCTAATAAAAAAACGGCCGGCCTTTTCAAGGTTCGGCCGTTTTTCTTGGGCCAAAGGCTCTGAATCAATCCTTAATTTGCAGGCTCCGCGAGCCCTTCGCCCACTTGTGAGCATGAGAAAAGAGATTGCCAATTCCTTCGACAAGGTATTTTTGACCATCGAGCTGGATAGGGCCAACAATTGGATATACACCGACTGGGTGGGCGTGCTGCCCACCGAAAAAGTAATTGAGGGCGGCCGGGCCACCCTCGATTTTCTGCGTGAAAACCCCTGCCCAAACCTGCTCAACGACAACCGCAAAGTGGTGGGCTCCTGGAGCGGGGCCAACGACTGGATTGCGGAAAACTGGATGCCGCAGGCCCTGGCCCTGGGCCTGAAACGCTTCGCGCACATCGTCTCGCCCGGTATTTTTGGACAGGCTTCGGCTTCCGAGATGATTACCCGCGTGGGCACGCACTTCGAGATGCGGCTGTTTGAAGACGTGGAACTAGCCAAATCCTGGCTATTAGAAGATTAAGTCCTCCCGGCGCTTGCTATTGCTGGCTGGCCCGGAACAGCTTCTGCTTTTCGTCTTTGGAAAGGCTTTCGTAGCCGGAGCGCGAAATCTTGTCCAGAATCGTGTCGATTTCATCCTGCAGGGGCTGGTTGGCAACGGCAGGTTTTTTGCCGCCACTGGCCGAGGTAGCGGCTACGGGTTCGGCGCGGCGGGTGCTGCTCACGCGCATGGCGGGCGGCCGGTTGAAAAGTCGGGTGACGAAGTTGCCCACGGCCTGCACCGGCCGGCCCAGGTCGCGCCCGGCCTGCAACTGCTTGATGAAGATAAAGCCCACCAGCGCGCCACCCAGGTGGGTTATTTCGCCGCCAGCGTTGTCGCCGTTCACCCCGGCCAGGGAAATAAGCACCACCACGGCCGCAATCCATTTAATCTTGACCGGGCCGATGAGTATCAGCGAAAAAGTATAATCGGGCAGTAGCGTAGCCGCCGCCACGATGATGGCCGTGACGGCCGCCGAAGCGCCGATAACCGGCGAGCCCAGCGCGGGCTGAAACACCGGCAGCAAGTTGTAGCTGAGCAGAAAAACGGCCGCCCCGGCCAGCGCCCCCAACACGTAGATGCTTACGAGGCGGCGGTCGCCGAGGTATTCGCGCAGCAGTTGCCCAAACCAGTACAGATTCAGCAAGTTGAACAGGATGTGGAAAAATCCCTGGTGGGTGAAGGCGTAGGTCAGGACCGTCCAGGGGTGGCGCAGCAGTACGGGCAGGGCCGATGAGAGCTCAAACTGCTTCATCACGGGCGGGTAGTAGCTGCTGGCGCTGCTCACCGTGAGCACGGCGCGCAGCACGATGAGGCCCGCAAACACCAGCACATTCAGCAAAATGAGCTGCATGAGGGCATTATCTCGGCGACCAAACGCGGTGCGGATATCTTGAACGATGCTCATGGCACGAAATAAACGAGGGTGACGAATTCAGCTTTTGGCGGATAACGCTGGCTGTTTCTTTAATAAAAACGCTCCCGGCCGCCTTCCCAGTACTTCACCAGCAGGAAGCCGAAGAGCAGGCCGCCCAGGTGCGCGAAGTGGGCCACGTTGTCGCCGGGTGTGCGGTGCACGCCGGCATACAGCTCGTAGGCCGCGTAGAAGAACACAAAATACTTCGCCTTGATGGGAAAGGGAATAAACAGCAGAAACAGCTCGGTGTTGGGGAATAAATAGGCGAAGGCGAAGAGCAGGCCAAAAAGTGCCCCGGAAGCGCCCAACATCCCCGATTTGTAGCTGGCCTCCACCACGGCGTCGAGCGTGGCATTGGCCGAGCTGATGTATTCGGCATTGTTGGGGTTTTTGGTCATTTCGCGGCCCACTTGCTCGGCGCCCTGCTGGTCGGGCATATTTTCGCGGAAAAACTCCACGAAGTTGGCCCCGCTGGGCTCGCGCCGGAACTCCTGCCGGGCTACTTCCAGCTTGTTCACCTCGTAGTAGCGCACCCCTTCGTAGAGCACGCTGGCCCCAATGCCGCAGACAAGCCAGAACACTAGGAAGCGCTGCTGCCCCCAGCGCTGCTCCAGCAGCGGACCAAAAGAAATCAAGCCGAACATATTGAACAGCAAATGCATCCAGCTGCCGTGCAGAAAAATAGCCGTAGCAAACTGCCACGGATAGAAATAGGGCGAGCCAATGGGATAGAGACTGCCTAACTGGGTGAGCAAGGGCAGAAAATAGGTCTGCGCCGCGAAGAAAAAGATGTTGGCAAAAAGCAGGGTCCGAACAGTCGGGGTCAGATTAAACATGCAGCAAAGTAAAGCCCCAACCGGAGGCCGCGCCGCCGCGCGGGACTGGCAAGGGGTGAAATGGCGAGCGAAATGAAAAAGCCCCGCCCGTAAAAGACGCGGGAGCCGAAGAAGGTTACTTACGGAAAAAATCGGCCAGCTGCTGCCCGTCCAGCAGCACCAGAGTTTTGCGGCCGTCGGGGGTGTAGCCGGGGGTTTGGCAGGCGAAAAGGCGGTCGGCCAGGGCGCTGAGCTCGGCCTCGGGCAGGCGGGTGGCGGCCGTGCCGGCGGCCACGCGGCGGGCCAGGGCGCGGGCCAGGCTTTCGCGCTGGTCGAGCTTGAGCGGGCCGGCCGTGGTGCGGAACTGCTCAATCAGGCTTTCGAGCAGCTCCTTCTCGTCCTGGGCGGGCATGCCGGCCGGAATGGCCTCCACGGCAATGGTGTTGGGCCCGAATTCCACGAAAATGAAGCCCAGCGCGTGCAGCGGCTCGGTGAGCTCGCGGAGCACGGCAAAATCGGCGGGGTTGAAAGTGACCGTGCGCGGAAATAGCAGCGTTTGCGACGTGCCCACGGCGCGGCCCAGCTCCTGCCGGTATTGCTCGTAGAGAATGCGCTCGCGGGCCGCTTCCTGGTCAATCAGCAGCACGCCCGACTTCACCGGCACCAGCACGAAGCGCTGCTGCACCTGGAGCGCCCGACTCTCCCGCTCGCGGGCGGCCACCGGCGGGGTAGCCGGCCCATCAGGTAGCGTCAGGCCCAGCCCCAACGGCACCGCGTCGGCATCAACCAGCGCCGCTTCGTCGGGAGACAGGTTTTCGAAGCTGCGCATGGTGGCGCTGTCCAGCGTGGGTTGGGTTTTCACGGGCTGGCCCAGCTCGCGGTAAAAGGCTTCGAGCTCGCGGCGGGCCTGCTCGGTGGGGCGCGGCGGCAGCTGGCGCTCGTAGCCGTCGCGGCGGGTATCGGGGCTGAAATTAGCGAAACCGGAAGGGCCGGCCGGTAGCCGGGCAGCATTCGCGGCGGCAGCCAAGGCGTCGGGCCGGTAGCCGTCGCTGCTGGCGGCGCGGGCGGCGGCACTGGCGGCGGGCAGGTGGTCGTCGGCCTCGGTGGGCACCGCGCCAGTGCCTTTGCCGGTGCGCAGCGGACGAATGGGCGCGAAGTTTACGTCGCCCTCAAAGTCCAGCGAGGGCGCAATGTTGTGCAGGCCGAGGCTCTGTTTCACGGCGGCGCGCACCACAGCGTACACGGTTTTTTCGTCTTCGAACTTGATTTCCGTCTTGGTGGGGTGCACGTTGATATCAATGGCTTTGGGGTCGAGCTCCAGAAACAGCACGTAGAACGGGTGGGTGTCGCGGGCCAGCAGGCCTTCGTAGGCCGCCAGCACGGCGTGGTTCAGGTAGGCCGAGCGAATGAAGCGGTTGTTGACGAAGAAAAACTGGTCGCCCCGGCTTTTCTTACTCGACTCCGGCTTGCCCACAAAGCCCTTCACCGAAATGGAATGCGTCACCTCCTCGCAGGCCGCGAGCTGCTCCTTGTAGCCATTGCCGAGCAGCGCCACAATGCGCTGACTGAGCTTGCCGGCCGGCAAGGCAAAAACCTCCAAATCGTTCTGATACAGCGAAAAAGCCGTCTGCGGATTGGCCAGCGCCACGTGCTGAAACTCGTCGAGAATGTGCCGCATTTCCACGGCATTGCTCTTGAGGAAGTTACGGCGCGCAGGCACGTTGAAAAACAAGTTTTTGACGGCGATGCTCGTACCGTCGGGGCAGGCGGTGGGCTGCTGGCTGGTTACCTGCGAGCCTTCCACCAGCAGCAGCGTACCGGTGTCGTGCTCGCGCTGCTTGGTACGAATCTCGACCTGGGCCACGGCCGCGATGCTGGCCAGCGCCTCGCCCCGAAAGCCTAACGTGCGGATGCGAAACAGGTCTTCGGTAGAGCGGATTTTGCTGGTGGCGTGGCGTTCCAGGCTCATGCGGGCATCGGTGGGGCTCATGCCGGCGCCGTTGTCCACTACCTGCACCAGCTGCTTGCCGGCCTCTTTCACAATGAGCTGCACCTGCGTGGCGCCGGCATCGACGGCGTTTTCCAGCAGCTCCTTCACCACGGAGGCGGGACGCTGCACCACCTCGCCGGCCGCAATCTGGTTGGCGAGGTATTCGGGGAGCAGGTGAATAATATCGGGCATGGCGGAAGATGGACGCTGCCTGCGCCCGCAAAAACCGGACGACAGCAGGAGAAGCTAACCAGCGCGCGAACAAGCGGAAACGCGACCGGCAATAATCAAAAATCGGCCGCGTTACAAACCCGGCACCGGGTTTTCTGCGTACCTTTGCGGCTAAATACCACCCTCTTCAGCACGATGTTTTACGGCATTGGCCGTGACTATTTCGTGACGAAGATGATTGGGTCTGGAACCTCCAAACCCCACCAGCAGGTTCCGCTGCTAACCACGACAAAAGTACGGCCTTTGCGGCCCGTTTGCCTCTTGAATCAACCCACCACCCCCACGGGGCTGATGCGCATCCCTCTCCAGCTGGCCTTTGTGGTCATGCTGCTGGCTACGGGCCTGCTGCTATCTTTTTCCGAAAATCCCAAGCTGCCCGGCGACCCGTTGCCCACCTCCCCCGCCGAAACGGCCTGGGTCGATAGCGTATTCAACTCGCTCACGCCCGAACAGCGGCTGGGCCAGCTGTTTATGGTGGCCGCTTATTCCAATAAGGACCGCGCCCACGGCAACCGCATCGAGCAGCTGGTGCGCAACCAAAACATTGGCGGCGTGATGTTTTTGCAGGGTGGCCCCAAGCGCCAGGCCCTGATGACCAACCGCTTGCAGGCCGCCGCCAAAGTGCCGCTGCTCATTGCCATGGACGCCGAATGGGGCCTGGACATGCGCCTGGACTCCTCGGCCCACTTCGCCAAGCAGATGACGCTGGGCGCAATGGACGACCCCCAGTACGTGTACCAGATGGGCCGCGAAATTGCGCGCAAGATGCGGGCCCTGGGCGTGCACATCAGCTTTGCCCCGGTGATAGACGTGAACTCCAACCCCGGCAACCCCGTGATTGGCAACCGCTCGTTTGGCGAAGACCAGAACCAGGTGGCCCGGCTGGGCGTACAGTACGTGAAGGGCTTGCAGGAAAATGGTGTGATGGCCGTGGCCAAGCACTTTCCCGGCCACGGCGATACTGACACCGACTCGCACGTAGCGCTGCCGGTTATCAATACCGACCTGGCCCGGCTGAGTGCGGTGGATTTGGTTCCGTTTCAGCAGTCGTTTGAAGCGGGGGTGATGGGCGTGATGGTGGCCCACCTCTACATGCCGCTTTTCGACACAACCGACGCTAAAACCACTACCCTCTCGCGGGCCCTGGTCACGGACCTGTTGAAGACCAAAATGGGTTTTAAGGGCCTGACCTTCACCGACGCACTCAACATGCGGAGTGTGAGCAAGCTGTATAAGGACGGCGAGCTGGACGCCATGGCTCTGGCGGCTGGCAACGACGTGCTATTGTTTTCGGAAGATGTGCCCTCGGCCCTGCTGCGCATTCGGGAGGCCGTGGCGGCGGGCAAGCTCAATCAGGAAGATTTGGATTTCCGCGTACGGAAGATTTTGCGGGCCAAGCACTGGGCAGGCCTGGCCAAACAACAACCCGTCCGGCTGGCCGTGCTGCGCGACAGCCTCAACCAGGCGTCGTCGAAAGTGCTGGCCCAGAATATTTTTGAGCACGCCATCACCGTGGTAAAAAACGACGACAACCTGCTGCCCTTCAAGCGTCTCGACACGCTGCGCATTGCCGCCATCACCATTGGCACCCAGGCCGAAGGGCCGTATGCCACTATCTTCAATAAGTACCATCCCGGCCCGGTGTACGCGGTGCCCAACCGCTACGCCGACGACAGCACCTTTACCCGCATTGCCAGCCGCCTGAGCGGCTACAACGTGGTGGTGGTGAGCCTGCACGGCATGAACAATACGCCCAGCCACAGCTACGGCATGGGCGACGGGGCCTTGCGCTTCCTCAAGCAGCTGCAGGCCAAGCCCAAACTGAAGACGGTGGTAGTGGCCATGGGCAACGCCTACGGCCTGAAGTTTCTGGAAGGGGCCAGCACGTTGGTCTGTGGCTACGAGGACCATTACGCGGCCCAGCTGGTGGTGCCGCAGGTGCTGTTTGGAGCGCTGCCAGCGCGCGGCAAATTGCCCGTCACGGTGTCGCCCACGCTCAAAGCGGGCACCGGAATCGCGACGCCTGACCTTAAGCGCCTGCGCTATGCCACCCCCGAAAGCCAGGGCCTGAGCTCGCAGGTGCTGGCGCAGATTGATAACATTGCCCTCGAAAGCCAGACCTACGCCGCCGCGCCGGGCTGCCAGGTGCTGGTGGCCCGCAACGGCACCGTGGTATTTGACCAGAGCTATGGCTACGCGACCTACGACCAGACGCAACCGATTACCAACAGCACACTCTATGACCTGGCCTCCATCACGAAAGTGGCCGGCACCCTGCAGGCGGTAATGTACCTCAAGGACCAGGGCAAACTCAACCTCGACGACAAAGTGGCCGCTTACCTGCCCGAGCTGACGCGCACCAACAAGCGCGACATGACCGTGCGCGACGTGCTGATGCACCAGGCCGGCCTGAAAGTGGGCATTCCCACCTGGGAGCGCACCATCACGAGCAGCGGCCTGAAACCGACATTTTACGCCAGCATCAAGTCCGACGATTTCCCCAACGAAGTGGTGCCCGGCGAGTACAGCACCAAGGCCGCCGATGACTCGGTGTGGGCCTGGACCATGCGCTCCAGCTTGCTGCCCAAGGTGAAAGGCCGGTACCCCACCGAGTATTCCGACCTCAGCTTTATTGTGATGAAGCGCCTGTGCGAGAAGATTCTGAAACAGCCCATCGACAACTTTTTGCAGAACAATTTTTACCATCCACTGGGCTTGGGCAGCATGACCTATAATCCGCTGCTGCGCTTCCCCAAAAGCTGCATTGCGCCCACCGAAAACGACACCTACTACCGCCGCGAGCAGCTCCAGGGCAGCGTGCACGACCAAACGGCGGCCCTGGTGGGCGGCGTAGGCGGCCACGCCGGCCTGTTCGCCACTGCCAACGACCTGGCCGTGCTGATGCAGATGAACCTGCAGAATGGTGCTTACGGCGGCACCCGCTACTTCCAGAACCCGGTAGTGACCGAGTTTGCCCGAACCGTGCCCGGCGGCCGGCGCGGCCTGGGCTGGGACCACGGCGACCCCAGCAAGCCCACCGGCCCTACCAGCAACCTCTCGCCGGCCAGCACCTTTGGCCACACCGGCTTCACGGGTACCTGCGTGTGGATGGACCCCGAAAACGAGATTCTCTACGTCTTCCTCTCCAACCGCGTGTACCCCGATGCCGGCAACAACAAGCTGCGCCAGTACAACATTCGCACCCGCATTCACGACGTAATTTATAAGTCGCTGGCAGCGGGCCCGGCGAAAAAATAAACGTGCCGCGCAACCGGGAGACCGGGCCGGTGGTCAGGGTGGTATCAACTCACTTATTGGTGCTTTTCGATGCCGCGCTTCACGCTATTACTTCTGATTACGCTGCTCGGTGCGGCCACGGCTTCGGCCCAGACTACCTACCGGCTGGGCTTGCGCGGCGGCCCGAACTGGGCCACATCCACGGTTGGCGAATCGCAGCTTTCACCTAGTTCCCCGTATAATTATTCAGCCAGCAAGTCGGCAATTTATCGGGGGCAGATTGGGGCCGTGCTGGAAATGGCGCGGGGCCGTTTTGCGTTGCAGCCGGCCCTGATGTTTTCGCAAAAGGGCGAGCGGGTGGAAAGCTTCACTTCCATCAGCGGTTTCGCGGGCGTCAGCAGTTCGGAAACCTCGGCCACCAACCGCTCCAACTGGCTGGAGCTGCCCGTGAACCTGGTGTATACGCTACACGGCGTGCAGCTTTTTGCCGGGCCGTACGTGGCGCTGGCCGTGGGCGGGCGGCAGCGGGGCACGCTGCTGCAGTCTTCACCCTATGCCCGGTTTGCGCCCCTGCACTACGATGAGAAAGTAGAATACCAGGATGAGAAACTAAGCCGCCGCCTCGACGCCGGCTTCAATGCGGGCCTGGGCTACCGACGGGGGCCATTGCAGCTGCAGCTGGGCTACGGCTTGGGGCTGCGCAAACTACAGTCGGTTCCTTTTTCGATGATTTCCTACTCATCGTACTACATTCCGACTTACGCCGACGAAAAAGCTTACAACCGCGTGGTACAGCTTACGGGCACGTATTTTTTGGACCTGTAGCGCCAAAAGCGCCATTGTAAGATTGCGGGCCGGGATATTAACAATTCGGAATAATGCCGGTTACGCAGAACGCGACGCTCCTTTTCGCGTTAGCTCCTCTATGAATATCGGCATCGTTTGTTATCCCACCTTTGGCGGCTCCGGCGTGGTGGCCACGGAACTGGGCAAGGCCCTAGCCCAGCGTGGCCACCGCGTGCATTTTATCACCTACAGCCAGCCGGTGCGGCTAGACTTTTTCAACGAAAACCTCTTCTACCACGAGGTGTACGTTCCGGCCTATCCACTCTTCCAGTTTCCGCCCTACGAGCTGGCCCTGACCAGCAAAATGGTGGATATCGTGCAGAACGAAAAGCTCGACGTGCTGCACGTGCACTACGCCATTCCGCACGCCTCGGCGGCGTTTATGGCCAAGCAGATTCTGCGGGCCCGCGGCATCCAGATTCCGGTAGTTACCACCTTGCACGGCACCGATATTACGCTGGTGGGCAAAGACCCCAATTTCGAACCCGTGGTCACGTTCAGCATCAACCAGAGCGATGCCGTGACGTCGGTATCGGCGGATTTGCGGCGCGAAACCTACGAGTATTTCGCGGTCGAGAAAGATATCACCGTCATCCCCAACTTCATCGACCTGCATCGCTTTAAAAAGCAGGAAAAGAGCCATTTCCGGGCCGCTATTGCACCTGAAGGCGAGAAGCTGCTCGTGCATACCAGCAACTTCCGCGCTGTGAAGCGCGTGGAAGACGTGCTGCGTATTTTCTGTGGCGTGCGGAAGGAAATCCCGGCCAAGTTGCTGCTAGTGGGCGATGGCCCCGACCGCAGCCGCATGGAAAAGCTGGCCCGCGACCTCGACTGCCACCGCGACCTGCGCTTTTTGGGCAAGCTCGAAGCCGTAGAAGAGGTATTGAGCGTGGGCGACCTGTTTCTGATGCCTTCCGAAAACGAAAGCTTCGGCCTCGCTGCGCTGGAAGCCATGGCCTGCGAAGTGCCCGTGGTGAGCACCAACGCCGGCGGCATTCCCGAGCTGAACGTGCACGGCGTAACCGGCACCATCAGCGAAATCGGCGATGTGGCCGACATGGTCAAGAATGCCCTCTACATCTTGGACGACGAAAACCTCCCACGCTTCAAAGCTGCTGCCCGCGCCCGCGCCGAGGAATTTGCCGTGGAAAAGATTGTGCCGCTCTACGAGGAGTGCTACCAACGCGCCATTGAGGCTGTGAGCGTGGCGGTGTAGCAAGGGTTAGTTGAAGGGTTGAACTCCCCTCCTTACCAAGGAGGGGATATTTTCGCGCCAGCGAAAATCGGGGTGGTTGCGGGCGTTGAGCGGCAGGCGGCCAGTACATTCAGGCGTTGTCCGACGGGCGCAACCACCCCAATTTCAGCTTCGCTGAAATGTCCCCTCCTTAGTAAGGAGGGGAGTTTTTCACTTCAACCAACCCTCGCTTAGAACAAGCCGGCGGCCTCGTTTTTCACCACGGCCAATGCTTGCGCGGTGGGCTCGGCTCCGTCCGTCATCAGGCCTTCCAGAATGCGCTTGGCCAGTTCGGTGCCGCGGGCCTGGCTGGGGTTTTGGATGCCGTGGAAGGCGCGGTTCACCATCGTCAGCACGTTTTCTTTGGCTTCTTTCACCAGCGTCCAGGCATCGCCGGAAATATAGAGCTGCTGGGAAAGGTTGTGCTCGTACTCGGCGCGGATTTCCTGCTGGAGCAAGCGATGGAAGTCGGGCGCCGACTGGCCGGCGCTGCTCAGCCGCACGAGGATGTTGTTCGGCGAGATACGCTCCAGCAGCATCACCACCCGCTCGTAGGCCTGCAGGCGCAGCGGCAGGGTGGTTTTGTGGCTCTCCAGCCGCAGCTCAATCAGCCGGCGCTGCTGCTCTTTCTCCAAAAACTGCTTGAAGAGCAGATAAATGGCGCCGGCCACGATGAGGGCGGGCAGAATGATTTTCAGGAGGTCGAATAAATAGGTAGTGGAATCCATAAATGGGGAAGCTTTAGCTTGCCGTAGTGGCAATAGTGGCAATAATCGGGCGAAATACGGCAAGCTAAAGCTTACCGCACAGGCTGCAAACTTACGCCGTGAACCACCGCCCCCCAACTGCTGTTTCTTCGCTGATGCCGTGCTGCGGGCCACTCCGGCGCCCGCCGTATCTTTGTTGTCCACCTCGCTCTAAATCATCTTTTATTATGGCTTCCGTTGCCACCCTCGCCCCCATTACCCTCACCGACCGCGCCGTGGTTGAGGTGAAAAATATCATTCAGGAGAAGAACGTGCCCGCCGATTACGGCCTGCGCATTGGCGTGCAGGGCGGCGGCTGCTCGGGCATGAGCTACCTGCTCGGCTTCGACAAAGCCAAGGATGCCGACGAAACCTACGACCTCGACGGCCTGAAACTCATCATGGATAAGAAGCACGCCATGTACGTGCTGGGTATGGAAGTTGACTTCCAGGACGGCCTCAATGCCCGCGGCTTCGTCTTCAACAACCCCCAGGCCAAAAGCACCTGCGGCTGCGGCTCGTCGTTCTCCGCCTAACTGCTGACTGACCCGGCACAGAATCCTCGGAATCTGCCGTTTCATAATCAACTTAAAGCCTCTGCCCTTCGGCGGAGGCTTTTTGCATTAGGCGGCTGCTCGCATCATTTTGCTCACCTCCAGGTAGCGCGCCCGCACTTCCTGCTTT
Organism: Hymenobacter sp. IS2118; assembly: GCF_000715495.1. Lineage (GTDB taxonomy): Bacteria > Bacteroidota > Bacteroidia > Cytophagales > Hymenobacteraceae > Hymenobacter. The sequence goes on along the minus strand of NZ_JNLX01000177.1, from coordinate 6,164 downwards.
TCGTAGTCGAAGGACAGCATCTCGTCGGCTTGCTCGCGTACCCGGTCGGCCTGCTGCTGCAAAATAGCCAGCCGGTCGTGGTCGCTGGTGCGACGGGCCGCGGTTTCAATAGCGGTGAGCAGACGCAGCAGCACCGCCACGTTGGATTCCGCACTGCGCCGAATCTGGTCAAACGCCAGGCCCGCGTACGTGGCAAAGGTCGTGACTTTGGCCACCACCCGTACCCGGCCATCCTCGGCCCGGAGCGGCTCATTGAGCTTACGGTCGGCCAGCAGGCTGAGCAGGGCGCCCAGCTGGTCGACGCAAAACACGGCCGTAGTAGTATCGTTGATGCCCGGCGACAATGCTTTAAGGGCAATATCGACCAGCTGGCGGAAGCCAAAACCCAGGTCCTGGTCGATGGTACGCAGGTCGCCAATGCTGTAAGTGTTGCACAGCCGCTGGCGGGTTTCTTCGTCGGGGGCGGCGAAAGGCTGGCCGTCGTAGCGGGCCACCCAAACCAGCGGGGCTTCCTGAGCCACAAAGCTGCCAATGCCCCGTTCCATGCGCACCACGCCGTTGATTTCGCAGGCAAAAGCCAGCAGGCCGTCGTTGTTAACATCCTGCACGTAGCCGCTACGCGGGGCCAGAATGGCGCGCCACTGGTGGTCGGTTTCGCGCCAGTCGGTGGCCTCGGCGGCAGTGGCTTCGTGGCCCATCTGCTTCGGAAACAGGTTTTCCAAAGCGTTCTGGGTTTCGGCCGCAGCCCTGGCAATAATGGTGGACGCTTGAATGGAGGACGCGATGTGGTGAATGAAAAAGATGAGCACCCCGATGCTCACCAGGGCCAGCACCAGCCCGCCCGCCACCGCCAGCGAGGGAATAAACCGGCCTTCGTCGCCGCCCCGAATAGTGCGCAATACAATCAGGCAATACACGAAAATGCTCACGAAGAAGCCCAGCACCAGCTGGTTGGCGCGGTCGCCCATGAAGTTGCGCAGCACCCGCGGGGTGTACTGGCTCGATACCTGGGCCAGCGTGGCCAGCGTGAGCGAAAAAATGAGGCCCGCTACCGTAATCATGGAGCCGGCAATGGCCGTGAGCATGCCCCTGGCGCCGTCGGCCCCGGCCCCAAACAGCATGGGGTAGTCCTGTAGCCACTTGTGCTCGATGTAGTCGTCCAGCATCACCAGCCCGTAGGCCAGCACGAGGGCGGTGGTCACCATCAGGGTGGGCACAAACCACAGGCTGGCGTTGAGATTGGACCAGGCGAGGCGGATTCTATTCATCTAAGGGCTTGTAACAACTCGGGTTGATAAGCGTTGCGAGCTACTTCTAGCCCGGTAATTTCTACGGAAAAACGCAACGGTTGGGCATTACCGGTTGCCAGCACCGTTTTCCGGTGTTAGTTGTCCGGGCATGTTAGCGACGTGCTGCAGGGCCGAACCTGGCCCTTGGGGAGCACTTTTCAGGACGTTGAGCGTGCCATCAGTTTCCAGGATTACGGCGGCCACTTCTTCCAGCGAGGCAATGCCGCGGGCCCGCAACCCAGCCAGAATTTCGCCTTCCGTCATCCGTTCAGCCTTCATCACCTGGTGCAGGTAGTGCCCCTGGTACACCAGCAAGGCTGGTTCGGCCTTCACCAGTTGGCTCACCCACTTGTAGCGCACAGCCAGCCAGGTAATGACAAACTGCAGGCTGATAAGCAGGATGAAGGCCACCAGGCCATCGAGCAGCGGCACACTTTTATTGAGCAGCACCGAGGCCAGGATGGAGCCCATAGCCACCGTAACGACAAAGTCGAAGGCGTTCATCTTCGACAAAGTACGTTTGCCCGATACCCGCAGCAGCAAAATCAGGCTGGCGTAAGCCAGCGTCCCAATAACGACGGTGCGTCCCACGCTGGTCCAGCTGGAAAAGAAAAAATGTTCCATAGTATATAAAGCGCAGCGGCGGCCATGGGGCCAGCCTTCAAAAATCAGCCCTGCCCCAGCTAGCCCGGCTCGCGCGCGAGGCTGCCACGGCAGTGCGCCCTTGGATTTCTGTTTACGGGAGCCGGGGCATCCGGTTTAGCACCGATTCTGGCTGGCTCAGTGCATCCCTTCAACGCCTCAGCGGCTTGGTTTGCCGGTTACAAAATCAATCTTGGCGGGCAGTCTATCGGGCGGCGGGCGTGGGCCCCGCGCCCGGCTGCGGCTCATAGTGCCCATCCCAGGCCTTACTTTGGGAGCTGAAGCGAAGAACTCCGTCCTTCATCTCGTCCTCTCTTATGCTAAAATTTTCCCTCTCCCTACTGCTTGTTTTTGCCGGCGCCGCGGCCCACGGGCAGGCTTTTAAGCCAACCGAGCTAGCGGCCTGGAAGCAGCAGGCCCAGCAGGTTTCCATTACCCGCGACACCTACGGCGTACCCCACATCTACGGCAAAACCGATGCTGACGCGGTGTTCGGGCTGCTTTACACGCAGTGCGAGGACGATTTTGACCGCGTGGAAATGAACTACCTCGACGCCATCGGCCGGCTGGCGGAGGTGGAGGGCGAGGCCGCACTGGCCCACGACCTGCGCGCCCGGCTCTTCATGGATAGCAGCCAGGCCATTACCATCTACAAAAAAACGCCGCCGGAGATGAAGAAGCTGCTGGACGCCTTCGCGGCCGGCACCAACTACTACCTCGCTACTCACCCCACCGTGAAGCCCCGGCTGCTGCGCCGCTTCCAGCCCTGGATGCCGCTAATGTTCAGCGAAGGCAGCATTGGCGGCAATATCAGCGTGGTGAGCATTGAGCGACTGAAGGCGTTTTACAGCCAGAAGAAGTCCAGCTCGTGGCTTAATACTGATTTTGAGAAGCGGGAACGGGAGCCGGTGGGCTCCAATGGTTTCGCCATCGCGCCGGGCAAAACCGCTAGCGGCAATGCGCTGCTGCTCATCAACCCGCACACCTCGTTCTACTTCCGCTCCGAAGTGCAGATGGTGAGCCAACAGGGCCTGAATGCGTACGGCGCCGTGACCTGGGGCCAGTTTTTCGTGTACCAGGGATTCAATGAGAACTGCGGCTGGATGCACACCTCCAGCCAGGCCGACTCGATGGACGAGTACCTCGAAACGATTGAGAAAAAAGACGGCAAATTCTTCTACAAATACGGCGGCAAGCTGCGGCCCGTGAAAACCGAAAAAGTGTCGCTGCCCTACCGCGACGGCAGCAAAATCCTGCGCCGCGCCTACACCTTGTATCGCACCCACCACGGCCCCATCGTGGGCCAGAAATCGGAAAACGAATGGGTGGCCGTGCGCATGATGAACGAGCCGCTGGCGGCTTTGCAGCAGTCGTACCTGCGCACCAAGGCCACCGGCTACGCCAGCTTTCAGGAAGTAATGAAGCTGAACGGCAACGCTTCCAACAACACGGTTTTTGCCGACAGCAAGGGCAGCATTGCCTATTGGCACGGCAATTTTATGCCCAAGCGCGACGCTAAATTTGACTGGAGCCAGCCGGTGGACGGCAGCAACCCGGCCACCGAATGGAAGGGTTTTCACGGTGTGAGCGAGCTGGTGCAGGTGCACAACCCGGCCAGCGGCTTCATCCAGAACTGCAACTCGACGCCGTTTACGGCGGCGGGCGCCAGCAGCCCGGTGGCGGCCAAATTCCCCAGCTACATGGCGCCCGACGCCGAAAACTACCGCGGCCTCAACGCCGTGCGCGTGCTCAGCGCCAAATCCGTGTTCACCCTCGATACCCTGGTAGCCGCCGCCAACGACCCGCACCTGACGGCTTTCGACGATATGCTGCCGCCGCTGCTCACGGCCTACCAGCCCACTTCGGCCGAAAGAGCCGCCGCGCCCGCCACGGCCGAAGCCATCGAAATCCTCCGCGCCTGGAACCACAACTACAGCCAAACCTCGGTGGCCCAGACGGTAGCCATCTACTGGGCCGAGCGGCTGCTGGCCAAAGCCCGCGCCCGTGTGCCCGCCGCCCAACCGCAGCAGGACTACATCAGCTTCACCAAGTTTGCCCTGGCCAACACCAGCCCCCAGGAAAAGCTAGCCGCGCTGGCCGAAGCCCAGGACGACCTGACCCGCGCCTTTGGCACCTGGAAAACACCTTGGGGCGACATCAACCGCTTCCAGCGCCTGACCGGAAACATCCAGGAAACCTACGACGACCAAAAGCCCAGTCTGCCGGTTGCCTTCACCTCCTCGTCGTGGGGCTCGCTGGCGGCTTTTGGGGCGCGCGCCTACCCCGGCACCAAAAAACGCTACGGCACCGTGGGCAACAGCTTCGTGGCCGTGGTCGAGTTCGGGCCGCGCATCAAGGCGCGCTCGGTGGTGACGGGCGGGCAGAGCAGCCGCCCCGGCACGCCCCACTTCACCGACCAGGCCGCGTTATACACGAATGGCGGTTTCAAGGAAGTGCGCTTTTATCCAGAGGACGTGAAAGCCAACGCCGAAAAAACGTACCGGCCGGGCCAGCCGTAAACGTTAAACTCGTTCTCGAATAAGCAGAAATAAAAATAACGGTCATGCAGAGCGTAGCGAAGCATCTCGCTCGCACCGTCGCACTGACTCAACGGTGCGAGCGAGATGCTTCGCTGCGCTCTGCATGACTCGTCGACGACCTTCCAAACGGCTTCACCAAACAACCATATTATGGACATCAAATACTTATCGGACGACAAAGGAAAAATCACCGGGGTTTTCATCTCGATTGAGGACTGGGAGCAGCTGCAGAAGACCTATAAAATCGACCTGAAAGCCGCGGCCGATTCCGGAGCCCGGCTCCAGCAGTCGCTAACGGAAGCGTTGAAGAAGGTGAAACCTGAAGAAAACGACGGCCAATAGCCTTCCCGCGTACAAGCCGTTTGCCCCGGCGCGTCGTGCTGGCCCTTGCCTTTCCCCGATGCCACTATGACTGACCCTTCCGATACCGGCGAAAAGCTGAACACCGCCAAGCAGATTGAGCCTGAAAACGTGGGCGCTATCAACCGCGAGCAGCTTACGCCCGCTGCTGCCGCCGCGCCCCAGGGGCACGACGTGCCCGGCCACGACCATGCGCCCGCCCTGCCCAAGCAGTCGTCGACAACGCATGACGGCCACTCGCATGACGGCCACTCGCACGGCGAGCCTTCGGCCAACCCGTATCTGTGGCCCGGCGTGAGCCTGGTGTTGCTGCTGGTGGGTCTGGCGCTGGACTATTTTTCGGCCGAAGTGCCCTTTTTTACGGGTGTGGTGCGGCTGCTGTGGTACGGGGTGGCGTTTTTGCTCGTGGGCTGGAAGGTGGTTCGCTCGGCCGTGCTGAGTATTCCATCGGGCAATGTTTTCAACGAGTTTTTGCTGATGAGTCTGGCCACCGTGGGCGCGTTTGCCATTGGCGAATACCCGGAGGGCGTGGCCGTGATGCTGTTCTACACCATCGGCGAGCTGTTTCAGGACGCGGCCGTGAACCGGGCCAAGCGCAGCATTCGGGCGCTACTCGAAATTCAGGCCACCGAAGTAACCGTGGTGCGCGCCGGCCAAACCCTGGTACTAGAACCCAGCCAGGTGCAGCTCGGCGACGTGATTGAGGTGAAGCCCGGTGGCCAGGTGCCGCTCGACGGCACCCTGAATACGGCCCCAGCCAGCTTCAATACCGCTGCCCTCACCGGCGAAGCAGCCCCGCAAACCAAGCAGCCGGGCGAAGCCGTGCTGGCCGGCATGATTAACCTTACCCAGCTGGTGCAGCTCACCGTCACGGCCACCTACCAGGATACCAGGCTGGCCCGGATTCTGGCGATGGTGCAGGACGCCGTGGGCCGCAAGGCCAAAACGCAGCAGTTCATCACGCGCTTCGCCAAAATATACACCCCGATTGTGGTGGCGCTGGCCGTGCTGGTTATCGCGGTGCCGTACTTCGTGGTCGATGACTACGTATTTCGCACCTGGCTTTACCGGGCGCTGGTGTTCCTGGTTATTTCGTGTCCCTGCGCATTGGTAGTGAGCATTCCGCTGGGCTACTTCGGCGGTATTGGGGCGGCGTCGCGGGTCGGCATCCTGTTCAAGAGAGTTGTTGTAGCGGTTTATCAATGAGTTAAGCAGAAATTCCACAAACCTGCACACACTTCCAGCGCCACATCGAACTGTTCCAGGTTGTGCATCCGCAAACGGTCTGATAAAATACGATACCTTTTTAGACCCCCGATGCTGTGTTCCACTA
>NZ_JNLX01000176.1 GCF_000715495.1 Hymenobacter sp. IS2118 | reverse complement strand
GGACGCCTTCGACGAGTAAGCGCAGGCTCATCAGGCCGCGCCAGAGGGTTTGCCAGCCAGGTGGTCCGTCGCCTTTGCGGCCCAGGTGGCCGCCCAGGCCAGCCAAGGCATAATACACGTCGCGCACAGTCTGCACGGGTCGTGAACTGCGCAGCGTGAGGACCTGTAAAAAAGTCGCTTCCAGCCCCGCTGCCGTCGCCGGCAAGTCGGGTTGGAGGCGACTTTTTTCGCGCATATCCACTAGCGCCAATGCGACCACGCTGAGCAGGGCGACGGCGGCAAAAAGACGGTCAGCGGTTTGGAGCTGGAGCTTTTCGGCCCCCAGGCCCGTTTTCAGGGCTTTGTGAAAGTCCTCGATGAGCCAGCGGCTCACGTACTGCCGGGCGCAGGCGTGGGCCTGGGCAAAATCCGTGATGGGTTGGTCGCAGAGCAGCAGCCATTCCAGGGCGGGCGTGGCCGGGCCTGTGTCCCCGACTTGGGCGGCTTCCCAGACCCGTACCAGGGCGCAGGGAACCGGGTCCCCTTTGCCCGTCGCCGCGCCCGGTCGCTGGGGCGCACGCAGGGCCAGCGGGGGGCTGAAACTGACCTGGAGCAGCACTTCGCGGGCCGGCTGGCCCGGCCGGCCACGCAAGGCCAGGGTCAACTGGCCCGCCGAGGGCTGGGCCCGCGCCACGGCGAAGAGCCGCCCGGCGGGCGCTTTGTCGGCGCCGGCCACCAGGGCCCGGTCCTGGGCGGCGCGCACCACGAAGCCCAGGCCCTGGGCCCGGCACTGCTGCAGGTGCTCGTAGATGTCGGCCCCGCGGTCGGCCACCACCACCCAGCGCGCGTCCGGTGGCGGGCTGCCCACGTTGCGCAAGCTCCGGGACCAGAGCGCCGATTCGCGGACCCGGCCCTGGCGCAGGCGCGAGCCGCCGTGGAGATGGTCTTTTTCGGCCTCCGGCACCGGTTGACGGACGTGAAACTGCTGGTCCAACAGGCCCAGCAGCGGCAGGGCGGGCCGTTTGGCGGCCGGGTCGGGGTCCTGCACCGGCCAGCCGGCGGCCACCAACGAGTGCAGCAGTACGCCCTGGCTCGTGGCCTTGCCCGGCCCGACCGGCCCCAGGCCGGGCCGGCGCTCGTCGGCTTCGGGCCAGCTCAGTTCGCTCGTGTCTTCGACCAGCAGGTAGGTGCCCGGCTCCTGTAGCGCTTGGCGAACCACGGCCTGATGCGCCCCCTGCAGCGCCTCGGGCGTGGCCCTTGCACCGCCCAGCAAGCGATACGCCGCTTTACTGGCCCCCGCCTGGCCGGTCCCCAACTGCGGAATGGTGGCCCCCGGCTGCCGGGCCCAACCGGCGGCCAACTGCACCACCCGTCGGCTGCGGCGGGCATCGCCCAACACCGTGCCCCCAAAATGCGTCTGCGCCCACAGCTGCGGGTCGCAGAAATGCGTCGAAATACTCATCTCGCAAGCTACTAAGCCGGCCCCGCAAGAACCCACAAAAAAGCGCCGACCTGTTGGCCGGCGCTTTTCAAAGATGTGGGTAAGGACAAGACTGGTTGCAGTCCGGGCTTTCTTTTGCGGCAACGTTTCTATTTCACGTCCAGCTCGTAGGGCAGCTTGGCTTGCACGCCGCGCATGGTCATCAGCTGCTGGTATTGGGCGTAGGCCGGGTAGAGCGGGCCCAGCTCGGCTTTCATGGCCTTCGCTTTGGCCTCGGCATTGGCATCATCGCCCAGCATAGAAAGCAGGTTTTCGAGGCCCGATTTGCGGCGGGGCAGGGCCTGCACGCGGTAGTCATCGGCCTTGAGCTTGGCGCGGGAAGCGGCAATTTTCAGGGCGTCGTCGTAGTCGCCGAGCACGTCAATCAGACCGTTTTCTTTGGCTTCGAGGCCGCTCCAGACGCGGCCTGAGGCCAGGCGGCGCAGGCGCTCCACGGGCATGCGGCGGCCCAGGGCAGCTTTGGTGGTGAAGTCGGCGTAAATGTTGTCGACTTCGCCTTGCAAAGTGCGCTTTTCAAAATCAGTGAGGGCGCGGGTAATGGTGGGCAGGTCGGAGAATTTGCCGGTCATCACCCGGTCCACGGTGATGCCGAGCTTGTCGGCCAGCAGGGGCTGAATGTTGGGCAGCACGCCAAACACCCCAATGGAGCCGGTGATGGTGTTGGGGTGGGCCACGATGGTATCGCAGGCCATGGCGATGTAGTAGCCGCCCGAAGCCGCCACGTCCGACATGGACGCAATGATGGGCTTCACCTTTTTGGTGAGGATTACCTCGCGGTAAATAATATCGGAAGCCAGCGACGAGCCGCCGGGCGAGTTGATACGCAGCACCACGGCCTTCACCTTCTTGTCGAGCCGGGCTTTGCGGATGGCTTCGGCAAACTTCTCGCTGCCGATGTTGTCGTCGCTGCCCTTGCCCGTCACGATGTCGCCCTCGGCGTAAATCACGGCAATGCGGTTGCTGCTCGTGTTGCCGTCGCCATCTTCGTCCTGCTCGCTGTAGTCGCTCAGGCTCACCACGCTCACTTTTTCGTCGCTATTCAGGCCCAGCTTGCCGCGCATGTAGTTCTGCACCTGGTCGAAATACCCGAGCTTGGTCACCATTTTCAGGCGCAAAGCATCGGGGGCGTTGTGCACCAGCATCGAGTCGGAAATAACCTTGAGGCGGGCGGGGTCGATGCCGCGCGAGGCCGCCACCTGCCCAATCATGTGGCCGTTGATGGAGTTCAGGAACGACACGGTTTGAAAGCGGGCCGAATCGGAAAAGCTTTCGCGAAAAAACGGCTCCACGGCGCTTTTAAACGAGCCTACGCGGAAGATATAGGGCTCAATACCAGCCTTTTCGAACAACCGCTTGTAGAAAAGCACTTCGGTGCTCAGGCCATTGAATTCGAGCGAGCCCTGCGGGTGCAGGTAAATCTGATTGGCTACCGAAGAAAGATAGAAGCTCTTTTCGGAGCACACTTCGTGGTAGGCCACCACGAATTTGCCCGACTTTTTGAAGTCCAGCAGTGCATCGCGCACCTCCTCCAGCGAGGCCATGCCGCCCTGCACAATGTCCAGGTTTAGCAGTATGCCCTTGATATCACCGTCGTTTTTGGCGCGGCCAATGGCCTCCTTCAGCCCTACCAGGCCCGTCGAAGTACTGCTGTTAAAGCTGAACCGGCCGTCGCGCCCACGCTCCGAAAGCGGCTCGTTGAGCTTGAGCTCCAGCACCGAATTGGAAGCTATTTCCTTACGCTCGCCAGCACTTTTCGCGGCCCCAATAATGCCAACCAGCAGTAGAAAACCCAGAAAGCTAAACGCCACCAGCCCAACAAGCGTGGCCAGTACGTACTTAAAAAATTGACCCATAGGACCACAGATTTAACTGATTTTAACGGATGAAACGGATTTTTTGTGGTTCGGCGCACACCCGGATTTAGCCGGGCAATGCGTTTTATCAACCAGTCGGCAAGTTACACTTACATCATCCTTCGCAGCACTTGCAGCACGCATATCGTTTGTTTCGTTTAGCTGCCGCCGCTGCTACAGGGCAGACAAAACAGGTTTTGGAACCACAAAAAACCCGTTTCATCCGTTAAAATCTGTTAAATCTGTGGTCCTAGTAGCCGTATTTCTCGCCCCACCAGCCGCGCAGGCGCTCCTGAATCTTCTGCTCGCTGGCATTGTGGCCGGGCTCGTAGAAGCGCTTGCCGCTGAGCGCATCCGGCAGAAACTCCTGCGCCTCGAAGTTGCCCTCGCCGTTGTGCGAGTAGGCGTATTCCTTTCCGTAGCCCAGCTGCTTGAGCAGGCGCGTGGGAGCGTTGCGCAGCCCCACCGGCACGGGGTACACGCCGTTGGCCTTCACTTCGGCCTGCGCCGCCCGAATGGCTAGGTAGGAAGCGTTGCTTTTGGGTGAGGTGGCGAGGTACACCACGGTCTGGGCCAGTATCAGGTCCGACTCCGGCAGGCCGATAACGGTGCAGGCCTGGAAGCAGCTGGTGGCCAGCATCAGGGCGTTGGGGTTGGCATTGCCGATGTCTTCCGAGGCCAGAATGAGCATGCGGCGGGCGATAAATTTCACGTCCTCACCGCCTTCGAGCATCACGGCCAGGTAGTAGAGCGCGGCGTTGGGGTCAGAGCCGCGCATGCTCTTGATGAAGGCCGAAATGACGTCGTAGTGCATCTCACCGCCCTTGTCGTAGCGCGCCATGGGGCGCTGGGCCACCTGCTGCACCACGGCATCGGTTACGGTCACCAGGCCCTTCTTGTCGGGCGGCGTGCTTTGGACGACTATTTCCAGGAGGTTGAGCAGCTTGCGAGCGTCACCGCCGCTCAGGGCCAAAAGGGCGTGGTCTTCTTTCAAGCTGACCTTTTTCTGCTTGAGTGCCTCGTCTTCCGTCAGTGCTTTTTGCACCAGCCCGCGCAGGGTATCGGCGCCAAGCGCCTCCAGCACATATACCTGGCAGCGCGAAAGCAACGCGGGAATGACCTCAAACGAAGGGTTTTCAGTGGTGGCCCCAATCAAAGTCACAGTACCGTTTTCCACCGCGCCCAGCAGCGCATCCTGCTGCGCCTTGCTGAAGCGGTGAATTTCATCAATAAAGAGCACCGTGCCGCGCTGCCGCCGGGCTTTGTCAATAACGTCGCGCACGTCCTTCACGCCGGCATTAATGGCGCTGAGAGCCGAAAAAGGCTGTTTTAGCTCGCTGGCCAGCAAGTGGGCCAGGGTGGTTTTTCCTACGCCGGGCGGGCCCCACAAAATGAGGCTGGGCAGCCGGCCGGCGTTGAGGTAGCGGCGCAGCACGCCGGTTTCGCCCACCAGGTGCTGCTGGCCGGCGTAGTCGGCCAGGCGGCGGGGGCGCTGGCGCTCGGCCAGTGGGGCATCGGGGCCGGGGCTGGGCAGCGGGACGAAAGCGGCGGGTTCGTCGTCGGGAAAGAGAGAAGACATGCGGAAGGTGCGCGACCTTTGTAGCGCGTGCGGCCAGAACGATTACCGGCAAACCGGGTTCTGGCACCGCGAGGAGGCGAACCACAAAGGTCGCCTTACTGCTTGCTTTAATCTATGTCCAATCAATTCCGCGTGCATGCGGCCCTATTCTTCGTCGCCGTCATTTACGCGGCCAACTATTCGCTTTCCAAGGACGTGATGCCAGTTTACCTGAGTCCGTTCGGTATTGTAACGTTGCGGGTGCTGGGCGCGGCGAGCTTTTTCGCCATCGTGAAATATTTCGTAGCCCGGCAAGATAAAATTATCGGCCGGGCCGACAACCTGCGGTCTATTCTCTGCGGCGTTTGCGGCATCGGGGTCAATCAGCTGCTCTTTTTCTCGGGCCTGAATCTGACCTCGCCCATCAGCGCCTCGCTGCTGCAAACCATCGCGCCCATTGTGGTGGTCATTGCCTCGGCCGTTCTCTTGAGCGAAAAAATTACGTTGCCGCGGGTGCTGGGCATCGCCGTGGGCGCGGCGGGCGCAGCCTCACTCATTCTCAGCCGCGACGCGCAGGCCGCCGTGTACCCGCACGCCACGCTGGGCAACATTTTCATCCTGCTCAACGCCACCGTTTTCGGCCTTTACTTGGTACTGGTGCAGCCGCTGATGCGCAAGTATCACGCCTTCACGGTATTGGCGCGTATTTTTCTGGTAGGGGTCATTATTGCGGTACCGTTTGGCTGGCGCGATGCCCTGCACGCCAACTACGCCAGCTTCCCGCTCAAAATATGGCTGGAAGTGGGCTACATGGTGGTTTTCCTCACTATTCTGGCCTACCTGCTCAACAACTGGGCGCTGAAATACGCCTCCCCTGCCCTGCTGGGCGTGTACATCTACCTGCAGCCGGTGCTGGCCGTGCTCATCGCCGTGGCCCTGGGCAAAGACCATTTCAGCTGGGGCAAGGCCGGGCAGGCGGCGCTCATCTTCCTGGGCGTGTGGCTGGTGAGCCAGAAGCCGAGGGCCGTTGCTGCCGAACCCGGCGTGCCGCTCGTGCCGGTGCAGGATTAATTATCTTGGTTAATCAAATTCACCACCAACGTCACCATTGTGGCCTTGTCCTCCGGCTTGCTTTCGGCGATGAGCAGCGTGAGGGCCACCAGCGCGTTATCGGCCAGCCGACGGGTGCCGTCCGGGTGGTACAGGCACTTGTTGCGGTCGAGAAACCACACGAACAAGAAAGCGGCAATGCGCTTATTCCCATCGGAAAACGAGTGGTTTTTCACTACGAAATACAGCAGATTCGCGGCCTTTTCCTCCACGCTCGGGTACAGGTCTTCGCCGTCGAAGCTCTGGTAAATAGTCCGCACCGAGCTTTGAAAAGAGGCGTCTTTCTCCCGCCCGAACAACGCGCTGCCGCCGAACTGCGTGCGCAGGCTGTCCACGGCTTCCAGCCCGGCCTCGTAGGTCAGCTCAAACGGTTCGTCGGTGGCCGTGCCGCGCACCCGCAGGCGCTGGTGGTCGTACTGGTCGAGTACGTCGAGGGCGCGGGCGTAGTCGCCGAGTACGCGCAGCAGCGCGGCCGACTGGTCGGTGGTCAGCTCCTGGTTGGTGGCTACTTCGCCCTGGAGCTGCACCAGCCGCTTGAGGTCCTGGAGCTGACGGGCGCTTTCGCGCAGGCGCTTCTCATTCAGGGCGTAGCCTTGCACGAGATACTGGCGCAGGACACCGGTGGCCCACTGCCGGAAGTGTGTACCGCGCAGGGATTTCACCCGGTAGCCCACGGAAATGATGACGTCCAGATTGTAAAACCTGGTTCGATATTGCTTACCATCAGCGGCAGTTAGTAAGGATTCCTTACCAACTGAAATTTCATCTAATTCACCCTCTTTAAATACGTTGCGCAAATGCATCGTGATGTTAGGTCGGGACACGGCAAAAAGCTCCGCCATCTGCGCTTGCGACAGCCACACAGTTTCGTGCTCCAGTTGCACTTCCAGCTGTGTTTGCCCATCGGGCGCCTGGTAGAGCAGAATACTTTCGACAGGGTTCATGGCAATTGGGGGTTAGCAGCAGAATACAGACGTAATACTTGCCCCGGTAAGGAAGCCCGGTGTCATAGCAAGACTTATTATTCCCGTTTCCGACGCGGCTAAATCAGGGGCGCTTCGGGGGCAGCAGCTGTGCCTTGGGCAGCCAGCGTCCGGCCAGCACCACGCCGTTCACCCGGCGAACATTGGCGATATCTTCCAATGGATTAGCATCGAGCAACATCAGGTCGGCCGTTTTGCCCGGCTCGATGGTACCGAGCTGGTTTTGCACGCCCAGCCAGGCGGTGGCATTATACGTTGCCGCCCGCAGGGCCTCGTAGGGGCTCAACCCCATTCCCACCAGCGAAGCCAGCTCTTCGCTCATGCTGAAGCCCGGCACCACGAATGGCGTCGCCGCCACTCACCAGAAATTGCACCCCCGCTTCGTGCATAATGCGAAAGGCCTGGCGGTAAGCTTTAAGCGAAGCCATAAGCTGGGCGTGCGACGCCGTCGGAACTCCGCCCGGCAGCAGCTGCTGGCTTTCGGTCGCCAGCCAGGCCAGCCATTCCTCGCGCACACTGGCAGCCACGTAGGTCAGCCCCGGCAGCTGTTGCAGGCGTTCCGGGGCGTATTCCAGCCAGGCTACCTGGTACCAGAACAGGTCGGGGCAGGTGTAGATGCCGCCGGCCGCCATTTGCCGCGCCTGTTGCCGGAACTGCACCGAATCGAGTTGGTACGCCTGCACAAACGCCTCAATGTGCTCAATGGAAGTCATGCGGGCTGCCAGGGCCCCGGCCAGGCCGCTGCGGGGCGCGTGCCCGGCCACTTTCAGCCCTATCTGCCGCGCATCGGCCAGCAGCGAGTCGTACTGCGGGACGGTCAGGCCGCCCAGGTACTTGGCAAAATCGTAGCCGCTGGCCTTGTATTGGGCCAATAGCTGCTGCCCTTTGCGGGCCGAGTAGCTTCTGTCGCGCGCGAATACGGGCGAGCCCAAGTACAGGCGCGGGGCCAGGGCGGCGATGCGGCGCAAGCTGTCGCGCCAGCGCAGGTGTTCCGGCGCCCCGCGCATCGTGCGCAGGCCTGTTACGCCGCTGGCCAGGTTGAGGCGAAAGTAGGAATCGAGGGAATGCTGCGTGCCTTCGGCTCCCGGCAAGTGCGCGTGCATGTCAATCAGGCCCGGCATCAGGTACTTATCCTTGCCATCGACCACCACGGCACCCCGTGGAATTTTGACTTTGCCAGCGGCTCCCAGGGCCACGATGCGGCCCTTTTCGATGCGTACCGTTTGCTGACGCAGCACCTCGTTCTGATTCATCGTCAGCACGTTGGTGTTGGTTATTACCAGGGGCGGCGTGGTTTGGGCGTGGCTGGCCGCGCTTCGCCCCAGTAGAATTAGGGCAAGCCCAATAATGAATACGATTCTCATTGTCAAGAAGCAGGATTGAAGTGAAAGGAGCGTGACTCGGCTCGCTGAACGGGCCATTACGCAACAAGGCCCGACTGTAGCAGCCGGACCTTGTTGCTTCTTGAAAAACTGAAATACTACAGGTGAATTACCTCGCCATACGCGGCGGCGGCGGCTTCCATAATGGCTTCCGACATGGTGGGGTGCGGGTGCACCGACTTGATGATTTCGTGGCCGGTGGTTTCCAGCTTGCGGGCCACTACTACTTCGGCTATCATCTCGGTCACGTTCGCGCCTATCATGTGGGCGCCGAGCCACTCGCCGTATTTCTTGTCGAAGATGACTTTCACGAAGCCGTCTTTCACGCCGGCGGCGCTGGCTTTGCCCGAGGCCGAGAAGGGGAATTTGCCCACCAGCACGTCATAGCCTTTGGCTTTGGCTTCGGCTTCGGTGTAGCCCACGCTGGCAATTTCGGGCGAGGCGTAGGTGCAGCCGGGGATGTTCTGGTAGTTGAGCGGCTCGGGGTGGTGGCCGGCAATTTTCTCGACGCAGATAATGCCTTCGGCCGAGGCCACGTGGGCCAGCGCGGGACCGGGCACGATGTCGCCGATGGCATAAATGCCGGGCACGTTGGTCTGGTAGAAATCATCGACCACCAAGCGGCCGCGCTCTACTTTAATACCCAACTCTTCGATACCAATGTTCTCCAGGTTGGTGGTCACGCCCACGGCGCTCAGCACCACATCGCACTCAATTACCTGCTCGCCTTTGGCGGTTTTCACGGTCACTTTGCAGCCTTCGCCGGCGGTATCCACCGAGGTTACTTCGGCGTTGGTGAGCACGTTCACACCAATTTTGCGGAACGACTTCTCCATCTGGCGCGAGATTTCCTCGTCCTCCACGGGCACAATGCGGGGCAGAAACTCCACCACCGTCACTTCCGAGCCCATGGTGCGGTAGAAGTAGGCAAACTCGACGCCGATAGCGCCCGAGCCCACCACCACGAGGCGCTTGGGCAGCTGCTCCATGGTCATGGCCTTGCGGTAGCCGATGATTTTCACGTTATCAACCGGCATCGTGGGCAGTTCGCGCGAGCGGGCCCCGGTGGCCAGAATGATGGATTTGGCCTCCACCGTTTCCTTGCTGCCGTCGGCTTTGGTCACCTCCACTTTGCCGGGGGCCAGCACTTTACCGGTGCCCATCACGGTTTCAATCTTGTTCTTTTTGAACAGGAAGTTGATGCCCTTGCTCATGCCGTCGGCTACGCCGCGGCTACGGCCAATTACGGCCCCAAAGTCGTAGCTCACGCCTTCGGCCTTCAGGCCGTAGTCGGCGGCGTGGTTGAGGTACTCAAACACCTGGGCGCTTTTCAGCAAGGCTTTGGTGGGGATGCAGCCCCAGTTCAGGCAGATGCCGCCCAGCGACTCGCGCTCGATAACGCCCACTTTCAGGCCCAATTGTGACGCCCGAATGGCGGCGACATACCCGCCGGGGCCACTGCCGACCACGACCAAATCAAATTGCAATGCCATAGAATTCTCCGAAAGAAAAAAGTACACCGGGCCCGCCTGGGGGACCCACCCATTGTGGGGCAAAGATAACCGACCCTCCGCACCGCGCCGCTATTTTTGCCAGGACCGCGCCACCTGCTTTCGAACTTAGGACATCCGTTACTCCCACAGCCAATCCTGTAATGTTGCCGTATAAGCCCCTGGCTACGGCAAAACCTGTCAGTCCCCCATACCCTCCCTTTTATGAAACTACGTTTCCGCACCCCTTTGGCCGCGCTTGCCCTATTGGGTTTTTTCACCGGCTGCGCCAGTACCGCCTCCGAAAAAGAGAAGCCCACCACCATGAGCCAGCCCATGGCGGCGCCCACGGCCCCGACCCCGGCCGGCAGCCCCGAACCCACGCCGCCGCCCACCGTTACGGGGGCTCCAGTTGACGCGCCGCTGGCGGGAACGGCAGGCAGCGCACCGGTTGCTGCGGCCGCCGCACCAGTAGTAGTGGCCCCGACTGCAGCCGTTGCCTCGGCCGAGCGGGCCCGGGAGAAACGAATGACCACGGCCGAGTACCGCACCATGCTGGCCACGGCCGAAGCGGCGGTGAAGGCCAACCCCAAAAGTAGCGCGGCCCTGCTCCAGCGCGCCAAAGCCAAAAGCTACCTCAAGCAATACAGCGAGGCCATGCCCGATTACACGGCGGCCCTGCGCTACGAGCGCACCAACCCCGATATCTACTACAACCGGGGCGTGAACGAGTTGATGACGAAGCAGTACAAAGCCGCTACCTATGATTTTGCGGCTGCGCTCAAATTCCGGCCCGACGACAAGGAATCCTACTTCGGGCGCGGCGTGGCCAAAATGCAGATGTACCAGTACAAATCGGCAGTGGGCGACTTCACCAAGGCCATTGAGCTCGATTCAGATTACGCCGACGCCTGGGAATACCGGGGCATCTGCTACGCCTCATTCGGGAAGCTGGTCGATGCCCGCCGCGATTTGGAGCGCGCTACCCAGCTCAACCCCGACGCCGCCAAGAGCCTGCGCAAGTACGTGGGCAACGAAGGCAAAACACCTGTTAAGGCGCCGGCCGCCAAAGCCGCGCCCCGCCGCTAGCATCCCGACTGTCAATACCCTGACCAAACCCTCATGCCAAGCATGAGGGTTTTTTATTGCAACTTGAAACGCTGGCAGCAAGGGCCACTTTCTGCCCCAGTTCACTTGCTGCCAAACAGCAGCTTAAAGTAGAAGCTCGGTTGGCGCAGCCGTTCGCGCAGGTCCAAATCCATGAACATGGCGGATAGCGTTTCGGCCAGCGTGGGGTTGTTGATGGCGCGATTGGCCACGATGTTGAACAGACTGGGGAAATTGAGCAGCCGCTGCATTACGCGGCTCAGGCGCAGCTCCTGCCAGAGCCGGTTGTACACGGCTTTATCGTAGTTTTTGAGAAAATCAGGGCCGAAATCGGCCTTGGCAACGGCCTCAGCGGCCCAGATGGCGGCGTGCCGGCCGCTCACCATGGCGTGCGAAATGCCTTCGCCACTAAAAGGGTCGATGAGCGAGCCCGCATCGCCGAGCAGCAGATAGTTGGCCCCCGAAAGCGACCGGCGCTTGGAACCCAGCGGCAGCCCAAAACCACGCACCGGCCCCAGCCGCTGGGCCTGGGCAAAGCGCGGAGCCAGCGTGGGGTGCGTGGTCAGAATCTCGTCGAGGCGCTGGCGCAGGTTGATTTTTTTGGCCGCTACGGTTTTGGAAAGCATCCCCACGCCCACGTTGGCCTGGCCGTTGGGCAGCGGAAATACCCAGAGGTAACCGGGCAAAAAGTCTTTGATGAAGTGCAGCTCGATGAAATTATCGGGGCTGAGGCCGGTCACGCCCTCGTAATAGGTGCGCAGGCCGGCGCAGTGGTGGTCGGGCTCGAGGGCGTGGCCGGCCACTTTGCGGGCAAATTCCGACTGCGCGCCGTTGGCCACCAGCAGGATGCGGCAGCTGGCGATTTCGTTGCCGGCCTTATCGAGCAGCTGCCAGCCGGTGGCGGTGCGCTCGGTGCGGGCCACGTCCACGTTTTCGCGGAAGTCAATTTCGGGCCGCTGCCGTACTTCTTCCACCAGGAAATTATCGAAATCGATGCGTTTGGCGACGTGGCCGGCAGCGCGGTCGGTGGCTTTGTCGAACTTGGGCTTGAAGGGAATGGCAAGCCGGCGGCCGTTGGGTGCGAAAAAATCGATGCCCCAGCTCGGCACCTGCATGGGCGCGGCGGCCAACCGCCCGGTCAGCGTCTCGTCGATGCGCTTCAACTCGCTCAGCACCTTACCGCTGAGGGCGTCGCCGCACACTTTATCGCGCGGAAACGCGGCGCGGTCGAGCAGTAAACAGGAGTGGCCGGCGTTGGCCAGGTGCAGGGCGGCCGTGGCCCCGCCGGGCCCCGCGCCCAGAATGCAGATGTCCATTTTTCGTAAGCTGTTAGCCGTTAGCCATTAGCTGTTAGCTTCTCGCTAGCGCTGCTTTTTGGCCCTGCAAGCTACCTCCAAAAGCTAACAGCAGACGGCCAACCGCAAACAGTTTCTTACCAAGAAACGCCTTCAAAACGCACCAGCTGATGGCCAAAAGCTACTAGCCAAAGGCTATTAGCTAACAGCTAAGATGCGCTACCTTCGCCCCATGACCAACACACTCACCGGAAAAGTGGCCCTCGTAACGGGCGCTTCCAAAGGAATTGGCCGCGCCATCGCGGCGCATTTTGCCCAGCTCGGCGCCGATGTCGCCTTCACCTATTTATCGTCGGTGGAGAAGGGCCAGGCCCTGGAAACTGAGCTTGCCGCCCACGGCACCAAAGCCAAAGGCTACCGCTCCGACGCCTCAGATTACGCCCAGGCCGAAAAGCTGATTGAGGACGTCATCGCCGATTTCGGCAAGCTCGACATCCTCGTCAACAACGCCGGCATTACGCAGGACGGCCTGCTCATGCGCATGAGCGAAGCGCAGTGGGACAACGTAATGAACGTTAATCTCAAGTCGGTATTTAATCTCACCAAAGCCGCCACCAAGCCCATGATGCGCGCCAAGGCCGGCAGCATCATCAACATGACCAGCGTGGTGGGCATCAAGGGCAACGCCGGGCAGGCCAACTACGCCGCCAGCAAGGCCGGCATCATCGGCTTCACCAAGTCGGTGGCCCTGGAGCTGGGCTCGCGCAACATCCGTTGCAACGCCATCGCGCCCGGCTTCATCGAAACCGAAATGACCGACGCCCTCGACCCCAAGCAGGTAGACGAGTGGCGCAAAGCCATTCCGCTCCGGCGCGGCGGCACGCCCGAAGACGTGGCCAAAGCCACCGCGTTTCTGGCCTCGGATGACTCTAGCTACATCAGTGGCCAAGTGCTGCAAGTGGATGGCGGGATGCTGACCTAAATTTGATAGAAGCTGATAGACCGAGCCAACCTATAACGGTTGTTCCAACTGCTGTATCACAGAAATCAGCTCCACATCAATGTGTGGATAGGATTCCGATGGTGTGGTCTGCTTTAACTTATCAAGCACCGCAGGACTTCTCAACCACATCAGGAATAATTTCCCTTGATGAGGCATAACCTCATATCCGGGCAGGACCTGTTTCTTCAGCACCTCTTCTTCAAATCCACAAACGAAGTCAGCTAATCGACGGCTAGCATGCTGATTGTCGGTTGTTGTCCAGAACTGCAACAGTTGGTTGAAATCTGGATAGACATTAGCAATGGCAGGAAAACAATTATCAAAATAGGCATTGATAGCATCCGAAGGTTCCAGCAAAAGCTTTTGCCAAAATGCTATTAAGAACCGATGCACCACCCCCTGCTCATTCTTTGGCCAACTTTTATAATTGCCATAGTTGAGCTTATCTAAGGTCACCCATTCATCCAAACCATTCATGTCGTTTGGTAGCTCTGCAAGCAGCTCAAATATGCGGGGCAAAAAATGCTTGAAGTCCTGGACATCTCCCCAAGTCGTCATCGCTCTAAAAGAGTAATTCTCGAGGTCATCAATCGAAAGTCCGCGGAGAGGCTTTGAAGCTACAAGTTGATTCCACGGAGCAAGTTGGTCCTGAAAGTATGGGCTGATATTCATCTCCGGATTGGATGGATACTTTGCAAACGCTCTGTACAACTGTTCGGTCGCTTCGTGCAGCCCCGTATTACAAGTATCCCGCTGGCTACTGATTTGTGTCATGTGAGTAATAAGCTGATTTCTGACATGAAACATAAGATGTAAACCGTAATGAACCACCGGCTCCTACTCCCCTTGCTCCTCTTCGCCGGCTTCGCCATAGCCGCCTACCCGCGCCTGCACCGCAAGCTGCTCCGCGACCAGAGCCACCGCGCCGCCGAAGCTGCCACCGCCCAAATCGTGCCCCAGCTCCGCGATGGCGACCTGATTTTTCACACCTCACAATCGGCCCAGAGCCGGGCCATTCAGCTGGCCACGCACTCGGCCTGGAGCCACTGCGGCATCGTGTATAAGCAGGGTGAAAACTGGCAGGTATTCGAAGCCGTGCAGCCAGTGAAGCTTAGCCGCTGGCCGACTGGGTGGCGCGGGGCCAGGGCGGCCACTTCGTAACCAAGCGCCTGCGCGACGCCGACGCCGTGCTCACGCCCGCCGCGCTGGCTCGGTTGAAAACGGCCGGAAAGCCGATGCTGGGCCATAATTATGACCTGTATTTCGGCTGGTCCGATGACCGGATTTATTGCTCCGAGCTTATCTGGAAAGTGTATGAGCGGGGAATCGGCCGGAAGCTTGGAAAACTCCAGCATCTGCGCGATTTCGACCTGAGCCAACCCGCCGTGCAGGCCAAGCTGCGCGAGCGCTACGGCCGGAAGCTGCCGCTGAAGGAAACCGTGATTTCGCCGGTCAGCATCTTTAATAGCCCCGAACTGGTTACGGTGCTGAGTCGTTGAACTGGCGGCGGGCTGCAAACTTGGGCGCTTCTGCCGACCTTTAGCCTGATTCTATCCGATTTTCTTTTGCTGACCACTCAATATTCTTCCTGGTTTATTCTGCTCTGCCTGGCCGTGGGCACGGGCTACGCGGCGTTGCAGTACTCGGCCCGGGCGCCGTGGGGCAAAAACCTGAACTACGCGCTGGCCGCCCTGCGCTTCGCCGTGGTCAGCTT
Organism: Hymenobacter sp. IS2118; assembly: GCF_000715495.1. Classification (GTDB taxonomy): domain Bacteria; phylum Bacteroidota; class Bacteroidia; order Cytophagales; family Hymenobacteraceae; genus Hymenobacter. The sequence goes on along the minus strand of NZ_JNLX01000176.1, from coordinate 4,668 downwards.
TCTGTGCTACCTGCTGCTGGCACCGTTCATCAAAAGCACCACCACGCGCACCGACCAGCCCACCATTGTGCTGGCGGTTGATAACTCGCAATCGGTCGCCCTCTTCACCCCCAAACCGGTGCTGAGCCAGGCCACCACTGGCCTCGCCCGTCTCGCCGAAACCCTGCGCGGCAAGGGCTTCACCGTCGAAACCCGTACGCTCACGACCTCGCCGGGCCGCCCGACTCCGCTCGATTCGCTGCGCTTTGGCGCCGCCGCCACCGATATCGACCAACTGCTGGCGGGTGCCCGCGACGCTTACAACGGCCGCAACCTGGCCGGCGTGGTGCTGCTGAGCGACGGCCTACCCAACCAGGGCCGCAGCCCCGACAATGCCGACTACAACTTCCCCATCTACGCCGTGGCAGTGGGCGACACGGTGCCCAAGCGCGACCTGCGCCTCACCGGCCTCACCTACAACCGGGTGGCTTTCAGCGGCAATAAATTTCCGGTGGAAGCAGAGCTGGGTTTTGAAGGCTACGCAGGCGGCACGGCCACGGTGGAGCTGCGCGAGGGCAGCCGGGTGCTCGACAGCCGCCGCGTGGCGCTGCCCGCCGGCCGCCGCCGGACCAAAGCCAGCTTCCAGATTACGGCGCCCGCGCCCGGCAAGCGGCGCTACGAGGTGCGCGTGCTGCCCCAGCCCGGCGAATTCACCGAGCTGAATAACGCCCGCACGACCTTCGTCGAAATTGTGAAGGGCAAGCTGCGCGTGCTGCTGGCCGGCGCCGCGCCCCACCCCGACCTGAAAGCCCTGCGGGCCGCTATTCTGGCCAACGACAATTTCGACCTGACCCTGGCCGTGCCCGGTGTGGCTCCGCTCCGCCCAGGGTCCGATTTCGACGTGGCCATACTGCATCAGCTGCCGGCCCAGGGCGGACTGGGCAATGATATACTAGCCCAGGTGAAAGCCCGGCGCACACCGGCACTCTACATCATCGGGGCACAGTCGGACCTGGCGGCTTATAACCAATTGGGAACGGGCCTTACCATTCAGGCCCGCGGTGCCCAAACCGATGAGGTGACGCCGCTGCCCAACCCCGGTTTCGCCCGCTTTGCCACCGACGAGGAAACGGCCCGCCGCTACGCCGCCTACCCGCCCAGCCCCGTACCTTTCGGCGACTACCGCCTGGGACCGGGGGCCGAGGCCGCGCTGTGGCAGCAGGTGGGGCGGCTGGCCACGCAAAAGCCGCTGCTGGTTTTTGGCGGGCCGGCCGAGCGGCGCCAGGGCACGCTGCTCACCGATGGCAGTTGGCAGTGGCGCCTGACGGAGGCCGTGGAGCACGACGACAAGCCCGAAGCCTACGACCGGCTGATAATCCGCACGCTCCAGCTTCTCACCCAAAACGCCAACAAGAAGCGCCTCGACGTGTACCCCACGCAGGAAAGCTTCGGCACCCAGGACGATGTGACGCTGGGCGCCGAAACCTACAACGCCGTGTTTGAGCGCCTCTATAATCAGACCATCGACCTCACCCTCACCGACGAGCAAAAGCGCGTGCGGCGCTTCAGCCTGGCCAACCCCGAGGACGGGTCGCCGCTGCGGCTGGGGCCGTTGCCGGAGGGCCTCTACCGCTACCAGGCCCGCGCCACCCTCGGCGGCCAGCCCCAGCAGGACGCGGGCGAACTGCTAGTGCAGTCGCAGCCTTTAGAGGCGCTGGAATCGCGGGCCAACCACAATTTATTGGCGCAGCTGGCCCGCCGGAGCGGCGCGCAGCTGTACTATCCGGCGCAGCTTGATAAGCTGGCGGAGGATATTTTGAAGGCCAACTACAAGCCCGTTATTACGGCCGAAGAAGACCTGAAAGACCTGATAAATCTGAAGTGGCTTTTCTTCGTGATTTTTGCTTTCCTGACGGTGGAATGGGCCGCACGAAAGTATTCCGGGAGTATTTAGACGAGGCCTGCGGACGGATTTGCTTGCCGTGACCGGTCCAGATAATTCACCTCGCGCAGCTTGCCGGCATAATTTAAAAGGAGCGCGCTTAAAGTAGCGACGCCGCTAGTGCGTCATCAGCTGGGCACGGCCTCATTTAGGCGGGCCATTCTATGAAAATCAAAGTCATAATTACCGGGGCCACCGGCATGGTGGGCGAGGGCGTGCTGCTCGAATGCCTGCGCGACCCCGGCGTGGAAGCCGTACTTCTGCTCAACCGCAAGCCCGGTGGCTACGCGCACCCCAAGCTGCGGGAGGTACTGGCCGCCGATTTTCAGCAGCTGGCCGCGCTGGAATCCGAGCTCACAGGCTACAACGCCTGCTTCTATTGCGCCGGGGTTTCGTCCCTGGGAATAAGCCAGGCCGATTACGAGCGCATCACCTACGACACGACTTTGGCGGTAGCTGAAACCTTGTTGCGCCTCAACCCTGAGCTAAAATTCTGCTACGTGACCGGCGCGGGCACCGATGGCAGCGAGCACGGCCGCAGCCACTGGGCCCGCACCAAAGGCCGCACTGAAAACGCCTTGCTCCGCCTGCCTTTTTCGGCCGCCTACATGTTCCGGCCGGGGTTTATGCGGGCTACGCCCGGCCAGCGCAATATTCTCAGCCTGTACAAGTACGTTGCCTGGCTGTACCCGCTGGCCCGGCGGCTGGCCCCCAACTACGTTTCCACGATGGCCGAAGTGGGCCGGGCCATGCTTGAAGCGGTGCGAACGGGCTATCCCAAACCGGTGCTGGAAGTGCGTGACATCGTGGCCCTGGCCCACGGCAAAGTTGCCGCGTAAGTAGCATGAGCAAAACCTCAAAATCCTTTTTTATGGCATCCGGCAGCATTATTGGCGTCGTGTTCATCGCGGCCGTGGCCTTCACCGGCCTCAGTCCGCAGTTTGGCGGCAAGCCCAGCAAGGCCGAGGTGGCGGTTTACGAGAAGTCCGGGCATTATCAGGACGGGGAGTTTGTGAACCTCGTGCCCACGGTGCTTTCCACGGACGGCAGCTTCGTGTCCATGATGTGGAAGTTTATTTTCCAAAAAGACCCGCACGCCACGCCAGCCGGCCCGCTCCCGATGCTGCCGCTCGACTCGCTCACCATCACCCAAAAAACGCCCGAAAAAGTGCGCGTTACCTGGTTTGGGCACTCGGCCAGCCTGGTGGAAATCGCCGGCAAAAACATCCTACTCGACCCCATGCTGAGCATGGAGATGGGCCCGGTAAGCTGGGCCACGCCCAACCGCTACAACCCTCGCCTGCCCATCGCCCCCGACCAGCTGCCACCCATTGATGCGGTGCTGATTTCGCACGACCACTACGACCACCTCGACTACGAAACCATTCGGCGCATCAAGGGCAAGGTGGCGCGCTTTTACGTGCCGCTGGGCATTGGGCCGCACCTGCGGGCCTGGGGCGTGGCCCCGGAGCGCATCACGGAAATGAACTGGGGCGACGAAGCACAGGTTGACGGCCTCACACTGGTGTGCACGCCCAGCCGCCACTTTTCGGGGCGCGGGCTCACCAATCGCAACTCGACGCTGTGGAGCTCCTGGGTGCTGAAATCGGCCACAAAACGCGTGTTCTACAGCGGCGATGGCGGCTACGGGCCGCATTTCAGCAGCATTGGCACCACCTATGGCCCCTTCGACCTGACCCTGATGGAATGCGGCCAGTACGACGCGCAATGGGCCCAGATTCACATGCTGCCCGAACAAAGCGTGCAGGCTGCCCGCGACCTGCGCAGCCAGCTTATGCTGCCCGTACACTGGGCCGCTTTCACCGAAGCCAAGCACGCCTGGAACGACCCTATCCGCCGCGCCACCGCCGAAGCCGCCCGATTGGGCCAGCCCATCACCACGCCCCGCCTCGGCGAAACCGTAACTTTGGGCACGGCGCTGCCAAGTTCCCGCTGGTGGGAGTAGCGGCCCGGAACATTTATAGAAAGCTGTCATCAGAACAACACAAAAGAATCGTCGTGCTGAGCTTGCCGAAGCATCATTATCGTGCAACTAATCGATTTTAGTATTGCGGTAGAGCTGCTTCGGCAAGCTCAGCATGACGGTCACTGGAAAAAAATATGCGCTACCTCCTCCTTAACAAGCCCTACGAAGTCCTCACCCAATTTACCGATGAGCACGGCCGCGCCACGCTCAAGGATTTCGTGGCCGTGCCCGGCATTTACCCGGTGGGCCGGCTCGATTTCGACAGCGAGGGCCTGCTCCTGCTCACCGACGACAAGGCCCTACAGCACCGCCTGAGTGACCCAAAATTCAAGGTTCCGAAAACCTACTGGGCCCAGGTGGAAGGCCTGGTTTCGGAAGAAGCCCTGCTGAAGCTACGCCGCGGCGTACAGATTAAGGACGGCCTTACCGCGCCCGCGCAGGCTGTGGCAATGCCCGAACCGACTGGGCTGTGGGAACGCAGCACGCCCATCCGCTTCCGGGCCAGCATTCCCACCAGCTGGCTCGCCATCACCATTTCGCAGGGCATGAACCGGCAGGTGCGCAAGATGTGCGCAGCGGTGGGCCTGCCCTGCCTGCGCCTCATCCGCGCCAGCATCGACGAGCTGGCGCTGGACGAGCTGGCCCCCGGCCAGTGGCGCGAGCTCACGCCCGCCGAGTCGGGCAAGCTCAAAGCCAAGTTCTCGGCCACCAAAAACCCGGCAAACCGGAAAGTGGCGGTGAAACCTGTTGCCGGCGCACC
>NZ_JNLX01000175.1 GCF_000715495.1 Hymenobacter sp. IS2118 | reverse complement strand
GGCGGTGGTCTAATCTAAGGTGAAATGATTAATTTTAGGGATGGTTTTTACGCAACATTTCTGCGCTGCTTGCGGCAGTGAACATATTCGCCGTAACGGCAGCGCTGGGGGCCATGCCAAATACCAGTGCAAAGGCTGCGGGCATCAAGCCCGTTTTACCCCCGCCGCCGTGGCCAAAGCGCTGCAGTATGCGCAGGTGGACGAGTTGCTGGGCGAGCGCAACTCGCAGCGCAGCATTGCCCGCGTGACGGGTATCTCGCGGGTGACGATTGCCAGCCGGATAAAAAAAAGCGCAAGCGGCTTCGCCGGCGCTCCCGCGCTTGCGCCCCAAAAAGGACCAGAAAAAGGAGTGGGAAGCGCTGGAGCTGGATGAAATGTGGACCTTCGTGGGCCGCAAGAAGCGCAAAGTCTGGCTGTGGTTGGCCGTCGAACGGGCCAGCCGGCGCATCGTGGCCTGGGTGCTGGGCCGACGGGACGCGGCCACGGCCCGGCGCTTGTGGTTGGCTCTGCCTCCGCGCTACCACCGCCATTGCTGGTATTTTACCGACCTGTGGGAGGCCTACGTGGAGGTGTTGCCCCGCTGGCACCATCGCCGCTGCCCCAAGGGCAGCGGCGGAACAAGTATTGTCGAAGCCATCAACTGTTCGCTACGCCAGCGCTGTGGGGTGCTCGTGCGAAAATCTTGTTCCTTCAGCAAGTCGCTGAGTATGCACACCGCCCGGATTAAAATTGTAATTGACCGGTACAATACCACCTTGAATTAGACCACCGCCAAAATGAGTTCTTCGACGAGGTTGTAAAAGACCAAGCGAATGAAAACTTGAGAGCCAATTTCACTCTGTCATTCACCCCTAATGACATTGAATACATAATTGTCAAGAATAAACGAGAAATACCGCTGATTATTAATGACATAATGTCTATCAAGCATGCTTACAATGAAGACACAAAAAGGTTGTTAATTTCAAAAATCATTTCTTGCGAAAATATCGGCAACGATTTTTAGCACAAATTCTCATAAAAACCTTTCCCGGCTCCAGCGCTTCTTTTGTTACTCAAGCTTCCCCATCTTACTTCTTCTCGTCCACGAAGTTTTGGAAGGCGTAGGCGATGCCGATGTTGAGGCCCTGGGAGTATTGGAGGCCGGCGTCCTGGTCGAAGTCGTAAAGGGCTATACCGTTGATGGCCACGTTGATGTATTTGCCCACTTTGGCGGTAAGGCCGAGGTCGAGGCGGTGGTCGGTTTCTTTGCCGTTGAGGTTGCGGTAATTGGCAAACAGCACGTAACGGGCCTTAAGGGCCACGGTAGGACTCAGGGGCTTGTCGTACTCGGCCAGGATTTGGGCGGCCAGGATTTCCCAACGGGCGCTGCGGCCGGGGTTCACGCCATAGGGCGTGTCGCCGAGCACGGCCACGAACCGCTCGGCCCGGTTTACCACCGTGAGGCGGGGCGCGAAGGGCGCCAGGCGCACCCGAAACGTGGGATTGGGGTGGTACTCGAAGCCGTAAGCGGCGGTGATGAAAGCCGGCGCGAAGAAGCTGGACACCTGCCGGGCGCGCTCGTTGCCGAGGGCATCCTTGTCGTACTGGAAGCCGCCGGCAAACTGCGTGAGCAAATTCAGCGACAAAAACATGTTCCAGTCGGAGCTGATGTCGCGGCCGTATTTGGTGTCGAGGTACAGTCGGTCCTGGCCCTTGCGGTAGCCCAGGCCGCGGGTTTCGGAAAAGGCAAACAGGAAATCCGATTCGTTATCGAAGCTGTGCACGCCCAGCTTACGGTTGGCTTTCAGGTTGGCCAGGGCGTTGAAGCCGATGGTATTGACGCCGCCGCCGCGCCAGTTGCTGCTCAGCAACGACTCGTTGAGGCCGAGGGCGGTTTTGCCGGACTTGCGCCAGAGCGGTGGCGGCGGCGTGGCGGCCACGCGGGCAGTATCGGCAGAGGGCGTGGTTTGAGCGTGGGCGTTGGGAGCCAGCAGCCCGGCTGCCAGCACCCAGAGAAGCGGTAATCGCATGGGCAAAGGGATGAAGTGGAGCAGCAAAGAAATAGTTGGAGGAGCAAAGGAAACAAAAAGCCGCCGGGCCGCGCCTGCCGGTGGGCACCATTTTGTGCGCGGTAGAAACCTCGCTTTTGATGTGTAAATTTTGTATCTTGCCTGAGCCGAGAGTTTCCGCCCAGGAAAAGCCCCAAAAAGGCGCGATTTCTGGCTTGGCATCGGCTTTTGTCCACTTACTAGGAGTGCGCTATGGCCCTGCACCACCTCATTTATCAAAGCCAGGCGATGGTGCCCTTTGAGCAGCCGGAGTTGGCTGCCCTGCTCCAGCGGAGCCGGAATTTCAACCGCATCCATCACATCACGGGCTTGCTGCTGTATACTCCCGACGGCCGCTTCATGCAGGTGCTCGAAGGCGAGCAAGCCGTAGTCCGGAACCTGTATTTCAACCGCATCGTGGCCGACCCGCGACACTACAACTGCCGGGTGATTGCCAACGGTCCCGGCCTGCAACGCTGCTTTACCGATTGGACCATGGACTTCCGTAGTGCCACCGCTCTGGACCTGCGCCACCTGCTGGGCAACGTACCGCCGGATATTCCCGGCCTGCAGGTGCCCCGCCCCCGCACCTGCCCCGAGCTGCTGGAATTGCTGCTCGAATTTGTGGCCAGTGGCGCCCCCGAACCCTGGCTGGAAGCCTTACCGAGCTAGCGCCCGGCGGGACCGTACCGCCGGGCAAGGGGCCGGGACCGCGCGGTCCTGTTTGGCCTTCCCGGTATCTTTACCGCAATGCCTGCCCAGCCCACCTCCTACCCCGCTCCCGACGCCGTCGCGCCGTCCGTGGCTTCTGTTTCTTTCCTGGCCGCTACGGCCCGCGCGCTGCTGGACCGCTACGGCTCCGGCCCGCTCGATGAGTTGTCCGATTTGGTGGTGGTAGTGCCCACGCGCCGGGCCGTGGTGTATTTGAAAAACGAGCTGGCCTTGGCCTTGCCGGTGGGTGCGCCGCTGTGGGCGCCCCGCGTGGCCGCGATGGAAGACTACATGGTGGAGCTGGCCGGCGTACAGGTAGAGGAGCCCATCGCGCTGCAGCTGCTGCTGTTCGACATCCTCAAAAATATCGATACCAGTCTGGATTTCGACCGGTTCGTGGGCTGGGCCGGGCTGCTGCTGACGGACTTCTCGAACCTCGACCAGAACCTGGCGCCCACCCGCAAAGTGTTCGAATACCTGAGCCAGGCCAAGGCGCTGGAGCGCTGGGACCTGGCGGCCCTGCCCGCCAACAGCAAAGCCGCCGCCCACTCCTTCAGCTTCTGGGACCAGCTCGAAAAAGTGTACCGCGAATTGAAGCGGCGCATGCTGGCCACGCACCTCGCCTACCCCGGCCTGGCCTACCGCATGGCCGTCGAGAAGCTCGAAAAGCGCCTCCAGGACCCCGCCGAAGCCGAAGTAGCGCGCCATATTTTCGTGGGGCTGGGCAATTTATCGAAAGCTGAGGAGCAGCTGATTCGCTTGCTGATGGCCAGCGGGCGGGCCGAAGTGCGCTTCGACGGCGACCCATTTTACCTGGAAGAGGGCTCGCCCAACCGGGCGGGCCAGCACCTGCGCCGCTACCTCACAAACTGGAATCTGCCGCTGGAAAGCTTCGGCGGCGGCACCGAATGGCTGCGCGGCCAGCCCCGCCATGTACGCTACCTGGGCGTGGCCAACCCCAGCATGCAGGGCAAGCTGGCCGGCCAGCTTTTGGCCGAAGCCCGCCGCCAGTACCCCGATGCCACCGTGGCCGTGGTGCTACCCGACGAAACCCTGCTCCTGCCCGTGCTCCACGGCCTGCCACCCGACGAGGTGCCCGACTACAACGTGACGATGGGCCTGAGCTTCCAGGCCACGCCGCTGTTTAACCTGGTCGATTTGCTGTTTGAAGTACACCTCACCGGCATCCGGGAGGGCGGCGCCGAAACGGACTTCGGCGTGCCGCGCTATCACCACCTGGCCGTGACCAAGCTGCTGAGCCACCCCTTTTTGCGCCGCTACCAGCAGTGGCAGGACCGCCAGGCCGACCAGCCCCAGTATCACGGCGTGCTCGACCAGGTGTGCCGCGAAATCGTGCGCCTCAACGCCGTGCTGCTGCCCGCCGCCGAGCTGCTGAAGCTGGGCGCCCACCATCCGCTCATTGCGGCCCTGTTCAAAACCTGGAACAACTGCGACGACATTATTGCGGCCTGCCACGCCCTCATCGACCTACTCAAGCAAGTGTATGCCGATAAACAGTCGGGCATCGAAGCGGAATATTTGTACCTGTTCTACACGCTGATAAAGCAGCTCGATTCGGCCTTCGACTGCCGCGAGCAGCGCCTGTCGGTGCGCTCGTTCCGGCGCTTTCTTTATGAGCAGATGGGCCGCACGCGCCTACCGTTTTCGGGTGAGCCCCTGGCCGACGTTCAGGTGATGGGCCTGCTTGAAACCCGGGCCCTGGATTTCGACCACGTCATCATCCTCAGCTGCAACGAGGGCGTACTGCCGACACCCAAAAAGGCGCAGTCGCTGTTTCCGTACGACGTGCTGCAGGAATTTAAGCTGCCTACTTATGCCGATGCCGAAGCCATCACGGCCTACAATTTCTGGCGGCTGCTGCAACGCGCCCAACGGGTGGATTTGGTGCACGTGCTGCCCGGCGCCGACGGCATGAAGAGCGGCGAGCGCAGCCGTTTCCTGCTCCAGCTACAAAACGACCTGCTGCCCCAGAACCCGCACATGGTGCTGGAAGATTTAACAGTTTCGGTTCCGTCAACTGAGGTAAGAGTGGAGAGTGAAGGGTTAATAACTGAGCATGTGGCAGCCGTTGATTTAACGCTTCACGCTTCACGCTTAACTCCTAACGCCTCTTACACCGGCGACTTTGTGCTGGAAAAGGATGAGGAAATGCTCGCTGCCCTGCGCGGCGTGCTGGAACGCAACATCTCGCCCTCGCGCCTGAATGATTTTCTGGCTTGCTCGCTGCGGTTTTACTTTTCCAAGGTGGCCCGCTTTCAGGAGAATGAGGCGGTGGAAGAAACCCTGGAAGCGGGCAGCTTCGGCACGATGGTACACGCGGCGCTCGAAAACCTGATGCTGCCCTTCGAGCAGGACGCGCGGCCTATCACCGCCGCCGACATTCCCGAATTGCTGAAACAAGTGCCGGAGAAAGTGCGCAAGGCCCTGCGCCAGGAAGAAACCGAGAAGCACGCCCGCCCCGACGAGGGCCTGAACCACGTGTACGGGCAGGTGGCCGGGCGCCTCATTTCGCGCTACCTCGAAGGCCTGGAGCAGAGCGAAGGCTTGCCCCTGCGCCTCTTTAGCCTCGAAAAAGACCTGGCCGCCACCGTATTTGTGGACGTGCCCGGCGCGGGCCCGCTGGCCGTGCGCCTCTTCGGCAAAGCCGACCGCGTGGACCAGCTGCCCGACGGCCGCCTGCGCGTGGTAGACTACAAAACCGGGCTCGTGGAAGCCAACGACCTGAACCTGACCAACCGCGGCAAGCTTACCCCAGCCGAGGCCACCGAGCGCCTGCTGCACGAAGCCACCTCCAGCGCCGACAAAGTGCGCCAGCTCTGGCTCTACCGCCTCATGCTGGCGAGCACCGAAAAGCGCGAAACCGAAAACACGGCCATCGTCTCCATGCGCAACCTCGATAAAGGCCTGCTCTCGGCAGACTTGGGCTTCCTAACCCCCAACGGGGAAGATTTTGTCCGGGTTTCCGAGGACTTAGTGCGTAAAATTGTGCTGCGAATCCTGGACCCAGCGGAGCCCATCCGCAAAACCGACGATTTTAAGAAGTGCGAGTATTGCCCCTACCGAGGCATTTGCGCCCGCTAATTAGCCTTCCCCTTCTGTCATCCTGAGCTTGCGAAGGCCCTTATCAGGTTTGAACAGTTTGCAGTATTTGTAAACGGCGCAAGCGTGATGAGGGCCTTCACAAGCTCAGGATGACAAACGAATATTTTAGAAAATCCACCCATGACTGACCACAACATCAAAGACGAATTCATGCAAGCTGCCATCGACGAAGCCCGACTGGGCCGCTCGCAGGGCGGCATTCCCATTGGCTCGGTACTCGTGCGCGATGGCAAAATAGTGGGCCAGGGCCACAACAAGCGCGTGCAGGAAGACTCCGCCATCAAGCACGGCGAGATGGACTGCCTCACCAACGCCGGCCGGCAGCGCACCTACCGCGACACCGTCATTTACACCACGCTCATGCCTTGCTACATGTGCGCCGGCACCATCGTGCAGTTCAAAATTCCGAAGGTAATGGTGGGCGAGTCGCGCACGTTTGGCGAGTCGCGGGCTTTTTTGGAAAGCCACGGCGTGGAAGTAGTAGACCTGGACTTGCAGGAATGCGTGGATATGATGGACGAATTTATTGCCGCCGAGCCCACGCTCTGGAACGAGGACATCATGGAACTGTAATTAAAAAGAAGGCCCGCCGACAATTTAGGCGTGGTTTTTGGCGGGCCCACCGAGCTATTGTTTTGCTAAGCCGCAATCTGCCCGCCTTCTTTTTGCGTTGCTGCTTCTGCGTTAACCCTTTGTTATAGCTCATGCCCCACCACGCCGTTCACCGCTTGTTGCGTCCGCTGCTGCTATGGCGGGCCCGCCACGTCAGCGAGCGGATGTACATGCTGCTGCTGAGCATTTTGGTGGGCGTGGGTGCGGGCCTGGCGGCGGTGCTGCTGAAAACGGCCATTAGCGCGCAGCAGGAAATGCTGCAAGTGGCCATCTCGGAGCCGCAGCGGGTGTTCGCCCTGTCCATTTACCCCATCATCGGCATCACGCTCACGGTACTGGTTACCAAATACTTGCTGGGTGGGCAGCTGGGCCGGGGCATCGGGCCCATCATCTACAGCACGGCCCGCGAAAACAGCGTGGTGCCGCGGTCCAAGCTGTATTCGCAGATGATTACGGCTTTTCTTACGGTGAGCTTCGGCGGCTCGGCCGGTACCGAGGCCCCCATTTCCGTGACCGGGGCCGCGCTGGGCTCCAACATCGGCCGGGTGCTGCACGTGGACCGGCGGCGGCGGCGCCTGCTCACCGGCTGCGGCGCGGCGGCGGGCGTGGCGGCCATCTTCAACTCCCCCATCGCGGGGGTGCTGTTTGCGGTCGAAACCATTCTGTTGGGGTTACCAGCGCAGTATTTTATCCCCCTCCTGATTTCCTCGGCCACGGCCACGGTGGTTTCCAAAGCCCTCTACGCCGGTCAGCCCTTCGTGCTCATCACCACCAGCTGGCCCGTCGATGCCGTGCCGTTCTATATTCTGCTGGGCTTGTTCACCGCCTTTTTCTCGGTCTACATGATTCGGACCTACCATTGGTTCGAGCAGTTTTTTGGCCAATGGCCGGGCCTGAACTGGCGGAAGGTGCTGCTCGGAGGCACCTCGCTGGGCGTGCTCATCTTCCTGTTTCCCACCCTCTACGGCGAGGGCTACAACACGGTGGAGCTACTACTTGAGGGCCACGCCGAACGCCTCACCGACGGCAGTATTTTCTCGGTTTATCAGGATAATAACCCCTGGCTGCTGCTGGTGCTGGTGCTGTTCAGCCTGATGCTGAAGGTGGTGGCCACCAGCATCACGGTGGGGGCCGGGGGCAACGGGGGCATGTTCGGCTCGTCGCTGTTTGCGGGCGCGTTGGCGGGCTTTTTCTTTGCCCGGCTCATCAACCTGAGCGGCCTGATTTATATTCCGGAGGTTCACTTTGTGGTGCTGGGCATGGCCGGCACGCTGGCCGGCGTCATTCACGCGCCGCTCACGGCCATCTTCCTCATTGCCGAAATCACGGGCGGGTACGCCCTGTTCGTGCCGCTGATGGTAGTAAGCAGCTCTTCCTACCTCATCACCAAGTACTTCGAGCCCTATTCCGTGTACACCCGCAAGCTCACGGCCCGGGGCGTGGACGTGTACGCCAACCGCGACCAGGGTCTGCTGTCGCAGCTCGACCCACGCAAGTTGCTGGAAACCGATTTCATCGCCGTGCGCCCCAACACCACGTTGGGCGAGCTGGTGGACATTTTCCGCCACACCTCGCGCAACCTGTTTCCGGTAGTGGCGGCTGGCGGCCGGCTCCTGGGCATCGTCAGCCTGGATTCGGTGCGCGACGCCCTTTTCGATGATGCCCACTACACCACCACCCAGGTGCGGGAGCTGATGCAGCCCGCCCGTGCCGTGGTAGGCCCTACCGACGACCTCCAGCACACCCTAACGCTCTTCGACCGCCACGACGCCTGGGCCCTGCCTGTGTGCGAAGAGGACGGCCGCTACCTCGGCTTCATCCTGAAATCAGCCATTCTCGCCCGCTACCGCCGCCAGCTCATCCAGGAAAGCGAAGCTTAATTGGCAGTGAACAGTTATTTTTTGACTGCCAGCTGTTCACTACCAGCTGTTCACTACCAACTCATAACTTACGCAGCCAGCCGCTGGCGCGCGTCTCCGACGCGTGGCCTCCTGGCCTGGCGTTTCCAAACGCCGCCGTTCGCCCCGGCTGGTCTCGTTGGGCCGGCGCGTCAGAGACGCGAAACCAAGGGGCAACGCGTCGGAGACGCACGCCAGCAACTGAGTACCCGCAATGGTTACTTGCTTTAGACCTCAAGCATATCCGGGGTTCGGTGCGCGAGCATCAGCCCTATCATCATCAACAGCCCGGTGAAGAGAATCACGACGAAAAGGATGTTTTCGCTAACCTCACCGATGAGCATGTTTTGGGGAATGCTGTAGAAGAGCAGGACTGAAATCAGGCCTTTGGGTGCGATGAAAAGCTCGGGAATGAGGTCGGTTTTGGCCACGTACTTGAGGTACAAAAACCGAATAAAGGTGAGGACCGCCACGATGAGGACGCCCTGAAAAAGCAGCGACCAGCTCACCAGGTTGGAAAGCGTGATGGAAAAGCCGAACAGCAAGAAGAAGAATGTGCGGATGAGAAACGCCGATTCGGCGGTGATGCTTTTGAGCTGCTGGAGTTCGGCGGCCAGTTTTTCGGGCCGGAACCAGCGTTGCATGCGCGCGCCCCGAGCCAGCAAATCAGCGTTATTCACCACCAGACCAAACACCAGCACCAGCACCAGGGAAGACAAATGCAGCTTTTTGGCCAGGCTGTAAATGAGCACCAGGAAGGCAAACAAGAGGAAGAACTTGACGTGGGCACGCAACCGGCCCAGCAGGAAAACCAGCAGCGCGGTACTGAGCACGGCCACCACTATCACGGCAATCACATCGCGCCCGAAGGTGACTACCGACAGCCCCTGCGCAAAGTTGTCCTGCAGGGCAAAATTGAACAGCATGATGCCGATGATATCGGAAAACGTGCTTTCGTAAACGATAAACTCCTGTTTCTCACCGCCCAGCCCGGCCACGCTCGGAATGGCCACCGCGCTGCTCACCACGGCCAGCGGCACGGCATTGACGATGCAGCTCTGCCAGCCCACGTGTAGGTACGCATGCAGCAGCGCCGCAATGGCGCCCACCTGCACCAGCATAATGACCAGCGCCGCCAGAAATGAACGCTGAATAAGCGGAAACTTTTCCGGTGTCAGGCGCAGGTCCAGAGAACCTTCCAACACAATGAAAATCAGGCCGACAATGCCGAAAAGCTGCAGCACAACAGAGGGCACCACAATGGGCATTTCCCAGTAGGAGCTGGCCTGGCCGAGGGCAATGCCGGCCAAAAGCAGCAGCAGCACCGAGGGAACTTTGGTAGCCCGCGCCGTGAGGTCAAATAAGTACGACAAGAGCACGGCGAGGCTCAGGCCAATTAGTATCGTGTAAGGTCCCATGGGCCAAAACTAACGGCAAAGCCGCGCTTTAGTTGGTTTGCTTGCCAGCAGGGGGCCGTACTTTGCAGCTTTCCCCCTTCTGGCTGTGGCTGAAATTCCCCGCGATAACGCGTCTTTTGTAGCAGTGGTGGGCGGCGGACCGGCCGGCCTGCTAGCCGCCCAGCGCCTGGCCGAAGCGGGCTGCCGGGTGCGGGTGTACGAAGCCCAGGCCACGGTGGGGCGCAAGTTTCTGGTGGCCGGGCACGGCGGATTCAACCTGAGCAACGCCGAAGAGCTGAGCCGCTTTGCCAGCCGCTACGGCCCCGAAGAACCCCGGTTCCGGGACTTGCTGCACCACTTTTCGCCGGCCGAGCTGCAGGCCTGGGCCACGGGCCTGGGCATAGAAACCTTTGTGGGCACCAGCGGCCGCATTTTTCCGGTGGCCGCCCACAAACCGGCCGAGCTGCTGCGCGCCTGGGTGGCCCGGCTGAATGATTTGGGGGTTGAAATCCTGACCCGCCACCGCTGGCTGGGGTTTGCGGGCGCCTCAGGCCTGCGCGTGCGCGACGAGCGCGGCGGCCCGGAAGCAGCCCGCGAGCTGGTGCTGCAACCCGCCGCTACCATTCTGGCCCTGGGTGGTGCCAGCTGGGCCAAAACCGGCTCCGACGGCGCGTGGGCGCCCTTATTGGAGCAGTTGGGCGTGGCCGTTACCCCGTTTGCGCCGTCCAACTGCGGCGCCGAAGTGGCATGGTCCGCCTTCTTTAAGGAGAAAGCGGGCCGGGCGCCGCTCAAAAACATTGCCCTGCGCGTGAACAACGACCCGGCCCTGCGCGGCGAAATCATGCTGACCGAGTACGGCCTGGAAGGCACGCCCGTGTACGCCAGCACGCCCCAGCTCCGGGCCACCCTGGCCACTGGCGGCCCAGCCATCCTGCACCTGAACCTGAAACCCGACCTCACACCCGACGCCCTGCTAACCAAGCTACGGCAGCGCCGGCCGGGCACCTCCCTGCCCGATTTCCTCCGCAAAACCCTGCACCTGGGCCCGCCGGTGCCCACCCTGCTACGCGAAGTGCAACCCAACGCGGCCACGCTGAACCCGGAAGCGCTGGCCGCGCTGCTGCTAGCCGTTCCAATTGCCGTAGCGGGCCTGCGCCCCTTAGACGAGGCCATTTCCACGGCCGGCGGCGTCGCCTTCGCGGCCCTAGACGAGCACCTGATGCTGCGGCAGCGGCCGGGTACTTTCGTGGCGGGCGAAATGCTGGATTGGGAAGCGCCCACGGGCGGCTATCTGCTGCAGGGCTGCTTCAGCACCGGAGCATGGGTGGCCAAAGGCGTGCTGGCTTGGCGTGGTTATTAACTCACTAAATTCACGCAGTCAGAAACGCTGGCGCGCGTCTCTGACGCGTTGCCCACTGGTTTCGCGTCTCTGACACGCCGGACCAACGAGACCAGACGGTGCGAACGACGGCGTTTGAAAACGCCAAGATGGAAGTCACGCGTCAGAAACGAGCGCCAGCGCCTGATTGAGTTAGCCCTGTTGACGAGAATTTAGTTTCGACCAGAGACTAACAACTGCCAACTAACAACCAGTCACTAAAAACGCTATTTCCCGGCCCGGATGCGGGCAGCGGCTTGTTCGGCTTCGCGCAAAATTTGTTTGGCTTCGCTCAAAAGGCGGCGGGCGGGGGTCAGCTCGTCGCGGGCAATGAGGGCGAAAAGCAGGAAGAACGACACCAGGGGCAACACCCACCCCAGCACAAACCAGAGCCAGAACGAACGGCCACGGCTGTGGGCGCAGTAGCCAGTCAGAATCGGAATAAAGGAGATGGCCACCACCATCACAAAAAGCATGTCGACGAAAAGCATAGGCTTGCGTGCTTGGCGGTGGTGAGGGCTAGACCAGTAGCCGGGGTCCGGACAGGTCGAAGTTACAACTTTGTGGGGAGTAGAAGAAGCACCACGCAAGGAAATTTGTTTAAGCCTTACCACTATGCCGCGCTTTTTTCCGTAGTTCGGGGCGAAGTCGCACCTGCAACAGGGTTCGGCCGTCCTCTAACTTGCCCATGTGGGAACACCAAAGTCTGTTTCGCGTCTCTGCTCAGCTCTTCGCTGAAGGTATTTTTAATTTGCTGGACCGTAACCTCCGGCCCGAGGTTTTTTTGGTCGGCTTTGCCTCATCCAAAGAGCCCGACGAACCCGGCGCCGTAATTGTCGAGCCAACGACGCTGCGCTACACGCCCCTCGATTTCAGCGGCGTGAAGAACATGGCCGCGTCTCTGGAAACGAATACCGGCCCGCAGGGAATCGTGTACCACCTGCACCCCAACGACCACGACCGCGCTGCCAAACACCACTGGTACGAGCTGGTGTGCCGGGCCACCGAATCGACGCTGCAGGACCTGGCCACTACGCGTCAGGAAAACCGGCGCTCCTTTTGTGCCGTGCCCGTGAGCCTGCAGGGCTATCTCGTAACAGTAGTGCTGCAACTCTCGGCCGATTGCTACGACGGCTACTACACCCTGCCAAAATCGACTACCGGCCGGCCGGCCAACCTGCCCCACGCGGCTATTATCGAGTTTTTGCACGACTGCAACCGCGCCCTGCGCGAGGCCGACACGGTGGACAACGACCAACCCGTGCTCGACCGCGACTACAACGAGCTGCTGCGCTCGGCGGGCCGCCGCCTGATGCTGCGCGTGGCCCCGGCCGGCACCCACGGCCTCTACGATGCCTGCAACGGCGTGGCCGCCCTGCGCCACGAAGGCGACGAGGGCGTGGGCACCATGCTGGTGAGCCGGCGCCTGCACCAGGCCATTGTGCCGGTGCTTACCCTGGAAACGCCCGTGCCCATGCGCGACCACCGCAGCATTCGCAAGCTGCTGGAGCTGAGCGAAGGACACACAGCCCTGATTTCGGATGCCTCGCACGTATTCGGGTTGGGCCAGCTGGTGCCCGAGTCCGATGGCCAGTACGAGCCGCTGGTCACGGTGCACTTCACCAACCACTACAGCTGGGAAATGAGCCACGCCGGCCACGTGCTGATGCGCGTGGTGAGCAACACCCCGCGCCTGCCGCAGGGCCAGGTAGCGGCCGATAACTTTACGCGCACTGCCCGCATCGTTTTCCCCAACCTCTCCCTCGATAGCATCGGCTACCTCTGGGATTTGGCGCAGAAAGCCACCACCCAGCCCACCGGCACCATCCTGGTTATCAGCACCGGCGCGGCGAGGGAAGCCCAGCGCCTCACCCGACAGTGCTTCCGAGTGGTGCCGCGCATTATGACGCCTTCCGTGCTACGCCTCGTCACCAACATCGACGGGGCCGTACTTGTGGAACCCAACGGCATGTGCCATGCCATCGGGGCCATTCTCGACGGTTTGGCCACCGACAAAGGCGACTCCTCGCGCGGCGCCCGATATAATTCGGCCCTCCGCTACGTGAACAGCAGCAAATACCCCGCGCTGGCCGTGGTGGTGAGCGAAGACGGCTGGATTGATTTGTTGCCCTCTTGAGTAGGAGATGAAGGTTTGCGGGTCTGGATGTAAGGGGATGAGCGTACCTTTGCGGCGTGAATTACCTTCTAAAAACCGCACTGCGTACCATATTGGTGGCATTTGTTCCGGCCCTGGCCGCCTGCCCCTCTCCCACAACTCAGCGCCAACCTGACCCGGCCCAGGCGGCTGAAAAAGCCGTAATGGCCCGTCACGATTCGCTGATGGCGAAAATGGACCACCTGTATTCGCTGAAAGGCAAAATAACGGCGGCCAAAGCCCCGGCCGCCGGACCCTATCTGCATGGCCTGGCCGCCGCCGATGCCGCCATGATGGACTGGATGCACCAGTACCGCGCCCCCGATACTACCGCCGGGCCCGCTGCCCGCCTGGCCTACTTCCAGCAGCAGCAGCAGGTGCTGGCCGGCGTAAGTAAGCAATTTCGTGCAACGATAGACTCGGCTACGCTGTTTATTGGTCAACTGCCAGCAGCCGCGCCCGTTCCGGCGCCTGCCGCGCCCGCACTTACCAAATAAGTTATGCTGAAACGCCTTTTTCTGCTGCCTTTCCTGGCAGCATCGCTTCTCACGGCCTGCACCGACCCCGCTGCCCGCCTGCCCATTCTGGGCGAGCGCGACGTGCGCCCCCGCGCTGATGGCGGCCCCGCCGACACGGTTTTTGCCACCGTGCCTGCTTTCAAGCTCACCAATCAATCTGGTGAAATCATTACCAACCAGACGTTTGCAGGCCAGGCTTACATCGCCGATTTCTTCTTTGCCACCTGTCCCGGCATCTGCCCCAAAATGCAGGGCGAGTTGCTCAAGGTGTACGCCAAGTACGGCCAGGACCCGCAACTGGCGTTTCTTTCGCACACCATCGACCCCGCTCACGATACTGTGGCGGTGCTGCGCGACTACGCCGACCGGCTGGGCATGGGCAAGGCCAAAAACTGGCATTTCGCCACCACCGGCGCCAAGGGCGAGGCCAGCGCCAAGGACTCGGTGTTTCTGCTGGCCAAGGCTTATTACACGGCGGCCGAGCCCGACAAGCAGGCGCCCGGCGGGTTTGCCCACAACGGCACTTTCGCGCTCGTGGACGACCAGGGCCACATTCGGGGCCTCTACGACAGCCTCAACCCCCAGGAAGTGGACCGGCTGATGACCGAGCTACCCATCCTGCTGGCCGAAATTAAGGCCCGCCAACCGGCGGTGGCCCGCCAGTAGATGCGCATAGCGTTTCGACTTCTATTGGCGGGGGCGGGAATGGCCGTTACGTTGCCGGGCTGTTTCAGCAGCAATAAAAACCAGGGCGAGCGGCTGTACGTGGACCACTGTTCGAGCTGCCACGGCGGGGAGGGCCAGGGCCTCGCGCGCCTGATTCCGCCCCTGGCCGGGGCCGATTACCTGGCCCTGCACCGCGCCGAGCTGCCCTGTCTGCTACGCCACGGGCAAAAAGGGCCCATCGTGGTCAACGGCGTCACCTACAACTACGTGATGCCTGGCGAGAAGGGAATGAGCCCCGCACAGCTCACCAACCTGCTGAACTACATTGAGAACAGCTGGGGCAACAAGTCCAAGCCGCGCACCATCCGGGAAGTGGAGGAGCAGCTGCAGAACTGCCGCTAAGGCCCTGCCAACCGCAGCGGCG
The DNA here is from genome assembly GCF_000715495.1 of Hymenobacter sp. IS2118. Lineage (GTDB taxonomy): Bacteria > Bacteroidota > Bacteroidia > Cytophagales > Hymenobacteraceae > Hymenobacter. The sequence continues at coordinate 36,102 of NZ_JNLX01000175.1, read as the reverse complement.
GCGGGTGCCACGCCCCAGTAGCGAGTTGCGGAAAAAACCAGCAGTCCGGCCGCTACCAGATAACGAATATTTTGGCTTGCCAAAGCCTGATTACCCTCTTTCCAACCTTTTTTCTGCCGTAGATTGCACCCTGATTCATTCGTATTCCTAATCACATTATGGGCCTGCTCGACTTCCTGAAAAACAAACCTGCCGACACCACGCCAGATAATCCTACGCCGGCCACTTCCACGCCTGCGCCCAACTCCACGGCGCAGCCCGCCGGCGGCCCCCGCTACCAGGGCTCCAAGTTTGTGGCGCCGCCCGAGCCGGTTGCGCCGGTGCCTACCTTCCAGATGCCGGAGCCCGAGCCCTTCCCCTTCGAGCCCGAAAACGTGCTGGAGCAGCTACTGCTGCTGGCCGCTACCGATGAAAATGCTCGTCCTGCCTTCTACCAGGCCTTGCTGCAAGAGGAAGTGCTGATGATTCTGGCGCCGATGGAAGGCATGAACGAGGGCGAAGTGGTGCTGGCCGAAGGCCAGGAAATCCAGCTGCAAATTCTGTCCGATGGCAAGCTGCCCATCTTCTCCTCGGTGCCCCGCCTCACCGATGGCGGCATGGACAACGGGCCCGTGAGCTACGTGCGCCTGCCCGGCCACGCGTTTTTCAACATGGTGCAGGGCCAGGACTGCGTGCTGAATCCGTTCTCGCCCGCGGGCAAGCTGCTGCCCAAAGACGAGTTGGCCGCCCTGCTGGCCGGGCAGCTCACCGGACCGCTCTCGCCGGGGGGCGGCGATGCCCAGGTACTGCTCAGCCAGCCCGCCGACTACCCTACCGCCGTGGCCGACGCCATTACGGAATGGGCGGCCTCCCAGCCCCACATCGCGGCGGCCTACCTGGCCCAAATGCAGCTGGCCGACAACCCCGATGTACCGCGCCTGCTGCTGGCCTTCGAGAGCAATAGCCCCGACCCTAGCTTTATGCAGGAGCTCGGCCCGGTGTTGCAGGACAAAAGCAACGCCTACCAGTTTGTTGATTTGATGCTGCTGGATGTAAATTCTGAGGAAGGCGTGAATCCGTATTTCCGGACTATCGAGCCGTTCTATAAGGCTGGGTAAGACCGTTAGCTCCAACAGCTTTTCTAAGAAACTGCCTGGGCAAATACGAACGTCATGCTTTATCTGGCGTCCGCTTCTTGAAGCATCTCTATCGCGCAAGTAATTCACTTACTATTGCGTGTAAAGATGCTTCGACAAGCCGACGCCAGGTAAAGCATGACGTTCTTTTGTTTAACGCTCAGCACAGGATTTTGGCACTGCAGGCCCGTGGCTTGGCACCAACTGGCATTGCGCGCTACCTTTCAGGGATGAAACTTGCTGCACTCCTGCTCCTGGCGCCTTTTGCCGCCCTTGCCCAAAACAAACCCGGCCCCTTGCTCCCGCCCGCCGACCCGCGCATTCAAAAACTGGTCGAGCAGATTTCGGCTAAAAACCTGGAAGCGGATATTCGCAAGCTGGTTTCCTTTGGCACCCGCCACACCCTGAGCGAGACGGACAACCCCACGCGCGGAATCGGCGCGGCCCGCAACTACGTGCGCGACGAGTTCCTGAAGTACAGCAAGGCCGGGGGCGGCCGCATGACCGTAGAGATGGACACCTTCACCATCAAGCCCGACGGCCGCCGTATCAACAAGCCCGTGCTGATGGCCAACGTGCTGGCCACCCTGCCCGGCACCGACCCCAACGACACGCGTATCATCCTGGTGAGCGGCCACATCGACTCCCGGGTTTCGGACGTGATGAACGCCACCGCCGACGCGCCGGGTGCCAACGACGACGGCTCGGGCACGGTGCTGGTGATGGAGCTGGCCCGCGTGCTGGCCGGCGAAAAATTCCCCTGCACTCTCAAGTTTGTGGCTGTGCAAGGCGAAGAGCAGGGCCTTTATGGCTCCAGCCACCTCGCCGCCCGCGCCAAGAAGGAAGGCTGGAACCTGATTGCCATGCTCAACAACGACATCGTGGGCAACTCGCACGGCTTCGACCCGGTGATTAACAACGACAAGCAGCTGCGCGTGTTCAGTGAAGGCGTACCGGCTAACGAAACGCCCGAGCAGGCCCGCGTGCGCCGGCAGCTCAGCAACGAGAACGACGGCATCAGCCGCCAGCTGGCGCGCTACACCCAGCGCGTGGCCCAGCAGTACGGCAAAGGCCACGAAGTGGTGCTGGAGTACCGCCCTGACCGGTTCCTGCGCGGCGGCGACCACACGCCCTTCAACCAGCAGGGCTTCCCCGCCGTGCGCTTCACGGAGATGAACGAGGACTACACCCATCAGCACCAGGACCTGCGCACCGAAAAGGGCCGCGCCTACGGCGATGTGACTGAGGGTGTGGATTTTGCTTACCTGCGTCGCAACGCCGGCATCAACCTGGCCACCATGGCCAGCCTGGCCCTGGCCCCCGCCGCCCCATCCAAGGTAGAGGTCCTCACCGCCAACCTCACCAACCGCACCGAGCTGCGCTGGGAGGCGCCCACCACCGGCGCCAAGCCCGCCGGCTACGTGGTGCTGGTGCGCGAAACCAGTTCGCCCCAGTGGCAGCAGCGCATCCCCATGACCGGCACGACGGCCAACCTGGACATCAGCAAGGACAACTTCATTTTCGGCGTGGCCAGCGTGGACGCGGCCGGGCACGATAGCGTGCCGGTGCTGCCGGTAGTGGGTCGGTAGGCACTTCTTGAGAAAGTGCTGAATGGCTCACGCAACCATACCGGTAGCTCGCGGGTCATGACTGCGAACTCCTTTTTCAGTCATGCGCTACTTACTCATTTCCGCGTTTCTCCTTTTGCTGCTGGCAGCTGGCTGCAAGAAATCAGCTCCCGCTCCTACCTTGGATGGCACTTATACGGGCACCTTCCAGCGGGAGCCCGGCGGGCCGGTGGCACAGGTGAGCCTAGTTTTTTCGGCTGGCGAATGGAGCGGTACCAGCCAAATAACCAAATATCCGGCCCTGTGCTCAGGTACTTACACGGTGACCAGTAACGAGCAAATAACGTTTACGAATGGCTGCCCTTGGACAACGGATTTTGACGGGACGCTCATCCTGAGCGGTGAATACGAGTTTAGCGCCAAGAACAATTTGGTGATAATTTCAAAGCAAAGGAACGGCGAAAGAGACATTTACCGCCTGACCAAGCAGTAACAAGCCGGTTCCCAACGCGACTTTGGGATAGCCGTCAAGCAAGCAAAAAAGGCTCCGCTCAAATAAGAGCGGAGCCTTTTCTACTTACTTGCTAAAAATCCTACTTCTTTCCGCCAGCAGCGGCCAGTACCGCTTGGTTCAAGCGCGTGTATTCGGCTTTCACCACGGCGTTCTTTTGGTCACTCAGTAGCTCCAGCGACTTGTTGGCGGCGGCGATGGCGTCTTTATTGTTGCCCTGCTTTTGCAGCAGCTTGCCGCGCCAGTAGTAGCCGTCGCAGCGGGCCGGATTGGCGGCGATGTACTCGCTGAGCCAGCCCAGGGCGGGCGTCAGGTCCTTGCCGGCGTTGTAGTAATACTGCACGGCCATCATGTAGGGCTTCTTCTCGCCTTTCATGGCCTCCTGAATCTGGGCCATCACAATTCGGTCGGGGTCGGCGGTGATGGGCAGCGCCACTTGGGTGCGGTCCCAGCTCACCACGAGGTCGGCGGAGGCGGGGCGGATGTTTTCCACGGTCAGCGACATGGTTTCCTGAGGAGCGGCCAGCTTGGTGGGCTTCGCCTTCACCCGCAGCACGTCGAGGTCCGGTTTGTAGGCGTAGGTGCCCCACTGCGCGGTGTCGCGGTTCAGGATGAAGGTCCACTCTTTGGCATCGGGGATGGCCAACAGGGCGTAGGCCCCGGCGGGCACGGCCTGGTCACCAATTTTGACTTCCTCGCCGAAGCGCACTTTGGTCACGGTGTTGGCGCCGGTGCGCCACACGGTGCCGTTGGGCACGAGCTTACCGAAGGCCTCCCGCCCTCGCAGGGAGGGCCGCGAATACGTAAGGTCGATGAAGGAGGTGGAGAAATCCTGGCGGATGTGCGTGGCCGGGCTCAGCGGCGGCACCGTGAGCTTGGTTTGGGCCTGAGCGGCAGAAGCCAGCAGCAAGCCAGTGGCGAGCAGTGCAAACGTGTGTTTCATAGGTGCAAAGATGCTGAGGATGCAGCGATTGCCGAGCCCGCATTGGGGGAGTCCGAAACAAGACCATGCTTCAGACGTTCAGATAGAACGGCTACCTGCTCGCGCCGTTAACTTCTTCGCCGCATGAAAATTCTCCTCACCGGCGCAACCGGTTACATCGGACAGCGCCTGCTGCCGCTGCTGGCCGCCGACCACGACGTGGTGTGCCTCGTGCGCGACCCGCGCCGCTTCTCCCTGCCCGACTCGGTACCCGAAGCGCTGCGGGCCCGCGTGCAAGTGGCCAAAGGTGACCTGTTGCGGCCCGCCACCCTCAAACACCTGCCCACCGACATCGACGCCGCCTACTACTTGGTGCACTCCATGAGCGGGCACGGCGAAAACTTCTTCACCCTGGAGCAGCAGTCGGCGCACAACTTCACCCAGTACCTCAACACGACCGCCGCGCGGCAAGTCATCTACCTCTCCGGCATTGCCAATGACCAAGGCCTGAGCGTCCACCTGCGCTCACGCCGGGCCGTGGAAAACGTGCTGGACCAAGCCACTAGTGCCCAGCTCACGGTGCTGCGCGCCAGCATCATCATCGGCTCGGGCTCGGCCTCATTTGAGATTATCCGGGACCTAGTCGAGAAGCTGCCAGTGATGGTCACGCCGAAGTGGTTGAACTCACGTTGCCAACCCATTGGCATCCGCGACATCATGTTTTACTTGATGTCGGTTTTGGATAACGCCGACTGCCTGGGCCAGGCCTTCGACGTGGGCGGGCCCGACGTGCTGACCTACCGTCAGATGCTGCTGGGCCTGGCCGCCGAGCGGGGCTACAAGCGGTGGATTGTGACCGTGCCCGTGCTCACCCCGCGCCTCTCGTCGTGGTGGCTGTACCTAGTCACGAGCACCACGTTTTCGCTGGCCCAGAGCCTGGTCGAGAGCCTCAAAAACGACACCGTGTGCGACCCGGCCAAGAGCATCAGCGGTGTGATTCCGCACGAGTGCATGGGCTACCGCGCCGCGCTGGCGCTGGCCTTCACCCGCATCGAGCAGAACGAAGTAGTGAGCAGCTGGAGCGACGCCCTGAGTTCCGGCACCATGCGCCAAAACTACATGGACGCCATCCAGATTCCCAAGAACGGCATGTTCTTCGACCGGCAGCTCATGCCCTTCCAGCGGCCAGCGGCGGAGGTACTCGACAACATCTGGCGCATCGGCGGCGACCGGGGCTGGTACAAAACCGACTGGCTCTGGCGCCTGCGCGGGCTCATGGACAAGGCCGTGGGCGGGGTGGGGCTGCGCCGCGGCCGCCGCTCCCCTTCGCGCCTTCGCGCCGGCGACCCACTGGATTTCTGGCGCGTGCTGGTGGCCGATAAAGCCAGCCAGCGCCTGCTGCTCTACGCCGAGATGAAGCTACCCGGCGAGGCCTGGCTGCAGTTCCGCATCGTGGACCAGCCCGGTGGCGGGCACGCAGTAGAGCAGCTCGCCGCCTACCGTCCCCGCGGCCTGGCCGGGCGGCTGTACTGGTACGCCGTGCTCCCGTTTCACGGCATCATCTTCAAGGGCATGGTGAAAAACCTGATTCAATACGAAGCTATGACTGAGGCGGAAGGCCGGGAATCCGGCTTGGCCCATTAAAGCAAGATTTGTAGGCCCAAGCTGTAATGTCTAATTATTTCTAGGCAAACCATAATGAACCAGTTTATTAGAAGCAACATGCAGCTTTTTTAAAGTCGGGCAGAGCTAAAAGCAGTTTTGTAGCGTGGTGGTTTAAGCGTCTAGATTTGGGCACTCCTTTCTCACCGTAGCTCAATGCCTCGCCAATGACCATTCCCCACGCTCACGGCTACGATTTTTACACGCCCTTTTACCTGCTCGCCACCCTCACCAACGTGGTGCTGCTGCTGTGGGAAGGCTGGCGGCGCGGCTTCCCGCTGCGGCCGTGGCTGGCGCTGGTAGCAGCCAGCAGCCTTGCGCTTATTCTTGGAGCCAAGCTAATTACGCACCCTATTGGCGAGTGGGCTACGCTCCTCTTCACCGACGCCCCGGCTGATACGGCCCGCTCCATCTTGGGTGGGAGCCTGGCTGCGGTGCTTACCGCCGTAGCCCTACGGCGCTGGCTGGGCCTGAGCCGGGCGGTGCTCGACGCACTGGCCCTGCCGCTGTGCGGGGCGCTGGTGGTGCAGTGCCTGGGCTGCGTGCTTACCGGGTGCTGTTTCGGGGAGCCTACTACTGGCTTTTGGGGTCTTACCTATGCGGCCGGTACGCTGCCGTGGGCCACGCAGGTACAGGCGGGGCTACTGCCGGCCACTGCGGCGCACAGCCTGCCGGTAGCCCCCACGCAGCTGCTGGCGCTGCTGTTGTGCGCGGCGGTGGGCGGGGTGCTGTTGGCGGTGCGGCGGCGGCGCTGGCCGGTGGGCTCGTGGCTGCTGCTGCAAACGGGCCTGTTGCTGCTGGGCCGCGTGGCGCTGAGCTTTTGGCGCGACCCGGCGGGCGAGCCCGTAGCGGGCAGCGTGCATCCGGTGCTGGGCGGGCAGTGGTCGGAGCTGCAATTGCTGCTGTTGCCGCTGGCGCTACTGGCGCTGGGTGTGTGGGCCTGGCGCGTGTACGGACCGGACGCGCTGGCCGCATTGGCACCGACCCCAGCTGGGTCCGTGGCGAGCCCGACGCGCACGGTAATTGTGGCAGTGACCATACTCGGCCTATCGGGCTTACTGGGCCAGCAGGCCCTCACGTTGCCCGAGGTACTGGTGGTGCGGGCGCTGCTGCTCGTGGTGTTAGTGGCTGAGAGCGGGGCTTTTCTGGCTACGATTCGCGTGCAGGGTCTACGCCTGGCGGGACTGCCGTTGAGCCTGGCCGTAGCCGGCCTGGTGCTGCTGACCACGGCTCAGGCACCGGCCCCCGGCAAGCTGGCACCGCCCACAGAACAGGAACGCACCACCGTGCTAACCGGAGGCGTGCTAAGCAACTACCACGAGGCCGAAGGCTACATTAGTGAGAGCAGCGGCTGCAGCGGCCAGCAGCGCCTGGCGCTGCAGCAGCAGGTGCGGGCGGCGGGCGGCGAAGTGGCTATTGAAACGAGGCAACCTTCGGGTAGGGTACGCATCTGGGGCGGCGGGGTGTGGGCCGGACAGCAGCGCATCGACATGCAGCTCCGGCCCGACCCCGATGGCAACAGCAACACGGTTATTACCGACCGCGACACCACTTTGCGCAAGACGCTGGTCGATGTGCATGTTTATCGGGAGTTTCAACGCGAGAACGATTGGCGGAGCTACCGGTTGCGCGTGGGAGTTCACATGGGACAATTGGGTTACTTCACCTATTTTGACACGGATGACACCCGAAGCAGCACGGTTGTCATGCCAGAATTGATGGTAAGGATGGGTAAACCATCGGTACTCTACGGGCAAGCGGACTTGTGCTACGGGGCCGAAAACGCGATGGGAGCCTATACCAGTCGCTTAAGCCTGGGGTCGGGCCTAGGCAGCAGCAACGGCTCGGGGCTGCAGGTGGGCTATGCGCACTCGCCGCACTCACCCACTTCCAGCCTGGGATTTGTGAGTGCCCTGCTGCTGCTGCCGGGCAAGTCCGGGGTCAGCATCGAGCCGTACTACGCCACCGACCTGGGCCGCCACAACAATTTCAGCATGCGGCTAAACTACCGGCTTAGTCGCTGATTATTCACTAGACTCGTTCCTGAATACAGGAAATCGTAAAGTTGGCGGTCATGCTGAGCGCAGTCGAAGCATCTCTATCGCTTCGTTGGGTCGATTGGATTACTGTTGCGGTAGAGATACTTCGGCTGCGCTCAGCATGACGGGTTTTTTCGTTTTTTGCTTATTCGGGAACAAGTCTACTAACTATTTTCATGAGTCATCGGCTTTCATCCATTGGGCTTGGGATATTACTCTATGGCCTTGCAATTTGCATTGCGCAGGCGCAAACTCGCGCCTCGCACACGGCCAACGCAGAAAAGCGGAGCCTCCTACTGCTTAGTGGCGGCTACACTTCGGGCCGATTTGCACACAGCACCCTCGACTACCGCCCTAAAATTGATTTACTAGGTGGTTTTGGCAAACCACGCTCCGGCCAGCCCGTGGAGCATCGATTCAATGGCGTGCTCCTCGGTGTTGCCTTTGAGCGGGAGCATCACCACGCCAGCCGTGGTCGTACCACGAGCTTGCTGGCCGGGCTCAACCTGCTAGCCGCCGCCGACCAACTCACAATTGGCGACGGGCGACGAGCCCGGCTTGCTCTGGGGTCCCTACATCCACACCTGGAATTGGGCCTGACCAACAAAACCTGGCAGTTGCGCGGCGGATTCGGCGTGTTGGTGGGCCGGGTGGGGTACTATGGCTCTTCAAGGGCGAGCTACGTGGCTACTTCCACCGTCGTGGACACCGTGACGGCAGTGCCCACGTTTCAGTACCGGTTGGGGTGGCGTAACTGGGTGCTGGTCGAAAGCGGATACGGTGCCAATGGGCTGTTGGGGTTGGCAAATCCCGCGTGGCAGGCCGGCATTGGTACTGGCTTCGGCCCGCGCAGCCCGTTTGTCGTGGTACTGGGTGTCACCGAGCCCGAATCAGCTGATTTCAAGCGCGAAGAGTCCGGTTTTGGTTACCTGCGGCTGGAAATGGCACCGGCGGCTAGCCAGTGGCGGGCTAGTGGTTTCGTCACCTTTGGCTCTGCGTCGTACGGACGGCTCGCTATCCAAGCGGCCTACCGCTTGCCGCTGCAAGCAGCGGCTCACGCTCCGCAGCCGTAGAGCTACCCAACAGTTTGTTAGATGAACCAAGAGCAGTTTCCGCCGCAACGAACAGAATTAAAAATCTAACTATCGATTTTTTAATTCTTCATTTTGAATTCCTTCGAAAACTGTACACGAACTTGGTAACCGCTCTAACAAGCTCAATAGCCTACCCAAATACCGGCACCACGCGCCCCTCCTCCACTTTAAGGGCCGCATCATACTTGTTGCCGGTTTTGGCTGAGATGAAGCCTTTGATGACGCTGGTTTCACCCCGTCGCAGCAGCTGCTTAAGCTGCGTTTCGGTGAGGGTTTTGCCGCCCCACTCGAAGGCTACCCGGAACTGACAGTCTTCGCGGAAGCGCGAGCAGCCGTAGGCGGCTTTGCCCCGGAGCATGGTGCCCAGCTTGCATACCGGGCACGGAATCTGGCCCGAGTCGGGGGTGGCACCGGGCTTGGGGTCGGCCACCAATTGCAATGTGGGCTGAAAGGCCGCATCAAAGGCAATGGCGGCGTCGAACTTCTGGCCATCAGCGCCCACAAAACCCTTCATGACGGGCGTTCGGCCCTTAGCTAGCAGGGCTTTAGCCTGTGGGTCGCTCAGCTTTTTACCGTGCAGCTCGGCCGGCAACCGGAACGTGCAGCCCTCGCGGAAGCGGGCGCAGCCAAAGGCCGTTTTGCCGCGCAGCACGTGGCCGGTTTTACAAACCGGGCAGTAGCCCAAGCCTTTGGCTGAGCTGTTAGCTGTTAGCTGCTGGCTGTTAGCTTTTCCTTGAGCGGAGCTAACAGCTAATGGCTGAGAGCTACCAGCTGAAGAAGAAGTTACCATGCGGCCGCGGCCGTCGGTTTTTACTTCCTGCACCATCTCGCGCACCAGGTCGCTGAGCTCGGCCAGAAACTGCTCCGACGACAGCTCGCCCTTCTCAATCTGGCGCAGCTTCTGCTCCCACTGCCCGGTGAGCTCCGCCGATTTTAGAGTAGGATTACGGATGAGGCCGATGAGCTCGACGCCGGTGGGCGTGGGCAGCAGGCGCTTCTTCTCGCGCCGGATGTAGTTGCGCTTAAACAGTGTTTCAATGATGGCGGCGCGGGTGCTGGGGCGGCCGATGCCGTTTTCCTTCATGGCCTGGCGCAGCTCCTCGTCGTCGATGTTGCGGCCGGCGGTTTCCATGCCGCGCAGTAGGCTGGCTTCGGTGTAGTCCTTGGGCGGCTGGGTGGTTTTGCTGTCGAGGCGTGGCACGTGGGGGCCGCTTTCGCCCTGCGCGAAGCTGGGCAGCACGGTGCTCACCACGTCTTCGGCCTCCTCGCCGCCGGGCTTTTGGTTGGGCGCGGGCGCCGGCGTGGGCGCCTGCTGCTCCTCGGGGTTGCCGTACACCACGCGCCAGCCGGGGCTAAGAATCTGCCGGCCGCGCACCCGGAACGGGCGCTCGGCGGCCTCGGCCAGCACGGTGGTGTTGCTCACCTCGCAATCGGGGTAAAAGGCCGCGATGAAACGCCGCGTGATAATGTCGTACACGCTGCTTTCCATACCACCGCCGGGGCCCGCCGCGCCGGTCGGGATAATGGCGTGGTGGTCGGTCACCTTAGCGTTGTTGAACACCTTGGGCGTCTTCGGAATCTTGGTGGCGAGCAGCGGCGCGGTCAGGCTGTCGTAGCCGATGCCGCGCAGAATTCCGGGGATTTTCGGGTACTGGTCGTCGGGCAAAAACGTGGTGTCCACCCGCGGATAGCTCACTGCCTTCTTCTCGTACAGGCCCTGCACAATCTTAAGCGTGTCCTCGGCCGAGAGGCCCAGCTGGTTGTTGCACTGCACCTGCAGCGAGGTTAGGTCGAACAAACGGGGCGGCGACTCCCGGCCTTTTTTAATTTCTACGCCCGTGATAACCAGTGGTGCAGGCCGCACCGCTTCAAGTGCTTCTTGCGCTTCCTTTTCGGTCACGAAGTAACCCAGGGCCCGCAGCCGCGACTTCTCATCGGGGGCGTCTTCGGCCTCCTTGGCTTGTTTGGGCGGGGCAATGTGGCTGAACATCGTGCCCCGGTATTCGGTGCGTAGCACCCAGTAGGGCTCGGGTCGGAAATTCTGAATTTCGTGCCAGCGGTCCACTATCAGGGCCAGCGTGGGCGTTTGCACCCGGCCGATGCTCAGCAGCTGCTTGTCTTGGTAGGTGGTGTATTTGAGGGTGAACAGGCGGGTGGCATTCAGACCCAGCAGCCAGTCGCCCACGGCCCGGCTTTTGCCGGCCTGGTACAGCTTATCGAACTCCTTACCGTCGCGCAGGTTGGCGAAGCCCTGGCGGATGGCCTCCTCGGTAAGCGACGAAATCCAGAGGCGCTTCACGGGCTTGCGGCACTTGGCTTCCATCAGCACCCACCGCTGAATCACCTCCCCTTCCTGCCCGGCATCGCCGCAGTTTATCACTTCCTCGGCCTCGTCCACCAGCTTCCGGATGGTGTGGAACTGCTTCACCACGCCCTCGTCGCGGCGCATGAGCTTGATGCCAAACGAGTCCGGAATCATGGGCAGGCTGTGCAGGCTCCAGCGCTTCCATTCGGGCTGGTAGTCGTCGGGCTCCTTAAGCTGGCAGAAGTGCCCGAACGTCCAGGTGACCTGGTAGCCGTTGCCCTCAAAGTAGCCGTCCATGCGGCGGGTGGCGCCCAGCACGTTGGCAATTTCGCGGGCCACGCTGGGCTTTTCGGCAATGCAAACCTTCACTATCGCTGATTTTCGCTGAGTAAGCTGATGCCGCTGATTTAATGCAGCGGCGTCGGAATCAACAAAGGTAACTGCGAAAAAGGTCGGTTTTGGCAGATACCGGGGCAGCTTGGCGGCCTAATTACGCCCACGCATTTCCGGCTGCCAACTGTTACGCTGGACGTAAGCATCAGGGTCGAAAACAGACAGGCTTCAACCGGCGGCTGATGCGCCGGGAAAGTTGGTGCTGCTGATAGGCCATAATGACCCGGGCTTCTTCGCGTTGGCCCCAGCCTCCGAGCGTGAGCAGTTCCAGGCCCACTACAGCGGCTCCGACAACCACAAACCCCAAAGCATTAATGGGCCGTTCGTCGAAGCCGGGCGCACCGAAACCGAAGCCATTACCACCACCGGTGTCAGGAGCCGGTTGGCTCAGCGCCGTGACGGCACCAACTCCGGCCACCATAGCAGTGCCGCCGGCTACATAGGCACACATTTTACGCTTGGCGGCAAACAGCCGGTGAATCGCCGCTATTGTGTCGGCTGCCAACGCCGGGGCCACAACGGGCAGGGAAACGGCAGGAGCGGCTTGCGCGGCAACGGGCAGGCGGGTGGCTAACAGGAGGGCGAAGACAAAAGGCAGGCGCATCTAAACAGGGGTTAGTTGACGGAAGTAAAGGACCTGACTATGTAACGAAACAACAAATGCGCCATCGCAAGTCTAAGGCCCTTTTTTACCATTGATAAAACCCTGATAACATGTCAAATACACCCCCAATCCCACCTCAGCTGGCGTCCCTAAAAATGATAAATATATCCGCCGGTCTGCACCAGTTTGGGCAAAAGGTCGTCGCACAGCCCTACCCTTTTTCCCCAATTTATCCTTCTCACAAGCTAAAGCTTATGCGGTATTCTGCTACCCCAGCGCCGCTTGCAGTTCCCGGTGCATAGCCTGGGCCAGGTGCTGAGCTTCGTCCATACGCGAATCAGCGTACCGCTTGTTGTCATCAGCGTCAGCAGTGGTATTCCATTCACGCAGCTCGGCCAGGGTGCGCAGGCGCGTGAGGGACTCATGAAGCGGGCCGTCGAGGCGGGCGCGCAGGGTATCGTCGACGGCATGGGCGGCCTGAAGCTGCAGCAAATCGGTGGCCACCAGCGCCAGCTGCTCAAGGAGCTGGGATTCGGGCTGGGTGAGCTGACGGGGCTTGCGGTCGAGCACACACAGGCTGCCAATGCCCATGCCACCGGCGGCGCGCAGAGCCTGTCCGGCGTAGAACTTCAGGTCCATTTTCCGGGCCGTAAACGGATTAATCAGCGAACAAGGCTGGGAGGCAATATCTTCAAATACGGCGGGCCCTTCCTGCAATATGGCAACTGAGCACATGCTGTCCTCGCGGTTGACAATGGTGGCTTCGGGCAGCCCCGCGTTGCCGATGAACACCACGTCGTGCTCCCGCACTAACGACACCAGCGCAATAGGCACGTCGAAGAGCTTGGCCACCACGCTCACAAAATCATTGAACACCCCCTGGCCGGGCGTGCCCAGCACCCGGTAGGGCCGCAAGGCTTCCAGGCGTTCGTGTTCGTAGGCGGGTATCAGGTCGGGGTAAGAGGAATCGGTCAAGGCGTATTGGTTAGTGCCCATACACTGGCAGAATTGTCAGTGTAATGTTGTAAAAATACGTCAGAAGTCCCGGCGTATTGTTAAAAGCAATTTCCCAGACCCACTTATTAGCTTCTGCCGCCAGTACCTCAAATAGAACGCTTGGTTGAAGATTCCGTCAAATATAGTATCTATCCTGAATATCAACTAACTAAACAGCAAATTGCAACCCCAAACAGATAATTGCCTCGACCGGCAACAACCTTTGGGATTGCAGCGTGGGCAGCGTTGCTCATCTGGTCGCGCCCTAGGACGTGAGGACATTAAGAAATGAGTTATTTATCTAAGCTAATCAAGTGCTGCTCCAATATGCCAGAACGCGAGGAAGGAAACGATGGTCTTCTCGTAGCGGGTGGCCAAGCGGCGATACTGCTTCATGCGTCCGAAAAAGCGTTCGATTTTGTTGCGGTCGCGGTAGGCATTCTCGTCCAGGGGCAGCGGTTGGGTGCGGTTGGGGTGGCTGGGGATGACGGCTTGAATGCCGCGTTGAGCGCAATAGGCGCGGGTTTGGTCGCTGTCGTAGGCCGTGTCGGCCACCACTTGACCCACGTCGAGGCCGTCGAGCAGGGGCAGCGCCTGCGGGCTGTCGCCGGCCTGGCCGGGGGTGGCGAGCAGGCGCACCGCGTTACCCAGCGACTCGACGCAGGCGTGAATTTTGGTACTCATCCCGCCCCGGCTGCGGCCGAGGCACTCGGTCACAGCGTCGCTTTTTTTTGGCCCGCTGCGTGTTGGTGCGCCCGCACGACGGTCGAGTCGAGCATCACCCAGTCCAACTCCGGAGCCTGAACGGCCTGGAAGAGGCGGTGCCAGACGCCTTTTTCGGCCAGCCGGCGGAAGCGTTTGCGGGCCGTGTCGGACTTGCCGAAGCGTTCGGGCAGGTCGGCCCACGGGCAATCGGTGCGCATTATCCACACCACAGCGTTGAAAAACAGCCGGTTGTCGGCGGCCGTCGCCCCGCCATCGGCGGCCTTGCCGGAGAGGTGCGGGGCAACTAGGGCCCAGGTAGCATCAGAAATTTCGTGACGGCGCATCCTGAAAAGTAACTAAGCAGTAAACATATAGCTGATTTCTTAATGTCCTCACGCCCTAGCGTTCCGTTTGCACCAGCCCGTCGCCCTCCCAGGCAATTAGCTCGGCTTGTAGATTGTGGCGTGCCTGGGCGTCAAGCTTGAGGGCGTTGTAAACAGCATCGTGAAACCAGACGGCCAACTCAACCACCGGAGCATCCTGAAGCGCGGCGGCGTCCAGCCGTTTCAGCAGGTTCTCAATGTGCTGCAAGGTGTGGTAGTGCCGCGACGGGGCCTGGTAGGCGGCCGCCAACGTTGCGAAGGCGGCCGCACGCCGGGCGGGGTCCGGCACGAGCGGAGCTGTGAGGCGATGCCAGCGGGCAAGTAGTTCGTTCATGTCAGCTAGTAACGCCAAGACACCCGTCCAAAATTTTTTTCCTCGGAAATACTACCCGCAGGTGCAGCCCGGCCAAGCGAGGCAAGCCTGGCAATAGCCTGGTTGACCAAGCCCGACTTTGGCTGTTTGGCTCTGCTCATTGGCAGCACCTTGCCTCCTAATCGAAAAAAATAATAGCGTAACTATATAGAAAACAACAAACTACTGACAAGGTCCAGCTTAGCCGTGTCAAGTTGAAAACTGCCCTGGCCTTGGCCGAACCCCTCAACAGCAGGCACCGTACCCTAAGCATGCAACCCACCAACCCACTTCTAACGCCGCCCGTTGCCAGTACCACCATCCCAGTGATTGAGGAAACAGCGCGCATCGACAAACAGGTGGTAGAAACCGGCCGCGTAGTGGTTCGCAAAACGGTACACCACGAAACCCAAACCGTGGACGTACCCACCCAGGAAGAGCAGGTAGAAGTAACCCGCGTACCCCTCAACCAGGTAGTGGAGACCCCGCCCGAAGTGCGCCAAGAAGGCGACACAATGATTATTCCGGTGCTACGCGAAGAAGTAGTCGTCACCACCCGCCTCGTGCTGGTTGAAGAGTTGCACGTACGCAAACGCACCCTCACCCTGAACAACCCGCAGGAAGTGAGTTTGCGCCGCGAAGAAGTGCATTATGAGCGCATCGAAACCCCGCCGCCCGCCGCAGCTTCCTGATTTACAGACTTTCCTTTTTTTCTTCCTTTCCACATTTTCATCCCTCTTACCATGTCTCAAACCGTAGTAGGCTTGTTCGATAGCGCTTCAGAAGCGCAGCAAGCCGTTCAAAACCTCATTTCCGCTGGCTTCATCAAAAGCAATGTAGACGTAGCCGCTCAGGATGCCCAGAACGCCAAGCGCATGACTGGCACGGCCGGCAGCACCGGCAGCAACAATGACCCTTCCGATTTCCAGAATACCAGCGGCACAGCAGTTGAAGGCATGGCCGACGCTAGTTCGCGGGCCACGGGCCGGGCCGAAGACGGCATTGGAAACTTCTTCGACAACCTGTTTGGCGGCAGCGACAACGACGATGCCCGCGCTTACACCAGCGCTACCCGCAGTGGCCGTTCGGTAGTAACTGTGCACGCTGCCACGGCCCAAGAGGCTGAGCGTGCCCGCGACCTGCTCGACGACAACGGCGCCATCGATGTGACTGCCGGCTACGCCAGCGGCAGCTACGGTCAGACCGGTGCCCAGGGATACGCCGCCGATGCTGATGCGACTCAGAAAGTCAACATCATCGAAGAAAACCTGCAGGTGGGCAAGCGCGTGGAGCAAACCGGCGGGGCCCGCCTCCGGAGCCGCATTATCGAAAAGCCTGTGGAAGAGCACATCCGGCTGCGCGAAGAGCACGTGAACGTGCAGCGCCGCGACGTGAACCGTCCTGCCACAGAGGCCGATTTTGCTGCCTTCAAGGAGGGTGAAATCAGCGTAACCGAATCGGCGGAACGGGCCGTAGTGGCCAAAGAAGCCCGCGTGGTGGGCGAGGTCAGTATCGACAAGCAAGTGACTGAGCGCGAAGAGGTAGTGCGTGACACCGTACGCAGCACCGATGTGCAGGTAGAGCAGCTCGACGCCACTAAAACCCGCACCACCAACGATATAGACAATAACAAAGGCACGAGCAACCGCTAGTTTTTGCCAGGCACAAAAAAGCGGCGGCTGAGTATTCAGCCGCCGCTTTTTTGTGCCCATTGTTTTCAAAAATCTATAATTAAGGCTGCGCCAGAGGCTTCTTAGCAGCTTGAGCCAAACGTAGTTTGCTGTGTTTCTTGCCGTAGCCAAAATAGATAATCATGCCTAGGGCAAGCCAGGCAACGAGCCGCAGCCACGTTTCCCAAGGCAGCGAAAACATCATCACCAAGCACACCACAATGCCCAGAATGGGCACCACCGGCACCCACGGCGTGCGGAACGGGCGCGGCGCATCGGGGTTGGTGCGGCGCATGATGAGCACGCCCAGGCACACCATCACGAAGGCCAGCAGCGTGCCGATGCTCGTCATCTCGCCCACTACTGAAATGGGCACGAAGCCCGCAAACACCGCAATGAAGGCCCCGAGCAGCAGCGTGGACTGCGCCGGCGTATTGAACTTGGGGTGCAGCCGGGAAAAGACCGGTGGCAGCAGCCCGTCCTTCGACATGGAGAAAAACACCCGCGACTGCCCCAACAAGTCCACCAGAATCACGGACGTGTAGCCGATAAGAATGGCCAGAATCACGGCCGAGCTCAGCCAGGCATACGGCGTTTTTTCGATGGCAATGGCTACCGGCGCGGCGCTGTTTTTGAACTCCGTGTAGTTGGCCAGGCCCGTGAGCACGTGCCCGAACAGCACGAACAGCACCGTGCACACCGCCAGCGAGCCAAGGATACCGATGGGCATGTTGCGCTGCGGGTTTTTGGTTTCCTGCGCCATGGTGGCCACAATGTCGAAGCCAATGAACACAAAGAAGATAACGCCCGCCCCGCGCAGGATTCCGCTCAGCCCGAACTCACCAAACTCCCCGGTGTTGGCCGGAATGTAGGGTTGGTAGTTGGCCGGGTCGATGTACTGCCAGCCCAGCGCGATAAACACCAGTACCACCGCCACCTTCAGCGCCACCACAAGCGCGTTGAACCACGCCGAACCCTTGGTACCCCGCGTGACAATGGCCGTGATGGCCAGCACGATGAGCATGGCCGGCACATTCACGTAGCCCGACACCGTGGTACCATCGGCCAGCGTGGCCGACTCAAAGGGCGACATCACCAGCTGCGCCGGGATGTGCAGGCCGTATTTACTCAGGAATTTAATGAGGTACTGCGACCAGCTAATGGCCACCGTAGCCGCGCCCACCGAGTATTCCAGCACCAAATCCCAGCCAATAATCCAGGCAAACAGCTCGCCCATAGTGGCATACGAATAGGTGTAGGCGCTGCCCGATACGGGTACCAACGCCGCAAACTCGGCGTAGCAAAGGGCGGAGAAAGCGCAGCCAACCGCCGCGACAATAAAGGAGAGCGTAACGGCTGGCCCGGCGTTGTTGGCCGCCGCAATACCGGTGAGGGAAAACAGACCCGCTCCAATGATAACGCCAATGCCAATGGCAATGAGGCTAAAGCCGTTGAGACTACGTTTGAGGGTGTTAGCCCCCGTTTCGGCCGCTTCCAATTGAAGCAGCGCCAATGATTTTTTAAGCATAAAGAGAATTAGAATACGAGGCTACTTTGACGTGCTCCCGCATTCTGGCACAAATGAAATCAAGCCGATTTTCGGCCTGAGAAAAACACCCCACCCCCGACCCCTCCCCTCCGGGAGAGGGGAGCCTGACGTAAGCTGACGACTGACTCCCCTCTCCCGGAGGGGAGGGGTCGGGGGTGGGGTTACGCCAACACCTGAATAACAGACTCCGAAAACCGCTCCATTTCCTCCAGCTGTGGGCTGGCTTGCAACAGGAAAAAGTCCACCCCCACCTCCTCAAAGGCCCCAATCCGGTCCTGAAGCTGGGCGGGCGTGCCGGTGAGACCCGTGCGCAAGCCGCGGTTCGACACGGAATAATCCTGCAGCGACACTTGCTGCTCTAGCTGCGTGCCAGCCAGCCACTGCTGGTAGTTGCCGTAGCCCGCCGCCGAGGCCTTCACGTTGGTGATGCGGTCGAGCTCCTTCTTTACGTCCTGCTCGTTTTCGCGCACAATGGTGTAGCCGGCCACGCCGAATTTCATCGGCGGCAGGCCCTTCTGCTCGCGGCGGCGGCGCATGTCGGCTATGCGGGCTCCGATTTGCTCCGGCGAGTCGCCGTGCATCACGTAGCCGTCGCACTGCGTCGAAATCAGGTCCTTGGCCGCCTCCGACTCGCCCCCGGCGTACAGAAACGGGGCCTTGGCGGGCTTGGGCTGCAGCACGTTGTCGGCCACTTGGTAGTACTTGCCCTCGTAGCTGAAATGGTCCTGCTGCCACACGTTGGTCACTACGTCGAGCCACTCGCGGGTGCGGGCGTACCGGTCGTCGTGCTGCTCAAAGTGCAGGCCGTATTTGGTGGCCTCATCGCGCCACCAGCTCGATACCACGTTGAGCGACAGCCGGCCCGGCGCAATCAGGTCGATGTTAGCCGCCTGTTTGGCCAGCTGCGCGGGGTTGTGGAACGTGGGGCGCACGGCCACCATTATTTCCAGCTGCTCGGTCACGGCGGCCAGCGCGGCGGCCGTGCTCCAGGCTTCCATAGAAGGCGCTTCCGTGCCCTTAATGTCGTTGAGGTACAGTTCCGCAATCAGCGTGAGGTCGTAGCCCAGGACCTCGCTGCGCTGCGCCAACTGCTTGACGTAGCTCCAGTCGGTAGGCATGTGCTCGTCCTCGACGTTGCGCAGCCAGCCCCCAAAAATGGGCATCCAATATCCGAATTTCATGGTTTTACGATTTAAATAAGCCCGTCATCCTGAGCGCCGCCGAAGCATCTCTACCTCAGTAGTAATTCACTTCGCTGCAACGAAGCGGTAGAGATGCCTCGGCTGCGCTCAGCATGACCGTTTTGTTTTTGTTAGTTGAACCACTACGCCGTTGCCAACTCGGGTTGAGCAGCCACAGCGACTGGCAGCTGCGCTTCCAGGTAGTCCACGAAGCGGGCGTAAGGGTCGAAACCCACCACGTTCACGGCATCGGCCACGAAGTTGGAAAGCGCGTTGATGTCGTAGAACAGCACGTCGCCGGTGCGGTCGTCGATGAGGTACTCAATGCCGCCCACGTCGATTTTGGCGGCGGCCACAATGCGCTCCACGGCGGCAATCACCTCCAATGGCGGCGTAAAGGTTTCCACCTGAATACCCTTTTTCGGCGCTTCAGTCAGGCAGAATTCCGCCGATTGCTCCTCCGGAATCTGGCAGATTTCGGCGGGGCACAGGTTGAAGCTCTCGCCGGTGGTGAACACCTTCATGGCGTAGAGGAACTTACCGTCCAGCATTTCCACGCGGTGAATGTTGCCGCCACGGGGCGTCACGTACTCCTGCACCAGCGCCGTCTGGTCGATGCCTAGGTCAATCTGGTTGTTGTCCACGGCCGCCTGCAAGCCCTCCGGCGTATCGAAACGGATGATGCCCGCGCCACTACCGCCAATGTTCACCTTCACCACAATGGGAAAGCGCAGCTCCTTAGCCGCATCCACCGCCCGGGAAGCGTGATTGATAACAAACGACTTCGGGTATTTCAGCCCCAGCGACTCAAACAACGAGAGCTGGCGCGCCTTGTTGGTTTCGATGGCCGTAGCCGCCGACCCGTTGATGATGCGCGTGCCGATGCGCTCCAGGTGCGTGGCGTAGCCAGCCGTATGGAAAATGCCCTGGCCGTGGCCGCGCAGGTAGGCGGAGGAGCTCATGCGGTTCACTACCAGGCTGTAGCGGCTCTCCTGCTCGGCAGGGTTGAAGAGGTGGTGGGCGGCGTCGATTTTCTCGTAGGGCAGCCTGCGGCGGTCCAACTCAGCGAAGAGCGGCTTGAACCATTCGGGGTGCTCGAAATAGATGCCAATAGGCTTCGTCGTCAGCGACATAATCAGAGAATAATGGAGTTTGAAACAGAGACAAAAGTTCTCCGGACAGTGCGCGGCGCACGGTGGCACGCATTCCGGATAAGAATCAGATTGAGCCCGTGACATTAGTTGGATGCCTGCCTCTTGAGGATTTTGTCCTGCCCGGCGCCTGCCCTCACGCCCCGCAGTACGGGTAGGCAAGAGCAAGTCGGCTTTCGCACGAAACCGCTTCAGCACCAAGGCACCAAATCGGCAAAAACCCAGAAGAGAAAGGAGGTAGCCGCTCGAAGCAGCCACCAGATACAGGCGTGCGGAAGCACTCAGCTTCCACTGCCGCCTATCTACCCACGAACGTCAATCGGGGGAAGCTAAGCCGGACAACAACAGCAACAACAGCCCATACCAGCCTGGCGCATAAGCGCGGAGGCGGTAAGAATTCCGGCGTTGAAAATGGGAAGGTTGTAGGCGGCGTCCACGGCAAGTTGTTTTTATATGGTCAGCAATTAACTTCGCTGACCTTCGGTTGGCACCTTGCCCGCGGTTGCGGATGGTTGCCGGCGCGTCGTTGAGCCTGTCTCTCAGCGCCTCTGTATAAAAACAATCCTTTGGGAGAAAGAATTGATTCTGCAAAGATACAGCGAAGGCCCCGACTTGTTTAAAATCGGAGCCTTCGCTGCATAAATCACCTACGGCATGCTCGTGTAGGAACGCGCTTTGCCGCGTTCGGCGGCCGCAACATTGCACCGCCACGGTTACGCCGCAATACCGCACCCCAACGATTGAACGCGCCAAGGCGCGTTCCTACAACCAAGCGGGCGCAATATGATGGAACGCGCCGGGGCTGCTGCCCTTACTTCCGCAGGGCTACGCGCACGCCGGCCATCAGCCAGCGGCCGGGCATTTGGGCGCCCAACAGGTCCGAATACTTGGCATTGAACAGGTTCTGGGCCTGCCCCACCACCCAGAGTCGCTCGGGCAGCAGGGCCACATCGAGGCGGCCGTTGATGACGGTGTAGTTGGGCGTGAGCGCGGCATCGTTGACGGTGAGGCTGGGCGTGGTTTGCTGGGCGGCGCGCTGCTTGTGCACGCCCCCCAGGCTGGCCGTGAAGCGGCGGTGCACGAGGCTCACATTGCCGCTCACCAACTGCTTGGCCACGTTGCTCAGGTACTGCGACACTACGTCGCCGGCCACGTCGAGGTGGGTATAGGTGTAGCCCACGCTACCCTCCAGACGCAGGCCGGGGCGGAGCTGGGCGCTGGTGCTGGCTTCGAATTCCAGGCCCTGGGTGGTCACGGCAAACAGGTTTTGGGCGAAGCGGTAGGTGGCGGTGGGGTTCAGGTTGGTGAAGCCGGTGCTGGTCTGCACTTCGCCGCCGGGCGTGGGCACGTAGTCAATCAGGTTGCGGCCGTAGCGGTTGAAGTAAGTGGCCCGCAACGTCAGCGCCGGGCCGAATACGTAGTCCAGCCCGCCCTCGTAGCTCCAGGTGCGCTCGGCATCCAGGCCGGGGTTGCCCACATTGAAGCCGTTGGGCACGGTGCCAGGCCGAATGGCCGAGTTGTACTGCTCGGTGAAGTTGGCCGCCCGAATGGCCCGGCCCATGGCGGCCCGCGCCGTCAGCTTTTCGCCCAGCTGCTGGCTGGCCGTGAGTTGGGGCAGCACTTCGGTGCCGTAAGACTCGTCGTGGTCGAGGCGCAGGGCGGCGGTCAGGTTCAGGGTGGCGGTGGGGCGCAGGCCGGCCACGGCAAACGCCCCCTGGTGCCCCACGGCGTGGTTGCCGCGGTCGTTGCTGCGCACGCGGCGGCGGTCGACCTGGCCGCCCAGGGTCAGCTGCACTTTCTCGGAGAGGCGCAGCTGGTGCTGGCCCTGCACGTTGAGGTAGTGCATGAGGTGGTCGCTGGCGGCCGAGGTGGGCGTGTACAGGTAGTAATCGGTGCTGGCGGTGCCCACCAACTGCAGCTCGGTGCGGGCGCGGGGGTTCCAGTCGTAGCGCAGCTGCCCCTGGTACCAGTCGCGGGCGGTGGTTTCGCGGGCGCGGTCGCCGGCGTTGGTGGTGTAGAAGTTCTGGGCGTTGTAGTCGCGCCGGTCGAAACTGGCGCGGGCGGCGGCGCTCAGCTTGTCCGTGGCCTGGTAAGCGGCCGAGAGCGAATAGGTGTTCAGCTTGAAGTCGCTGTGGCCGCCGCCGGGCAGGTTCAGGCGCTGGCCCGCAGCACTATTATTGAGAACGCCGCCCGCCATCCGCAGGCCATTATCCTGGCCATAGAAACCGGCATTGGTGCTTTTGAGGTCGTACTCCCCGGCCAGAAAGGTGCCGCCCACTTCCACGCCGTCGGGCCGGTGGGTGGCGGCAAAGGTTTTGGTAACGATGTTGACAAAACCACCCACGGCATCGGGGCCGTAGAGGGCCGCGCCGGGGCCGCGCACCACTTCAATCTGCTCAATTTCGGCCGGCGTGATGGGCAGGTAGCCCGCAAAATGCCCCGTGAGCGGGTCGTTCAGCCGCATGCCATCCAGCAACACCAACACCTGATTGAAGGTGGAGCCGCGCAGGGTGATGTCGGCCTGGGTGCCAAAATTGCCCCGACTCTGCACTTCGATGGCGGGTAGCAGGCGCAGTAGGTCATCGAGCGAAGCCACCGGGTATTGGCTGAGCGTGCGGCCGGGAATCACGGTCACGTAGCGGCCCGTCTGGCCGGCTACCTGGTCGAGCCGGGTGCCGTACACGGTGACTTCGTTCAGCGCGCGGGCACTGTCGGCCGGCGTCTGGGCTACGGCATTAAGCGAAAGAAAAAGACCCGGAAGCAGAACCGGAAAACGTAAAAGGTGCATCATTGATGGGATTATTGAACACCCAAAATTACGGGACGGAAACGAGGTGACGCGCTTTCCCTACTTTCGTAGCCAAAACAGACAACATCGGATTCCCAACGGTGTCTGTTTCGCACGAATCATTCCCACTCAACCTTTTTTCATGAAGCATCTTTTTGCGCTGGGCCTGCTGGGCCTGGTGGCCACCTCGCCGGTCCTGGCTCAGGCCCCCGCCGCCCCCGCCCCGATGGCGGAATCTCCCTACCGCGCCTCGGCCACCAAAATCAACGACCTGGTGCACACCAAGCTCGACGTGCGCTTCGACTACGCCAAGCGCTACCTCTACGGCAAGGCGTGGATTACGCTCAAGCCCCACGCCTACCCCACCGACACGCTCCGGCTCGACGCCAAAGGCATGGACATCAAGGCGGTGGCGATGATGAGCGGCACTCAGCAAACGCCCCTGAAGTACACTTATACCGACGGCGCCAACCTGCGCATCAACCTGGGAAAAACCTTTAAGCCGGGCGAGCAATACACCATTTACATCGACTACGTGTCGAAGCCCGACGAGCTGAAGGTTCAGGGAAGCGCCGCGATTACGGATGCCAAGGGCCTCTACTTCGTGAACCCCGACAGCGCCGTGGCCGGCAAGCCGGTGCAAATCTGGACGCAGGGCGAGACGGAAGCCTCCTCGGCCTGGTTTCCCACCATCGACCGGCCCAACCAGAAAACCACCCAGGAAATCAGCATGACCGTGCCCAGCAAGTACGTCACGCTCAGCAACGGCGCCCTGGTGAGCCAGATGCCCGCCGGCCCCGGCCTGCGCACCGACGTGTGGAAAATGGACCTGCCTCACGCGCCCTACCTGTTTATGATGGCCGTGGGCGACTTCAAAATCACCAAGGACACCTGGCGCGGCAAGGAAGTGAGCTACTACCTGGAGCCTAAATACGCGCCCTTCGCCAAGCAGATTTTTGGCAATACTACCGACATGCTGGAGTTCTACTCCAACCGCCTCGGTGTGGAGTACCCTTGGAATAAATACGCCCAGATTGTGGCCCGCGACTACGTGAGCGGCGCGATGGAAAACACCACCGCCACCCTGCACGGCGAGCAGGTTCAGATGACGGACCGCGAGCTGCTGGACCGCGAGTTTGGCAGCGAGTCGGTGATTGCCCACGAGCTGTTTCACCAGTGGTTCGGCGACTATGTAACCGCCGAATCCTGGTCAAACATTACCGTGAACGAGTCGATGGCCGATTTTTCGGAGGGCCTCTACGCCGAGCACAAGTACGGCCGCGACGCCGCCGACGCCCACTACTATCGCTACCTGCGCCGCTACCTGAGCAGCCCGCGCGACGCCACCAAAAACCTGGTGCGCTTCCATTACGACAGCCAGGAAGACGTGTTTGACCTGGTGAGCTACCAGAAAGGCGGCGCTATTGTGGACATGCTGCGCACCTACCTCGGCGACGACGTGTTTTTCGCCGGCCTCCAGAAATACCTTCAGGACAACAAGTTCGGCAACGGCGAAGCCCACCAGATGCGGCTTGCCTTCGAAGCCGTGTCGGGCCAGGACCTGAACTGGTTCTACAACCAGTGGTACTTCGCCCCCGGCCACCCGGTAGTTACCATCGACTACGCCTGGGACGCGGCCAAAAAAGTGCAGTCCGTGACCGTGAAGCAGACCCAGCCGGGCGAGCCCTTCCGCCTGCCGTTCGCCATCGACTACTACGTGAACGGCAAGATGCAGCGTCAGGAAGTAGAAATGACGGAGGCCACCCAAACCTTCACCATGCCCCTTTCGGCTAAGCCCGAGCTGGTGAACGTGGACGCCAACAAGAAAACCCTGTGGCAGAAGACCGATAACAAGCCGCTCGCCGACTACGTGTATCAGTACAACAAAGCCCCCTTGTATGTAGACCGGCGCGAGGCCGTGGCAGCGGCGGCCACGGACCAAACCAGCAGCGCGGCCCGTGGCGTGCTTCTGGCCGGCCTCAGCGATAAATTCTACGGCATCCGCCTGGCCTCGCTCCAGGCCCTGAAGCTGGACGATGCGGCCGTGGCCAAAGCCGCGACGCCCGCCCTGCGCAAGCGCCTCGCCACCGAAAAAGACCCGCTGGTGCTCCCCGAGCTGCTGAGGACCGTGGCCAAACTGAAGGACAAGAAGAACGAAAAGTTCTTCGCCCAACAGCTCAACAGCCAGTCGTACAAGGCCCAGGGCGCGGCCCTGGTGGCGCTTGCCACGCTGCAGCCCGCACAGGCGCTGGCCCGCGCCAAAACCCTCGAAACGGAAAGCAACGGCACCCTGGCCCAGGCCGTGACGGAGGTGTACGCCCAGAGCGGCACCGCCGCCCAGTGGCCCTACGTGCGCGACAAGTTCGACGCGGCCCGTCCCCAGGGCCAGTTCAACCTGATGGAGCCGATGGCCACCATGCTCGGCCGCCTCGACGACGCCACCGCCGTAACCGAAGGCATCACCCGCCTGAAAGACCTCGGGGTGAAGTACAAAAGCTACGGGGCCGACAAGCCCGTTATCGACATGCTCCAGGGCATTGCCAAGGCCCAGGCCGGCCGGCCCGCCGCCGCCGAAGCACAACAGGCCGTAGCCAAAGCCGTGGCCGAGATTGAAGCCGCCAAGTAAAAGCTTGCCCGAGCAGTTGGGTTAGCTACCACAAAGAAGGGGCCCGTTGCATAAGCAACGGGCCCCTTCTTTGTGCCTTTCGCTCGGTGCTAAGCAGTGACTGGGGCACTAGCGCTACAACGGCTGAGCATTCCTTAGCGCGTTCAGTTGTAGTTTATGGCGACTTGGCCGCACGCCTGATAAGAACTTATGCGGAGGCGTTTTTGGCTTTGTGGCTGGTTTTGGGGCTGGCTTTTTCGGCCGAGGCTGCTGCTTTAGCGGGGTCCACGGCCGGGCCCTCGTACGTGCTGGAGTCCTTGTCGGCGGGCACGACATCGGCGGTGGTGCCGTAAATATGGTCGAACTCGTTCAGGTTCTCGGTGTCGACATCCAGGTTCTTCAACAAGCCCTCGTGCAGGTCGTAGACCAAGCCGTGGAGCTTAGGTGGGTTGGGGTTGTTGCGGGCATTCTGCATGATGCTGGTCTTGGCCAGGTTGCGCACCTGTTCAATAACGTTGAGCTCGACGAGACGGCGCAGCCGTTCGGTCACATCTGTGATGCGTAGCAACTCGGTTTCGTGCAGGCGCACCACGTCGCGCACATTGGTCAGCCAGTTGTCAATCAAGCCATACTGCTTGCTGGAGGCGGCCGCCGCAACACCGCCGCAGCCATAGTGCCCTACTACCAGAATGACCTCCACTTTAAGTACTTCCACGGCGTACTGCAATACCGATAGCAGGTTCATATCGGTGTGCACCACCACGTTGGCAATGTTGCGGTGGGTGAACATCTCGCCCGGCCCGGTGCCGGTGATAGCGCTGCCCGGCACCCGCGAATCGGAGCAGCCGATGAAAAGGTAGCGGGGCTTCTGCCCCACGGCCATCTTTTGAAAATACGCAGGGTCTTCGGCAAGCTTGGTTTCTACCCAGCGGCGATTGCCTTCCAGAATGTGGTCCATGTGAAAAATGTAAGGTGAAGGCGCAAGCCGTGCAGGTTACGTAAACAGAACACGTGGCGCACGCAAAAAATTAAAATTAATGCCCGGCTACCATCACCTGCCGGATGCCCCGCAGCTCCAGCTCGATGCCACGCGCCGGAGCGGCCTGCCGGAAGGCTTCGATAGCCTCCAATACGTCGTGGTCGATGACATCGGACCGGGTACCGTCGAGAATGACGCGGCTGCCGGCAGGGAGCTGCTCCAGGGTGGTCACGATGCTGGCTTTGTTGAGAAACGATACGTGCTCGGGCAGCCGCAGGTGCAGCAAGCCAGGCTCATCCTCGGCGGTAGGCTCGTTGCGCAGGTACGAGCCGGCTTTGGAATTATCGCGCAGGATAAAGAAAAAGCCCAGCACCAGGCCAATAGTCACGCCTTTGAGCAGGTCCGTGAAAAGCACCGCTATAATGGTGATGATGAATGGAATGAACTGCTCGCGCCCCAGGCGCCACTGCATGCGGTACAGGGCCGGCTTGGTGAGCTTGTAGCCCACCAGCAGCAGCACGGCGGCCAGAGCCGACAGCGGAATCAGGTTCAGCACGGAGCCCAGAAAAACCAGGCTCACGAGCAGCAGCAGCCCGTGAATAAACGCCGACATGCGGGTTTGGCCGCCAGCGCTGATGTTGGCCGATGAGCGCACGATAACGGCCGTAATGGGCAGTCCGCCCAGCAGTCCGCTCACCAGGTTGCCTGCGCCCTGCGCCATCAGCTCGCGGTTGGTGGGCGTGTGGCGCTTTTGCGGGTCGAGGTTATCCACGGCTTCCACGCTGAGCAGGGTTTCGAGCGAGGCCACGAGGGCAATGGTGAGGGCCACGCCATACGTAGCGGGGTTGCTGAGCGCACTGAAATCGGGGAATATCATAGCACCCAGCAGCTGCTGCACCGAGGAGATGACGGGCAGCGTCACGAGGTGTTCAGGCCGCACCCGCAACTCGGGCGCCACCGCCTCCAACAGCTGGTTGAGGCCCACGGCTACCAGCACGGCCACCAGCGCGCCCGGCACCAGGCGCGCCCACGGCTGTCGGCGCACGGCTTTGGTATCCCACAGCAGCATCAGTGCCAGCGAAACGGCACCTATCAGCACCGACCCCCAGCTCAGGCCCCGAACAGCGGCCCCAATAGCGGAAAAGGTATTGAAACCGTCAACCTGCGAGAAATTCAGGTCCTCGAAAAAATCAGAATCCGCCCCCAGAAAATGAGGAATCTGCTTCATGATGAGGATAATACCAATGGCAGCCAACATGCCCCGAATCACGGCAGCCGGAAAATAGAGGGCAATGATGCCGGCCCGGCCCAATCCCATGATAATCTGCATCACTCCGGCAACCGCCGTAGCCGCCAGCATGGCCGGAAACGAACCCAGGGTAGCAATGCCCGAGAGCACAATGGTGGTGAGGCCAGCTGCCGGCCCGCTCACGCTCACGGCCGAGCCGCTCAGCCAGCTGACCAGCACCCCACCCACAATACCCGCCACAACGCCCGAAAGCAAGGGTGCACCCGAGGCCAGCGAAATACCCAAACACAAGGGCAGCGCCACCAGAAACACCACCAGGCCCGCAGGAGCGTCCTGGCCCAACGACCCGAAAATTGATGGTTTAGGCAGTGGAACAGAGGCTTGGGGAGCGGCAACTGGGGAACCCTGGCGCGAAGGCGTTGGACTAATTTCCGGCATGTATCTGAATAGCTGAGCTTGCAAATTGAATAATTCTTCCACCTGACGAGAACACAGAATTTGCGACACAAGGTTACGGTTGTCCCATTAAGACCGAATTAAAGTTCTATTAAAACAGCATTAAAATGCAGCGGAACTTACAAGCGCGCCCTTTGGGGCCACTCCAGCCATACCTGGGCCCCGCGGCCAATTTCACTTTCCACGCGCACCGTGCCGCCGTGCAGGGCCATGAGCCGGGCGGTGAGCGGCAGGCCAATGCCGTGGCCGGGCACCGTACGCACCGAAGCAGCCCGAAAGAATGGTACGAATACGTGCTGCAAATCATCCGGGCTCAGGCCCGGCCCCTCGTCCGAAACCAGCAGCGTGATGCGCGACCCGACGAGCGCCAGCTTGGCCGTGACGGTCCCACTGTTGCCGGCCGAAAACTTACAGGCATTGTCCAGCACGTTGAGCATGGCCGACTGGATGAGGGCTCCGTTGCCCCGCACCGTAAAGGCCGTCGCGTCGTCTACTTCGCCAAAATCCAGGTCGACGCGGCAGGTAGGGTGGCGCCGCAGAATTTGCTCGTGGACCTGCAGCAGCAGCTCGTCGAGACGCACCAGCCCCATGGGCACCTGCGAAGTGTCGTCCGAAGCGCGGGCAATCTGCAGCAGCCCATTGGTGAGACTATTGAGCTGCCGGGACGAGTCCAGCGTGCTTTGCAGCACGCGGCGGTATTCGGCGGGCGAACGCTCGGCTTGCAGCAAGGCAACTTCCAGCTCCCCTATCAGGGCCGTGAGCGGCGTGCGCAGCTCGTGCGAGGCATCCCGCACAAAAGTGCGCTGGCCCACAAAGCTGGTTTCGAGACGGTCGAGCAAAACGTTGAACCGCTGGGCCAGCCGCCCGATTTCGTCGTTGGAGCCTTCGGCCTGGGTGAGGCGCTGGCTCAGGTCCGTAGCCGTAATGCCGTCTACCTCCTGCACCATGCGGCGCAACGGGCTCAGCGCCTGGCCGGCAAAAATCCAGTTGCCAATGGCCATCACCCCCAACGCGGCCAACAGGCCAAAGGCGAGCAGCTCGCGCAGCTGGGCCAGTTGCTCGCGGCTGTCCTCGTCTACCGAAGAGGCCACCACCAC
Source organism: Hymenobacter sp. IS2118 (assembly GCF_000715495.1). GTDB lineage: Bacteria > Bacteroidota > Bacteroidia > Cytophagales > Hymenobacteraceae > Hymenobacter. Next base: position 6,728 of record NZ_JNLX01000175.1, on the reverse strand, counting down.
CAAAGGCCCCAGGCGGGCGTCGTGGTAAAGCAGGCCCACGGTTTCGTGGTAGTTGGACTCGGTTTCTAATACTGCCTTGCCCGAACGGCGCACTTCTTCCAGCCACGCGAGCGGTACGGGTTTGGCGGGGCCCTGCCCTTCCCGGAACACCAGCCGGTTGCGGGCGTCGTACACGCGGCCCTCCTCGTCGGGCAGGGTGCGGTAGAGCTGCCGCAGGTAGCGTCGGTACGAGGCTTGTTGGTCGGCGGTGGCCTCGTTATCCTGGCCGTCGGCGTAGGCGTGGCCCACTACCAGGGTCCGCTTAAATAGCATTTGGGTGAACAAGGTGCGGTGCGACTGCAGCGTGACCACGTATATCGCCAGGGCAAACAAGAGCAGCGTCACCGCCAGAATAAACCCAAACTGCAGGGCAAGACGCAGACGAATGGACATCGTGGAGGCAGTCGGTTGTTAGTTGCTAGTTGCTGGTGCTCGGTTACGGCGGCGTTGTTTCAATCAGCAGCCAATGACCGGTATTCAGACCCTATTCCGGGGCGGAAACTAGGCCTCGGTTTTCATCACGTAGCCCATTCCCACCAGCGTATGAATGAGCTTGGGCTCAAATCCCTTGTCGATTTTCTTACGCAGAAAGTTGATATACACGTCAATAACATTGGACCCGGTATCAAAGCTCATGTCCCAGACGTGCTCCAGCAAATCGGCGCGGGAGGCCACGCGCCCCTGGTTGCGCAGCAGGTATTCGAGGAGCGAAAATTCCCGCGCCGTGAGCTGCACCAGCTGGCCCGCCCGCTCCACGCGTTTGGCGGCGGGGTCCAGGCTTAAGTCGGCGAGGTGGAGCGCGGCTTTGGGACCGGGCGCTTCGGTGCGGCGGCGCACCAGGGCCCGCAGCCGGGCCAGCAGCTCCTCGAAGGCGAACGGCTTGACGAGGTAGTCGTCGGCCCCGGCATCGAGGCCCCGGATTTTGTCGTCGGTCTCGCCCAGGGCCGTGAGCATCAGAATGGGCACGCCAGGGTCGTGGGCCCGCACTTGGCGGCATACTTCGAGGCCACTCAGGCCGGGCAGCATCTGGTCCAGAATCAGGCAGTCGTACTGGGTGGACTGGGCGTGGCGCAGGCCCAGCAGCCCATCGGCGGCCAGGTCCACGATGTAGTCCTGCTCTGTCAGACCCTGGTGCAGGAAAGCAGCAACCGAGGGCTCGTCTTCAACTAAAAGGATTTTCATGCGGCCGGAAGGTAAGACCGTTTGTGAAAAACAACTAGCGTCACTGCTGGTTGAAATACATCGTTAAGTATAATTATTTAATATTTAACCCTCCTAAATTATTTGAAGGCCTCGCTCTGTTATCCACCTCCAATTCTGGCAGTTTATTTCTGACTATCAACCTTTTATCCTAGCGCAGCAACGCGCTTCATTATTTGTAATCGTTCTAAATACTCTCCCCTGCAAAACACTGATGAAACGAACCCGTAGGCCTTTCTAAACAGCAACCCAGCTTTTCCGCTTCCTCATGCCTCAAGTTACCCAAGCCCCGCCACCGGCCACGCTGGCCCCCACCCAGGCCGTCAGCCTCCACATCAACGGCCAGGCGCACACCCTCCAGCTTGCGCCCTGGACCACCCTGCTCGATGCCCTGCGCGAGTACCTGGACCTGACCGGCACCAAGAAGGGCTGCGACCACGGCCAGTGCGGCGCCTGCACGGTGCTGGTCGATGGCAAGCGCATCAACTCCTGCCTCTCGCTGGCGGTGATGCAGGAAGGCACCGACATTCAGACCATTGAAGGCATGGGAACCGAGGGTAGCCTGAGCCCGCTGCAACAGGCGTTTATCGACCACGACGCCTTTCAGTGCGGCTATTGTACGCCGGGCCAGATTTGCTCGGCACAAGGCCTCATCAACGAAGGCAAGGCCAAAACCGAAGCTGAAGTCCGGGAGCTGATGAGCGGCAATGTCTGCCGCTGCGGTGCCTACAGCAACATTTTGAGCGCGGTGATGGAAGTAGTGGGGAAAGAATTAAAAATTGAGAATTAAAAATTAAAAGTGGCCGGTTATCACGAATAATCAATCCACTTTTTTGACCCCAATTTTTAATTTTTAATTCAACATTTTTAATTCAAGAAGATGAATAGTTTCACTTTCACCCAAGCCACCGCCGTGGCGGGCGCCGTGCAGGACAATACCGCGCACCCCGACGCGGCCTACATTGGCGGCGGCACCAACCTGATTGACCTGATGAAGGAAAACGTGGCCCGCCCCACGCACCTCATCGGCCTCAAAAACCTGGGCCTCGACACCATCGAAACGCTGCCCGATGGCGGCCTGCGCCTCGGCGCTCTCGCCACCAACGCCGCTACCGCCTGGCATCCCGAAGTAGAAAGCCGCTATCCGCTGCTGAACCAGGCCATTCTGGCCGGGGCCAGCCCGCAGCTGCGCAACATGGCCACCGACGGCGGCAACCTGATGCAGCGCACCCGCTGCTACTACTTCTACGACCTCACTACGCCCTGCAACAAGCGTGAGCCGGGCAGCGGCTGCTCGGCCATCGGCGGCTACAACCGCGTGTGCGGCATTCTGGGCACCAGCGACTCCTGCATCGCCACTCACCCAAGCGACATGTGCGTGGCCCTGGCCGCCCTCGACACCACGGTGCGCGTGAGCGGCCCGAACGGCGAGCGCACCATTAAGTTCGAGGATTTCCACCGCCTGCCCGGCGACCACCCCGAGCGCGACAACACCCTGGAACCTGGCGAGCTCATCACTGGCCTCGACCTGCCGAAAAAGGGCTTCTCCCAAAATTTCAGCTACCTGAAGCTGCGCGACCGCAGCAGCTACGCCTTCGCGCTGGTGAGCGTGGCCGCCGCGCTGGAGCTCGACGGCAATACCATCATCGATGCCCGGCTGGCGCTGGGCGGCGTGGCCCACAAGCCCTGGCGCGACCAGGAGGCCGAGGCCCTGCTCATCGGTCAGCCCGCCACGGCCGAAACCTTCGGCCGCGCCGCTGCCAAGGTGCTGGCCGGCGCGAAAGGCCACGGAGCCAATACGTTCAAGATTGAGCTGGCCCGCCGCGCCATTGTGCGCGCGCTCAAGCAAGCCACCGAAATGAAGGAGGTGGTGGACACCAACGCCTTCCAGAATTCCAACCCCTAACTGAATTGGTAGCTGCACCCAGCCGGGCAGCCCACTCCCAGTACTAATTCAGCCCCAATCCGCAACCACATGACTCTCCAAACCAACTATATCGGTAAGCCCACGAGCCGCGTCGACGGCCCGGCCAAGGTGACTGGCACCGCCAAGTACGCCGCCGAATACAACGTGCCCAACCTGCTGTATGGCTACGTGGTGAGCAGCACGATTACCAAGGGCAAAATCATTAAAATCGATACCGCGCCGGTGCTGGCGCTACCCGGCGTGCATCAGGTGTTCTCGCACGAAAACGTGCCTTCGCTGGCCTTGTTCGACCGCAGCTATAAGGACATGCTTGCGCCCGGCGGCTCGCCGTTCCGGCCCCTGCATTCGGCCGAAATCAAGTACAGCCAGCAGCCGGTGGCGCTGGTGGTGGCCGACACCTTTGAGCTGGCCCGCTACGCCGCCTCCATCCTGCGCATTGAGTACGAGGAAGTAGCTTTTGAAACCGAGCTGCGCAAGCACCTCGACGATGCCTACGAGCCGGGCAGAGGCAAAATAGGCTTCCAGCCGCCCAAGTCGCGCGGCAACTTTGGCAAGGGCTGGAAGGAAGGCGTGGCCCACGTGGAGGCGCAGTTTTCGCACCACGCCCAGCACCACAACCCCATGGAAAACTTTGCCACCACCGTGGAGTGGCTGGGCGATAAGAACCTGAACATCTACGACAAAACCCAGGGCGCCTTCAACAGCCAGCAGGTGGTGACCGGCATTTTCGGGCTGAGCAAGGAGCAGGCGCGGGTGATTTCGAAGTACACCGGCGGCGGTTTTGGCTCCGGCTTGCGGCCGCAGTACCAGCTGTTTCTGGCCGTGCTGGCTTCGCTGGAGCTGGAGCGCTCGGTGCGGGTGTCGCTCACCCGCGAGCAGATGTTCAGCTTCGGCCACCGGCCCGAAACCTTGCAGCACGTGGCCCTGGCCACGGCAGCCGACGGCTCGCTCACTAGCATCAACCACGTGGCGGTGGCCGAAACCTCGCAATTTGAGGATTTTACCGAAAACGTGGTGGGCTGGAGCGGCATGCTTTACGACTGCAAAAACGTGCAGCTGGGCTACCGCCTGGCTAAGCTCGATGTGTACACGCCGCTTGACATGCGGGCCCCCGGCGCGGCCCTGGGCTCTGTTGCGCTGGAAATTGCGATGGACGAAATGGCCTACGCCGCCGGCCTCGACCCGCTTGAGCTCCGCCTGCGCAATTACTCCGACCGCGACCAGGCCCAGGACCTCCCCTTTTCCAGCAAGGCCCTGCGCAAGTGCTACCACGAGGGCGCGGCCAAATTTGGCTGGGAGCAACGCACTGCCGAGCCCGGCTCGATGCGCGACGGTAACCTGCTGGTGGGCTGGGGCATGGCCGGCGGCGTGTGGGACGCCACCAAGCTGCCCGCCACGGTGAAGGCCAGCCTCGACGCCGACGGCCACCTCACGGTGAGCAGCGGCACCAACGAAATCGGCACCGGCACCTACACCATCATGACGCAGATTGCGGCCGAAAGCATGGGCCTGCCCCTGGAGGCCGTCACCTTCGTACTGGGCGACACCACGCTGCCCGTTTCGCCCCTGCAAGGCGGCTCCTGGACGGCTGCCTCGGTAGGCAACTCCGTGGTGGAAGCCTGTACCAAGCTCGGCGAAGCCCTGCTGAAACAGGCCCAGAAGATGGATAACCCAGCCTTTAGCGGTGTCAAAATCGAAGAGGTGGAGTTTGCCAACGGCCAGATGCGCCTGCGCGCCGACGCTACCCAGGCCATCGTGCTGCGCGACGTGGTGCAGGCCAGCGGTGAGCCCAGCATTGAGGCCGAAAACTCCACCATCATGGCCAAGCTGGAGATGCTGAAGCCGCCAAAATACTCCATGCACGCCCACAACGCGGTATTTGTGGAAGTGAAAGTGGACCCCGACCTGATGACTGTGCACGTCACCCGCGTGGTGAATGCCGTGGCCGCCGGCCGCATCCTCAACCCCAAAACGGCCCGCAGCCAGGTACTCGGCTCCGTGGTCTGGGGCCTGGGCATGGCCCTGATGGAAGAATCGGTGATGGACCACCGCTTTGGCCGCTACATGAATAAAAGCCTGGCCGAATACCACGTCCCCGTCAATGCCGACATCCACGACATCGACGTAATTTTCGTGAGCGAGGAAGACGACAAAGTGAACCCGCTCGGCATTAAAGGACTGGGCGAAGTGGGCATGCTCGGCGTAGCCGCCGCCGTGGCCAACGCCATCTACCACGCCACCGGGAAGCGCGTGCGCGACATGCCCATTACGATTGACAAACTGCTGTAATAACTCCGGCGGCCAGTGCCGCTGACATGACATGGAAACGCCCCGCAACGGATTGATTGCGGGGCGTTTTTGTTTGGGGTAACGAGCAGGGCTTTATGCAGGTTGGGTGTTAGTATTCCGTCTGCCCACAACCGCTGCTGATTGAAAATATATTGTTGAAGTTAAGTACAAAAACCGATAGATATTCTCCTGCTGGAACTGATGCTGGGATTTGCAATTAGCTGATGATATAAGGTCAAGCCCAACTTGCATAAAACCCAATGTTGGCTGTAGTAGCTTTTGTCGGCTTTATTTTAGGTTAAGATAAATTGTTGTACCGAAGTAAACTACAAAAAGAATGTAATCAACTACTGTAATTTCCCTTCCTTCATATATATCCGTTCGTCCTCCTTTATTTGGGGCAACCAATTCTTCTTTCTGTGTCTTTAGACTAATAATTCGTAATAGTTGAAACAAAATAAGAGAGATTATAGTGGTTCTCAGTCCAGTGGCGGCATGTCCACGAAAATTTTGCAAACTCGGATTGTCTTTGAGTTGATAATACAAGTATAAGTGTCCAAATGAAAAGACAACCCAAATTACAAAGACCGTCAAGTTTCGAAGAGATACATAGTTTAATAGGTAAAGAAGTAATTGTGTCATCAATGTGTAGAATAAAAGTAGTGTCCTATTAGAACTGTCACTATTTATCTTTAAGAAAAAATAGGCGAAAATACCGGTTAATAATAAATAACCGGATGTTGTGATTTTGTCCCATGAGGTTAGTTTGTCGAAATAAAAGATTTGTTTTGTCATGGGTCGTTTTGCTATTACAGCCAACATTTAGATACCCGCTACTACACAGTAGCGGGTATCTGCGCTTAGTACGCAGGTTAGTAGCGGCAATCTACCTAACGTAGGTCAGATACCCACTACTGCTGCCCCCAAACCTCCCCCCTACCATCCCGCGCATCAGGCCGGAACCATCGGGGTGGTACAGGATACGGGTGGTACATTTATTTTTGTACCACCCGTATCCTGTACCACTCATGCGTGTCATCCTGCCCCGCGCGGGCACCCTGCCGGCGCTTCGTCGCTACCTGAACCTGTCCCAAGCCGACCTGGCCCACCTGCTGGGCATCAACCGGGTGCGTGTGACCGAGGCCGAGGCCGGCACCCGCTTCCTCACTGCCGAGGCCCGCGACGCGCTGAGCGCCCTGCTGGCGGCCCTGCCCCTGGCCACCCGGCAGGCCCTGGCCGGGGACCCCGGCCACGCCGCGCCGCCCCTGCCGCC
>NZ_JNLX01000174.1 GCF_000715495.1 Hymenobacter sp. IS2118 | reverse complement strand
GCGCATAGACGATGCCCGCTGGGGCGGCTTCAGGGGCCGGGCAAGCCGGAACCTGGTCCAGGTCATGGGCGATGGCCTTCCCGTAAAAGCGCGTGAGCCGGTCAATCTGACTGGCCCCTACGGGCACCCCCAGCAGGGTTTCGGTCAAGGCGGCCGCCTGTTGGTAGACCTCGAATTGCCCTAAAAAAACAAGCTTCTCCTGGAGGTAGGGGCTGATGCCAAACCCGTTTGGGTGCACGCTAAAGACCTCACTATTTGCTATTTGAATTTGGCCAAAGCGCGTCATCATCTTTTTTTTTACGCCGGTCGTCTGGCACGGGGCCCATATTGCGCTCAAGCACTTGACGGCCCAATTCCAGCCAGATGGCTTCAAACGACTTCTCGTAATCGTAGAAAGTCGGCGCGGTCCCAAGGGCCTGCAAATCGTTGTACTTCTGCTCGGCCAAGGCGAGATATTCGGCTTTGCTCATGGCGGTGGTGGGGGAGGTAGGCATGACACAAGTTACCAATACGCCGCGACAATTTGAATTGCACCCCACTACGATGCCCTTCCCGCGGTGAGTACGATGATTGAGACTTCCGTAAATTCGGCCAAAGGCCGGCCGCATCAACTCTTTTTTACAGGCGACCAGATTTATGCTGACGATGTGTCAACCGCTGGCTTGGCAATTATTCAAGATATAAAGCAAGTGTTCATCGGCAATTGGTCGGAGTTTGGTTCATTACCAGACAATAAATACTTGTTTGGCACCCCTAGAGTGACACGTACGGAAGTCGGTAACCGGATTGAATTCGTTAAAAGTATCCATCTTTCAAACAGCATTGAGGACGGTCAGAACCACCTATTGAGCCTTGGCGAGTTTATGGCCATGTATTTGCTGAATTGGTCAGACGTACTCTGGCCCATGAGCCGCGCCGACTTACCCAGCTTTGAAAGTATTTACCGACCTCTCGGAATTAGCAATACTGAAAAGGTATTTGTGCCCGTTAGTGCTCCCGTTGGTGCTGTTGTTATATTGCCTCCAATAGAGATAGAAGAGCAAACAGAGCTTAGCCAGAAGTTTCTTGATGACAGTAATAAGCTCTGGATGACGCACCAAGCGCTGAAAGACGTACGACGAGCCATGGCTAACGTACCGGTCTACATGATGTGGGATGACCACGAAGTGGCCGATGATTGGTTTTTCTCCTTCAACTGGACTCAGAAAGTAATGGGTTGGGGCCCCGAGCCAGCAAATCCGTACGGTCGGCTCCTGATTCAAAACGGTATGACCGCATTCAATATCTTTCAGGGCTGGGGAAATGCCCCCGAGCGTTATGTTCCGTTCACGGCGGGGGGCTTCTTGCTTCAGGCAGCCAACAAAATACTCGCCTCGCCTACTGAGTGGCAAGTGACCAAGAACTGGACTGACTTAGCTGAACTAGTATTGCCGACGTGGGGACCAGCTACATTTGGTACCTTCTCAGGTACTGCCCTCACCTCGCCGATAGAGTATGACTTAGTGATGCACTTTGGCGAGTATGCCGTGCTGATGCTCGATACGCGCTCTAACAGATTTTTCCGCAACACATTTACAACCGATGCTACGGTCGGGCGCGACCGACCCGTACTTATGCGTCAAGAGCGTCTGGCGCAGTTGGTAAGTGAGACTTTTGCTCTTCAGACCCAGTACAACCTACGTGTGGTGGTAGTGGTATCACCCGCACCAGTCATCGGGCATAATATAGTGACGCATGTTATTGAAAAAACTCAAATTATTTTCGACCTGACCCCACGGCAACATCTTTTAACAAGGGAACCTACTAATGATGAAGCCGAACGGCGTGATGGAATAGATTTAACGCTTGATAGTGAAGCTTGGTCAGGTAATGCCATTGGACTTGAGGAGTTACTCAGGCAAGTTTCTACCTTCAAACGAGTTATTATTTTGTCTGGTGATGTTCACTTCAGTTACTCTAGTGTAGCACGCTATTGGACCGATGCCCAACTACCCCAAACATCAGCAGCTATAGGACAATTAACTTGCAGTGCAGCTAAAAACAGCACCAAAAAACCCGGATTTTATATTGAAACTGCTTCCAACGAGTTTTGGTCAAATCCTGGAATGGTCGGGAATGTCATAATCGCGCCGCGTTCCTTCGTAGGATGGGCTGACCTCACTACTGCATCTGGGCAGCCTCACCGAGTAAGGTTGCGGCGGAAAGGGCAATGGCAGGTACGGTCTAACCCAACAGTTATTGGCTTATCAGACCCGCTCCGAGACAGGTACGTATTGCTCAACCGCAATGACATGCCTGATTGGCGTTACACTTATTCTTTCTGCCAAGATTCCACCCAAGCTACCTTAACGGCTCGTCGTCAAGATTATGTCGAGCCGACTAACCCGAATTTAACCCATTGGGAACGATTGGCTACTGAACATGCGCTTTACAGTCACAACGGGAATAAAGGAATAGTTGTTAATTCTGACAATATAGGTGAGGTCACGTTCAAATGGACTGGCATCAATGCACAAGAGTTACAAGTGCAACATGGCCTTTGGTACGCCCTATTAGACCCTGAATCAGAGCCTGATGCAAACATACAATTAGTATTGAAACCTTACACCGTTCATACATTAGATTTAACTGTTCCAACTATGACTGAGATGCCGGGTGAATTCTTCAATTAGGCTAGTATTATGGCTCGCTTACTAGAATTTCTTGTGTTGTCTACGGAAGGACCTAACGAAAAAGCGTGGGGCTGGCTCATTCATGTAGTGGTTTGGACACCACAAGTCATTTGGGGCCTGGTAGCCATCGGGATTTTTGTTCGCATCACGCGGACTTGGAGTGTGAGGAGAACTAGCCGGTGTGCCATTCTATTACCTTACGGGATGATAGCAGCAGCAATAGGTTTGCAAATGAAGACGTTCGGCATTCCTCCATTCTCACCTACTGGAGGCTACCTCGGTCCACATTACAGGGACTTCTGGGATTGTGCCATGCCGAGCGTGGTGTTGCTGGTCGGTGTTGTGTCGCTGAATTTATACTGGTTTTTCAGTCATTCAGAACAGCTACCTCGTTCCTAAATAGTATATTAAGAAGGGCATATGTTATAAACTAGATTTTCAGGCGACTGACTCGCGTGAGTGACCAAATAGTTGATTTAAACACAATCTGCGAGGCAATGGCTCAACAATCGTTCACACGTTTCTTTACCGAGTTACAGCGCTTGTTTGCGCCCCTAACTGGAGCCAGTGACCCTGTAGGCTTTTTGCAAGAACTGGGGTGGGACATTGACGCTTTAACCGGTGGTAGCACTACCAGCTTCTCTGCCGCGGTAGCCAGCATAGCCCAGAGCATGCAAAACGTGGACGCCCTAGTGGCGCATCCGCCTCAGACACTGGCAGAATTCCAAACAGCACTGGGACAGTTGGCCACACTACAACAAGCGGTGCAGAACCTGAGCGGACCGCTGGTGACCAACGCCGCCGTAGCACAGGCGCTGCCTGGTCTACTCCTGAACAAGTTGCTCGTGCTCTACCTGTGTCTCCACCAGCCTGCTTTAAGCAAAGCTTTGAGCCTGTTACAAATCATTCATGAGGAAGACCCGGCAGCTGATGTAGTTGATGCGAACACTCAGGTTGGATACTACTTAGCCGGCCAAGTGCCAGTGCTTACGTTGGGGCGCTTTAAAGACTTTTTGAGTGACCCAACTGGATACCTAAAAGCTCAATACTGGCCCGGTGGTCTGCCCAATCAAGCAGCGGCTAGCGCAACGGCCGAAAAGCTATACCCTTACATCAGCGAACTAGCCTTCCAGTTAGGATTTGTCTTCAAATTTGGACGTGGCGATTCTCCCCAGCCTTCCTACCTGACAGCCCAAGAATGGGAGGAATTTCGCAGCGCTGCCACATTGCAGACCCCAGCCATTGTGACCCCGAATGGAAGCGTTTCCTTGGCCGCAGGGGTAGGCATATTGCCCGCTACAGCCTTCCCAGTTGATGGCGCGGGGGTATACTTTGTACCTCAAGGTCTAGTCACGTTAGAGGAACGGTTCGGTGATTGGTTGGTCACGGCCGACTTGCATGCGGGCGCAGGAGGCGTACGCATTCACCAGCGTAATATCAGTTCGCTGGGAATCGGTGGAGCAAACATAAGCTTGCGTGTGGCCCTGCGCCCTTTGCGAGCCGTTGATGCCCCCACAGGACCGGATTTCGTATGGGGGGCACCGACTGGTACTCGACTCGAAGTGAGCACTTATGGTGTCCAAGGCTTTTTGCTCACGGACGGTTTACAAGGGGATTATGGGGTGCAGGTGCAGTTTAGGCGCTTGCGGCTAGTACTCGGTAGTGCTGATACCGATTCCTTCTTGGCTAAGGCGCTACAAGCAACCGGTGACTCGCCGGGGGTTGCGTTTGACCTAACACTTGCTTGGAGCCAGAAAAAAGGTGTCCATATCAGTGGTGGGGCTAACGGCAAACTCGAAACCCGCATTTCCTTTCCTAAACGAGGCTCCCAAACCACTACACTTGCCTTTGGGGAACTTGCACTGGGACTGCAAGCACAGCAAGACAATATTTTGGTATATGCTACCACTGATGCAACCATTAAATTAGGGCCGGTAGTAGCAAATATTACCAAATTTGGCCTCGAAGCTGCCCTACAGGATGCTGATACCGGAAATTTCGGGCCGTTTGAGGCATCCATTCAATTTGTTCCCCCTCTTGGAATCGGCATTGAAGTTGACTCTGACGCCCTCAGTGGCGGCGGCTATCTCTTCCTAGACCCGGCCAACCACCAATACGCCGGAGTCGCCAACCTTAAACTCAAGACTACCGGGCAAGAAATCAACCTCAACGCCCTGGGCCTGCTGCAAACCGAATTGCCGGGCAACCCCGACGCCTACTCGCTGCTGCTGCTGATTACGGCCACCTTCAATCCCATCCAACTCGGGTTGGGCTTCACCCTCAACGGCCTGGGTGGCCTGCTGGGCGTGAACCGCGCCACCGACACCGACTACCTGCGCGGCCTGGTGCGGGGCGGGCGCCTCGACCAGCTGCTGTTTCCGGCCAACGTGCTCGACAACCCGGCCGCCGCCCTGGCCCTGGTCGACGCCGCCTTCCCCGCCACGGAGGGCCGCTACGTGATTGGCCTGCTGGCCCGCCTGGGCTGGGGCACGCCCACGTCCTTAATCACGCTCGACGTGGCCCTGCTCATCGAGCTGCCTTCCCCCGTGCGCATCGCCATCCTGGGGGTGCTCGAAGCCACCCTGCCCAGCAAGGCCAACGACCGGCTCAAGCTGCGGGCCGACTTTCTGGGCACGGTCGACTTCGGCGCCAAGCGGGCCGCCTTCGATGCCACGCTCAGTGATTCGCACCTGCTGGCCTTTGCCCTGACCGGCGATATCGCCTTTCGTTTCTACCAGGGCGACACCCCCTTGTTCGTCCTCACGGCCGGCGGCTTCCACCCCGCCTTTCAGCCCCCGGCCGGCGCGGCCCTCACCGGCCTGCGCCGCCTCACCCTGGCCCTCTCGCGCGGCAACGACCTGCGCGTGACGCTGGCCAGCTACTTCGCCCTCACGTCCAACACCGTGCAGTTCGGCAGCCACCTGGAACTCTACTACCGCCTGGCCCGGGGCCTGCGCGTGGAAGGCCACTTCGGCTTCGACGTGCTCTTCCGCTTCAACCCCTTCCGCGTGCAGGCCCACGTCGCGGCGGGCGTGGCCGTCTACTACGGCCGCCGCGAGCTGCTGAGCCTGCACCTGGCCCTGGACGTGACCGGCCCCGGCCCCTGGCACCTGTGGGGCCACGCCAGCTTCCGCGTCTGGGGCGTGCGCATCCGCGTCGACGTGGACGCCACCCTCGGCAGCGGCCAGGCCGAGCCCGCGCTGCCGGCCACCGACGTGCAAACCCTGCTCGTGGCGGCCCTGGACGCCCCGGCCAGCTGGGAAGTGGAGGCCCCCCAATCGGCCCTGCCCGGCGGGGTGGTGCTGCGCCCGGTGGGCGCTGCGGCCGCTTCCTTCTTCCTCGACCCGCGCGGGGCGCTGCTGCTGCGCCAGCGCGTGGCGCCGCTGGGCGTGGCCCTGGGCCAGTACGGGGCCGGCCCGCTGGCCGCGGGCTCGGGCCGGCGCTTCGACCTCACGGAACTGGTGGTGGGCGGCGTGGCCCATGCCGTGGCAACCGACAAGGGAGTGGAGGTGGTGCGCGATTTCTTCGCCCCCGCCCAGTTTCAGGCGCTCACCGACGCCCAGAAGCTCTCGCTGCCCTCCTTCCAGCTGCTGCCCTGCGGCCTGCGCCTGGCCCGCCTGGGCGGGCTGGTGGCCGACGAGAGGGCCACGCTGCGGGTCGTGTACTACGAGCACAAGCTCCTCAGCGGCGCCAGCGGCGGGGCGACGCTTGCCAAGGTCAAGGCAAGCGCCACGGCCTACGGGCAGCTGGCACGGGGCGGGGTGCTGGGCCAGCAAGTCGAGGCCGCGCGGCCCGCGGCCC
>NZ_JNLX01000173.1 GCF_000715495.1 Hymenobacter sp. IS2118 | reverse complement strand
CGGGTAGCACCTGGGCCAGGCGGTGGGCCAGCCGGGCCGCGGCGTAGCGGCAGTCGGCCAGCCGGCCAATGGCCAGGCCCAGGTCAACGGCCTCGGTGGGGTCGGGTGGGGGCGGCCCGATGGGCGCCGCGGCCAGCGTCAGGGCGTGCAAGGCCCGCAGGCGCAGGCTGGCCGGATAAAGCAGGGGGCGGCGGCCAGCCTCGGCATCGTTGAGGCGGCCCTGGGTGGTGCCCAACAGGTGGGCGGCTTCGCGCTGGCTCAGGCCAAAGTGGGCGCGGGTGGCGGTCAGGCGCTCGTCGGGGGCGAAGGGAAGTTCGGGCATGGGCAAGAAACGGGAATGGGGTTCAAAAATAGCGAGTGTTTAAATTAGAACCCTGGTTTGGTTAGGGTTCAAATTTTAAGAGGCACTTTTTTTGAACCCCAACCCTGCCAGGGTTCAATTTTCAAGGGTTACTATTTTTGAACCCTCCAATCGGTTGCCGGGCAACTGACCAGGAAACCGTTTCCGTGTTTCGGCGGGGGCGGCCCGAGAGGCGGCGCGGCTGGCCCGGTAGCGTAGGTTGCGGGAGAAACAGAGAGCCCCGCCAGTTGCGGGCAGGCGGGGCTTTTTTGCGTCGAAGCCTGCGGAAATATTAGCGTAGTTTCGCTGTATAAATAATGCCGCAAAACCGATGATACAGCCGGATGAGCTCCGTCGATGGATAGATGAGCTTAGCGAATCTCATTGTTGCTTAATTGCTGCATTAGTTTGCGATAAGCTCTATCCAAATTATCTGTTGTTCACTGAAACTGACAAATGGGGCAGTCCAGCTCTTTTTCGCGCCGGAATAGAGCTGCTGTTTGAAGCGTCAGTAGTTGGCATTCGCCCAATATCAGAAGCTCAAAAGCTGGACGACGAATTAGATTCAGCATTTCCGGACCTCGACGATTTTACCAGTTCAGAAGCATCATATGCCTTTGACGCTTCATCTGCATTGAATTCTGCTTTTCAATTTCTCATCACAGGCGATAAGGAACATGTCGTTAGTTGCTCAATTTCGGCTTTTGATACGGTGGATATGTTCGTCCAAATGCTACATGAAATTGAGCCTAACGTGCCTGATTTGGACCAGCTAATTTATAGCGACCCATATATGCAAAGGGAGGTCGAGCGGCAGCAACGCCTACTAACTCTACTTAGTAAAACACCCATTGTTTCGGCAGATTTCATAGCTCAGTTACGGCAGGAACAAGAGTCTCAGCCAGCCATAGTTGATGTGAATAAGTTACCTGCAGAGTAATCTTAGAGCGGTTTCCAAATCAGTGTACATGATATCCGCAATGGTCAAACCAGTTTTTGGCATCCTGTTCATTTATCCATTCGGCAGCCGCCTGGATAGCCTCTTCCAGCAGGTCGCAGGTGCGTGCTTTGGTGGTGCGTAGCCACGTCTTGAGTTTGCTAAAAGCGAGTTCAATGGGGTTGAAATCAGGCGAGTAAGGCGGCAGGTAGCGCAAGCGGGCGCCGTATTTTTGGGCAATTTCGTCCAGGCCGTCGACTTTGTGTACCGTCAAGTTGTCGAGCACCACCACGTCGCCCGGCTGCAACGTGGGGCCGAGCACCTGGTCCAAATAGGCCGCGAACACGTCGCCGTTGACGGCCCCATTGACGGTGAGCAACGCCCCGAGTCCGTCCGGGGTCAGGGCCGCGATAAGCGTCACGTTCGGGCCGTTGTGCAAGGGCACCGCCTGGTCCACGCGCCGGCCGGCGGGGGCCCGGCCGTAGCGGCGGCAGTACGTGAGGTTGGTGCTCGTTTCGTCCACAAACACAAAATGAGTAACGTCTTCTTCCTGAATAGCTTCCACAAACAAGCGGCGCAACGCTACGACCCGTTCGGTGTCGCGCTCGGCGGCGTGGATGCTTTTTTTTTACGCCCCCAGCCCAGGCGCTCCACCGCCCGCCACGTACTGGTGCGGCTCAGGACCGGGCCCTCGGCGGCGTGCAAGGCGGTGCCCAGTTCGGCCAGCGTCGCGTCGGGCTGCGCCACCAGACAGGCCCGCAACAGCGCCTCGCCCGCCGGGTCCAGGCGCGGCACCGGGCCGCCGCGTGCGGGTAGGGCGGCCAGCGAACCCGTGCGGCGCTGGCGCTGCAACAGCTTGTCCACAAACGAAACGGATACGCTGAATTGGGCAGCGACTTGGTAAATCCGGGCCTGCGGCGCGGCACAAGCCGCCGCTACCCGTTCCCGCAAATCAATCGAATACGCTTTCATCAGGTGAAAATATGCAGAATTCTGTACACTGAATTGGAAACCGCTCTA
>NZ_JNLX01000172.1 GCF_000715495.1 Hymenobacter sp. IS2118 | reverse complement strand
ATCGAACGCTTTTTCGGACGCATGAAGCAGTATCGCCGCTTGGCCACCCGCTACGAGAAGACCATCGTTTCCTTCCTCGCGTTCTGGCATATCGGAGCAGCACTTGATTGGCTTAGATGAATAACTCATTTCTTAATGTCCTCACGCCCTAGCCCCCTCTCCAAAAAAGAGGGGGAACTAGTTTCTAGTCTTTTCCTCTAGCAATTGGCTTTTTAGAACTAGTGCTAGTCCCCCCTCTTTTTTGGAGAGGGGGTTAGGGGGTTAGGTACCGCAGCCAGGCACGAATCCATAAATAATAACCTGACTACTAATAATTTATTCATCCGTAAGGCAGCCGGTGCTGGCGCTGCCCACGGTGCGGATGTACTTGCGCAGCACCCCACGCGGGGCGTTGGGCGCGGGCGGCTGCCACCGGGCGCGGCGGGCTTGCAGCACGGCGGCTTCCACTCGCAGCTCGATGGTGTTGGCGCGGGCATCGAGCGCAATCCAGTCGCCGTTTTCAACCAGGGCAATGGGGCCGCCGTCGTACGCCTCGGGGCACACGTGCCCGACCACGAAGCCGTGGGTGCCGCCCGAAAACCGGCCGTCGGTAATCAGGGCTACTTTATCGCCCAGGCCCGCGCCCATGATGGCGGAGGTGGGCTTGAGCATTTCGGGCATGCCCGGCCCGCCCTTGGGCCCCACGTAGCGGATGACGACGACGTGACCGGCCGCCACCAGGCCCCGCGCCAGGCCGTCGTTCACTGCCTCCTCCGAATCGAACACGATGGCCGGGCCGGCAAACTGCTCGCCTTCCTTGCCCGAAATCTTAGCCACCGCGCCCTCCGGGGCCAGGTTGCCGTAAAGAATCTGGATGTGGCCGTCGGCTTTCAGCGGCTGGGAAAAGGGGCGCAGCAAGTCCTGCCCGGCGCCCAGAGGCCGGATTTGGGCTAGGTTTTGGGCCAGCGTCTGGCCGGTCACGGTGAGCGTGTCGCCGGTAATTAGTCCTTCTTCGAGCAGGGTTTTGAGCATGGCGGGCACGCCGCCCAGAGCCGAGAGGTCTTCCATGAGGTAGCGGCCGCTGGGCTTCAAATCAGCCAGCACCGGCACCCGGTTGCTCACGGCTTGGAAATCGGCCAGCGTGAGCGCCACACCAGCGGCGTTGGCAATGGCGATGAGGTGAATGACGGCGTTGGTGGAGCCGCCGAGTACGGTGGTTACCACGAGGGCATTCTCGAAGGCTTCGCGGGTGAGAATGTCGCGGGGCTTGATGTCGCGCTCCAGCAGCAGGCGCAGGTAGTGGCCGGTGTCGAGGCACTCCTGGGTTTTGGCCGCGCTCACGGCCGTGGCCGAGGCCGAAAACGGCACCGACATGCCCAGCGTCTCAATGGCCGCCGCCATCGTGTTGGCCGTGTACATGCCCCCGCAGGCCCCCGGCCCCGGACAGGCGTTGCGGATAATGCCCCGGTAGTCCTCGTCCGAAAGCTGCCCTTGCAGTTTCTGCCCGTACGCCTCAAAACACGACACAATATTGAGCGACTGCCCTTTGTAACTGCCGCCCTTGATAGTGCCGCCGTACACCAGCAGGCCCGGGCGGTTGAGGCGGGCCAGGGCCATGAGGGCGCCGGGCATGTTCTTGTCGCAGCCCACCACGCAGGCCAGGGCGTCGTAGTTGTGGGCCCCGGCCATCGCCTCAATGGAGTCGGCAATGATTTCGCGCGACACCAGCGAGTAGCGCATCCCCGGCGTGCCGTTAGTGATGCCGTCGCTCACGCCGATGGTGTTGAAGCGCAGGCCCACCAGCCCCTGGGCGGCCAGGCCGCGCTTCACCTCCTGGGCCAGGCCGTCGAGGTGCATGTTGCAGGTGTTGCCCTCAAACCCCGTGGAGCACACGCCCACGAACGGCTTACGCAAGTCGTCCTCCGCCAGCCCCGCCCCGATGAGCATGGCTTGCGCGGCCGGCAAGCTGTCGTCCTGGGTGTAAATGCGGCTGAATTTGTTGAGAATCATGAGGGTTTGTTGGCAACCGTTTTGGATAGCACTTATGCACATTTGTTTCTCGCAGAGGTTCGCAGAGGTGAAACGCGGAGGTCCGCAGAGGTCCGGCAGCAAAATCTGCGAACCTCCGCGTTTTACCTCTGCGGACCTCTGCGAGAAAATTCGTTAGGAATTCAGTTGCCTAAGTCCTTTTTAAAGAGATTATTTACAGCAAATTCTAAGACGCCTCCGCCGCCGCTGTTTCGCCCAGCACCAGCGCCGTGTAGCGCGCGGCCAGCTGCGCGCCCAGCGTGTGCTCGAACGGCGTAGCGAATACCACGTCGTCGACCGAGGCCACGCCCACGACTTCAGCGGCGGTGCCAGTCATGAAGGCGCCGGTGGCACCACGCAGCTCGTCGGGCCGGAAAAACCGCTCGGTGACGGTGATTCCCGCGCTCCGGGCCAGGTCGATGACCGTGTTGCGGGTAATGCCGCGCAGGATGCTGCCGCCGGGCGCGGTGAAAAGCGCCCCGTCTTTCTCCACGAAAAAATTGGCGCCGGGCCCTTCGGCCACGTAGCCGTTCATATCCAGCAGCAGGGCTTCGTCGAAACCGCGGCCTTTGGCTTCGGAGCTGGCAATGATGGAGTTGGCGTAGTGACCCGATACTTTGGCTTCGATAGGCACGGCCTTGGGGTTGGGCCGCTCGTAGGGCGAAACCGTGAGGCGCAGGCTCTGGCTGCCCAGGTATTTGCCCCAGTGCCAGGCGGCCAGCATCAGGTTGCTGGCCGGGGGCGCAGTCAGGGTCATGTGCGGGGTGGCGGCAAACACCAGCGGCCGCAGGTAGGCATCGGTCAGGTTGTTTTTGGCCAGCAACTGGTAGCTGATTTCGGTCAGCTCCTCCACCGAATAAGTGAGCGGCAGGCCAATGGACTGGCAGGAGTAATGCAGCCGCTCGTAGTGCTCGCGGGCCTTGAAAATGCGGGTACCCTGCGCCGTATTGTAGGCCCGAATGCCTTCAAAAACGGCGTAGCCGTAGTGCAGCGACTGGGCGTAGACGCCGCAGGTGGCCTGCGCGGCGGGCACGAATTCGCCATCGAGATAAACAAGGGTATTGTCGTCGAAATACATGAAAGCAGGAAGGATGTGACGAAGGTTCGGTCAACAAAAAGCCTTTCCGAGCGCGGGGCTGAGAAAGGCTTTTTGCTTGCAGGCAAGAAGGAGCTTTCAGCCCGACGGCTGGTTAATGACGAGGACGACGGGCTGAAAGAAGAAGCTCATGAGCATAAAAAATGGGCGCTAACCGGAACGAGGCGCGGGGTTCGTGCTTAGCTTGCGCCGCGCGGGCCGCCACCGCCGCCACTCCAAAAAGGAAATTTGTAACCTGGGCCGTAAGCATTTGCCGCCGGCTACTGAATGCAATTTTAGCGGACGTATTTGCTCACGAAGAATTTATTTCCAGAGGGCTTACTATTTCCAAGCAAGATTTTTTTGCTCGTAACAAACTCATTATAAGTGGTTAGTGTAATTACATATTACGATGCCCAACGAAAGCAGTGACCCGGTTTTTCAATTGATTAAGTCGCTCACGCGCTCTGAAAAGCGCCACTTCCGGCTGTTTGCCAACCGGCAGGGCTCCACCGATGGCCTGAAGTTTCTGCAGCTCTTCGATGCCCTCGACGCGGCTCCGCACTACGACGACGAACGGGTACTGGCCCAGGCACCGGCCCTCAAAAAGGTGCAGCTCGCCAACCTCAAGGCCAACCTCTACCGGCAGCTGCTGGCCAGCCTGCGCATGTACCACGCCGGCCAGAACCTCGACATTCAGCTCCGCGAACAGCTCGACTATGCCCGCGTGCTCTACAACCGCGGCCTCTACCAGCAGAGCCTGCGCATGCTCGAACGCCTGAAAATATCCGCCCAGCAGGCCGGTATGGCCCACATTGCCCTGCAAGCCCTCGATTTTGAGAAGCTCATCGAAGCCCAGTATATCACGCGCAGCCTACAGGGCCGGGCCGAACAGCTGGCGGCCGAGGCCCTGGCGCTGGTGGACCACGTGGGCCAGCAGCACCGCCTATCAAGCCTGGCGCTGCGCATGTACGGCTTCTACCTGCAAATCGGGCACGCCCGCCACCAGCAGGATTACGAGCAGCTCACCACGTTTTTCCGCGGTGCCCTGCAGGGCGTGGACATGACGAACCCGGACTTTTTTGAGGAGCTGTACTACTACCAGGCCCACGTGTGGTACCACACCATCACGCAGAATTTTGCGGCCTGCTACCGCTACGCCCACAAGTGGGTGACGTTGTTTGCCCGCTACCCGGCCATGCGCGAGCAGCAAACCATGCTCTACCTCAAGGGCCTGCACAACCTACTGGTATCGGCTTACAACATGCTGTACTACAGCAAATTCAACGAAGTCCTGGCCACGCTCGAAGCCTTCGCGGCCGACCCGGAGCGGCGCTCCAGCCCCAACATTGAGGTGCTGCTGTTCCTCTACATCTACACCAACCGCATCAACGCTTACTTCATGCGGGGCGAGTTCAGCGCGGGCCTGGGCATTGTGCCGCCGCTGCTGGCCCGCCTCGCCGAGTTTCAGCCCCAGCTCGACCCGCACCGCCTCATGGTGTTCTACTATAAGATTGCCAGCCTGTACTTCGGCAGCGGCGATTTTGGCAAGGCCATCGAATACCTCACCAAAATTATTCAGTTCCGCGACAGCGCCTTGCGCGAGGACATCCAGTGCTTTGCCCGCATTCTGAACCTGATTGCGCACTACGAAGCCGGCCGCGACGAGAGCCTGGACTACCAAATCAAATCCGTGTACCGGTTTTTGGGCAAGATGAACGACCAGCAGCAAATGCAGGTGGCCATTTTCCGGTTCCTGCGCACCGTGGGCGACCTGAATCCGCAGGAGCTGAAAAACGCCTTTGCGGCGCTCAAAAACCAGCTCACCGCCATCGCGACCAATCCGTTCGAGCGGCGCCCATTCATGTATCTGGACATTATTTCCTGGCTGGAAAGCAAGATTGAAAACCGGCCGGTGCAGGAAATCATGCAACGCAAGTTTACGCTGCTGAAGTAACTGCTGTTACGCACCTCAGACGCTAACCTTACCCCCTAGCCCCCTCTCCCGTGGAGAGGAGGAACTAGCTCTAGGCATAAAAGAATAGTCTACTAGATTTTAAATCTAAAAACTAGTTCCCCCTCCCCTGGGGCTTCGCGCATAAAGCGAACCGGGGGTTAGGGGGTGAGGTTGGCGTCTGAGCTGCGTAACAGCAGCGAAGTAAAGGGCTGGAGTCGTCTTCATAGCCCGTTAGGTCATGCTCCGCTGCGCGCTGCGCGACCTAATGGGGCGCGTCACTGGTTTTGAATTCGTACATTATTTCTATACAAATTACTATCTATCAATATTTTACAAATCTATAAAATGAACTAGAAATAGTAAAGCAGCGGATAATACTATGCAGCTAAGCCGCACCGGGACGGTACTTGTAATAAATGTGCGCAACGGGCTGATTTCACCCTGCTGCTCCCTGACGGTCCCTCTGCTATGACTTTCAACGCCCCGAAACCCTTTCCCGACAATGCCCAGGACCTGTACCGGCCCGAATTTGAGCACGATGCCTGCGGGACTGGTTTCATCACCTACCTCAACGGCCGCAAGTCGCACCAGATAATTGCGGATGCGCTGACCATGCTCGAAAACATGGAGCACCGCGGCGCCTGCGGCTGCGACGCCGAGTCCGGCGACGGCGCCGGCCTGCTGCTGCAAGTGCCGCACTGGTTTCTGCTGGAGCAGTGTACGGCCCTCAACATCCGCCTGCCCGAACCCGGCTGCTACGGCGTGGGCATGGTGCAGATGCCCCGCGACGAGACGGCCCGCGCCGCCTGTCACGCCGCCATCAGCGCCGCCGCCACCCGCCTCGGGATGCCGGTGCTGGGCTACCGGCCGGTGCCGGTGAACCCGGCCGGGATTGGGCCAACGGCCCTGGCAGCAGCGCCGGTGATGGAGCAGGTGTTTGTGGCCCGGCCGGCCGGCATCAGCAACGCCGACGACTTTGAGCGGAAGCTGTTCGTGCTGCGGCGGCTCATTCAGAAGATGATGACGGAGTCGGCCGGCGAGGAATCAGAAGCTTTTTACTTTTCGTCTCTCTCCTGCAAAGTCATTGTTTATAAAGGGATGCTGACCACCTATCAGGTGCGCAGCTACTACCCTGATTTGAGTGACGAGCGGATGACGTCGGCGTTTGGCATGGTGCATTCGCGCTTTTCGACCAATACGTTTCCGAGCTGGAAGCTAGCCCAGCCGTTTCGGCTGCTGGCCCACAACGGCGAAATCAACACGCTGCGCGGCAACCTGAACTGGTTCTACGCCGGCCTGCGCAACTACGTATCGCCGTACTTCTCGTCAGAGGAAATGGATATGCTGCTGCCCGTGATTGACGCCGGGCAGTCGGATTCGGCCTGCCTCGACAACATTGTCGAAATCCTGCTGCATTCGGGCCGCTCGCTGCCGCACGTGATGATGATGCTGGTGCCCGAAGCCTGGGACGGCAACACTCAAATGGACCCGCTCAAAAAGGCGTTCTACGAGTTCCACGCCACCTTTATGGAGCCTTGGGACGGCCCGGCCGCGCTCATCTTCACCGATGGCCGGCAGATTGGCGCCATGCTCGACCGCAACGGCCTGCGCCCGCTGCGCTACGTCGAAACCACCGACGGCCGCGTGCTGGTTGCCTCCGAAGCCGGCGTACTTGAAATCGACCAGGCCACGGTGGTGCAGAAGGGCCGCCTGCAGCCCGGCAAAATGCTGCTGGTCGATACCGTAGCCGGCCGCATTATTACTGATGATGAGCTGAAGGCCGAGGCCGCCGGCCGGCAGCCCTACGGCGCGTGGCTGAACGAATACCAGATTCGGCTGGAAGAGCTGCCGGAGCCGCGCCTGGCCTTCACCGATTTGGCCGCCGACTCGGTGTTCAAGTACCACCAGGTATTCGGCTACACCCGCGAAGACATCGACGCCATCCTCACGCCGATGGCGCTGGAGGGCAAGGAGCCTATCGGCTCGATGGGCGTGGACGTGCCGCTGGCCGTGCTTTCGGACCAGCCGCAGCACCTGAGCAGCTACTTCAAGCAGTTTTTCGCGCAGGTCACCAACCCGCCCATCGACCCCATTCGGGAGCGGCTGGTGATGAGCCTGGCCACGTTTATCGGCAACAACGGCAACATCCTCGACGAGGATAAGATGCACTGCCACTGCGTGGCGCTGCGCCAGCCCATCCTCACCAACCACGAGCTGGAAAAGCTGCGCAGCATCGACACGGGCATGTTCAATGCCAAGACGCTGCAAACGTATTTCAAGGCCGACGGCAAGCCCGGCTCCCTGGGCAATGGCCTCGCCCGCCTCTGCCGCTACGCCGAGGACGCGGTGAACGACGGCTTTGAAGTCCTGATTTTGTCGGACCGGGGCGTCGACTCCGAGCACACGCCGATACCGTCGCTGCTGGCCGTGTCGGCCGTGCATCACCACCTGATTAAGCTGGGTTTCCGGGGCTCGGTGGGCCTCGTGGTAGAAGCCGGCGACGTGTGGGAAGTCCACCATTTTGCCTGTTTGCTGGCCTTTGGCGCCACGGCAATCAACCCGTACCTGGCGCTTTCGACCATCAGCACCATGCACGCGGCGGGGCAGTTTGCCACGGCCCATGATGCCGCCCGGCTGGCCTACAACTACATCAAAGCAGTGTGCGACGGCCTGCTGAAGATTTTCTCGAAGATGGGAATTTCGACCCTGCAGAGCTACCACGGCGCCCAGGTGTTTGAGATTGTCGGTATCAATCAGGAAGTGGTGGATGCGTATTTCTGCGGCGCCGTGACCCGCATCGGCGGGTTGGGCCTCGATGAAATTGCCCGTGAGACGCTTTACAAGCACTTGCAGGGCTTCAAAACCAGTACGCCCGAAGAGCAGAACCTGCTGCCCGAAGGCGGCGTGTATGCCTGGCGCCGGCGCGGAGAGGTGCATACATTCAACCCCGAAACGGTTCATCTGCTGCAACTCGCGACGCGCACCAACAACTACGCGACCTACCAGCGCTACGCGGCGCTGATTAACGAGCAGCCGGAGCGGCACTTCACCCTGCGCGGCCTGCTGGACTTTGCCCACCACCGCGAGGCCATTGCCCTGGATGAGGTGGAGCCCGCCGAAAACATTATGAAGCGCTTCGCCACCGGCGCCATGTCGTTCGGCTCGATTTCGCACGAGGCGCACAGCACGCTGGCCATTGCCATGAACCGCATCGGCGGCAAAAGCAACACCGGCGAGGGCGGTGAAGACCCGATGCGCTACGAGCGGATGGCCAACGGCGACTCCATGCGCTCAGCCATCAAGCAGGTGGCGTCGGCCCGCTTCGGCGTGACCGCGCATTATCTGACCAATGCCGACGAGCTGCAAATCAAGATGGCCCAGGGTGCCAAACCCGGCGAGGGTGGCCAGCTGCCCGGTCACAAAGTGGACGAGTGGATTGCCAGGGTGCGCAACGCCACGCCCGGCGTGGGTCTGATTTCGCCGCCGCCGCACCACGACATCTACTCCATCGAAGATTTAGCGCAGCTGATTTTCGACCTGAAAAACGCCAACCGCGCCGCCCGCATCAACGTGAAGCTGGTGAGCAAGGCGGGGGTGGGCACCATCGCGGCGGGCGTCGCCAAGGCCCACGCCGACGTGATTCTGATTGCCGGCTACGACGGCGGCACGGGCGCTTCGCCCA
The DNA here is from genome assembly GCF_000715495.1 of Hymenobacter sp. IS2118. Classification (GTDB taxonomy): domain Bacteria; phylum Bacteroidota; class Bacteroidia; order Cytophagales; family Hymenobacteraceae; genus Hymenobacter. The sequence continues at coordinate 44,925 of NZ_JNLX01000172.1, read as the reverse complement.
TCTCGTCTATCAAGCACGCCGGTTTGCCCTGGGAGCTGGGCCTGGCCGAAGCCCACCAGACGCTGGTGCGCAACCAGCTCCGCAGCCGCGTGGTGCTGCAAGCCGACGGGCAGCTCAAAACCGGGCGCGACCTGGCCGTGGCCGCCCTGCTGGGGGCCGAGGAATGGGGCGTGGCCACGGCCGCGCTGGTGGCCGGCGGCTGCATCATGATGCGCAAGTGCCACCTCAACACCTGCCCCGTGGGCGTAGCCACGCAGGACCCGGACCTGCGCAAGCTCTTCACCGGACAGCCGGAGCACATCGTCAACCTGTTCCGCTTTCTGGCCGAGGAGCTGCGCGAAATCATGGCCGAGCTGGGCTTCCGCACCATCCGGGAGATGGTGGGCCGCGTCGAGTTCCTGAAAGTAAAGGAGGGCCTCACGCACTGGAAGGCGCGGCATCTGGACCTGTCGGGCATCCTGCACCCGGCCGCCAACAGCTCCGGCGGCACCCTGTATCAGAGCGAGGCGCAGGACCACGGCCTGGACAAGATTCTGGACTGGCAGCTGCTGGAGCACGCGCAGCCGGCCATCAACGAGCGGATTCCGGTCTTTGCCTCCTTCGACGTTCATAACACCGACCGGACCATCGGCACGCTGCTCTCGAATGAGATTGCCAAGCGCTACCACGCCGCCGGCCTGCCCGAAAACACGATTAACTACCGTTTCAAGGGCTCGGCGGGGCAGAGCTTCGGGGCATTCAGCGTCAAAGGGCTGTCCTTCACGCTAGAAGGCGAGGCCAACGACTACGTGGGCAAAGGGCTGTCGGGGGCGCAGCTGGCCATCTTCCCGGCGGCAAACGCCAGCTTTGTCCCGGAGCAGAACATCATCATCGGCAACGTGGCGCTGTACGGGGCCACCTCCGGCGAGCTGTTCGTGCGCGGACAGGCCGGCGAGCGGTTTGCGGTGCGCAACTCCGGCGCCACAGCGGTAGTCGAAGGCGTGGGCGACCACGGCTGCGAGTACATGACCGGCGGCCGCGCCCTGATTCTGGGCAAAACCGGCCGCAACTTCGCGGCCGGCATGAGCGGCGGCATCGCCTGGGTCTACGACCCCGATGGCACCTTCCCCGACAACTGCAACCCCGAAATGGTGGAGCTCGACCCGCTCGACGCGGGGGACGAGGACCACATTCAGGTGCTGCTGCGCAAGCACGTGCAGCTCACCGGCAGTCAGGTAGCCCGGTTCCTGCTCAGCAACTGGGCCGAGGAAGCCAGCCGCTTTGTCAAGGTGTTCCCGAGTGAGTATAAGAAGGTGCTCCAAGCCGCGCAGTATGAGGTGGCGCGGTAGTAACTGCTTAGTCAAACAGTCAAAAAGGCGGTCATGCTGAGCGAAGTCGAAGCATCTCTACCGCAGCAGTAATTCAATCGTTGATTTCCGTTGATTACTTACGTGGTAGAGATGCTTCAACTTCGCTCAGCATGACGACCTGAGATTATCATATCTAAATAAAATGGGCAAAGTCACGGGTTTCAAGGAATTTGCGCGGGAGCTGCCCGCCAAGGTAGCGCCGCAGGAGCGGCTGACGCACAGCCGCGAGTTTGTGGGCGCGTACAGCGAGCCGCAGCTCCATCAGCAGGCGGCTCGCTGCATGAATTGCGGGATTCCGTTCTGCCATTCGGGCTGCCCGCTGGGCAACATTATCCCCGAATTTAACGACGCGGTGTATGAGCGCGACTGGGAGGAAGCCTACCGCATCCTGTCCTCCACCAACAATTTCCCGGAGTTTACGGGCCGCATCTGCCCGGCGCCCTGCGAGTCAGCCTGCGTGCTGGGCATCAACAGCTCGGCGGTGGCCATTGAGGAAATCGAGAAGCACATCATCGAAACCGCCTTTGCCAAGGGCCTGGTGAAGCCCGGCGCCCCGCTCCTGAAATCGGGCAAGACGGTGGCCGTGGTGGGCTCCGGCCCGGCCGGCCTGGCTGCCGCCGCGCAGCTGGCCAGGGCGGGCCACTCGGTCACGGTGTTTGAGCGGCACGACCGCCCCGGCGGCCTGCTGCGCTACGGCATCCCCGATTTCAAGCTCGACAAATGGGTAATTGACCGCCGCATTCAGGTGATGGAAGCCGACGGCATCGTATTTCGCTGCGGCATCGAAATTGGCCGCGACGTGTCGGGCGAAGAGCTGACCAGCACCTTCGATGCCGTGGTGCTGGCCGGCGGCGCCAGCATCCCGCGCAACCTCGCCATTCCGGGCCGCGACCTGCCGGGCATTCACTTCGCCATGGACTTCCTGACCCAGCAAAACCGCCGGGTGAGCGAGCTGGAGTTCGCCGACGAGCCGATTGTGGTCGCTGGTCAGGAAGTAGTCGTCATCGGCGGGGGCGACACGGGCTCCGACTGCGTGGGCACCTCCAACCGGCAAGGCGCGGCCTCGGTCACGCAGTTTGAGCTGCTGGCCCAGCCGCCTAAGGAGCGCACCGAGCACATGCCGTGGCCGAATTATCCGATGGTGCTCAAAGTCACGTCTTCGCACGAGGAAGGCTGCCAGCGCTACTGGGGCGTGAACACGAAGGCGTTTCTGGCCGACGAAAACGGTCAGCTCCGCGCCCTGCTCATCCACGATGTGACCTGGGAAACCGACGTGCTGGGCCGCCCCATGCGCTTCGAGGCCGTGCCCGATTCGGAGCGCGAAATCCCCTGCCAGCGGGTGCTGCTGGCAATGGGCTTCACCGGCCCCCGCACCACCGGCCTGCTCACGGAGCTGGGCGTGGAGCTGGACGAACGCGGCAACGTGCGGGCCACCGAAAAAGCCTACCGCACCAGCCGCCCCAACGTGTTCGTGGCCGGCGACATGCGCCGGGGCCAGTCGCTGGTGGTGTGGGCCATCTCGGAGGGCCGCGAAGCGGCCCGGCAGGTCGATATTTTTCTGACTGGCAAAACGTCGCTGCCAAGCAAGAATGCGGTGGGAATGTTTGGGTGAAAGCTGAATGCTGCGCGTAGCACGCGACCAGCCAATCTTCAGCAGCTGATTTTACTAGCCCCTGCACTACCCAGTGTCGGGGCTTTTTTTTGCCTGTTTCCGTTTGAAATCGCCTTTCCGATTTGCCCAAGCCCTGCTCCTGCCTCCGCGCTTCGGCAGCCACTCGTCCAGCCCAACCATCCACCCGATGAATCACCCCAACCTACTGCCAAAGCCGCGGCTACCAGCAAGTCCCTTTTGGTAGCGAGCAGTCCTACGACGTGCCGACTTCTGTAGCCTATTGCCTTGGCTTGCCAGGCATTTATGCTATATTAGAAAAGCGGTTCGATTCGGAAAAATTCAATTCGCTTAAAGCCCTTACGCTTACCACACACGCATAGTAAACACCAATAATATCTTTCTATACGTTTTAAAAGCATTTTTTCCAGCAAACGATTGCGGCAATTCCAGCACAACATTATACGCTACACACGCAACAAAACGGAATAGTTATAAAAATTAATATTCGTCGTTTGTTCTGGTTCGCAAGCGACTGGCGTAACGAAGTCAGCTTTTTTTAAGTCGTCAGTTCACTTTTTTCTTCGACGGCAAAGTCTTTTCTCTTCCACCTTTCCCACCCCTCGCTACGCATGATTTTAAACCCTTACTATTCGAATAGTTGCCGCAAGGCCGGCCGGTGGCTACTGCTGCTTTTGCTAGCCAGCCTCGGCAGCCGCGCGGCTTCGGCCCAGCAATCCCTGGTTTGGGAAGAGAACTTCAACGCCCCCACCATTAACCCCGATGCCTGGACGTTCGACTTTGGCGATGGCTGCGAGCGCGCGCTGTGTGGCTGGGGCAACCAGGAGCTCGAATATTATACTAGTCGGCCCGAAAACGCTCGTATCGACAACGGCAGCCTGCGCATTGAGGCCCGGCGCGAGGCCTTTCAGGGCAAGGAATTTACCTCGGCCCGCCTGAAAACCCTTGGCCGGATGCATTTTAAGTACGGCACGCTGGAGGCCCGCATTAAAGTGAGCAACCTGCAGAACGGGCTGTGGCCCGCCTTCTGGATGCTGGGCGCGAGCGGCCAATGGCCCGCCAGCGGCGAAATCGACATCATGGAGATGGGCAGCGCGGCCTCCTACCCCAGCAATGTGAACAGCTGGGCCGGGGCGGCCCTGCACTGGCAGAACCAGGGCAAGCACGACTTTGTGAGCCAGCTCTACCAAGGCAGCACCCCGCTCACCGATGCCTACCACCTGTACAAGTTGGAATGGACGGCGACCGAAATCAAGGTATTCATTGATAACGTGCAGTATTTCAGCCAGAACATCACCGCCCCCGACATGGAAGAATTCCACCGGCCGCAGTTTGTGCTGCTGAACCTGGCCGTGGGTGGCGTGTACACGGGCAAGATGAGCCCCGGCGACATCACGGCTCCCCTACCGTCGGCCATGCTGGTGGACTACGTGCGCCTGTACCAAAGCCCCGGCGACGAGCTGTACATTGGGAAGGAGCAGGCGTTTGCCGGCGAATTCGGTGTGCTCTCGGACCGCCCCGCCATCACCAACAAGCTGACCTTCGATGGCAACGATGCCAACCTCTACTACTGGAACAACCTCACCAATATCACCACGCCTGCCCCGGTGCCCTTTGAGGGCGCCAACGTGCTGGCGGTGCACGCCAACGCGGGCGACTGGTTTGGCATGGGCGTGGACAACACGGTGAAAAACCTGGGCAACTTTGCCGCCAGCGGCGCGCTGAAATTTCAGTTTAAGACGACCTACGCCGGCCAGTTTAAGGTGGGTGTGAAAAGCGGGCACGGCGAAAGCTGGGTGAACTTTCCAGCGGGCTCGACGCAGTTCGGGCTGGTGCGCGACGGCAGCTGGCACGAAGTCACGATTCCGCTCAGCACCTTCAACCAGCCCAACCAGGGCATGAACATCGACCTGCTGGCCATGAACGGGCTGTTTATGTTTGCCGGCGACCCGGCTACTGGCCCGGCTGATTTCTACTTCGACGACGTGCGCTACACTGGTGGCGTGGCGGCCAACCCGCCCCCCACCGTGAGCCTGACGGCCCCGGCCGCTAATGCCATCATTGTCCTGCCCGCCAGCGTGGGCTTAGCCGCCACGGCAGCCGATGCCAACGGCACCATCACCAAAGTGGAGTTCTTCCAGGGCAGCACCAAGCTGGGCGAAGACCTCACCGCGCCCTATGCCTACACCTGGGCTAATGCCCCGGCCGGCGTGTACGCCCTCACCGCCAAAGCCACCGACGATGAAGGCACCAGCACCACTTCCAGCCCCGTAACGGTATTCGTGACGGCGGCCGGCAACACCGCCCCCACCGTGAGCCTGACCGCGCCCACGGCCAATGCCAGCTTCCTCACGCCCGCCAGCATCACCCTCAGCGCCAATGCCACCGATGCCGGCGGCATTTATAAGGTGGAATTTTTCCAGGGCAGCACCAAGCTGGGCGAAGACCTCACCGCGCCCTACAGCTACACCTGGACCGGCGCGCCGGTGGGCAGCTACGCCCTCACGGCCCGCGCCACCGATACCGGCGGCCTGACAACTACTTCGGCCGCCGTGAGCATCACGGTAGCCGACCCCATTGTGCCCGTCGTAAGCATCACGGCTCCCGTGAGCGGCACCAGCCTGACGGCGCCGGCCAGCGTGAGCATTACCGCCACGGCCACCGATGCCAACAGCGCCATCGCCAAGGTGGAGTTCTTCCAAGGGACTACTAAGCTGGGCGAAGACCTAACCGCCCCCTACTCCTACGACTGGACCAACGTAGGCCCCGGCGCCTACTCGCTCACGGCCAAGGCCACGGCCGCCGACGGCTACGCCACTACTTCGGCGGCCGTGGCGCTGGACGTGCGCGCCGTTCCCTGCGTGAACACGGCCGCCAACGGTGAGTTTCGCTACGAAGTGTACACCAGCGGTGGCGACGTGACCTACACCTTTCGCCCGCTGGGCGCCACCGCCGGCGGCAACCTGGCCATCATATTCATTCGCGAAGGCAGTATCGGGGCCTACCCTGGCTACACAATGGTGAAGAATGCCGCCGGCGACTTCACCTTCACCAAGGCCATTGCCACCGGCGTGGTTACCAGCTTTTATTTCACCTACCAGTTTGGCGCAGGCGGGCCCGAACACAACACGGTGAACAACCCCGACAGCTACACCGTGGGCACGGTGTGCAGCGGCGGCGGCCCCAACAACAGCCCCCCCACCGTGAGCCTCACTTCGCCCTCGGCCACCTCAACGTTCACCGCACCGGCCACCATCAACATTGCTGCCGCCGCCGCCGATGCCGACGGCACCGTCACCAAAGTGGAGTTCTACCAGGGCAGCACCAAGCTGGGCGAAGACCTGACCGCGCCCTACGCCTACGCCTGGACGGGCGTGGCCACCGGCACCTACCTGCTCACGGCCGTGGCCACCGACAACAGCGGCACCACCACTACCTCGGCTCCCGTCACGGTGCAGGTGCGCAGCACCGACGGCTCGTGCGCCGTTACGCCCGACTACAGCTACCGCGCCGAAACCGTCGGCCCCAACGTGACCTACACCTTCCACCCGCTGGGCGCCACGGCCGGCGGCAACCTGGCCATCATCTACATCCGCGAAGGCAACAACGGTGCTTACCCCGGCTACAACATGGTGAAGAATGCCGCCGGCGACTTCACCTTCACCAAGGCCATTGCCACTGGCGTCGTCACGAGCGTGTACTTCACCTATCAGGTGGGGCCCAACGGCCCGGAGAATAACACGGCGGCCACTCCGCACACCTACATTGTGGGCACCAGCTGCAGCGCCATAGTCACTGCCACCACGGCCCCGGCCGCCGGCACCAGCTGCACGCTCTCTCCCAACCCGCTGGGCCAGGGCGCGGCCAGCCTGACCTTCCGCCTGCCACAGGCCAGCCCCTACACCGTGGCCCTCTACGACCTGAAAGGGGCCCGCCTCGCCACCCTGGGCAACGGCCTTGCCGCCAGCGGCCAGCAAGTTTCGCTGCTGATACCGGCCGAAGCGCTGGCCAACGGTATCTACCTGGTGAAAGTGAGCACTGGAAATACCGTAATAACCAAGCGTCTGGTCATCAGCCGCTAGGGTTTCTCTAGTCGCTATAACCAATAAGCCCCGGCCGATTCTTCGGCTGGGGCTTATTGGTTTTTGGTGTCCGGCGATATGCGCCGGGGCCAGCTCGGAAGGGCGGGAGGCGGCGCGGGGTGGGTTTGTTACTGATGGAGAAGACGGTGCTGACGAGCGAGAATGCAGTGGGGAGAGTTGGGGTGAGGGGGTTAAGAGGAAGCTCCGGAAACTGTAGCTTCCGGGGCTTTCTGGTCGGCTACATATAAAGGAGTTTAAAACGGAAAACACCGCTGCTTTTATAGCATATTAGTGTTTGCCGGAGATTTTTCAAATCCTCTACAATTTCTCCTTTGCTCAAGTATCCGTAGTCAGGAGGATAAGCGAAAAGTGGCTGATTTATCAACTCTTGAAGCTGACCCACCATTTCCGCCTCGTCTTCGGCAGTGGTTATCTGCAGAAATGATTCAAGGCGCTTATTCTGGTTAGGGTTATGCAGAACCTGCTTATGATAATCAGGAAATGTCTCAATTTTAGTCAGAAACGCATCGATTAACGCTATGGTTTTGTCGGTATCGTGCCAGATAATTGATGTCTCTACTTTCGGATGCTCACCTTCTTCCAATTCAGCAACAAAGTCATCATACTCCTCGTCTTCCTCAAAACTTATTTCTTGAAATGCAGACAAATCAATCTGCAATATTCTGCTGACTTGCTCCACCTCAGCGACTTCGCCATATCCACCTACCTGTTCGAAAAAGAAGGAAAGACCATCGGGGAAGCTGTCTTCACAGGCGATTTCGTGTTCCGGTACGATGTAATAATCCATTCCCATAGTGGCAGTCGTATGGTGTGAGTTGTTGTAACCTCAAACATAGGAAACAGCGCCAATTTATTTCAAATATAGTTAGCGTCGATACCGGCGTAAATTTAGTCCTACGTGCATAGCGCTGGTATTGACAACTGTACCTTCGAACTACCCGCGTTTGGTATATCCCCTAGCCCAACGGCACTCTTTGTAATAAGGAGAAGCCCGGCTGCCTAGGAACAGTCGGACTTCAAGAAGCATGGGGGTTATGAAGTAAGCCTTTACTTCTTGGCAAAGATGGCGAAAGAAGCACTTGCCCCTAAAGTAGCAAAAGATGGCCGACAACTCATCCGGCCGACAATTTCTCCTCAATACGCCCGGTTCGCGCCCGCCACGGTGTAGAGCGGGTCGTCTTCGATATTCACCTCGACCAGCGCGCCGGCGTTGCCGAGCAGCTTGCGGCAGTCGGGGCTGAGGTGGCGCAGATGCAGGGTTTTGCCGGCGCGCTGGTAGCGGTCGGTGAGCTTGTGCAGGGCGTCGAGGGCCGACATATCGGCCACCCGGCTTTCGCGGAAGTCGATGATGACTTCGGCCGGGTCGCGGGCCACGTCGAACTTCTCGCCGAACGCCTGCACCGAGCCGAAAAAGAGCGGGCCATGGATTTCGTAGTGCTTCACGCCGGCCGCATCCACGTGGTGGCGGGCGCGAATACGCTTGGCGTTTTCCCAGGCAAAGGCCAGCGCCGACACCACCACGCCCAGCAGCACGGCCAGCGCCAGGTTCTGCGAAATGGCCGTGACGAGGGTTACGAGCAGCATCACCAGCACGTCGGTGCGGGGCATGCGGCGCAGAATGCGCAGGCTGGCCCACTCAAAAGTGCCGATAACGACCATGAACATCACGCCCACCAGCGCGGCCAGCGGCAGCCGCTCAATCACGGGCGCGCCTACCACCACGAACAAGGCCAGCGCGCCCGCCGCCACTACGCCCGAGAGCCGCCCGCGTCCCCGCGATTCGAGGTTCACCATTGTTTGGCCAATCATGGCGCAGCCGCCCATGCCGCCGGTCAGGCCCGAGGCCACGTTGGCCAGGCCCTGGGCCACGCAGTCCTGGTTGCCCCGGCCGCGGGTGTCGGTCATTTCGTCCACCACCGTGAGGGTGAGCAGGCTTTCGGTGAGGCCCACCAGCGCCATAATGAAGGCGTAGGGCAGCACCAGCGCGAAGGTGGCCCAGCTGAGCGGCACCTGCGGCAGGTGCAGCGTGGGCAGCCCGCCCGCGATGGAGGCAATGTCGCCCACGGCCTTGGTCTGGAGCCCGCCAAAAATCACCAGCCCCGACACCGTCACGATGGCTACCAGCGAGGCCGGCACCGCCTTGGTAAGCTTCGGCAGGAAGTACACAATGGCCATCGTGAGGGCCACCAGCCCGGCCATCAGCAGCAGCGGGGTGCCCGTGAGCCACTGCTCCGCCCCGGCCGCGTCGCGCACCTTGAATTGCTCCAGCTGCGCCATGAAGATAATGACAGCCAGGCCATTGACGAAGCCATACACCACCGGCTGCGGCACCAGCCGAATAAATTTGCCCAGCTTCAGCAGCCCGATACCAATCTGAATGACGCCCATAAGCACCACGGCCAGGAACAGGTACTCGACGCCGTGCTGCGCCACCAGGCTCACAATAACTACCGCCACCGAGCCCGCCGCACCCGAAATCATACCCGGCCGACCACCAAATACACTCGTAATCAAACAAATAACAAACGCCGACCCGATGCCCACCAGCGGACTTATGTGGGCCAGCAGCGCGAAGGCCACCACTTCGGGCACCAGTGCCAGCGCCGTGGTCAGCCCAGCCAGAATTTCGTTTTTAGCGTTGGATTTGTATTGGGAAAAATAAGCAGATAATGAAGACATAAATAGCGGGGAGAAAGGCACCAGAAATGCCGCACACTTCCGTCCGGAGGCGGCGGCATCAGAGCTTCAGACCAGTTTTTAGGATAAGCTGCGCTGGAAAACAAACGGCAGACCAAACGACACAGGCAGCCGCAAAGGTACGCCCGCTCCTACCCGATGGCCCGCTGCACCCAGGGCTTGAGGCCGGGCACCCGCGCCAGACGCACGGCCGCGTTCACGAGCCACGCCTTGTTGCTAAGGAAACGCATGAGGCGGTAGCTTTTGGCCAGCTTCCGGCCGATTTTGTGGGCTACCTGCGCATCGTATTCCCGCATGAATTCGGCGCTGAAATCCTGCTTTTCGAAACAGGCCGCCGCCTGGGCTCCGGCCAGAATGCCGCTCTGAATGGCCGTGTCGATGCCGTGGCCCTGTAAGGGGTCGATGAGCGACGCCGCGTCGCCGCAGAGCATGAACCGCGCGCCGCTGATGCTGCGCTCCCGCCCGCCGCCCAGCGGCAGCCCGAACCCCACAATCGGCCCCAGCAAGCGGGCCTGGGCGAAGCGGCCGGCCAGCTCGGGGTGCGTGGCCAGCACCCGCGTGAGGGTTTCCTTGAGGTCGACTTTGTGGGCGGCTACGATTTCGGCCAGCATGCCCAGGCCCACGTTGTAGCGGCCCCCGCCCACCGGAAACAGCCACACGTAGCCGGCCAGGTAGTCGCTGCTGAGGAAAAACTCGGTGGTGCCGCTGCTGGCCCCGGCCACGTTTTCGTAGTAGGCCCGCACCCCGGCGCAGTAGTGGGCGCGGTCGAGCGGGGCGGGCAATAGCTTACGGCCCACCACGGAGTTGGCCCCGTCGCAGCCAATGACGAGCCGGGCAGTGATTTCGCGGCCGTCGGTGGTGGTCAGGCGCGCGTGGTCGGGTTCAATCACCAGGCTTTTGAGGCGGGTGTTTTCGATGATTTCGGTGGTCGAATGCTGGCGCACCAAATCCAGCAGGGCGGCATCGAACGTTTCGCGGGGGCTGTTGAAGCTGGGCAGCTTCCATTGCAGCGTGAGGCTGGTGCCGCTGGGCGCCACCAGCCGGGAATCGCGCACGTCGTCGCGCGGCTCAAGCGGCCAAAGCGCCTCCACAAAAGCGGGGTCGAGCTGGCGCAGGGCTTTGAAGGCCTGGCCGGGAATGGCATCGCCGCACACTTTGTCGCGGGGAAACTGCGCTTTATCGAGCAGGGTCACGCGCAGGCCGCTCTGGCGCAGGGCCAGCGCGCACGCCGTGCCCGCCGGGCCCGCGCCCACAATGGCCACGTCAAAATCGAATGCGGAAGAGGGCAGCACGGCCCCAAAGGTAGCGGGCGAGCAGGGCCGGCCGAAAATTTCGTTTTTTTTGGCGGAAGCCATGTAGTAGCGCCCGGTTTTGCCGTATGAGGAAAAGACGGCTCTTGCCGCCGCCCCATTTTTTGCTTTGTGCCCTTGAATTCCATTCCCGCCTCCCTGATTCCGGCCGACGACGCCGCCCGCCTGCAAGCCCTGGCCCGCTACCAACTACTGGACGCGAGCAGCGAAAAAGTACTGGACGAAGTGGTGGCCGCCACCGCCCGCCTCTTCGGCGTGTCGAACGCCATGCTTTCCGTCATCGAGAAAGACCAGGTGCTGGTGAAAGCGCCCTACAACCTGCCCGTGGCCATTGAGCGGATTCCGCGCCAGCAAAGCCTGTGCTCAGCCACCATTTTGCAGGACGAAACGGCCGTGTTTGAGGACTTGGACCAGGCCAGCCCATCCAGTGTCGATATTTCGCTGTTGCAGCAGCTGGGCCTGCACTTCTACGCCGGCCACAACCTGCGCACCCCCGACGGCTACAACATCGGCTCGCTGTGCATCTACGACGGGCCGCCCCGGCAGTTCAACCCGGCCGAGCGCGCCGTGCTGGCCACCCTGGCCGGCCTAATGATGCGCCTGCTGGAGCTGCGCCGCACCTTGGGTGCCCACGCCGAAACCTCCGCCGTGCTCTGGGCGCCCGTGTACCAGGTGCTGGGCGCGCAGCTGGTCCGCCTCACCGCGCTGGCCGAGCGCACCACGCCGGTTGCCGGCCCCGCGCACCTCACCGATGCCGTGGCGCAGGAGGCCCGCAGCATCGTTACGGTTATCGACCAGTATGTGGATGCCGCCCTGCGGCGGGTGTAGCAGCCGGCGGCTCACCGGGCGGCGGCGTACTTTTGCCACGTTTCCGTGTTAGTAGCATTATGGTTGAAGAGAAAAAGGTGAAAACGCTGGCCCTGCTGGGTTCCACGGGCTCCATTGGCACGCAGGCGCTGGATGTGCTGCGGCAGCAGCCGGGCCGGTTCCGGGTGGCCGTGCTCAGTGCCCAGCGGCAGTGGGAGCTGCTGGCCCAACAGGCGCGGGAATTCCGGCCCGCCGTAGTGGTCATTGGCGATGAGAGTTTTTACCAGCCCCTCAAAGCGGCACTGGCCGGCCAGCCCGAAACAGCAGTACTGGCCGGCGCCGCCGCCCTGGCGGAAGCAGTGACGCGGCCCGAAATCGACATTGTACTTACCGCGCTGGTGGGCTACGCCGGGCTGCTGCCCACGGTGGCCGCCATCCGGGCCGGCAAAGACATTGCCCTCGCCAACAAGGAAACCCTGGTGGTGGCCGGCGAGCTGATAACCAGCCTGGTGAAGCAGCACGGCGTGCGCCTGCTGCCCGTCGATTCCGAGCACTCGGCCATTTTCCAGTGCCTGGTGGGCGAAGAGCAGAACCCCATCGAGAAAATCATCCTCACGGCCTCCGGTGGGCCGTTTCGCGGCCGCTCTGCCCAGCAAATGGAGGCCGTAACCAAGGCGCAGGCCCTCAAGCACCCGAACTGGGACATGGGCGCCAAAATCACCATCGACTCGGCTTCACTGATGAACAAGGGCCTAGAGGTGATTGAGGCCAAATGGCTGTTCGGGCTTAATAACGAGCAGATTGACGTAGTGGTGCACCCGCAAAGCATCGTGCATTCGCTGGTGCAGTTCCAGGATGGCTCGTTGAAAGCCCAGCTGGGCTTGCCCGACATGAAGCTGCCCATTCAGTACGCCCTAGGCTACCCGCAACGGCTGGCCAACACGTTCCCGCGCTTCTCCTTCCTCGATTACCCTACCCTCACTTTCGAGGCGCCCGACCGGGACGCTTTCCCGAACCTGGAGCTGGCGTTTGGGGCCATGCGCCGGGGCGGCAACGCGCCCTGCGTGCTCAATGCCGCCAACGAGGTGGCCGTGGCCGCGTTTCTGCGCGAGGCCGTGGGCTTCCGGCAGATGTCGGACGTGGTGGCCGAGTGCCTGGCACGGGTTTCGTACCTTGCCGAACCGTTGCTGGCCGACCTCGTGGCCACCGATGCGGAAACGCGCCGGGTAGCTGAAACGCTACTGTAATATTAAATGTCTCTAACCAGACGCCGTTATGCAGCGCGCCGCGAAGTATAACATTCTGTTAAAAAACCTTCCTTTACTAGTTCTCCACCTTGGAAATTCTCACCATGATTGGCCAGCTCCTGCTGGCACTCTCGCTACTTGTTGGCTTGCACGAATTCGGCCATTTCGCCTTCGCCAAGCTCTTTAAAATTCGGGTCGATAAGTTTTACATCTTCTTCGACTTTCTGTTTCCGATGCCGAACGTGGCGAATTTCGCCCTCGTCAAAAAGAAGATTGGGGAGACGGAATACGGCATTGGCTGGTTCCCGCTCGGCGGCTACGTGCAGATTCACGGCATGATTGACGAGACGCAGGACGCGGCCTCGCTCGCAGCCGAACCCCAGCCCGACGAGTTTCGGGGCAAGCCCGCCTGGCAGCGCCTGCTGGTGATGCTCGGCGGTATTATCATGAACGTCATCACCGGCATCGTGATTTTCGCGGCTATGACGTTCCATTACGGCGACGTGTTTTTGCCGGCTTCGGAGGCGCGCTACGGCATTCTGCCCAACGGCCTGGGCCGCGAAATCGGCTTCCAGACCGGCGATAAGATTGTAAAAATCAACGGCCGGCCCTTCACCGAGTTCGACGACGTGTACAAGCCCGACGTGATTATGGGCACCAACTCGTTCTACACCGTGGAGCGTGGCGGGCAGCTGGTGGACATTAACATCCCTAAAGACTTTCTCGACAAATTTGCCAAGCAAAGCGCTGACAGCCTGCTGGTACGTCCCCGCGAAACCTTCGCCGTGGAGCGCGTAGTAGCCGGCGGGGCCGCCGCCAAAGGCGGCCTGAAAGCCGGCGACAAAATCACCACCGTGGGCGGGCGGCCCGTGCAGTTCTTCGATGAATTGCAGGCGGCGCTGTTGGCCAACAAGGGCAAAACCGCCCCGGTAATCGTGGAGCGCGACGGCCAAACCTTGACGCTGCCCATAGCAGTGAGCGAGTCGGGCCGCATCGGCTTCGAGCGCAAATCGACGCTGACCCTGGGCACGCGCAGCTACTCGTTGGCCGAGTCCATTCCGCAGGGCGTGAACAAGGCATTCGGGGTAATTGGCCTGCAGGCCCGCGCATTTGCCAAAATGGGCCGGGGCGAAATTTCGGCCTCCGAAAGCCTGGGCGGCCCCGTCGAAATTGCCCAGCAGTTTGGTGGTACCTGGGACTGGCAGCACTTTTGGGGCCTGGCCGCCGGCCTGAGCATGGTGCTCGCCTTCATGAACCTGCTGCCCATTCCGGCCCTCGATGGCGGCCACGTAGTGTTCCTGCTCTACGAAATGATTGCGCGCCGCAAGCCGTCCGATAGAATTATGGAAGGTGCCCAGCGCGTTGGCACGTTTCTCATCCTATCCTTAATGGCTTACGTTCTGGTTTTCAAGCAGATAATGAAACTGTTTTAGAATACTGACCTTACGCAGAGAGGCTGGCGCGCGTCTCTGACGCGCTGCCGATTGGTTCCGAGCCTCTGGCTCGAATCGGTAGGTCGTCCACAACGCCATTGCACGTACGAGCCAGAGGCTCGGAGCCAGTGGGCAGCGCGTCAGAGACGCGCGCCAACCTGTTGATGCGTAACGTCAGTTAGAATAGTGGTTAGTGATTAATTCCGCTTCTATTTGAGCGCAATTAACCACTAACCGTTTATCACTAATTACTTACCACTAACAAAATGCGGTTTTTCCTGGCTGTTTTGGTGTCCTTGACTCTTCTAGCTACTTCGGTGGCCGGGGCGCTGCACGCCTACCATTCCAGCCTGATGGAGCTGCGCTACAACGCCAGCAAAAAGCAGCTGGAAGTCTCAGTAAAGGTATTTACTGACGATTTTGAGAAGGCGCTTTCGCGGGGCCAGGCCACTTCGGTGAGCTTGAGCGAGGCCGGTCCGCGCCCGCTGGCCCTCACCACGGCCTATTTGCAGCGCACCCTCAAATTCAGCACTGCTGCCGGCGCTCCGCTCCCGTTGCAGGTGCTGGGGCTGCAGGAGGAAAAGGACGGCTACTGGCTCTATTGCAAAGTGCCCCTGCCCGGCCCGATGCCTGGCGTGCAGCTACGCCAGGCCATGCTGCTCGACGTATTCGGCGACCAGATGAATATCGTGAACATCGAAGCCGGCGAGAAAAAGCAAAGCGCCCTTTTCCGCGACGGCCACGAGCAGGAACTGCTGAGTTTTTAGTTGCTGGTTGTCGGTTGTTAGTCAGCATCTTGTCTAACAACCAGCAACCACCAAATCAGCAACTAAGAAGCCACGGCTCCGCGCAGGAACTGGCAGAGCGGCACCATGGCCCGGAATACTTCCAGCACATGCGACCGGAAATCGGCGTGACTCAACACGTCCACGTCCGGCATTTGGTGGGTGGCGATGAAGCCTTTGTGCTTGAGTAGCTCGATTTCGGGGTGGTCGATGGGGTAGGCAGCGGGCGCCCTTTTGAGCTTGTCGCCGCCCAGGCCGCCGAAGTAGCGCTGGAAATCGGGGGCGGCGAGCAGGGTTTTGAGCTCGTCAGCATTGTAGTCGATTTCCTGCCGAATGGCAGCCAGCTGGGTTTTATCGGGCTGGTAGAGGCCGCCGGCAATCATAGTGTTACCATTGGGCCCCAGCTGGAGGTAGTAGCCGGGGGCATCGATTTCCTTGCCCGCCCCGGCCGTGAAGTAGGCCGAGAAATGCGTCTTGTACGGGTCCTTGTTTTTGCTAAAGCGCACGTCGCGGTAGATGCGAAAAATGCTGGTGCGCCCATCGGGCCCGGCCAAAATAGGGTCCAGCTTAGCCAGCTCTCGGGCCCAGAATTCGGCGTCCTCAATGAATTGGGCGCGCAGCTGGTCGTAAGTGGCTTTACGCTCCTGAAACCAGGGCCGTTCGTTGTGTTTGGCCAGGTCCGAGAGGAAGATAAATAGCGGTTTGAGCTGCATAAGACTGATTTCAAAAGAAAAAAACACCCCTCCTCCGTGAGGAAGGGGTATTCGAGCCAACGGCTTGAACGGGATAGTTGACGGGCGGACGCTACGGGCAGGCACTGAGTGCTGATGCTTAGCCGCTGCAAAAAACCGAACTATTGCTTAAATAGCAGGCGCTGAATTTTGTTCGCTGCCCGTCTTGGCCTTCGGTTCGGCTCAGGCCAGTTCTTTAAAGCTGGCAAACAAAAAATACCAGTGCATAAAATAGAAACACCTGAATGTCGTTGTAGGTCCATTCACCTTTTCTGGCCCGTTACTTATGCTGCCTCGTTTGTCGTGCTGCCTGTTGGTACTCTTGTCCTTCACGCAGCTGCTGGCCCAGTCCTGCACTCCGCCCGTTGAAACCGAAACGAGCGGCGGCAACCTACCGGGCACTAAGGAATCGGCTTTTTGGCAGCAGCAGCTGCGGTTTCCGCGGGTGCGGGTGGCGTATGCGGCCGCGGGGCCGGGCGTGGCCAACCTGCTGCGCACCCATTACCTCGACGCGCGGCGACTGGAAATTATGATGCGCGCCATCAAAACCAACCGGGAGCTGGAAGTGTGGGCCCGCAACCAGAACGGTGGGCCGTTTGAGCTGCTGCAAACTTATCCGCTGGCGGCTACCTCCGGCAAGCTGGGCCCCAAGCGCCGGGCGGGCGACTACCAGGTGCCGGAAGGCTTCTACGAAATCGACCGCTTCAATCCCAAGAGCGACTACCACCTCTCGCTGGGCCTCAACTACCCCAACGCCGCCGACCGCGCGCTGGGCGAGCCGCACCCCGGCGGCGACATTTTCATCCACGGCGGGGAGGTTACCATCGGCTGCCTGCCCATCACCGATGCCGGCATCGAGGAAGTGTACCTGCTGGCCGTGGCGGCGCAGGCAGCGGGGCAGGCGGCTATTCCGGTGCACATTTTCCCGTTTCCCCTCACCGAGCCAGAGCTGGCCAAGCGCCCGGCCAGCCCGCACGCGGCTTTTTGGCGGGGGCTAATGCCGGGCTACGCCTACTTCGAACAGCACCACGACGTGAAGGCGGCGACGCAGCCCGTGGCCAGCGAATAGCGCGCTACCAGCCCCGGTGCCCGGCCCGCCCGTAGCTAACTTGCCGCCGTGCCGCGCTTCGTCCTGCTTTTTCTGGTTTTGATTGCCCTGTTCAACCTGAGCCGGGTACTGCGCGAACCCCTGCCCGATGCCGACCGGGCCATGGATTTCCGCACTTGCTACGTGGGCCAGGCCGTGCTGCGCGCCGGCCAAAACCCCTACCTCGACGCCACCCTGAAGCGCGGCTGGCAGCGCATCGTGCAGCAGGAAAACCTCACCAGCCGCACCCAGCCCGGCCTGCCCAACCTGCCGTTTCTGTATCCGCCGTGGGCCGCGGCGCTGTTTGGCGGCTCCGTGGGGCAACTGCCGTACGCTGTGGCGTGGCCGCTTTGGGGCCTGTTGGCGGTATTTAGCCTGGGGCTGATTGCCCGGCTGTGGCCCCAGGTTTTGCGGACGACCCCAGAAAAAGCGATACCCTGGTGGCATTTCCTGCTGGCCGCGCTAGCCCTGAAAGGCACTGTCCCGGCCCTACTCACGGGGCAACCTACGTTTGCGGCGTTGGCGCTAGGCGTGGGTGCGCTGGCCGTGAGCCGGGGCGCTACCAAGAGCCGTTTGCCGCGTCTTGCCGCCGGAGCTTCGGATTCTATAGCTTCGACCTCCCGGAATTCAGCACTCAAAACGTTCGGATGGCCGGCAATTTTAGCTGGGGTGCTTCTGGGCTTGGCCGCTTTTAAAGTGACGCTACTGCTGCCGTTTGCGGCGTGGTTTCTGTGGAAAAAACAGTGGCTGCCCCTGGCGGTAGCGGGCGGCCTAGTGGCCCTACTTAGCGCAGTGGCGTGGCACTGGGCGGCTTCACCCCTCGATTTGCTGTCCACCTACCAGCAGCTGCTGGGGCAGGTGCGCGCCCAGTCCTTCGACCCCACCGACCCCGATTATCCCCTCACTCAGGGCCTGACGCTACGCGTGGAGCTGGGCAACGTGCTCGAATGGCTGCGGCCAGGTAGCAGCGCCTGGCACTCGGTGCTGCACGGGTTGCTGTGGCTGGGCGCGGGCCTGCGGCTGTGGTGGCTGCGGCGGCGCGGCGCACTGCTCACCGACTGGTACCTGTTTTTGGTACTGAGCACGCTCACGCTCCTTACCACCTACCACTTGTATTACGATGCCGTGCTGCTGCTGCCGCTGCTGGCCTTTGCCCCCACCATTTCCAAGCAGCAGCAAGGGTTACTATTGGCGTTGCTGCTGCCCTTGCTGCTGCCCCTCAATGGCTTGGCTTTGGCACTGGGCAATCCGGCAGAGTTACATTTCGTGTATTTCCTGATGCCGCTGGCGCTGCTGGGCATTCTGGGGTTGCTGCTGGCCCGGCCGGTACGGGCCATAGCTGAGTAAGTTAGTTGGTCACGGTTGGGATTAGCTGGCCCGCGCCTGCCGGGTGCGAATACGACTCGGCACGGTTTTTTCGTTTGGCCGGCTTACACGCTGCTATTATCTCTTATGAAACGCCTCTTTCTCGCTTTTCTTCCCTTCTTGCTCGCTTTCACAGCCCGTGCCCAGCGGCCTACCGACATCTGGTATTTTGGCCAGCAGGCCGGCCTGAGCTTCGCGGAGGGCAACGCGCCCAAGCCGCTCAACGATGGCAAAATGACCACCTACGAGGGTTGCGCCGTAGCCACCACGGCCAAAGGCGAGCTGCTGTTTTACACCAACGGCGAAACCGTGTGGAACCGCAAGCACCAGCCCATGCCCAACGGCCACAGGCTGATGGGCAGCGGCAGCAGCACCCAATCGGCCCTCATCGTGCCCGACCCCGGCTCGGGCAACATCTTCTACATCTTCACGGTGGCGCCGCAGGGCACGCCCAACGGCCTGCGCTATTCCATCGTGGACATGACCCGCGACGAGGGCTTCGGCGACCTGCCCCGTCTGAACCTGCTGCTCATTCAGCCCGTGGCCGAAAAGCTGGCCGCCGTGCGCCACACCAACGGCCGCGACACCTGGATAGTAGCGCACCGCTGGAACTCCAACGCCTTCGTGAGCTACCTCGTGACGCCCGATGGCGTGAGCGCGAAGCCTCTGCTCAGTAATGTGGGCAGCATGAATGCCGGGCCCGGCCGCAACGCCATCGGCGCCCTAAAGTTCTCGCCTGACGGCCGCCACCTGGCCGCCGCCCTCTGGCGCGAAACCAACAAGTTCGAGGTCTATGATTTTGACCGCACCACCGGCAAGGTGAGCAACCCGAGCAGCTTCGGGCCCTACGCAGAGGCGTACGGCGTGGAATTTTCGCCCGATGGCAGCAAGCTCTACGGCACCTGCAACGGCGTGGGCGGGGGCCAGACCGAAATCTGGCAGTTCGACCTCAAAACCAAGGACAAAATGCTGGTCGGCAAGTCGGCCAACCGCAAAATTGGCGCCCTCCAGCGCGGGCCCGACGGCCGCATTTACGTGGCCCGCGAAGACAACCCCAACCTGGGCGTTATCCAGAACCCCAACGCGCCAGGCAAAGACTGCCAGTACGTGGACGAAGGATTGAAACTAGGCGGCCGGCGCAGCAAACTGGGCCTGCCCGCCTTTGTAGTCATCCCGTAAGCGACCGGCATGGGCAGGTTGCAAACCATTACTTGCAGCGACTTTTCGTGTAAGTATTTTCACCGCAGAAGGCGCAGAAAGATTCGCAGAAAGACCGCAGAGGCTGTTCTTCTGCGGTCTTTCTGCGAATCTTTCTGCGCCTTCTGCGGTAAAAAACACCGGCTTGGGATTAGAGTTAGGTGACCGGCTATTCCTTTTTGCCAATATTGAAGCGCAGGAAGCCCAGCGCCAGCGAGTAGTGCGGCGAGTTCTGGGTGAAGTATCCGGTAACGTCGCGCGAGCTAACTCCGGCTTCCCAGATGGGCGTAACCAGCGTGATGCCCAGCGGCAGGTTGGCCCCGTAGCCCGCGCCGCCGCTCAGGCCGCTGCTCAGCCGTAACCAGCGCACGGGCTTGTAATCGACGCCCAGGCCCACGAAAGGGGACGTAAGGTTGCCGGAAACCTTATTCAGGGGCGCGGTAAAATCAATTCCGGCCTCAAACAAGCTGCTGATTCGTGCGCCCACGCCCAGGCGCAGCTTGCCCGGCAAATTGGCCTTGCGCTGCTGCTGCCCGTCGTAATCGAACAGGTTGGTTTCGTTGGTATCGAACTGGTCCACCACTTCCTTCAGCACGTCGTAGCTGTTGATACCGGTAGCAGTGGTGGCCCGCAGCTCCTGGTCGGAGGCCGTCACCACGTTGCCCTTCCAGGTCATGGAACCCAGGTCGGTGAGGGACACGCCGAGGCGCACGAATTTGCCCACTTCGGCCGCCAGGCCCAGGTCGTAGCCGTGGCCGCGGCCCACCGGATTCAGCCCCGAGCCGGTTTCGTAGTTGAAGTTGGGGCTACCGGCAAGGTTGCCGTAGTTGACGCCAAAAAGGGGCGAAAGCGCCGAGTACGCGTCCAGTTTCCCGTCCTCGGCCCGAATATCGGCAATGCCGATGCCCTGAATGTAGCGGTAGCCCGCCCCGGCCGTAAGCTTCAGCAAGGGCTTGTCGATAATCAGCATGCCGTAGGAAATGTTGTACTCGCTGGTCCAGGCCAGCTGAATGGCAGTGCCGTCCAGAAACTCGGACAGCAGCGGCGGCGGCAGCGTAGCCGTGCCCGTGGTGGGGTAATACTGCTGGATGCTGGCGGCATTCTTGCCGTTCACAATCACATCGGCCGCGTTGCGGTTCAGGCCCAGGTGGGCACTCATGCGCTGGCGGTTGCTGAACGCCAGTCCGCCCAAGCCGTAGGGCAGAGAAACGGAAACGCCCAGCGTGGTGGCGTCGAGGTTGAGGTTGAAGGCATTTTCGCCCGAAAAGGCATCCACTAATTCTGCTCTTTCGGCCGGCCCCACGGATTGCGTGCGCTCGAAAATGATGCGCTCGAACAAGGTTTTGCTCAGCGAACGCGACCCCACACCCAGGCCCAACTCGCCGATGGTGAAGGAAACGGTGGACTCGCCCGTGCGGCCCAGGTTAGCCGGGTTCACCCCAATGGCCTGGTAGCCCGTTGCGAAGGTGTTGATAACGCCGCCCCGGCCGGTGGCCGAGAAGTTGCCAAGCTCGGTTTGGGCGCGCACGGCGGCGGGCAGGGCCAGCAAGGCAGCCAGCGGCAAGAGGCGAAGTGGTTTCATGGGGCGCGGGAAATGGGGGTACGCTTTGGCCGGGCCTTTCTGCCGGTTGGCTGTCCGAATTGAAGGCGTAAAATAAGCTACTGCCGCGTAATTCGGTTCTTAGCGCGTTGCTTTGCCGACCCGTCCTCGCCCTTCGCCCCTGCCCATGCCTCCCAAACGACTTTCCGCCGCCGAGTACACTGCCGGCATTCTGGCCGGCAACCGCACGGTGCTGGGCCGCGCCATCACGCTGGTTGAAAGCACCCTGCCGGCAGACCAGGCCCTGGCGCAGCAGGTGCTGCAAGCGGCGCTGCCGCACACCGGCCGCAGCCTGCGGGTGGGCATCACGGGCGTGCCGGGCGTGGGCAAAAGCACGTTTATTGAAGCGCTGGGCCGGTATTTGGTCGAGACGCGGGGTCACAAGCTGGCCGTATTGGCCGTGGACCCCAGCAGCCAGCGCGGCGGCGGCAGCATTCTGGGCGACAAAACCCGGATGCCCTGGCTCTCGGCGCACGCGGCGGCGTTTATCCGCCCCTCCCCCGCTGGCGGCAGCCTGGGCGGCGTGGCGCGCGCCACCCGCGAAGCTCTGCTCCTGTGCGAAGCGGCGGGCCACGACGTTATTTTCGTGGAAACCGTGGGCGTGGGCCAGTCCGAAACTACGGTGCACGGCATGGTCGATTTTTTCCTGCTGCTGCTGCTGGCCGGGGCCGGCGACGAATTGCAGGGCCTCAAGCGCGGCATCATGGAAATGGCCGACGCCCTGTGCATCACCAAAGCCGACCACGGCAACGAGCAGGCCGCCCGCCGCGCCCGCCTCGACTATCAGAACGCGCTGCACCTGTTCCCCGCCGCGCCCTCGGGCCAGGTGCAGCCGGTACTGCTCAGCTCCGCGCTGGGCGGCACCGGCCTGGCCGACGTGTGGACCGTGATTGAAGACTACGCCACCGCAACGCGGGAAAACGGCTATTTCCAGCAGCGGCGGCAGCAGCAGCAACTGCAGTGGCTGCACCAAAGTATCGTGCAGGAGCTGGAAACCCGGTTTTACGCTGATGCAGCCGTGCGCCACCGCCTGCCCGCAGTGCAGCAGGCCGTAGCCGCCGGCCAACTCACGCCCTTCGCGGCGGCCACGGAACTGCTGGGGTTGCCGGGCGGGCTCACAGAAAAACGCTAAGCGGCTTGGTCTTATAACCAGCTAAAAACCCCGGAAGAGACATCAGTTGCAGTTGATTTTCTATTACAAAGGGGTATTAAATTTCACGCAAATCACACCGAAAACCTTTTACTGAAAGCATCTGAATAATATTCTATTTTGCATTCACCGTTGAGCATATTTTTTAATTCCTTGGCTAGTTTCAATCCTTCATCATCAAGCCGATGCAAGTATTTTTCTGAACTAATGTTGTCATAAATCTTCTGAGACTTTTTATAGTTACTCAGCCAGGAAGTGAACCGGCTCAGAAAATCTTCATTCAAATTCAGCGTATTTAATTCAATATACACTCCCAAAAACTGGTCGCGTAGGCCTGTTGAGTGAATAAAACCATCAACGGTGAGGTAGCGGCTTTTCATAGATACAAATTATTTACAAGGGTTGAATCCCTTGACTTAGACTTATACTTCCGTCAGGGAGCTTGATTATTTTCGTTAGCAGCAACATTTCAATCTTTGGAGCGCAAGCTATCTACATTCCCCTTTGCACTTTATTAAAAATTTACTTTCAGAACAATGATTTCATTATTTCCAATGCCCACTTCTACTTTCTCGCGTTTTCCCCAACTGGCGCTGCTCGGCCTATTATCATTCACTAGCCTCACGGCCCGCGCCCAAAACGAAACCGGGCGCCGCTGGCAGCACCTGGATTTGCAAGCCGACGGCGTGCCCGGCATCAGCGCCGACCGCGCGTACCGGGAGCTGCTGGCCAACCGCAAGCCCACGCCCGTGCTGGTGGCCGTGCTCGATTCGGGCATCGATTCTACCCACCAGGATTTGAAAGCCGTGCTGTGGCGCAAGCCCAGCGAAATAGCCGGCAATGGCGTGGACGACGACCAGAACGGCTACGTGGACGACGTGCGCGGCTGGAACTTTCTGGGCGGCAAAGACGGGCAAAATATTGCCGTGGAAACCCTGGAGCAAACCCGCATCTACGGCCAATACAAGGCGCAGTTTGAAGGTAAAAAGCGCAAGTCGCTGTCAGTGGCCGACCAGGCTAAATTCGATGTGTACGCGCTGGCCAAAGCCTCGTACCTGAAAGATGTGGCCGCCGAAAACAAGCAGCTTTTGATGCTGAACGAAGCTTTCACCAGCAATACGGCCACCTTCGAGCGAATGAAGCAGGCACTGAATACCCCCCGCCTCGACACGGCCCTGCTGCGGCAGGCGGCTCGCTCCCGGCCCGATGTGTCCGGCGCCGGCTCGTTGTACGCCTTCCTGAGCCGCAACCACTTTGCCAGCACCGACGAGTCGCTGAAAAGCCTCACCGAAGCCATTACGCACTCCCGCGACCGGGTAGAAAAAAGCCTGAACCCCGCCTACAACCCGCGCCCGATTGTGGGCGACGACGTGGCCAACCTCGCCGAAACCGGCTACGGCAACCCCGACTCGCAGGGGCCCGACGCCACCCACGGCACGCACTGCGCGGGCATTATCGCGGGTGTGCGCGGCAACCAGCTCGGCGCCGACGGCGTGGCCGACGCGGTACGAATCATGAGCGTGCGCTCGACGCCCAGCGGCGACGAGCGCGACAAGGACGTGGCCAACGCCATCCGGTATGCCGTGGACAACGGCGCCCAGATTATCAGCATGAGCTTCGGCAAAGACTACTCGCCAGATAAGGCCGCGGTAGACGCCGCTATGCGCTACGCCGACCAGAAAGGCGTGCTGCTGGTGCACGCCGCCGGCAACAGCGGCAACGACAACGACGCCGGCCTGAATTATCCGTCGGCCCGCTACCTCAACGGCCAGGACATTGCCAACCAGATTACGGTGGGCGCCAGCAGCCGCCTCAACACCCCGGAGCTGGCGGCCAGGTTCTCGAACTATGGCAAGCAAACCGTGGACGTGTTCGCGCCCGGCGTCGACATTTATTCCTCTACCCCCGCTAATACTTACGCTACTTTCAGCGGTACCAGCATGGCTGCGCCCGTGGTGGCGGGCGTGGCGGCGGTGCTGAAATCGTACTTTCCCCAGCTCACGGCGTTGCAGCTCAAGCAGATTATTCTGCAATCGGCGGTGCCGTACCACACCAAGGTGAACAAGCCCGGCACCAAAAAGCTGGTAGACTTTGCCACCCTTTCCAAAAGCGGCGGCATCGTGAACCTCTACGAAGCCGTGAAACTGGCCGACCAGCAAACGGCAGCCGTGAAGTAGCGCACGCTACAGCAAGCAACCTCGAACTGCGGCCAGATTCTACCCCCGGCGCGGCCGCAGGCTCAGGTAATCAAGATAATAGAGCACTTTCATCGACACCGAGTTATTGTGCGGGGTGTTGATGGTGCTGGTGAAATTGTCGAAATACTGTGGCGTGGCCTGGTCGGCAAACAGCTCTCTGGTGCTGGCGTTTTTCCACACGATGCTGATTTGGGAGCCCGGCGCGAACCACCACGAGTACACGGCGTCCACGTTGAAGGCGTTGTAGGTGTTGTCGCGGTTGCGCTGGTAGGCCGCGGCGGTTTCCACGCCGTCGGGGCGCAGGCGGCTGAAGTCGCGGTAGTGCACGTTGCTCACGTAGTGCCGCGTGCGGATGTTGAACGACATGCGGTTGGTGAAGGTGTAAGTAACCGTGGCCGTGTTAGTGACGGTGGCTACGCTGCGGCGCCCCAGCAGCACGTCGCCACTCCGGCCGCCGAAGTCGGTGAGCAGGGCCGCGTCCTCGGCAATACCAGCGTTAAGGCCGCCGGCGTAGCCAATCTGGTTGCGAATCAGCTCGTAGCTGGTTGCGTACACGAAGCTGAGGTGGTCGTTGGCCCGGTAGCGCGGGCTCAGGCTTAGAAACAGCGTATTGCGGTTGGTACGGGTGCCATCGGCCGCGAAAAGCCGGGCGGCGTACCGTACGTCGTAGGCAAATTTGCGGCGGTAGTCCGAAGACAAGAAGCCGTTGATGCGGGCATTGGCAGGCTTGCGCACGTAGTAGCGGCCCAGCGGCGCGCGGCGCGGGTCGAAATAGTCGCGGGCCAGCGGCAGCGCCTGCAGGTCGAGGCCAGCGGTGAGGAAGTTTTTGGTGAAGGTGGTGTTGCCGCCCAAATACAGGCCCGCTTCCTGGTAGAGCGTGGGCTTTTGCAGCAGCGAGTAGCTGATGCTACCGTAGGTGCGCAGGTTGTTCACCTTCCAGAATGGCTTGTAAATGTTGTAGTTGACGTTGAAGGACTGTGAAATCTCGTTATTACTGAACAGGATACCCAAGTCATTAGGGTTGTAGGTACTCGACTCAATGCCGTGGTCGACGCTCCAGGTGAAATTGCCGCTGATTTTGCCAAAGTTGAGGTAGTATTTGTACCCGTTCTGGTCCTCTACTTCGCTCTCCCGGTTAAAGGCCTTGCCGCGCCGGTGCGAGTAGATGAGCTGCCCGTCAATGGCATACGCATTGGCCTTGTTGGCGAAGCGAAACAGGCCGCCGGTCACATTGGCGTCGTAGGTGCGGCCGGCGCGCGTCACGTTGGTGTTGATGAGACTCACGAAAGAGTTGTTCTTCAGGCTTTGGTCGAGCACCGCAATGCTATAGTTGCTGAACGGCTGGGTGAGTACCTCGCGTTGGGCGCCGGTGGTGCTGTCCTGCACCGTGGCGTACACGTCGTTGCTCAGGGCGTTGAAAATGCCCACGCCCAGGCCCTTGCTGGTGCGCCCCGACACCTTGGTGGCGTTGAGCAGGCGCGTCACGCCGGGGTTTTCCACCACGAACTCGCCGCCGCGCCGGCTGCCATCGCCCGCCCGCTCGCCGGCCCGTAGCTGGCCGCTCACCTGCCCGAAGCCGATGGGCGTGGCCCCCACCCGCCGCGAATAAAACAGCCCGCCTTTGTTGAACAGCTCCGTGCCTTCGGTGAAAAACTGCCGATTTTCGGCGAACTGCACTTCGAAGGGCGAGAGGTTGAGCACTTGATTGTCGCTCTGCACCTGCCCAAAATCGGGCACGAGCGTGGCATCGAGCGTGAAGCTTTCGTTGATGCCCCACTTCACGTCGGCCCCGCCGTTGAAGCTGGTACTAGTGTTTTTCTTGCCCTGCTCGTTGAAGGGGTAGTGGTCGACGTAGGTCGAAACGTAGGGCGTGAGCGAGAGGCGCAGCGGTGGCTTGAGGTCGCGCAGGCCCGTGAGCTCGCCCCACTGGTTCACGAAGCCCGACACCTGGGGCTTGACTTCGTTCCAGAAAAAAACCTGTCGCGTGCTACGCCGCTGCCGGCCAAAATTCAGCCCCCACACCTGCTCCTCGGCCTTGCTGAAGCGAATGGCCGAAAAGGGAATCCGCATTTCGGCCACCCAGTCGGTGCCCTGCAAAGTAGTGCGCGAGTCCCACACGGCGTTCCAGTTGCCGTCTTCGCCGGTGGCGGGCGAGTTGCGCAGGTCTACCTGCACGCCGCCGGGCGTGAGCAGGAACTCATAGCCGTTGAGGTGGTCGTTATACGTGTCGATGAACACGCCAAACCAGTCGGAATTGCCAATATTGTCGCGGGCCGTGAGCTCGCGCAGAATGGAATCCTGCGACACATCGTGCATAATGGCGCCCACGTAAATCGCGGCGTCATCGTAGAGAATGCGTACTTCGGTGGGGTATTTTTCGGGGCGGCCCGGCGTGGGTTCCAGCTCGGTAAACTGCGAGGCGATGGGCGCCGTCTGCCACACGGCCTCGTCGAGCAAGCCGTCCAGCTTGAGGGGCGTGCTGATGCGCACGGCTTTGAGCTGGCGTTTGGGCGCCGGCCGGGCGGCCTCGGCAGTAGCCGAAACGGGCGGTGGCACCTGCTGGCCATGGGCGCTGCCCGCAAACATCCCCAACCAACATATCAATAAAAAATAACGCATATCCTTACTTCCGAACACCTAAATCTGGGTAGGCCCATAGATGACGCAAAGGTCCGAAAGTTGCGTGTTCCCGCCTAATTTATCTAGCCAACCTGCCAGAAACTGCCCCGTTTGCATAATCACCCGCAGCGTTTTTTTGATAGCCTGAGTGCGCGGCCATTCAGAAATTATGGACCGGAGCTGTACCACCAGTCAGCCAGATAATTCCCCAAAGCCAGCGGCGGGAGACGGGGCAGACCCGTCGACGGGCGGCGGCGCCAGCGACGCCCCTGCTCAAATTACCCGCACCTTTGTGGGCCTATGCCCGATGCTACTTCCCGCTACGCCCGCGCCCTGGCCTGGCTCGACCACGTTTTTATCCAGCCGCTCTACACCGCCCGGGTGCGGCGCCTCATCCTGCAAAGCTTCCCCTTCTGGATTGCCTCCCTGCTGACCGGGCTCATGGCCGTGGGCTACGAAAAGGTGTTTGTCTGGGCCGAGGCCGTGAGCTTCGACTGGCTGCGCCGCGAGCCGCTGCTGGCTTTTGGGCTCACGCCGCTGGCCTTCCTGGTGTCGTGGGCGCTGGTGAAACGGCTTGCCCCGGCGGCGCGGGGCAGCGGCATCCCGCAGGTCATGGCCGGCATCCAGCTTTCGACGCCCGCCCAGCACCGGCACACGGCCTACCTGCTCAGTTTGCGGGTGGCGGTGGTGAAGGTGCTGAGTAGCGTGGTGCTGCTGCTGGGCGGCGGCGTTATCGGGCGCGAAGGACCCACGATTCAGGTGGCAGCGGCCATTTTCCGGGCCATCAACCGCCTGCAGCCGGCGGGCTGGCCGCAGCTCTCGCGCCAGATTGCGCTGGTTACGGGCGGAGCCGCCGGCCTGGCGGCGGCCTTCAACACCCCGCTTGGCGGCATCGTGTTCGTGGTCGAGGAACTGACTCAGATTCACCTCTCGCGCTTTCGCATGGCCGTGTTCAGCGCCGTAATTATTGCCGGCCTCACGGCCCAGCAGTTTTTGGGTCCTTATCTGTACCTGGGCTTTCCCAAAATCACTTCGCCGGCCGGCTGGTATCAGGTACTGGTGATGGCCACGGCCGTGGCCTGCGGGCTGGCGGGCGCGTATTTTGCCAAAACCCTGCTTTGGCTCAACGTTCAGCGGCAGCGTTTCACGACCACGCTGGCGCAGGCCGGCTGGGTGGTGGGCTGTGGCCTGCTGCTGGCCGGCCTCGCCTACGCCGTGGGCCCCGACGGCGTGGGCACGGGCAAGCCCATCATCAACCGGCTGCTGTTTCAAAACGATGGTGCCACGCCCGGCTACCTGTTTCCGGTGCGTTTCGCGGGCATGGCCCTGAGCTACAGCAGCGGCGGCGCGGGCGGCGTGTTTGCTACCTCACTCAGCGCGGGCGCGCTGCTCGGCGATGGGGTGGCCCGGCTGGCGCATGTAGCCGTGGCCGACCGCAACCTGCTGATTCTGGTGAGCATGGTGGGCTTTCTCACCGGCGTAGTACGCTCGCCTTTCACGGCCGCCATTCTGGTGCTGGAAATGACGGACCGGCATTCGGCCATCTTCCAGCTGCTGATTGGCGCCATGCTGGCCCAGGCCGTGGCCGCGCTCGTCGACCCGCACTCCCTGTACGAGCACCTGCGCCAGGGCTTCATCCGCGAAACGCTGCACCAAAACGCCGAGCCGACGCCGTTGCCGGCCGGAACCCCACCACCGCAATAGTGGTGATGATGGCCCGGCCGGCGTATTTGGCAGCACCTTACTCGTCGGAAGAATACGACAGGGTATGCACCTGGCCGGGGCCGTCGTGGCCCACCAGCTTGCGGTATTTGGCCGCCAGAGCCTCCGACTGCCGCTTGCCGTTCACGGTCAGTCCCGCGTCGTTGAGTTGAAGCTGAAAGCTTTTGTCGGTTGGGCCAATCAGCCCGTCTTTGCGCAGCTCGTCACGCAATGCTTTGGTGTCCGCTTTCGGCGCCTGCGGGGGCCGGGGCGGGGCGGGCGCCTGGAAAGCCGGCGGGGCGGGCGGGGCAACCGGGCCACGGGGCGGGCGCGGCGGCCGAGGCACGTCGTTGCCGCTTTGGAACACATTGGTATTGGACGTCCTGTTCATGGTCATCTCCCACGAGCCGGTGGCGCTCATTTTGCGTCCAGTGGTGCTTTCGTACAGCTTCAGATAGCTTCGAAAAACGGCGGGGGGCTGGGTTTTACCGTTCACTACCATGCTGCTGGCGTTTAATTTGACCTGGTAGTTACGCCGGTCCTTCACCAACCCATCCTTCACCAGCTGCGCCACGAGAGCTTCGTTTTGCTTGCGCTCCCGCTCGGCTCGCTCTTGGTCACGACTGGCGCGCTCCTGGTCACGACTGGCGCGCTCCTGGTCACGGCTGGCGCGCTCCTGGTCACGGCTGGCGCGCTCCTGGTCACGGCTAGCTCGCTCCTGGTCTTGCTTGGCGCGCTCCTGGTCACGGCTGGCGCGCTCCTGGTCGCGGCTGGCTTGGGCGGCCTGTTGCTGGTCCTGGTTTTGGCCGGGGCGTGTTTCCTGCAGGTCTTGTCCTTCCTGCTGCGATTCGCGAATGTGCTCCTGTAGCGCTACTTGTTGGTCACGCAACTCCTGCTCACGGTCGCGCAGCACCGGTTGGCGCTCGCTCAATTCTTCAATGGCACGCTGGCCAGCCTGAAGGTTTTTCACGGCGCTAGCTTCGCGCAGGGCATTTTCGACCGGGCGCGAGGCCTGCTGCTGGCCATCGAGGGGGCCGCTCAGGCTTTGGTTGAGGCTGCCCGGTGTAAATAGTCGAAAATTGCTGTCCGACTGGCTTAGCTGCCCAGCATTCGGCAGCCCATCGCGGTAGAACGCGCCCCGCTCCGACAGACCCGGCGCTAGCACCTGGTATTCCGAGGGCCTGGCGGCCCGGCTCCCAAACGGCGCACTATCGCCATTGTCCCGAAAAACAGCGCTATTCCCTTCCGGTGAGCCGTACGGCTCCGTCTGAATCTTCTCAAAGTCTGGATTTTTAGCGCTGCCGTTTCCGG
This sequence comes from Hymenobacter sp. IS2118, assembly GCF_000715495.1. Classification (GTDB taxonomy): domain Bacteria; phylum Bacteroidota; class Bacteroidia; order Cytophagales; family Hymenobacteraceae; genus Hymenobacter. The sequence goes on along the minus strand of NZ_JNLX01000172.1, from coordinate 14,605 downwards.
GCAAAGCATGTGTTGTACCAGCCTGCCAATCGAAGCCCACTAGCTTAGCTGGCTCCGTAAGCGGACCGGCAATGACCACGCTGCTGCCCAGCAGGCCCAGGCCACCCAGCACCAGGGCCCCGGCCAGCAAGCCTTCGGCCAGGGTGGGAGCCGCAGGGCGGCGCTGCACCAGGCGGCGCACCCGGCTCAGCAAGGCTCCGCGGCCGCTCATGGCGGCCAGGGCCAGCCGCGGGTTGGCGGGTACCACGGCGCTTTGGCTCCATTCGGCCAGGTCAGTCAGGGCGCAGGCTAGTCGCAGCGCATTGCCCCCGCACAGGACGGTAGCGGCGTCATCGCAGCAATTTTCGCGCTCGGCCCGCACGCAGCCGGCCACAAACCACACGGCCGGATGGTAGAAGAACAGCACTTCAGCCACGGTTTGCAACAGGTTCACCAGGTAGTCGCGGCGCATGACGTGGGCAATTTCGTGGGCCAGAATGGCTTCCAGACTTGCCGGCGATAAGCCCGCCACCATGCCCAGCGGCAGCAAAATCACGGGCCGCAAATGCCCTACTACCAACGGCACGCGCACCAGCGCCGATTCCAGCAGGGCCACCGGCCGCCGCACCCCGGCGCGCCCGGCCAAAGCCATGAGCCGGGCCTGCCACACGGCCCCTAAGGGGCGCACGCGGCTATGCCGCAGCCGCCGCACGTAGAGCAGGCCGCCCATCATGCGCAGGCTCATGGCCAGCAGCCCCAGCAGCCAAGCCACCACAAACAGCGGCAGATTATTATCGAAGTAGCGCAGCCCCGCCGTCAGCCAGGCCGCTTTGTAACCAGGGCGTTTAGTCGTTTCCTTTTCGGCCATTTCCCGCAATTCTGGCCGGGAGCCCTCAGCCAGAATTGCACTGTTGACGCTGCTGGCAAGCGGCATTATCCCCGCAGCTGCAGCCAGGGGGGCCGGGCGGGCATTCACCGGTTGGGAAACAACGGGCCCATTCGCAACCAAGACATCAGGCAAAACACCGTGCTGCCCGCCCGAATTGAAATACACCCCAAAAGTGATGCCCGCCAGTATCACCACTGCGACCAGCGCCCCCACCGAGGCCAGGTAGCGCACCTCGGCGCGCTGCCGGCGCAACAGCAGCAGCGCGCCCGCCAGCACGCCCGCCACCAAAACGCCCTGCCACAGCGAGTGCAGCAGCGTCCAACCCAAAGCCCGTGTCAGCGCGGGCGAAACGAAATTATCAAGCGCGGTCATCGTCGTCGGAATTAGAGGTGGAATTTTGGATTTCAATGTCGTTGAGCAAACGCCGGATTTGCGCCAGCTCATCGGCGGAAGTCGAGCGGCTGCCCAGGGCCTGCATCACCAGCTTCATGGCCGAGCCGCCGAAGGTGGCGGCCACGAACTTATCGAGCAGCAGGCCCTGGGTTTCCTGCTCGCGCACCGCCGCCCGGTACACGTGGCTGCGGTCGGCAGCGTCGCGCCGCACCAGGGCCTTCTCCAGCATCAATTGCAGGATTTTGAGGGTGGTGGTGTAGCCGACCTCGGCTTGCCGCCGCTGGCTCAGGCTGTCGTTGATGGCCCGCACGGTGGCCGGCCCGTGCTGCCAGAGCACGTGTAGGATTTCCAGTTCGGCATCCGTAGGTTTGGGGGGAGTTGCTTGGCTCATGCTGATAAAACCCGAGGTCACTACGAATCATTTCGTAGAATGAGACAAAGATGATACGAAATGATTCGTAGTTGCAAGAAATATCTACGATACAATTCGTACTATTGTGCAAAACTCTTTATTTCAGCGCATTAATTATTCGGGTTAAAATTTATTCGTGCGAAAGCCCTCTCCTCTTGTACCGGAACCTGACCCATTAGCGCGATTTCGCCACGCTTTTTTCGGGCCTTACGACCACTACATGGGCTGGCACGATGGCTACGCTGCTGACTTAAAAGTGCTCGACCAGCTGGCACCGCAGCACCGCCTCCTGGCCGAAGCCGAGCTTTGCCAGGCCCTGCGCAGCCAGACCGCCGACCCCCGGGCCGTGCTGGGGCTAGGGCACCTGCGCAGCCGCGCTAGCCTGCCAATACTCCACGACAACCTGCTCCGCTTCGGCATCTACGCCCTGGGCGCAATCGCCAGCATCGACCCGGCGGCCCTGGCTACCGACCGAGTATTAGCACTTTTATCCGACAACCAGCTCTCCGAGGACCAGCTCTACCGTTTGGCCATTGGCTTAGGTGTCTATTTCACGCTCGCCCAACTCGACCCGCGGGTGCCGGCCCAATTGCTGGAATTAATGGCCCACGAACAGTATTTGGTGCGCTACCATGCCCTGGACGCCCTTCGCCGACTTCATCATTTGCCCGACCCTGCGGCTGGCAACGGGGCCACCATCACGCGGGCCGACATCTACCGCGACACCATATTTGGCTGCATCAGCACCAACGGGCGGGCCACCGATTTTCGGCGGGCACAGAACCTACTCCGTGCTCAAATCCAGGCAGCGCCTTCTGCCTGATAAGTTCTCAGCCGGCGGCCGGCTTGCGCTTCCGCACCAGCGTTACCCTGGCCCGGTGGCAGATGCCGCCCAGCGGCGGGTTGAACTTGCTCACGCTCACCTGCACTTTGCGCACGTGGGGCAGCTCGTCCATAATCCGGTCGAGCACGCGGTGGGCAACGTGCTCCAGCAGCCGGGCGGGGGCCCGCATTTCTTCGGCCACCAGTCGGTACAGCACTTCGTAATTCACGGTTTCGTGCAGCTTATCCGACTCGCCGGCGGCCAGCAGATTGGTGGTGATGTAGAGGTCCACTCCGTATTTGTTGCCGATTTTCTGCTCCTCGTCGTAATAGCCGTGGAAAGCAAAAAACTCCAGTCCTTCGAGTGCGATTTGGCCCATGCTGCGGTGGGGAGATAATGAGGTGGTGAAATAGTGAGGCGCGTGCTACGCAGTTACTCAACTAGTAGACGGAGCCCATTGAGGCCTCACTATCCATCGGCCGGAGTTTCCAAAGCACCACCCGCTAACAGCTGAAACCAGACTATTCCGCGACTACGCAGCAAAAGTCGACCACAAAAAAAGAAGACCTGCCATCACGACAGGTCTTTCCCCAAATTCAATTGCAAAATCCAGAAAATTCGGGGTCTAGATTTCGTCAAAAAATGACTTTTCCGTCACTGCGGCTGCCACAGGCGCCGCTGCTTCTTTCACAACGGGTTTCTCGGCAGTAGCGGCTTTCTCCATGCCGGGGTGCATGGGGGCCGGCGGATTAATCTCGGGCCGGTCGGGGCCGATGGGGCGAATTTCGGGCTCGGTAGGGTCTACCTGGGGGGCGCCGGGATGCGGCACCTGCGCGGGCACGGGCGGGTCGATGTGCGGCGCGGGCGAAATACCGGGGTTTTCGGCGGGCGCGGTGGGCCGCTCAATGTCGGGGGTTGGCGTGGTGTAGGGGTCGGGCTGCTGGCCGGGCTTGGGATTGTAACCGGTGGTGGCGGCGGCGCGCTCCAGCTGTTCTTCGGAACGGCTGCGGGCACCCGGCGCGAAAGAAGCGGGCGTGGCGGCCGCAACAGCGGCAGCCGGCAAGGTGGCGGAGGAGGAAGTAACCTGCATGGTGGGAGTGGGCTCAGGAGTGGGTTCGGCGGCCGGTTCTTTCGGGCGCTCTACCTGTACGCGCGCCGCCCGCGAAAGGATGGCTGCCGTGCCGCCTTTGGGCCGGTTGCGGGCCTTTTCCACCTTGTCCAGCGCGTCGGACGCGAGCAGGTGCAGGTCGCGGGCCAGGCTGTCGAGCTGCTGCTCCATCCGCTGGCATTCCTGGCCCAGCCCGGTTACTTCGCGCTGCATTTCCGACACCGTTTTTTCGGCCTGCTGGTAGGCCTCGTCCACCACGGTACGGGCGCGCTGGCGGGCCTCGGTCAGCAGCTGCTCGGCCTGAAACTGGGCTTCGCGGATGCTCAAATCGGCTTCGCGCTGGGCTTGCTCGGTGATGTTGTTGCTGGTGTCTTCGGCCGTTTTCAGGGTGCGGTAGAGGCTGCTTTCCACTTCGCGCATCTTCTGCACGTCCTGCTGGGCGTGTTCCAGCTTGAGGCGCAGCTCGCGGTTTTCGTCGCCCAGCCGCTCCCACTGCTGCGAAATCGTGTTCAGAAAGGCCTGCACCTCGTCTTTATCAACCCCCCGGAAGGATTTTTCAAAGGTTTTCTGGCGGATATCGAGGGCAGTTATTTTCATGTTAGCGGTTAGCCTTTAGCGGTTAGCTATTAGCTTTTTCAGGTTGATTTAGTAAGACGCTAATTCCAGAAAGGAGCTACCAGCTGCTAGCTGTCAGCTCCCACAGCCCATACGGCCAGGCTGCGGTCGTCGCTACACGAAACTAGCCGGTTTTCGGTGCCCGGCCAAACCACCCGATTCACGGAAGTGCCGTGCCCGGCCGCCCGCGCCCGGTCCAGCACGCGCAGCAGGGTCATGGTAGCCGCATCCCAAAGCTTGATGCTCTTATCGAGGCTGCACGAGGCCAGGTAACGCCCGTCCGGACTAAACACCAGGTGGTTGATGGTGTACATGTGGGCCGGCACGGTGGCAGCCAGCGCGTAGCCCGCGGCCACGTTCCAGCTCCGGATTTGGGCGTCGCGCCCAGCCGTGAAGAGGTGCGTGCCGTCGGGTGAATAGGCCACCGAAAAAACCGAATTAGTGCTTTCGCCCAGCGTAAACCTGGTTTCCAGCGAGTCCAGGTCCAGAATGTAGGTGCGCGTATCGGAGCTGCCCACGGCCAGCTCGCCGCGGCCTTCGTGCAGGGCCAGGCTGCGCAGGCTTTTGTCGGTGAGGCGGAGGAGCTTTTCCAGTTTAAATGCCGGGATGCTCAGCACGGCCAGGGTGCCGTCGCCCAGCCCCACGTACAGGCGCTGCCGGCTTTCGGAAAACACCATTTCGAAAATGGCCACCGGCGGCAGCGCCGTGGCCTGCACCAGCTGGCGCCGCTCCAGGTCGAGGGCCTGAATTCCTTGAAAATTATGCCCCAGAACCAGTAAATTCAGCGCCGGCAGGTGCCGCAGGGCATACACCGAGTTTTCGACACGGGCCAGCAGCTCGCCGTCGCGGGCAGGGTCGGCGGCGTCCCAGCCCACCACCATGCCATCGGCGCTACCCGAGTAAATGTTGCCCGCCGAGCCGCCCGTCAGGGCATACACCGCGTCGCGGTGGCCAGCCAACGTGGCGATTTTAGTGACGGGTGGGCGAAAAATATCGGACATACAAGCGCCGCAAAGGTAGCTTCGCGGTTGGTTGCTGACGGCTATTTGCCGGTTTTCAGCTGAATGCGGCTGCCCAACCTCTACGCCTGCCGCCTCCCTACTCCTCCCGCCATGCCGCTTCATACCCTCCAGCGCCTCTCCCCTACCGCCGTGCTGGGCCTGTGGCACCTCACCGAAACTCCGGCCGAGTTGTGGGCCGCGTTGCCCCAGGCCGCCATATACCAAACCCTGATGCCCGCCGCCGCCGATGCCGGGCGCCAGGCGCAATGGCTGGCGGGGCGGGCGTTGGCCCACCGGCTGCTACCAGAACTGATAAACCAGCCCCCCGGTGGCGCAGTGGTGCGGAACGACGAGACCGGCCGCCCGTGGCTATCAGGCCTTGACGCCGAGCCCCCGGTGCTGTCGCTGTCGCACTCCGGCGCGTGGGTGGCGGCGGTGGTGGCCCAGAGTGGCCGGGCCGGCATCGACGTGGAAATGATTCGCGACAAGGCCCAGCGGCTGGCCCCCCGGTTTCTGAGCGCGGCGGAATACGCCGAGGCCGGGCTGGCGGCCCAGGCCGCGCCCGCCCACGCCAATGCGCACTACACCCGCCTTTGGAGCGCCAAAGAGACCCTCTACAAGCTAGCTGCGCAGCGCGGCATTATTTTTAGGGAACAACTCCTGCTCAGTTCTTTCGTTGCGGAAGAATCCGGCGAAATCCCGGCTACGTTGGTACGGAACGGTACCCAGACGCGGCACTGCATTTGCTATTACCAACCCGCGCCCGGCTACGTACTCACCTATTGCCACGAACCCAACCCGTAGCCGACAGCGCCGTCTTCTCCTTATGTCATACCTTTCCGCCATGTCCTTTCGCCGAATCTCTATCCTCGCTGCCTTAACCCTGCTGGCCGGCACGCTGGCCATCGGAACAGCCCGCGCCCAAAGCAATACCGTGGCTGACTTCACTCTGAAAACTGCCGCCAACGCCAGTGTTTCCCTTAAAAACTTCGCGGGCAACAAAGCCGTGGTCGTGGTTTTCGTGAACCCGGCCTGCGCCTTTTCCCGCCTCTATCAGGACCGGCTGGCCGCCCTGAGCAGCGCCTACCGCAGCAAGGGCGTGGAGTTTCTCTTCATCAACGTGCCCATCAACCTCGACCCGGCCGGCAATGCCGCCCCTGGCGAAGTGACCCTGCCCACCCTCACCGATGCCAGCCAGCAAGTGAGCGCCCTGCTGGGCGTGAGTAAAACCGCCGAAGCCGTGGTATTGCAGCCCAGCGCGGGCGGTTTCGCCATTCGCTACCGTGGCGCCATCGACGACAACCCCCAGATGGCCGGCAGCGTGCAGCAAGCCTACCTCAAGCAGGTGCTCGATAACGTGCTGGCCGGCCGTGCCGCCGGTGTGGCCGACAAACGAGCCGCCGGCTGCCTGATTAAGCGGTAAAACCGCTCATCGTGGGCTAGCACAACGACTGGCCTTTTCTGAGCCCGCCCGCCGCCAACTCGCTCACTGCCAAGAATTTTACCCACGCCAAGCCCCGCAAAACCAGCCGCAAGCAGGAGTAGACGACGAATTGGTCAAGGAATAGCGTCTCATGCGGAAGTATCTCGGAGCGTCGGAAAAGGTACAGGATGGTGTTCATCTGCCGTATCAGAGCCAAAAATGGGCTGGCAAAGGCCCTTTCGCTAACTGCTGACTCTAACTACGAAACAGGTAAAACTTGAACTACCGTTTTGAGGACCGAAATTACTACACTGTCCAGGCGCTATCTTACTCGATGATTTTTTCTATTACGCCACACGTCGGTGCGCGTGAATTACAGTTCGGCATGAACCGGACGGCCATACGCGCGCACTTGGCCGAAACGCCCGAAAGATTTTTTCGGGGCGAGGCAGAGGACACCGATTTCTACGCATTCTTGGGCTTGTTTGCGCTTTACAACGCAGCAGAAACGTGCGTCGCGCTGGAATTCACTCGCCCGGCCCGCGTGCTCATTGGGGAAGTTTCGTTGCTGTCTTTATCGAAAAAGAAGGCGTTGGCACTCTTCGAGGCCGACCCAGCTTTGGAGCACGACGGGGCCGGCTACACCTGTTACCAGCAGGGCATCGGGGCCTATTACGAGGCATCGCAGCGTGCCGGAAGCGTCATTGCTTTTTCACCTGACTGTTACAGTTCATAATCTGCGGGTTGTTTGTCCTGCTCCTTCTTGGACACCCACAAACAGAATTTTGACTGCAGTCGGGCAATGCATCTCCACCCTTCCTTGTGTGGGAATTGTCCATTTACATAATTGGTCTTATCCGACAACTCTTGAAATAAGTGCGAGTTTCGGCCTCCTTCCGGAGCACGGCCGGTGTGGTACTTTGGCGGGGGCTAAACTCCATTTGGGGAGTTTACGAAACTCATCTACTTGGCGCGTTTCGTAAACTTTGAATCGTAGACGAGTTTTTTAAACTCGAACTGCCGTGCAGGGGCTTAATGGCACCTGATGCCGTGCAGCTGCGAGGTGTTCACCGAAAGGAGCCGTTAATCAAACCGGCCCCATAACAACAGCAGACTACTCCGGCGAATAATAGTACCCGATTTCTTCGGTGATGGAGTCGAAGTCGCTGGCGAGCACGAAATTCCAGCCCAGCTCCACGGCGTGGCCGACGGCGCTCAGATGCGCGCACGCCGCGTGGTTGGCCGGTTCCGCGTCCTGGCACTCACTCAAGTGCTGCCAAAGCCCGCAGAGCAGCGTCGAAACAGCGTAGGCCAGGGTTCGGTCCAGCGGGATAGCGACTTTATCGGCCCAACTCCGCTGGGAAGGAACCGGGCCGTTGAGGTGGCGATTGATGGCCTCGTAGCAGGCCACCACGTCGGCCAGCTGCTGGGCCACGGCGGGGCCGGGCTGGGGCTCCTGGGCCAGGGCCTGCAGTAAGCCGTCGGCTGCTGGCACGCCCGTACTGGGCAGATTCGCGTGGTTCAACAGGCGCTGGATGGCCTCGGGGTACTCCATGGGAGGAAAGTAGGCAACGAACAGAGAAAGCCTGGCTCATGGCGCCAATAGCCGCACGGGGCTCCCATTTGAAACCGGTTCACTGAAACGGTACTACGTTGAACACGGCCCGTTCAAAAACAGGAGCGTTCTAAAGTGCCGGCTGGTGCATTACACTATTCAGGGGCAGGACCATCGAAAAGGTCGTGCCTTGGCCTTCCTGGCTCTCCACGGTGAGCGTCCCGCCGTGGCCCTGCGCGATGATGTCGTAACTGAGCGAAAGCCCCAGGCCGGTGCCCTCGCCCGGGGGCTTCGTGGTGAAAAAAGGCTGAAAGATTTTGGCCTGCACATCCGGCGGCATACCCGTGCCATTGTCCTGCACCCGAATTTGAATATGGTCGCCCTGCCGGTGGGTGCTCACTTGTACAGTAGGCTGATAGCCTATCCCATCTAGCTGCTGCCGGTGCTTCACGGCATAGAAGGCATTGCCCAACAGGTTCAACAGCACCCGGCCTAGGTCGGCGCCCACGGCGCTCACCGGGGGCAGCGCCACGTCAAAGGCGGTTTTCAGCTCACAGGTGAAGCTGTTGTCCTTGGCGCGCAGGCCCTGATAGGCTAGGCGCAGGTACTCCTCGCTCAGCGCATTCACATCCACTGGCGCCCGCTTGCCGGTGCTCTGGCGGCTGTGCTCCAGCATGCCGCGCACGATGCTGGCCGCCCGCTGCCCGTGCTCGTGAATCTTGCCCAGGTTCTGGCGTAAGTCGCCGACGAGTTCCGCTTCTAACTCGGCGTCGCGCTCGGGGCGCTGCTGCGCGTCGACCAGTTCATCCAGCAGTTCGGTGCTGACTTCGGAGAAGTTATTGACGAAGTTGAGCGGGTTCTGCATCTCGTGGGCAATGCCCGCCGTCAGTTCGCCCAGGCTCGCCAGCTTTTCTTTTTGGATAAGCTGGCTTTGGGTGTCCCGTAACCGTTGAACCGTTTGGCCCAAGGCCTCGAATGACTCCGCATTCTCCAGGGCAATGGCCGTATAGATGGCAATGGTGCGGAGCATAAACAGGTGATAGTCTGAGTAGGCATTCTGGTCAAAACTTTGCACTGTAATCACACCCAGAATCTTCTCCTTCACCAGCAGGGGCAGGTAGATCAGCGAGACCGCCTGCCGACCCTCATGGGGGGTAGGCACCTGTTGAATGAAGGCCTGGTACTCCTGGTGGAGGTGCCCCAAAATAATCTCCCGGCGTTCGCTGAAACACAGGACGGCAAAGCGATTGGCATCGGTGAGGGCGTTGGCATAAAAAGGCAGTACCTGCCCCAGCTCGTAGGTAGCCGGAAAGTCGATGCGCTGGCGGGCGGGGTTGTAAATACCAATGCCAAACACGGCCGCGTCCATCAGCGTATTGACATTGCTGTAGACGGTGCCGATGATGTTCTCTACTGAGAGCGAGGCGGTGATCTTGCGGCCAATCTGGCCCAGTTGCTCCACGTTGGTGTAGGCTTGCTGGAGACTTTCTTTTTGCACCAACAGCTCGGCGGCTTTCTGGTCAATCTCCTGTTTCTGCTCCTGAAGCAGTCCGTTGGCCCGCTGCTTCTGGCGGTTGTTGCGGTAGAGCAGAAAGGCCACTAGTAGCAGGGTGAAGAGCCCGCCCAACAGCAGGTTAAACTTCAGCGTGGTTCGGGCCTGCTGCCGGGCCTCTTCAAGCTCCTGCTGGCGCTGGGTTTCGGCGAAGCTGAGCCGCTGGAACTGTTTTTGTTTTTCCTGGCCGAAGAGGGTATCTTTGGCCATCAGGGCCTCGCGCTGGTAGGCAAAGGCGCTGTCTAGCTGGCGGGTGGCGGCATACTGGCGGGTGAGAAACAGGCTGGCCTTCATCACCCGTTCGACAAAGCCGGCCTTTCGGGCGATGGCCAGCGAGCGGTGGGCGTAGTAGCGGCTCGAATCAGGTGTGCCCTGTTGCTCAAACAGGGTAGCCATGCCCAGATACACTTCGCACAACCCCTCGTCTTGTTCCTGTTCAATGAGCGGGGGTAGACTCAAGCGGAAATAGCGCAAGGCCGCCTGCGGCTTCCCGGCTTTGGCATTGATGTTACCCAGGTTACCTAACGCATATCCCAAGAATACTTGATTCCCTGCCTTGCTGGCCAGTGCATAGGTCATGTTGGTGTAAAAGAGGGCCGAATCGAGCCTGTTTATCTTTTCGTACGTATCGCCCAGGTTTAGTGTAGTAGTCAGAATTAGCTGCTGATTAGAAATGGCTTTGGCAAGGCTGAGTGCTTTCAGGAGATAGTCGATTGCCTGTCGCTGATTACCCTGGACAGCATAATCAGCGCCAATATTCGTAAACAGCCGCGCAATCTGTAGCCGGTCTCCGGCAGCTTCGGCTTTTTTGAGGGCCAGCAGGTGGAGTTGCAGGGCTTTGGGGTAGTTACCCATCAGGCGTGTTGCATTGCCAAGCAGACCGGTGCTGCGAATCTGCCCCGTTACAAAGACAGTTTTATTGGCCAGGGTCAGGGCCTGCTGCGCTAGCCGCATAGCGGTATCCGGCTTGGAATAAATATATATCCCGGATAATCTCACCAGCAAATTCACCCGGCTGGTGTCAGGCTGATGGGTGGCGAGTGCCTGTTTGAGGCTGTCGGTCAGAGTGGTTTGTGCCAGGCAGCAGGCCGGCAGCAGGAGCAGCAATACAAGGGTACGAATGAACCTCATGGGTGATGATGGGTGGGTAAATGAATCACAAACTCGGTGCTTTTGCCTGCCGCACTCTCCACAGTGAGTGTACCACCGTGGCCTTTGGTGATAAGGGCATAGCTCAGCGATAAATAGCCAGGTTTAGCCGTCCGACTATTAAACTAGGACATGATTTTAGTGCGGCTAAAATCATGCTTAAGCCACTTGTGAATCAGAAGCATAAGCCGCAGTTGGCATGTCGTTCTCTATCGGGTTGGGGATTACTTATAACCTGACTTGCAGCTTCGTGGGGTCTCCGGAGCCGAAGAACATGGCATCTGAGGTGGTCTAGTTAAGCAGGAGAGAATTGGGTGATGTTGTTAAGTTGTTGTTGGTGAAATTGATAAGGCTTCTGGTAGGCAATGCTGGAGTGGCGACGCTCGTGGTTGTAGTAGTCAAAATAGTAGGCGACGCTGGCCTGCGCGTCGGCCAGGTCGGCAAAGACGGGCCAGTCGCGGGCTTCGAGCTCCTCGGTTTTGAGGCGGGACCACAAGCACAAAAAAATTTCGTCGGTTTTCAGCTTGGGCATTGTCGTAGCACTCACCGCGTCGGCTGTGGGAGAGCTCGGCCTGGGCGGCGTGCAGCAGGGCCTTGTAGGCGTTGCCCACGTACTGCCCGCCCCGGTCGGAGTGGACAATCAGGCCAGGGGCGGGCCGTTGGGCCAGTAGCGCCCGCTGCAAGGCGCTGGTGACCAGGGCTTCGGGCATATCGGCCCGCACCTGCCAGCCCACCACATGCTTGGTGCACAGGTCCTGAAACGCGCACAGGTACGCCCAGGCCCCGCTGGCCAAGGGCAGATACGTGATGTCCGAGACCCAGACCCGGTTGGCCTGGGTGGGCTTGGGCTGGTCCAGCAGCAAGTTGGGGGCGCAGCGCCGCCCGTGGGTCGAATCGGTGGTGCGCGGGACGAAGGACTTGGGCTGCAATGCTTGCCGCCCGTGCCGGCGCAGCCCCGTGCGCAAGGCCTGGCGGCCCACCCGGCAGCCCTTTTTCCGCAACTCGACCCGGAGCCGGCGTGTGCCGTAGCGGCGTTTGTGGTGGTCAAAGACGGCCACCATTTCCGTTTCCCATCCCGGTTCGCTCGTTTCCCCGGCCCCGGCCGCTTGCGCTAACCGCCAGGCGTAGCAGCGGCTGGGCACCACGCCCAGTACCTGACACAGCTGCTGGATGGGGTGAGCGGAGCGCTGCTGGTCAATAAATTGCAGCGTACTCACGGGGTCGGGGGATGCGAGAGCCTGCGTTTAAAGCAGGCGCTGGCGATGGCTTTTTTTAAAATCTCCAGTTCTTGCGCCAGCCGTTTATTGGCCGCGCGCAACGCCCGCACTTCGGCGGCCTCGGTCGGGTCGGCGGGAAGGGGCGGCTGGGCCGCTTTCTGCCAGGCGTAAATGCGCTTGGCGTCGATGTTCAGGGCGCGGGCGGCGGCCAGCGTGGAGCGGCTTTCGCTGGCCAGCCGCAGGGCTTCGGCGCGGAAGGCCGCATCATAGCGCGGTCGTTTCGAAGGAGGAGCTTTTTCCATGAGGTTGGGAAGTTAGCACCCAATTCTCTCCTTGTTCACCCGACCACCTCATTGTTGGTCAACCGCAAATCGTTTGGGTGGCGCCTAATGGGTTTCCTTGTAACTGTTGCCGTGGCCCTATTCGGACTGTTCTTGTACGAGGACCTGAAGTGGTGGAGTAGCGTCTTGGTGTTTAGCCCGTTCCTAACCGGGATATACGAGCTATACTTCTTGCCCCGGAAGGCGTCCGTGAGGCAATAGAAGGTTTACGAAAACGGTGATTAAAATAACCTGGCAGCTTTTTTTACATCTTACAAACAGTTATCTGCAACATGTGAAACCAAAAAAACGCCTTCCATAATCATGAAGCGGACCGTGGTATTCGGCTGAACCCAGAGCCACCGAGACACCGATGCTCCAAACCCACGAAACAGCCGCGTTGGGAGGCGTCGGCCGCCGAAATACCGGCACCCGAAATCAGTCGCCGTCAGCAACAAACCAGGAAACAAGGGCAAGACTTCAACTGATATCCAGCAGTTTGTGCTTGATGGCGAACACGGCTAGGCTGGCGGCATTGCTCACGCCGGTTTTTTCGAGCAGGCTGCGGCGGTGCCCCTCCACAGTGCGGAAGCAGATGAACAGCTGGTCGGCAATCCGCGACGAGCTGTGGCCCTGGCAGAGCAGCACCAACACCTCCTTTTCGCGCTCGGTTAGCTGGTTGAGGAGCTGCGGGTCGGCGGTTTTGCGCGGGGCCGGTTTCTGGGCCTCCTGCAGTCCTTGGCGCATCACCTTGGCCACCGTGTCGTCGAAATAATAGCCTTTGCTGTACACTTGGTCGATGGCCTCACCCAGAATGCGCTGGTCAATGTCCTTGGGCAGGTAGCCGTGCACGCCCAGCTTCACCAGGTCGAGGATGAAGTCGTGAGAATAATCCATCGAGAGGATGATAATTTTTATTGCCGGGTGGTGCTCCAGCAGCTCGCGGCTCACTTCCCGCCCGTCCATGTCCTGCATGTGCAGGTCGAGCAGCACCACGTCGGGCCGGGCCTCGGGCAGGGCGGCGAATAATTCCTGGCCGGAGGCGGCTTCCAGCATCACTTCGTAGGTGGCGAAGCGGCGCAGAATGTAGCTCAGGCCCTGACGAAACAGGGTGTGGTCGTCCACAATGGCCAGTCTTACCGGTTGGGGAGGGCTTAGAGCGGTTTCCAATTCAGTGTACAGAATTCTGCATATTTTCACCTGATGAAAGCGTATTCGATTGATTTGCGGGAACGGGTAGCGGCGGCTTGTGCCGCGCCGCAGGCCCGGATTTACCAAGTCGCTGCCCAATTCAGCGTATCCGTTTCGTTTGTGGACAAGCTGTTGCAGCGCCAGCGCCGCACGGGTTCGCTGGCCGCCCTACCCGCACGCGGCGGCCCGGTGCCGCGCCTGGACCCGGCGGGCGAGGCGCTGTTGCGGGCCTGTCTGGTGGCGCAGCCCGACGCGACGCTGGCCGAACTGGGCACCGCCTTGCACGCCGCCGAGGGCCCGGTCCTGAGCCGCACCAGTACGTGGCGGGCGGTGGAGCGCCTGGGCTGGGGGCGTAAAAAAAAAGCATCCACGCCGCCGAGCGCGACACCGAACGGGTCGTAGCGTTGCGCCGCTTGTTTGTGGAAGCTATTCAGGAAGAAGACGTTACTCATTTTGTGTTTGTGGACGAAACGAGCACCAACCTCACGTACTGCCGCCGCTACGGCCGGGCCCCCGCCGGCCGGCGCGTGGACCAGGCGGTGCCCTTGCACAACGGCCCGAACGTGACGCTTATCGCGGCCCTGACCCCGGACGGACTCGGGGCGTTGCTCACCGTCAATGGGGCCGTCAACGGCGACGTGTTCGCGGCCTATTTGGACCAGGTGCTCGGCCCCACGTTGCAGCCGGGCGACGTGGTGGTGCTCGACAACTTGACGGTACACAAAGTCGACGGCCTGGACGAAATTGCCCAAAAATACGGCGCCCGCTTGCGCTACCTGCCGCCTTACTCGCCTGATTTCAACCCCATTGAACTCGCTTTTAGCAAACTCAAGACGTGGCTACGCACCACCAAAGCACGCACCTGCGACCTGCTGGAAGAGGCTATCCAGGCGGCTGCCGAATGGATAAATGAACAGGATGCCAAAAACTGGTTTGACCATTGCGGATATCATGTACACTGATTTGGAAACCGCTCTA
>NZ_JNLX01000171.1 GCF_000715495.1 Hymenobacter sp. IS2118 | reverse complement strand
CGCCCCGTGAGCCCCGCGCCCCACGGCCGGAAGGCGAGGCTCGCCCGCCCCGCGAGCCCCGGCCCGAAGGCGAAGCCCGCGAGCCTCGCCCCGAAGGCGAGCGCCGCAGCCGCGGTGGCCGCAACCGCAAGCGCGGTCCCAAGCCCGAAGGCAGCCCTGAAACGCCAGCGCCAGCCGCTGGCCCGGCCGGCGAATAACTTTTTTTCTTGAGATTTTTCCTCAAAAAACAACCCCCTGGCTATGCGGCCGGGGGTTTGTTTTTGAGCTGGTAGCAGGTTTGTCTACCATTATCAATTACCTCATGTCCTCTCCTGCCGCCCCCCATTTTCAGACGCCGGCCGGCACCATTGTGGGCCGCCGCGACGGGGCCGTGGTGCGCGCCACTGGCATCCGCTATGCCCGCGCCGGACGGTTCCAGGTGCCGGTGCCCGAGCCCGCGGTAACCGAACCCATTGTGGCCACTGTACCCGCCCCGGCCTGCCCTCAAGTGGCCGATGCTGGCCTGGATGCGGTATTAGGCGACTTATACAAAGCACTGGAATTCAGCGAAGACTGCCTGCGCTTATCCGTGACGCTGCCCGCCGATGCGACTGTGGACGAGGCGCTGCCCGTTATTGTGTGGGTGCACGGCGGCTCCTACGTAACCGGAGCCGGCGACCTGCCGATGTACGACCCGGCCGCGCTGGTGGCCGAGCAGCGGGTGATGTTTGTGGCCGTAACGTACCGACTGGGGCTGCTGGGGTTTCTGGGCAGCGCGGGCGGTACGCCGCCCAACCTGGGCCTGCTCGACTTACTAGAAGCCCTGCGCTGGGTGCAGCGCAACAGTGCCGCGCTGGGCGGAAATCCGGCGCTGGTGACACTGCTGGGGCACTCCTCCGGGGCCGATGCCATTGCGCAGCTGCTGCTGACGGCCGACGCGCCCGGCTTGTTTCGGCGCGTTATTCTGCATAGTGCGCCGCTGGGCCTCACGCGCCGCCGGCATGCCCTGAGCCGGGCCCTGGTGGCGGCGGCCGGCCCACTTCCGCCCCACGGGCCCGTGGGAGACGTGCTGGCCCGTGAGCGGGTAGCGGTGCGGGCCGGGCGCTGGTTTGGGCTGAAAAGCGGAATGCCCTTCGGCCCGCAGTACGGGGCCGCGCCCCTGCCACCCGAAGCCGCCGTGGAAGCTACCTGGGCCGCCGTGGCCCCACACATCGACGTACTGATTGGGGCCACGGCCGAGGAAACGCGCTTTTTCGCCGTCATCACGCCGGTATTTCAGCAGTTGGGGCGGCTGCCGCTGTTGGGGGCGCGGCTGGTGCGGTGGTTGGTGCGCCTGAGCTCGAACCGCATTTACCGGCACCCCGCCACTGCTTTTGCCCGACGGCACGCGCGGGCCGGCGGGCGGGCCTACCAGTTTCTGGTGCAGTACCGGCCGGCCGGCAGCGCGTTTGGCGCGGCCCACACCATCGACTTGCCGCTGCTGCTGGGCAGCCGGGCCAGCTGGGAAGCCACGCCCCTGCTGGGCCAGGCTACCTGGGAGGAAGTGGAGGCGGCCGGCCGGCCGGTGCGGCAGCTCTGGGCCGATTTTGCCCGCACCGGCCACTTGCCCGCGCCGGTAGCCGTGCCGGGGGTGCTGGCGGTACGGCAGGTATGATGGAGTGACTAGCGGCCGCTCCGTAGCAGTAACCGAGACGCTGGTTTTTGTTGCTGGTTGCCAGGTACTTGCTTCCCAGTACCTGTTGGTAATCAACCAGGAACCAGGTGGCTTTTGAGAAACTGCGTGACAGCAATAGCCAGGATGGGTTAGGCCTTTGCGCCCACGTTTACCTCAAATAGCTCCGTTACCAGCGCGGTGGCAGTTACCTCGTCGGGTTTGGCTTGGAAGCCGAATTTTTGTTCGTCGATTTCAACCAGCCCGAACCACTTAGCAAATCGAAACATGACCCGGCCCGCGTAGTAGCTGCCCAACTTTTCCTCGCGCGTCATGTATGGCACCTCGCGCACCGAATTGAGCAGAAATGGAAAGGCTAGCAGGTAGTTATCGGCGTAGAAAGAAATGGGGTGGATTCTGGGGCCGAACTGGACCAGCAGGTACACCGAATACGCCCAGGCCAGCTGCCCCACCGGTGAGTCGTCGTCGCCGAACCCATCGAAATAGCCCCAATTAAATTTCTCAGTGAACACCTCCAGCACCAACCGCAGCAGGGCCGGCCGCTGCGCAGGCGCCTGCAGCAGTTGCCCTTTTTTGGTGATTGTGAGCTTGCCATGCACTTTTTTCACGAGGCCGGCCGCCATCGCAATGATGTGCGTGGTGTGCAGCACTGGCGAGTCAATTTCCCGGTTGATGCTGATAAAGCCCGCATCAACGTACTCTTCTGGCACGAGGCGGTGCGCGTACAGCTCGTGCAAAAACTTGCGGGGCAGCGCCCCGCCCGCCGTGAGCTTGATGCTGTTCTCGCGCTGCACCAGCCGCAGTAGCTCCTCGATGAGGCGCAGCAGCGGCACCCGGTCGAGCACCGACGCGGGCAGCTCGGCCCGGAGCCGCACCGGCGAGGCCACCCCCAGTGGCGCGGACATCAGCTGGTGCATCTGCGTGGGGCTGAGGCCGCAGAATTCCGCGAGTGGGGCCGCGTTGTAGCGGTGAAAATGCGCGTTTATCTCGGCGGTCTGGGCAGGAGTCATGAGGCGGGTTGAAGATGAGCGGGCGGCTTCGCCCCACCGAAACACCAGCCTTTCGCTTACCCCAGCACCTGCCCCACGCCAAACAGCACCGTAAATACCAACGTGCTCAGTGCCATCTGCTTCAGCAGCGGGTCAATCTGCATGGAGTCCTGCCGCTGCCACACCTGAATGGCGTTGAAGGCAAACAGCGGCGTGGCCAGCGCAAACAGCCACTGCCAGGGCGAGTGGTAGGTGAGAGCCACAAACACTGTGGCGCAGCCCAGGCCCAGCAGCAGCAGCAGCCAGTGATAGCGCCGCGCGTGCACCGGCCCCAGCCGCACCGGAATGGTTATTTTGCCCGCCAGCACATCGGAGTTGATGTCCCGAATGTTATTCACATTTAATACCGCCGTGGCGAAGCAGCCCAGCGCGGCGGCGGGCAGCAGCACCTGCAACGGCAGCGCCCGCGCCTGCAAAAAGTAAGTACCGCACACGCCCACCAGGCCAAAGAACAGAAATACCGAAATGTCGCCCAGCCCCGCATAACCATATGGGTTTTTGCCGGCCGTGTAGTTTACCGCCGCCCAGATGGCGGCCAGTCCCAGCGCCAGAAACGCCAGAAACAGCCCGAGCCCGGCCGCGCCCAGCGCCACCCACAGCAGCGCCAAGCCACTAGCCAGGGCCAGCAGCCCGCAAATCCACATGCCGCGCTTCATTTGGGCGGGGGTGATGGCGCCGCTCTGCACGGCGCGCTGCGGGCCCTGGCGGTGCACGCTATCGGCGCCGTTCTGGGAGTCGCCGTAATCGTTAGCGAGGTTGCTGAGGATTTGGAGCAGGATGGTGGTGAGGGCCGCCAGCGCCACTACCGGCCCGTTGAACTGCCCGTTGGCGGCGGCCAGAAACGCGCCCGTGAGTATGCTGGCCAATGCCAGCGGCAGCGTGCGGGGACGAAAAGCGGAAATCCAGGGCGACATGGGCAAAGGGGAAATCAACTAGCGAAAAAAAACGTCATGCTGAGCTTGTCGAAGCATTTCTACCGCTTCGTTGCAACGACGAAATTAGTTGCGCGGTAGAGATGCTTCGACAAGCTCAGCATGACCTTCTGAATAATCAGTAGCGGTAAGCAATTATTTCATAATGTCGGCCAGCAGCTCGGGGCTCAGGGGCTTTACGTCGGATTTGTAGAATTTCAACACGTGGCCGTTTTCATCGACCAGGTACTTGCAGAAATTCCAGGTGGGCGCGTCGCTCACGGCGCCGTTTTTGGTTTTATCAGCCAGGAATTTGAACAGTGGCGCCGTATCGTCGCCCTTCACCGAAACCTTGCTGAAGAGCGGGAACGTAACGCCGTAGTTTTTCTCGCAAAACGCAGCAATCTGGGCTTCGGTGCCGGGCTCCTGGCCGCCGAAATTATTGGCTGGGAAGCCCAGCACGGTCACTTTGTCGCCGTGCTGTTTATAGAGCGCCTCCAGCTCCTTGTACTGCGGCGTGTAGCCGCACTCGGAGGCGGTGTTCACAATCAGCAGCTTTTTACCCTTGTACTGGCTCAATTTCACATCCTTGCCCTCGATGGATTTCACGGTGAAATCGTAGACGGAGGCGGCGGCAGTTGTTTCGGTGGTTTCAGTCATGGCGATGGGCGCGGTGGGTTTGGCGGCGATGAAAACCACGGCCGTAGCGGCAGTGGCAAGGATGAGAAACAAGGGGATTTTCATAAATCGGAAAATGCGGGGATTATTCGACTATGTGCCTAACCGCTCAGGGGCACGTGGAGTTTGCGGGCGGAGCGGTGGGGCTTCGGGCGGCCTAATAGTTGTCCATTCAGGAGGCCAGAAACGCGGCCACCTCGCCCGAATACGTGAGCGTGAGCTGGTGCATGGCGCGGGTGCAG
Organism: Hymenobacter sp. IS2118; assembly: GCF_000715495.1. GTDB lineage: Bacteria > Bacteroidota > Bacteroidia > Cytophagales > Hymenobacteraceae > Hymenobacter. Next base: position 5,810 of record NZ_JNLX01000171.1, on the reverse strand, counting down.
GCCACGTACAGCATGCTTTTATCGACCTCCGTCCGGTAGTTGCGGGCCGAGGCGAAGGGCACAATCACCTCGTCGAATTCCAGCCCCTTCGCCAAATGGGCCGACGTAATGATGACGCCTTCCTTAAATAAGGTAGAATCCTCGGTGAGCAGCTGCGCGCCCAGCTCCGCCAGCGCCTGCTGCACCTGCGCGGCCTGCCGGGGCGTTTTGCAGATGATGCCCAGCGAGTTGCTGCCGGAGCTTTGGAAGTCCGTGGCCAGCTGTTTGACGGCGGCCAGCTCCTCGCCGGGGCTGGGGCAGCGCAGTAGCAGCGGCTCGCGGCCGTGCCGTTCCAGCGGGATGATGTTGGGGTTGGGCGTGATGCGCTGCGCGAAGGCGGTGATTTCCATCGTCGAGCGGTAGCTGCGGTACAGCCGCACGATGTCGGCCTGCGGAAACACGCGCTCAATGGTTTCGGCCGACGACGCGCTGTAGGGGTTCACCGTCTGGTTGACATCGCCGAGAATGGTTTTCCGGCAATTGAATACCCGGGACAGCACGGCGTATTGCACGGGCGTGTAGTCCTGCATCTCGTCCACAAGCAGGTGCTTGACGTGGTCGTAGGCCGAAATGCCTTCGAGGCGGATGCGCAGGTAGAGCAGGGCGAAAACGTCGGCGTATTCCATGGTCTGGCCAGGCTCGTAGCGGAACAGCTCGGGCCGGCCCAGCCAGCGGTAGAAGTCCCGGTAGAAATCCAGCACGTTGTTGAACCGAAACATGCGCGTGAGGGCCTCGCCTATCGTATTTTTCTCCCCACCGGTCAGCTTCCGGTTGGCGGCGGTGCGCACGTAAACGCGCACGTCATCGGCCACCAGCGGGAAGCGTTTCAGCAGCGGCACGCGGTGGTAGGTCTTGAACTTATCCAGCAGCAGCTGGCGCGGCACCACGGTGCGGCCCACCCGCAGCTCGCTCGCGGTGAAGTAGTTATTCTCGACGTGGAGCAGGTATTTGTTCAGCTGGCTAAGAAACTCAAACGAGGATTTGAATTGAATGCGCTCGATAAAAGCTGGTTTGTGCTGCTCCAAAAGCGCCGATACCTGCTCGAAAAACGTCTGGAACTGGTACTGATTACCGAGCAGGTCGGCGGCCAGCTCTTCCATGCCGGTTTCGGGAATGTGCTCCTCGCCCAGCTCGGGCAGCACGTTCGAAATGTAGTCGGCAAACACCTTGTTGGGCGAAATTATCAGGATGTCCTTGGCCCCGATGGTGTCGCGGTAGCGGTAGAGCAGAAACGCAATGCGGTGCAGGGCAATGGAGGTTTTGCCCGAGCCGGCCACGCCCTGAATGACCATTACCGTAGCCTCCTCATTGCGAATCACCGCGTTCTGGTCGCGCTGAATGGTGGCGACGATGTTCTTCATCTTATCGTCCGAGGACTTAGCCAGCTCGCGCTGCAATACCTCGTCGTGGATGTTCACGCCGTTTTCAATCATAAACTCCAGGCGGCCATCCTGAATTTTATACTGCCGCTTCAGGGCGATGCGGCCGTGGATGGAGCCGGACGGCGTGGCATAATTCGCTTCGCCCAGCTCAAAATCATAAAACATGGACGAAATGGGGGCGCGCCAGTCGTAGATGAGGCCGCGCCGGGCCCGCTCGTCCACAAACGAATGCACGCCGATGTACACCGGCATGCTCTCCCCGCCCGAAGCCACGAAATCGATGCGGCCGAAATACGGCGACTGCACCAGCTTGAGCAGCTTACGCTTGCGGGCCACGGCCGCCCCGCCCGTAAAGGCCATGCGGTCGATGGACTGGCCCGCGGACACCATGTCGGCATCGTCCATGCCCGACTGATGCTCGTGGATGTACTCCTTTTTCTCCCGCAGCTCGTTGGAAAACTGCCGCACAGAATCATCGACCCGCCGCACCGCCAGCGTCAGCTGCTCCTTAATTTCTTCCAGGTATTCTCGTTCTTCTTGTTCCGTTGCGTTCATCAGGGGCAGATTTTGGGAAACAGGCGGCCGCGTTGCAATCAGGTGGTGGGCGGCGTCAGCCACTTCTCCAGCTGCACGGGTTGGTAAGCCGCCATCTGGGCCAGCAGCTCCACCGGGTTGGCTGATTGCAGGAGCTGAGCGCGGTTTTCGGCGCGCAGCAGTTGGTCGTCGCGCATGCGGTCGAGGGCCAGCAGCAGGTGGTCGTAGTAGCCGTCCACGTTCAGCAGGGCCACGGGCTTGCGGTGCAGGCCGAGCTGGCCCCAGGTCAGCACCTCAAACAGCTCTTCGAGGGTGCCATAGCCGCCGGGCATGGCGATGAAGCCGTCGGCGCGGTCGGCCATCATCAGCTTGCGCTCGTGCATGGATTTCACGACGTGCAGCTCCGTGCAGCCCTTGTGAGCCAGCTCCTTGGCATCCAGAAAATCGGGAATCACACCGATAACCTCGCCGCCAAGGGCCAGCACGGCATCAGCAATAGTGCCCATCAGCCCCACGCGCCCGCCACCGTACACCAGCGTGAGGTTTTGGGCTACCATCGCCGCGGCCAGGGCCTGCGCCTGGGCAATAAAATTCGGATTGGTCCCAGCGCTGGAACCACAGTAAACGGCAATGCTTTTCATATTAATTGGTCATTCATTGTTGGCAACAGCAAGAAGAACGGTCATGCTGAGCGCAGTCGAAGCATCTCTACCGGGGGAGTATATAATTACTATTGCGGTAGAGATGCTTCGACTGCGCGGACGCCAGATGAGCATGACCGTTCTTCAGCCTGTAATCAGTAGTTACATGCGCTCGGGTACCTGGATGCCCAGCAGGCCGAAGGCGGCTTTCAGCTGCTCGCCGGTGCGGGCCGAGAGGGCCAGGCGCAGGTTGCGCTTGGGCAGGTCGGTTTCGGCGAAGATGGGCACCTTGGCGTAGAAGCGGTTGTAGTTGCGGGCCAGGTCGTAGGCGTACTGGGCCACCACGGCGGGCGACAGGTTCTTGGCGGCTTCGGCCACTACGGCGGGGTAGCGGGCCAACTCCTGAATCAGCTCGGCATCGGCGGGATGCAGCTCGGTCACGCTGGTCCAGTCGGCGGTGTCGGGGGCGCCCAGCTCGGCGGCTTTGCGGCGCACGGCGGCCGTGCGCGAGTGCGAATACTGAATAAACGGCCCCGTGTCGCCCTCCAGGTTCACCGACTCTTCGGGGTTGAAGAGCATGCGCTTTTTGGGGTCCACTTTCAGCAGGTAGTACTTCAGGGCGCCCAGGCCCAGCATGTGGTAGAGCTCCTCCAGCTCAGAGTCGCTCAGGCCTTCGGTTTTGCCTTTTTCGAGGGTGGCGGCTTTAGCGGCGGCCACCACGTCGCGCACCAGCTCGTCGGCGTCCACTACGGTGCCTTCGCGCGATTTCATCTTGCCCGAGGGCAGGTCCACCATGCCGTAACTGAGGTGGTGAATGGCGTCGGCATAGGGCTTGCCCAGCTTTTTGAGCGTGGCCTGCAGCACCTGCATGTGGTAGTTCTGCTCGTCGGCGATGACGTAGATGCTGCTGTCGTAGCCGAAATCCTGGTACTTCAGCTCGGCCGTGCCCAGGTCCTGGGTGATGTACACGCTGGTGCCGTCGGCGCGGAGCAGGAGCTTCTCGTCGAGGCCCTCGGCCTGCAAATCGACCCACACCGAGCCGTTTTCCTTCTTGAAGAACACGCCTTTCTGCAGGCCTTCTTCTACCCGCTCCTTGCCCAGCAGGTAGGTGCCGGATTCGTAGTAAAACTGGTCGAAATCGACGCCGATGTTCTTGTAGGTTTCGTCGAAGCCTTCGTACACCCAGCCGTTCATCTGGCGCCAGAGGCTGACCACGGCCTCGTCGTTGGCTTCCCAGGCTTGCAGCATCTGCTGGGCCTCGGCCATGAGCGGGGCGCTTTTCTTGGCCACCTCATTAGTGACGCCTTCGGCTTCGAGCTGCTTGATTTCCTCGCGGTAGTGCTTCTCAAACAACACGTAGTACTTGCCGGCGAGGTGGTCGCCCTTCATGCCGGCGCTCGCCGGGGTTTCGCCCTGGCCGAAGCGCTGGTAGGCAATCATCGACTTGCAGATGTGGATGCCGCGGTCGTTCACCAGGTTGGCCTTGGTGACGGTGGCGCCGGTGGCTTTCAGAATCTCGGCCACCGAGTAGCCCAGGAAGTTGTTGCGCAGGTGGCCCAGGTGCAGGGGCTTGTTGGTGTTGGGCGAGGAGTACTCCACCACCACGTTCTGCGGGCCGTTGGTGGCCACGGGCGCGGTAGCGGGCTGCGCGTGCAGCTGCGTGAACACCTGCAGCCACTCGGCATCGGCTATTTCCAGGTTGAGGAAGCCTTTCACCACGTTGTAGCCGCTCACGCGGGGCTCGTTGCTTTGCAGCCACTCGCCCAGCGCCTGCCCAATTTGCTCCGGCCCCTTGCCGAACGCCTTGGTGAGCGGAAACGTGACGAGGGTGAAGCTGCCGGCAAACTCCTTGCGCGTGGGCTGGAGCGTGAGGCTGGCGGCGGGAATTTCGAGGCCAAAAACTGCCTGAGCGGCAGTTTGCAGGGCGGTTTTGAGGGAGTTTTCTAACTGTTGCACGAGGCAAAGGTACGGGCGGGGGCTAACCCTCACATCAGAACGTCATGCGGAGCCTGCCGAAGCATCTCTACTGCTTCGTCCTCACGTCAAACCTCACCCCCGGCCCCTCTCCCGTGGAGAGGGGAGCCACGGCGGCGCGATTGAGATACTGCGCTGCGCGCTGGCATCTGTTTCTCTCGCGCCGCCGGATTAATAGACCCCGAAACTTGGAGCAATGGGGCATTGCGTTGGTGTAAACAGACTTTAGAGCGGTTTCCAATTCAGTGTACAGAATTCTGCATATTTTCACCTGATGAAAGCGTATTCGATTGATTTGCGGGAACGGGTAGCGGCGGCTTGTGCCGCGCCGCAGGCCCGGATTTACCAAGTCGCTGCCCAATTCAGCGTATCCGTTTCGTTTGTGGACAAGCTGTTGCAGCGCCAGCGCCGCACGGGTTCGCTGGCCGCCCTACCCGCACGCGGCGGCCCGGTGCCGCGCCTGGACCCGGCGGGCGAGGCGCTGTTGCGGGCCTGTCTGGTGGCGCAGCCCGACGCGACGCTGGCCGAACTGGGCACCGCCTTGCACGCCGCCGAGGGCCCGGTCCTGAGCCGCACCAGTACGTGGCGGGCGGTGGAGCGCCTGGGCTGGGGGCGTAAAAAAAAAGCATCCACGCCGCCGAGCGCGACACCGAACGGGTCGTAGCGTTGCGCCGCTTGTTTGTGGAAGCTATTCAGGAAGAAGACGTTACTCATTTTGTGTTTGTGGACGAAACGAGCACCAACCTCACGTACTGCCGCCGCTACGGCCGGGCCCCCGCCGGCCGGCGCGTGGACCAGGCGGTGCCCTTGCACAACGGCCCGAACGTGACGCTTATCGCGGCCCTGACCCCGGACGGACTCGGGGCGTTGCTCACCGTCAATGGGGCCGTCAACGGCGACGTGTTCGCGGCCTATTTGGACCAGGTGCTCGGCCCCACGTTGCAGCCGGGCGACGTGGTGGTGCTCGACAACTTGACGGTACACAAAGTCGACGGCCTGGACGAAATTGCCCAAAAATACGGCGCCCGCTTGCGCTACCTGCCGCCTTACTCGCCTGATTTCAACCCCATTGAACTCGCTTTTAGCAAACTCAAGACGTGGCTACGCACCACCAAAGCACGCACCTGCGACCTGCTGGAAGAGGCTATCCAGGCGGCTGCCGAATGGATAAATGAACAGGATGCCAAAAACTGGTTTGACCATTGCGGATATCATGTACACTGATTTGGAAACCGCTCTA
>NZ_JNLX01000170.1 GCF_000715495.1 Hymenobacter sp. IS2118 | reverse complement strand
TGAAGCCGCCCCAGCGGGCATCGTCTATGCGCAGGCCGACGGGGCGATGCTGCTCACCGACGAGGGGTACAAGGAAGCCAAGTTGGGCCGCATTTTTGCCGCGACGGCCTTGCAAACGAGCGTGGTCGAGGAGCGCGGCGGGCACATTGCCGCGTCGATTTTTGTGGGCCATCTGGGGACGGCAGCCGCGTTTGGGGACAAATTTGCGGCGCAACTCGCCCCCTACAAAGACCAGGGGCGCGACCTGGTTTTTATCAGCGACGGGGCCATTTGGCTGCGCCAGTTCATCGAAAAAACCTGTCCCCGGGCCACGCTGATTTTGGACTTCTACCATGCCATGGAACACATTGGCCAGGCCGGCAAGGCGTGTTGGGGGAGCGGAAAAGCGGCTTCCGGCTGGTTTAAAGAACAACGCAAGCTACTGCTGGACAGTAAATTAGACCATGTCTTAGCCCATCTAAAGCAGCTCGCCATCGCCCCGGCCCTGTGCGAATCGGTCTGTGCTTACCTCGAAGCCAACCGCGACCGGATGGATTACAAAGCCTACCGCAAACGCGGCTTGTTGATTGGCTCGGGTGCCATTGAGGCCGCCCACCGCACGGTGATGCAACGCCGCATGAAGCGGGCGGGCCAACGCTGGGGCAAAAACGGCGCCCAACGCGTCTTGACCCTGCGCGTCTGCGCCATGAGTAACCGATGGCAACTGGTGCGACAGCAAATTGAACCCTTCAATCCCGCAAGAGAGGCCTAGCGACAATTTGAATTGCACCCTCTTGTAGTTGCGAAATTGAAGGGTCTTCGTGATGGCTGTGAGATGCGACTTTATGATTGTCGTATCCGAAGCTGCCGTTGCGAAGCAATGAGTCGTTATGAGCAGGAAAATCAGCGTTGGCAGGTATTTTCGGAGCGTCATGGAAAGGGTTTTTTGGGTGTTTGTTGCCGCAATTGTCGGGCTTGGTATCGGGGCGATGCATACCCACTGCAAGCCGGGAAAAAGCAGCGGCCAGTGGCCCTGAATATGGCCCGGCCCGCGCAATTTCGCAACAAAACGGATGCTTCGGGGAAGTTATTATCTTGGGGTTGTAACACCAATTATCACCCCAAAATCACCATCGTTCTGGGAGTGGCCGCTTGCCGGCGCGTAAGTGCGCGATACGAAACCGTCGAGGTACAACGCTTGCCGGCAGCCGGTTTTTCTGAAGTAGTCGGCGAAGTCGTAAAAAGATATTTTCCTTCTGGACATTGCCAGCAGCACCCGGCCATCGGGCAGCAGGCCCACGCCATTGCGAATTTGCCGGTTGGCCGAGCCCGGCCGGAAGGCAGGGTGGATGCGGCCGTCAATCACCAGCAGCGGGCCCGACTGAGTGGCGTAAGTCACGTTTTTGCTACTTCTGAAATCCGGGGTGCGGCAGATGTGGGCGGTGTTGTCGGTAGTCAGGTAGAAAACGCCGTTGGGCCGCAGGTAGAAATTGCCCGTGCCCGCCGCCGTATCCAGCGGCGCCACCGTTTTTTGGGCTTCAATAAACAGCCCCTGGGGGGCGTAGACAGGATTGAACATGCCGGCATTCATGGCGAAAACCAGCGTTTCGCCCCGCCCCGTCAGCCAGTTTCTGAGGTTTCCCAAGCTGCCAAAGCGGCGGTTGCGGTCGTCTTTCCAGTACAGTTTCAGGCTGGTGCGGCGCAAATCGGCGCGGTAGCTGATGAACGCCGGGCGATTGCCCACCGCCTGCCCAAGCACCAGAAGCGCCGCCAGTAGCGAAACGACCAGAAAGACGAGGGGCAAAACCTTGCGCTTGTTCACACGAATAAAAAATATAAATAACGAATAGCGGCGCCCAGAACGCTGCTAAAGGTAAACCAGCAACAGCCAAGCCCGCCGCCCGGCTTACATTTGTCCAACGACCTTTTTTGCCCCAATTCCCCGTGACCGACCCCGAATTCGACCTGCTCGACGAGCTGTACTTCGTCACCACCTTCCGCACGCTGCTGGAAAAGACCGGCTTGTCCGCGACCGCGCTGGAAGAGCAGCTGCGTAACCTGCTGGAGCAGGGCCTCATCCGCAGCTTCTGGCCCGACCCCGATACCGAGCTGGCCTACGAAACCACCTCCTTTGGCGCCATTGCCCGCGATGCCTCCTACCTGGCCTCCAAGGACGGCCTGTTGCAGCACAACACCCGCTGAGCATGACCACGGCAGTTTCGGCAGTAGCGGCAACCGCCCAGGCCGTGGCCCGGTCGCCGGGCTACTACGTGCGCCAGCGCCTGTGGCAGAACCGGCCCGCCGTGGCCGGGCTGGCCTTTATTGCCCTCTGCACGCTGGTGGCGCTGCTTGGCTACTGGGTGCTGCCCGATAATTCGCCCAACGCCAACCACGGCTTCGTCCAGATTCAGAAGGAGTCGCCGGGTCTGCGCGTGCAGCTGCTGCGCCAGCCCTTGTCTGCCCTGGCCCGCGACCCCGAGGCCGCCGATAACATTTTCGCCACCTGGCTGCACGGCCGGGAGCCCGACGCGCGGGAAACGCCCATTGGTGGCTACGAATTTGCCGGTGATTCCATCATCCTCAAGCCTTTTGGTCAGCATTCGGCCGAGGCTGGCCGGTCGCGGCGCCTGGCCCTGGCCGCCGTAATGGGCCGCGCCGGCCCCCGCGCCGAGCTTCAGGAGCAGGTAGTGCAAAACCATCTCACCACCCGCACCTACTGGCTGGGCACCGACAAAGCCGGCCGTGACACCCTGAGCCGGCTGCTGCTGGGCACCCGCATTTCCCTGGGCATTGGCTTCGTGGCGGTGCTTATTTCGGTAGTGTTGGGCATGGCCGTGGGCGCGGTGGCGGGCTATTTCGGCGGCTGGGTCGATTCGCTGCTGCTGGGTGTGATGACGGTGGTGTGGAGCATTCCGGGTATTATGCTGGTGATTGCCATTTCGCTGGCGCTGGATAGCAAGGGCGTGTGGGTCAGCTTCGTAGCCGTGGGCCTCACCATGTGGGTAGACGTGGCTCGCGTGGTGCGCGGGCAGATGCTGAGCTTGCGCTCGGCCACGTTCGTGGAAGCCGGGCGGGTGCTGGGCCTGCCCACCGCTCGCCTCATTGCCCGGCACCTGCTGCCCAACATGCGCGGGCCGCTCATTGTGCTGGCCACCAGTAACTTTGCGGCGGCCATTTTGCTGGAAGCCGGCCTGAGTTTTCTGGGTCTGGGCGTGCAGCCGCCCGCGCCCAGTTGGGGCCTCATGGTGAAGGAGGGCTACGACCTGCTCGGCACTGAAGCCGGCCTGTGGCTCACGCTGCTGCCGGGCGCTGCTATTTCGCTGCTGGTGCTCAGCTTTAACCTCCTCGGTAACGGCCTGCGCGACGCCTACGACCCTAAAACGCCGGTAGCCGGCTAAATTTGTCTCAGTGCGTGCGGGTTTCGCACGGGTTGCTTACCTTGCTCCTATGTCTGCTGCTGTTCCTCTTTCTTCGGCTGCGCCTTTGGCCGACTCTTCGGAGCTGCAGGCGGCCCACAATGAGCAAGTGAAGCAGCTGCGGCGGCAGCTCTTGCTCAAGCAGTTCGAGCTGGATACCGTGCTGGGCGTGGCCCACGACATGACGGCCCGCGACCACACCGTGGATGAGCTTTACCACATGCTGCGCCTCACCCTGCAAGGGCAGCGCAATGTGGTGCAGCTCCTGCTTTTCGCGCGCGAAGACAACGATTTCCGGGTGCGCGTTTCGCTGGGTTGCGACTTGGCCGAAGCCGAAAAGCTCACGCTTTCGCCCCACCTCATTGCCGGCGGCGTCATCCAGCCCCAAGCTGTGGAAGACCTGCGCCTGGGCCCCAAGTGGGACAAGTACGAACTCGTCATTCCCATTCTGCGCCAGAAACAGGTCGCGGCCTATGTCTTCGTGGGTGGCCTGCGTTCCGATTTCGACCGCCAGCAGCTCATTCCGTTCCTGGCATCACTGGCCAATACCCTGATTGGGGCCGTGGAAAACCGCCACTTGCAGGCCCAGCGCGTGGCCGATGCGGCCGTGCGCAAGGAAATTGAGATTGCGCAGGAAGTGCAGGCCATGTTGTTTCCGCGCACCCTGCCCAACGACAGTCACTTGTGCATCGAGCGCAGCTATGTGCCGCACACCGAAATCGGCGGCGACTATTACGACGTGATTGAGGTGGACGCCGACCGCCTGCTGCTGTGCGTGGCCGACGTGAGCGGCAAAGGCGTGCCGGCCTCCCTGCTGATGTCGAATTTCCAGGCCGGCCTGCGGACGCTGCTGCGCCAGGGCGTGGAGCTGGCCACCATCGTGCCGGAGCTCAACCACCTGCTGTTTCGCAATTCCGGGGGCGAAAAATTTATCACCGCCTTTTTGGGGATTTACGACCGCCGCACCCGCTGCCTGCGCTACGTGAACGCCGGCCACAACGACCCGCTGCTGATTGCCGACGACGGAACGGTGAAACCCCTGAAGGAGGGTACCGTGATGCTGGGCATTATGGAAGAGCTGCCGTTGCTGCGGGTGGGCGAGATTGCAATACCGCCGCGGTCGCTGCTGCTGCTCTACACCGACGGCCTGACGGAGGTTTTTGATGCCGAGGGCAACGAGTTTGGCGAAGAAGGCGTGCTGGGCGTGCTGCGGCGCAACCGCTACCTGCCGCTCGTCCGGCTGCACCAGCAGCTGCTCGCCACCATCGACGAATTTAGCAACGGGGATTCGCAGTACGCCGATGATGTCACGATTCTGACCTGCCGGTTTAAGTAGAATCCCCGTGCTTCCAACAATTCTGATTGCAGAAATCAACCAGCAGCTGGAAACGGATTTCAGTGCGCTAGCCAGTTGGTTTGACGCGGCCGAGGACCTGCGCCACTACCGGCCGGGCCACGGCGGCTGGACCATTGCCGAGAATCTGGAGCACGTCGCCCTTACCAACCATTACCTGCTTATTCTCATTGAGAAAGGCGCCACGAAGGCCCTCAAAAATGCGCATGGTCTGGACCTGGCCACGGAGCTGGCCGCCCGGCAATCGGTGCGCGCCCGCCTTGACGAGATTAATCAGCCCGGCGCTTTCACCTGGATGCGGCCCGACCACATGGCCCCGCAAGGGCTGAAAACGGGCCCCGAAGTGGCGGCCACGTTACGGCAGCAGCTGCTGCAGTGCCAGGCGGTGCTGAACCGCCTGCCCAACGGCGAAGGCGTGCTGTACAAAACCACCATGTCGGTACACGACCTCGGCAAGCTGGATGTGTACGACTTTGTGTATTTCCTGGGCAAGCACGTCGAGCGCCACCTGGCCCAGATTGCTAACGTGGCGGCTGCGTATTCGGCGGCAGCGCGCTAGCCGGCTCGTTTTCCGGCCCCGCAGCCAGCCAGGTTTCGGCGCGTATCAGCAGCGCCAGGCAGATGAAGAATACCGGGCCCACCTTGTCCACTTCCACCAGCTCATTGAGGGTGAGGTGGAAGACGATGATGACAAAAGCGAGCACGGCGGCCAGTACTACGCGCTGCACCTCGGGCCGCTGCCGGGCGCGGTGGTAGAGGGTTTCGGCGCGCAGCAGGGCGGTGGCCACCAGCAACACGAATAGTAAAAAACCGGGAATGCCCTGCTCGGCCAGCTGCAGCAGAAAGTAGTTGTGGGTGGTCGATTTCTCGCGGTTGTCGCTCACGTAGGTGCGGAAGCTCTTGATGGTGTAGCGCTTGTATTCCGGGTAAAAGGTGGCCGCCCCGCTGCCCACGAGCGGCTTGTCGGCTATCATGCGGGCGGCAGCCACCCAGCGGTACACCCGCTCCATGCCCGACACGTCCTGGAGCTTGTAGGTGGCGGTGAGGTGCTTTTCGAAGTTCTGCCCGTTGAAAACCGTGCGCTCGTAGTTGGGTGCGAATTCCATGTAGTTGTCGCCGCTGGCCACGTAGCCCACGCCCAGCGCCGTGCCCAGGGCCACCGTCACCAGCATCAGGCGCGTGAGGTGCCAGCGCATGACCAGGTAAAACAGCCCGGCGATGGGCAGTGACAGAATTGAAGCCCGCGTGTAGGAAGTCAGCAGGCCGAATAGCAATATCCCCAGCCCCACTTGCCACGCCAGCCGAACGCCGGCCGTGCGGGCCGCCCGCATGGCCAGCCACCCAAACGGGATGAGCAGCGCCAGCATGGTAGCATAGATGACGTGGTTGTGAAAAAACGGCTGTATCGCCCAGTTAATAGCCTCAAAGCTAAAGCCTTTGCCAGCGTGTCGGGCCGCCACGTACAGCACGCTCAGGCAGGCACCGGTGGCGTACACGGCCGCAAAGCGCCAGGCTTCGCGCGGCCGCTGCACGATGAGTAGCGTGCCCAGCAAAAACGGCGTGATGTACCAGGCTTTAGCCAGCAAGTACTTGATGGACTTGATTTTATTGACCGAAAATGCGGCGTCCGTAGCCGTCCAGAGTAGCATGAGGGCCAGAATGAGCACCAGCGGGTGCAGCCACTCGCGCGCCGGCAGCCGGGCAGTGCGCAGCAGCAGCGCCAAGCCCACGCAGGCCGTGAGCACCAGCATGAGCGGCTCGGAAGGCACGTCCATGCTCAGCCCGCCAAACAGGCTGATTTCCTCCGTAAAAGGCAGCAGGAAAAACAGCAGGTAGTACAGCCAGCGCCACTCTACCAGCGCCACGGCCCCGCCCACCACCAGCAGGCCGGGCAGCAGCAGGGCCGGCTGCTGCCGGAGCACGGCCGCCGCCCCGCCGCCCACCAGCAGCAGCACAAACCCCACAAAAATGAGTTGGGCGCCATCCAGTGAGCGCCGGAGCTGGTGCAGCCGCTCGGTCACGGGCGGATTCACGCCGGGCGGGCGGCCCCAAGCCGGTTGTGGCGGTACAGCTCCAGCAGCGCGATGAGCACCACCGACAGCGCAAAAGTGGCCAGCACCGAACCCAGCACGATAAGCGTGCGCACGGGCTTGAACTTGCGGGTGGCCGGGTAGGCCTTTTGCACCAGATACAAGCTGGAAATCCGCCCCTTGATGCTCAGCTCGGCATTCTCGAAGGCCGAGCGGGCGGTGATGAGGCGGTTTTGCAGGTCGGTGACGCGACTGGTGAACATGTTAAGCGAGTCGGTGCCTTGCACGTAGCTTTCCAGGTTGATGAGGTTGCCGCCGTCGGTGCGGGTGAGGCCGCGCAGGGCCCGGCGCAGGCCGGCCACGTCGCCGCCGCCGCCTTCGGCCTTGCGCAGGGCCGCTTCGGTTTCGATGATTTCCTTGGCCATGTAGCGGCCCTGCATTTCGAGGCCGTAGATGCCGTAGCGGCGGCGGGCGCCCACCAGCTCGCGGCGGCTGCGCTCGAAGCTGATGCTGAGATAGTCGTAGCGCTGCTTGTAGAGTTCGAGCACGGTGCGGCGGTTGTCCAGGGTCAGCTGCTGGTTCACCGAGTCGATGACCTGCACGATGGCATTCGCTACTTCGGCGGCCAGGTTCTTGTCTTCATCGCTGAAAGCCAGTTCAATAGCGTCGCGCTCGTTGCGTACGATATTAAAGTTGCTGCTGAACTCGCTCAGTACAAAATTGTCGGTGGCATCGTCGCCGGGCGGGCCGGCCTCGTAGTGCTTGTACAGGTCGAACTTCTTGATAATCAGTTCGGCCACTGGCTGCGACTCGCCAATGGTGATGACCCGGTCCAGGTCTTCGGCCCGGCTGGCCAGCTCCAGCTTGCCGCGCGTTAGGGCGTTGTCTTCCAGCAGGCGGTCGGGGTCGGCCGTTTGCGGGTTGGTCGGAATAAACACAGCGGTGGAGCGGTACACGTTGGGCAGCAGCAGGGCCACCACCACGCTCACCACGGCGGCCAGAACCACGGCCCCGGCCACGAAGTATTTCCAGCGGTTGATAATGGGCCCCAGGCCCACCAGCGAGAAAGAAGGTGCAGACATATTAGAAAGGAAGGCCCCGGCTCCGCGCTGAAATAGTTGGTAGCAAGCGGAAGCGTGGCGGGCAAAGATAGCCCCAAAACGGCCTGTTGCGGCCTCTGCTCCGGCGCGGTGCGTAGCTTTGCGGGGCCGGCGCGAGCCGGTGGTTTTCCTCTCCGGACTTAGCTTACGCAACGGTATCAAACGGTTTTTTGGCAATATCAGCTTCGTCGTCCTCCTCAACCTGCTGGTGAAGCCGGGCTGGGTGGTGGTCGAAAACCTGGTGCAGGACCGGCTCGGGCACGCCACGTTTGGCCTCATCACGGCCCTTTCGGCCCTCACCCTGGTGGTGGCCGCTCTCGCCGACCTGGGCCTGACGCCCTACTCCGTGCAGCGCGGGGCCGCCGAGCCCAGTTTCATGGCCGAAACTTTTCCCACGCTGCTGCCCCTGCGCGGTGCCCTCAACGCCGTGGCCCTGGCCGCCATGCTGGCCGTGGGCTGGCTCCTGGGCTACCGGGGCAACGAGCTGCTGCTGCTCGGCGCCATTGGTACGGCGTTGCTGCTAGCCCAGTATGGGCAGTTTTTGCGCGGCACGCTGCAAGCCCGCCAGCAGTTCAACACCGATGCCGTGCTGTCGGTGGTCGAGAAATTTTTGCTGCTGGGAGCGGTCCTGGTGCTCATTCCGGTGGGCCTCACGCTGCCGCGCTACGTGGGCGCCCGGCTGGCGGCGGCGGCCTTTACCACCGTGCTGCTCTACGGGTTGATGACGCGCCTGCTGGGCCGCGTGAAGTACCGCTGGCACGCGCCTGTGGCCCGCACGGCGCTGCGGGCCAGCCTGCCTTTTGCCCTTATGACCTTGCTCTACGGGGTGAACGAGCGCATCGACATGGTGATGCTGGAGCGCCTGGCTTCGCCCACCGAGGCCGGCTACTACGCCGGCGCCTACCGCTGGGTCGATGCCGTGATGATGTACGCCTGGACGGTGCTGCCGCTGTTTTTTGCAAAGTTTGCCAGCGTTTCGCGCGATGCTGGGGCCCAGCGTCAGCTGCTGTGGTTCGGGCAGCGTGTGCTCACGCTGCCGCTGCTGTTCGTGGTGGCTTTCGTACTGTTTCGGGGTGAGGTGCTGTTTTGGCAATTCACGCGCAGCACCCCGGCCGAAGTGGTTCGCATGACGCTCTGCCTGCAAATCCTGATTGTTAACGTGCTGGTTCACGGGTTTTTTGCCATCTACAGCACCTTGCTCACCAGTACCACCCACGAGCGGGCCGTAAGCTGGCTGGTGGCCGGCAGCATCTTCCTCAACATCGGGCTGAATCTGTTTTTGCTGCCCCGCTACGGCGCCGTGGCAGCCTCGCTTAATACGCTGCTGTGCGCCGTGGCCGTGTCGGTGGGCTACCTGGTGCTGGTGGCGCGGCGCACGGCCGTTGGCGTGCCCTTCCGGCTGCTGGCGCGCCTGTTGCTGGCGTTCGGCCTGCTGTGCGGCGCCTGGTACATGCTACAATTCGGCCTGAACAAAGGGCTGAGCTGGTGGCTGGAAGCCGGGCTCATGGGCGTTATTTTTGGGGCAATCATCCTCGGTACCGGCCTGGTGCGCCGGGCCGAAATCAGCCAGCTGGTACTTGGAAAAGGCAATTAATAATTAAGAATTAGTAATTAAAAAATGTCGCCTTCAGTCGTGTTGATGACGGCAGGTCTAGCGGGCGACTATTAGTCACAATTCCTGATTAGGGCTTCCGTTCCAAACTTTACCTATCTGCCCCAGCATTTGAAAACGCAGCTGAGGCGTTGAAAACCTCAAAAACCTACCAGAACCTAAGTGCCTTCAGCGACTGCAAAAGCAACTGTGAATTTTGGAACGGAAGCCACAATTCTTAATTACTAATTCTTAATTATTAATTAAAAAGATATGCATATCGCCGTCAACACCCGGTTTTTGCTGCCCGGCGACCAGCTCGAAGGCATTGGGCGCTTTACCTATGAAACGCTGCGCCGGCTGGTAGCCCTCCATCCGGAAGTGACGTTCCATTTTCTTTTTGACCGGTCCTACGATGCCCGCTACGTGCTGGGCCCCAACGTGGTACCGCACGTACTGTTTCCGCCGGCGCGGCACCCGTTGCTGTACATTGCCTGGTTTGAGGGCGCGGTGGCGCGCTGGCTGGCCCGGCACCGGCCTGCGGCCTTCCTCAGCCCCGACGGCTTCACAACCCTACGCACCCGCGTACCCCGCGTGACGGTTATTCACGACCTGGCTTTCGAGCATTTTCCGCTCGATGTGGGCCTGCTGCAACGCAAGTACTACCACTGGTTCATGCCGCGCTTTGCCAGGGTTTCGGCGCGGGTGGTGGCCGTTTCGGAGGCGACCAAGGCGGATATCGTGCAGACGTACGGCTTGGTGCCCGCCAAAATCAGCGTGGCCTACAACGCCCCGGCCGACCTGTTTCAGCCCCAGCCCGAGGCCGGGCAGCGCGAGATTCGGCGGCGGTTCAGCCACGGGCAGCCGTACTTTTTGTTTGTCGGCGCCCTGCAGCCCCGCAAAAACCTGGGCCACCTGCTGCGGGCCTTCGACCAGTTTAAAACTGCCGGGGGCGTCGCTGCTGCCAATGCGCAGCTGCTGATTGTGGGCCGCAAAGCCTGGAAAGCCGGCCCCATCCTCACGGCCTACCAGCGCATGGCCCACAAAACGGCGGTTCACTTCACCGGCCGCGTCGTCGATGCCGATTTGGCGGGGTTGTATGCCGCGGCCCGCGCCACGGTGTATGTGCCGTATTTCGAAGGTTTTGGGATTCCGATTGTGGAAGGCCAGGCCAGCGGTTCGGCCGTGCTCACGTCCAATCTAAGCTCCATGCCCGAAGTAGCCGGCGCAGGCGGGGCCCTGCTGGTGGACCCGAACGACGTGGCGAGCATCGCCGCCGGCCTCACCAAGCTGTGGGACGATGCCGATTTGCGCCGGCAGCTCATCGCTCAAGGGCACGAAAACCTGCGCCGCTTTTCGTGGGCCCGCAGCGCCGACGTTTTGTGGGAAGCCCTGGAAGCTGCCATGCGGGAGCAGATGTAGGAACGCGCCTTGGCGCGTTCGGCGTCTGAGTGGGCGTTTCCCGGCAAGCCGCTTTCGGACGCCGAACGCGCCAAGGCGCGTTCCTACAACCCTGCGTCTTGGTGCGGTCTGGCACTCAGGAAGCAAGGCTTTTCTGATGCCCTGACGCCGCAAACGCTGTATTGATTGAGAAATTCTTCTTCCTCGTGAACGCAAGCCTTACTTTTGTGGCATGGCCCGGTCGCACCCCTACAATTTTACCCACGTAATGCTCCCGCAGATGGCCTGGCGCCGCCCGGCCGCCGTGCGCCGCGAGCTGAGCGACCCCTACCTGGCCCGCGAGCTGCTGCTCTATATGTGGGAGAAAGCCGCCGAAACCCTGCCCGCTGCCGAGAAAGTGGCGCCCAAGGGCCTGCGCCTGAGCTGGCACGCGGTGGCTGGCCGCGCCACCGCCTTGCTGCACCTGCCGCCGCCCCAGTCCACCATGGAAGCCCATTATTCGGCGCTGGTGTATGAGGACGGCGAGGATGAGCACGATACGCCGGATGCCCCCGAAGCCCGGCCCCGCTATTTCACCCTGGAAGCCGCGCTGGGCCTGAACAGCGCAGCCGGTTCGGCCACGCTGGTGGGGGAGTGGGCCGGCGAAGTGCACCGGCACCTGGGCCGCGGCCCGGCCGGCGGGCAGCCCGGCACCCACCTGGCGTTTCTCGACGCCCTGGCCTCGGTGCTGGGGCCGCGGCCCGATGCGGAAGTGCCGTTTATGCGCGTGGTGCGCTCCTGATGCTGCTGCCGCTACGCACCCGGCTCGACGCCGCCCTGCTCACGCGCCCGCCGCGGCTGCTGCACGCCCTGCTGCCCGGCTGCGAGTGGACCGGCCCCGCCCGCGCCGCCAATGGCGCTCCCGTGGTGTACCTCACGTTCGACGACGGGCCCATTCCCGAAGAAACGCCCTGGGTGCTGGAGCAGCTGGCCGCCTTCGATGCCCGCGCCACATTCTTTTGCGTGGGCGAAAACCTAACCCGCTACCCCGAAATTGCTCGCGCTACCCTGGCGGCGGGGCACCGCCTGGGCAACCATACCCAGCGGCATCGCAGCGCCTGGGTTAGTACGCGGGCCGGCTATTTGCAGGATATTGCCGAGTGCCAGGCAGAATTAGCCGGGCTCGGGCTGGCACCGGCTATCGGATTAGAAGCGCCCGAGCTGCTTTTTCGTCCGCCCTACGGTCGGCTCACCTGGCCGCTGCTGCGGGCCCTGCGCTCCCGGTACCGCATCGCCATGTGGTCGGTGCTGACCCGCGACTACGACCCGGACCTGAGCCCCGAAAACTGCCTGGTTTCGACGCTGGCTACCGTGCGGGCGGGCGACATCGTGGTGTTTCACGACAGCCGTAAGGCCAGCGCCCGGCTGCGGTTCGTGCTGCCCCGGCTGCTGGCGCATTTGGCGGCGCAGGGCTTTCAGTTTGCCACGCTGTGAGCGGGATGGTGCTTTTCCTCTGCTCAGCTTTTCTGGTCGTTTGGCTGCTGGGCATGGCGTACGCGGCCTGGTGTTTTGCCACCCGGCGCGGGGCCCCGCCCGCTCGGCCATTGCCGGCTCCGCCGCCCCGCGTGAGCGTGCTCATTGCGGCCCGCGACGAGGCCGCCGCCCTGCCGCGCTGCCTGGCCAGCCTGCGGGCCCTGCACTACCCCCCCGAACTAATGGAAGTGCTGCTGGGCGATGATGCCAGCGCCGACGGCACGGCGGCAGTGGCCGCCGCCGCCATGCAAGGCTACGCCGGGCAGTTCCGGGTCGTGCCCATTGCTGCAAATTGGGGGCAGGCCAGGGGCAAGGCCAACGTGCTGGCCCACCTCGCCAAAGAGGCCGCCACGGAATATTTCTTTATCACCGATGCCGACATCAGCCTGCCGCCCACCTGGATAGCCGGGCTGCTGGCGCACGCGGCGCCGGGCGTAGGCACAGTCACGGGCATTACGGCGGTGCGCGGGCCGCGACTGTTTCATCGGCTGCAAGGGCTGGATTGGCTGCTGTCGCTGAGTTTGGTGCAGATGGTGAGTGACTTGGGCCGCCCCGTGACGGCTATGGGCAACAACATGCTCGTGACCCGCGCCGCCTACGAGGCCACCGGCGGCTACGAGGCGCTGCCCTTTTCCGTCACCGAAGATTTTGCCCTTTTCAAGGCCACGCTGGCGCAGGGCTACGGCTTCCGCAACGTGTTCGCGCCCGCCGTTCGGGCCGATTCCTTGCCCATCCTCACCTGGGCGGGTTTGCTGAAGCAGCGCCGCCGCTGGCTAAAGGGCGTGGAAGCACTGCCGCTGCGCCTGCGCCTGGAGCTGGCGTTTTTCAGCGGGTTCTGGCTGGCGCTGGGGGGCGTGGCGTGGGCGGGCGGGCCGGGGCTGGGGCTAGGGTTTTGGGGGTTGAAAGTGCTGGTGCAGGGAGCATTGGCACATTTTGCGCACCGCCGGGCCGGGCTGCGGCTGGCCTGGCGCCTACTGCCGCTGTTCGAGCTCTACACCATCGCCCTGACCGTGGGCCTGGTGGGCTACCGGCTGCTGGGCGGCGGCATCGTCTGGAAGGGGCGGCGCTACGAGTAAGGCAGGCGCAAACCAAAAGGGCCACTGCTACGCGCGCGGTGCGTTTTCCAGCTTGGTGTACAGTTTTTGAAAGAATTAAAAATGAGGAATTAAAAAAATGATGGTCAAATTTTTAATTCCTCATTTTTAATTCTGTTCAGATGGGCGAGGCGCTATTTTTCCTCCACTACCAATTCAATATCGACAAAATCGGTTGGCGTGTTCGGGCTCATCACCGGCTGGGGGTTGATGGCGATTTTGGCCGGGTTGATGGTGCTCTGCTGGGCCAGAATGGTTTGGGATTTCATCAGGTTCGCGCGGCTGAAGTCATCACCGGTGCGCAAGGGCAGCAGGCGGAGCAGGGCGGCGGTGCCTGTTTTCGGGGTTCCGCTCATCGTGATGTTGCGCAGCCTGGCTTTCCGGCCCTCGTTGAGGGTGAAGGCCAGGTCGGTGGTGCCGTCGGGCTGGCGTGTGGCTTCGGGGCTTACGGAGAAGAACAAGTAGCCGTGGTCCATGTAGCGGGAGGTGAGGTCGTCGCCATCGGGGGCGAAGCTCAGGCGCTGCGCTACCGCAGCCGAGTCGTAGGCGTCGCCGGTTTTCAGGCCCAGCGCCTCATTCAATTCAGCCGTTGACAGGTAGGTATTGCCCTGCCACGTGATGCGGCCAATGCGGCTGGTGGCGGCCGGCGGCGCGGCCGGGGCAGTGGCGGCTGGCGTGGCGGCAGCGTCCGGAGTGGGGGCGCCGGTGCAGGCGGTGGCGGCCCAAGCGAAGCCGAATACGGGCAAAACGAGCAGAAAACGAAGCTTTTGCATCGGAGAGGAAGTTGGTTGGGTGAGCATTTTGATTCGCAGAAAAATTTGTTGGTTGGAAAAAGCGTGGGCCAGGGCAAACGGGGGCTGCCGGGCTGCCAGCTTTATCAGCAGCTCGCCGTAGGGCCGGGGGCCGTCCTGGGCGCGCGCCACGGCTTTATCGGCCAGGTATTCGTGCACGGTTTTGAGCTGCTGGCGGAAGTAGGGCAGCAGGCCGTTGAACCAGAAGAGCACGCCCAGGGCCTCCGTCAGCAGCAGGTCTAGCGTGTGCTTTTGGCGCACGTGCACGCCCTCGTGCAACAGAAGAAGCCGGTGCTCTTCGGCACTCAGGGTCTCGTGCAGCGGCGAGAGAAATACGTGCCGGCCGAATGAAAACGCGGGCAAGCCGGGCGCGGGCAGGTGCACGATGGCGAAGGCGCCCAAATCGGTGCGCGGGTGGCGCCTGATGAGCTGCGTGAGGCCGCGCAGGTTGCGAGTGGCCGCCAGCAGCTTGTAGAGTGCGCCAAGAAGATAAACCCCCAGCAGCCCAGGCAGGACCAGGCCGGTCAGGTCCGGGCCAGTTTCGGTGAGAGCAGCAGGCGCGGCCATTGCCCCGGCCGTCCAGCTCAGCCGGAAGGGGAGAGGCCCCGTAGCGGATGCTGCCGGGCCGGAACCGGCCAGCAACGCAGCCAACCCCGGCAACGCCAGCAACGGAATGACCATACTCGCCGCCAGCGCGCCCAGCAAATAAGCGCGGTTGGCCGTGAAGGAGGTGAGTCGGGCCAGCAGCAGGCGGTAGGCCAGCGCAAACACAGCCAGGCAAAAGCTGGCCTCGGCCAGGTAGCGCAAAAAGCTACTTGCCATCGCCGTCGGGTTTGGAAGTGGTTTCAGCGTCGTTGAGCAGGTCGAGCAGCTGCTGCTTTTCGCGCTGGCTCAGGGTTTCCTCCACCATGAAGGAAACCAGGGCCGTGGGCGAATTATCGAAATACTGCGTGAGGATGCGCTTGAGGCTGGCGGCCCGATACTCGGTTTTGCTGATGAGCGGGAAGTACTCGTAGGTTTTGCCGTAGGCCCGGAAGCCCACGTAGGCCTTGCGCTCCAGAATGCGCACCACCGACGACACGGTGTTGTAGGGCGGCTTCGGGTCGTCGGGCAGCTGCTCGATAATATCCTTCACAAACGCTTTCTTTAGCTTCCACAGCGCCTGCATGATGCGCTCCTCGGTTTTGGTCAACTCTTCCATAGCGTAAATGTATAACTGATGAATCAGTTTTGAAACTTAATTATCAGTTATAAAACGTAATTGCACGTTTTCAGATGATTTTGGCCGAAAACGGAGTCTGTAAGCGAAAAAATTCGTGTTCGGTCCGCTTCCAACCCGACCTTTGCCGCACTATGCGCATCACCGATTCCCACGCCCACCTCTACTCCGAACAGTTCAAGCCCGACCGGCTCGACGCCCTGCGCCGCGCCCAGGAATCCGGCGTAACGACCATCGTAATGCCCAACATCGACCACAGCAGCATCGACGCCATGCTGGAGCTGGAGGCGCAGGCGCCGGAAACCTGCTTCGCCATGATGGGCCTGCATCCGTGTTCGGTCACCCGCAGCTTCGAGCAGGATTTGTACGAGGTGGAAACCTGGCTGGGCCGCCGGCCTTTTGCCGCCGTGGGCGAATGCGGGCTCGATTTGCACTGGAATAAAACCCTGCTCGCCGAGCAGCAGGAAGCCCTGAAAATTCAGTTGGCGCTGGCCAAAAAGCACAAGCTGCCCATCGTGCTGCACACCCGCGAAGCCTTTGCCGAAACCGTGGCCCTGGTGGAGGCGGCCCAGGACGGCACCCTGCGGGGCGTATTCCACTGCTTTTCGGGCACGCCCGCCGAGGCCGAGCAGGTGCTGAAGCTGGGCTTTATGCTGGGCATTGGCGGCGTGGCCACCTTCAAAAACGGCGGGGCCGATAAGGTGCTGCCCGGCCTCGACCTGAAGCACTTGCTATTGGAAACCGACTGCCCATACCTGGCGCCGGTGCCGCACCGCGGCAAGCGCAACGAGCCCGCCTACCTGCCACTGGTGCTGCATAGAGTGGCCGCGCTGCTGGGCAAGGACATGGAAGAAGTGGCCGAGGCTACCACGCGCAACGCGGCGGCGCTATTCAACCTGTAGCATAGGGCTAAGCGGAGGGTGCGGCCATGAATAGAATTAAAAATGAAAAATGAGAAATTAAAAATCTAACGGTCAGGTTTTTAATTATCTCAGGACTTACGCCCTCAGCCGCTGGCGCGCGTCTCTGACGCGTGGCTTGCTGGCTTGGCGTTTCCAAAAGCCGCCGTTCGCTCCGTCTGGTCTCGTTGCCCCCGCGCGTCAGAGACGCGAAGCCAGTGGGCAACGCGTCGGAGACGCGCGCCAGCGGCTGAGGGCGTAAGTCCTATCTTCATAAAACTGGATATTAATCTGGAAACCGCGCTAAGCGGAGGGTGCGGCCAGGGTTTTTTACAGGCTGCTTTCCAGGGTCAGCAGCTGCCGCTCAATCTGGTCGGCGAAGGCGTTGATTTGGTCAAGGCCGGTGCGGGCTTCTTCAATCTGGCCCCGCTGGTAGCGGGCGGCTAAGTCCTGGCCGGTGCGCAGCATTTGCTGGAGGGTGTTTTCCAGCTCGCGCACTGCGGCCAGGGCGCCGAATTCGGGTTTCAGCACCGTCTGTATCCACTGGGCCAGCGGGTTTTCGCCGTAGGCAAACAGGGCCGGCTCCGTTGCGCGGACCCCGTAGAGCACCGAGCGCAGGCGCGACTTAAAGAGCACCTGTTTCACGCGGGCCTGCTGAAAGTCGAAAGGGGAGAGGGGCATGCCGGACGCTACAAAAGCCAGAATAGAAACGGACGCAAAGGTATGCTTTGCTTAGGAAGCCAAGCCGCTGTCGGCGGCGTTGGTGGCGGTGTTGGTGGCCCGGCCGCCGAGCTGCTTCAGGGCCTGGCGGGTGAGCACCAGCTCCGAAACATCGTAGGCGTAGGCCGTGATGCCGGCCGGCTGGCCGTTTTCCTCAAAGCGCTGGTAGGAAAAGTTGAAGTAGCAGTCGCGGAGCTGGCCGTCGGGGCTGGCCAGCTGCACCAGCAGCTCCTGGGCCACCATGGGCTCACCGGTGCGAAACACGCCGTCGAGTACCGCGATGATGCCCTGGCTCACGACTTCGGGAAACACCTCCGCCACGGTTTTGCCTACCAGGTCCTGCTGGCCCACCAGCTCCCGGAAGCGGGTGTTGGCAAACTCGTAGCGGTGTTCGGGGCCGCGCACCACACTAATCATGGCCGGGGCGTCGGCAAAAAGGTCCAGCAGGATTTGGCGCTGCTGCTGGGCCCGTTGGTACTGTTCGTAGGCCTGGTCCGAGAGCAGGGCCTGCTGCTCGTTGGCTTCGAGCAGCTCGGCTACCATAAGCTTCTGTTCGTGAATGTCGGCATTGCAGCCCACCCACATCTGAATCTGACCGTCGGGGCCGAGGCGGGGTACGCCCGTGGCCAGGTGCCAGCGGTAGGAGCCGTCGTGCCGCCGCATGCGGTACTCGGCCTGGTAGGAAATGCCCTGTTCGCGGGCGGCTTCCCAGCGGGCGGTGGTGGGGCCTACGTCGTCGGGATGCAGGTCGGCCACCCAGCTTATGCCCAGGGTGTCGGCTAGGGAGCGGCCGGTAAAATCGGTCCAGCGGGTGTTGAAAAATTCGGCCCAGCCGTCGGGGCGGGTCGTCCACACCATCAGGGGCAGGCTTTCGAGGATGAAGCGGTTGCGCTCGGTGGCCTCGTCGAGGGCGCGCTGCACGGCGGCGGTGTGCTGGGTGGCTTCGGTTACGTCCTCCGAGAGTTGCAAAATGTAGCGCAGCTGGCCGTCGGCGTCGAGCTGGGGGTGGTGGGTAATCTGCCAGTAACGCTCCTCGGTGCCGCCGCCCAGCGCGGCGGGCCGGGCAATGTCGTAGCGCAGCAGCGGCATTACGTGGGCCCGTAGCGTGCGCCGCACCGTCTCGTGCGAGGCCAGCAGGTCGGCCTGGCTTTGAGGGTCGCCGGGGTAGGCATCAAAAATGTGGCGCCCCACTGCCTGCTCGCGGGGCAGCATCGAGGCGGCCACGTGCTGGTCGGAATTGCCAAGGATGGTGCCATCGGGGGCCAGCAGCAGGTAGGCGCCGGGCAGCGTCTGGAACAAGGCTTGGTAATCGATGGAAGCAGGAAAATCAGCCATGGAAGAAAATTATGGACGCGAAACGGGCGGGAAGGGGGCGATGCCGTGGGTAAAGCCGGGCCGACAAGAAAAGGTTATGGCTGGCAAAGTTCGTGGTTTTTCGGCTTCGTGCAAGTATGTTAAGGAGAGGCATTGCCGTTGTTCGGGGCAGCAAGTTGATTGAAGCGCGGTCCGACTACAAGCCGCCGGCTGGTTCCCGCAAGTAACCAGCCGGCGGCGGCGCGGGATGCGATGGAGAATACGATTGCTACATTTGACCGGCGCTGGTATCAATTAAGCGCTATCCTGCAATGGCTATTCGTTCGCTTGAAACCGCGCCCCTGGGTTACGCTCGCCTGGGCGGGGCGCTCTACCTCGTCATCATTTTGTGCGGGCTTTTCGCGGAGGGGTTTGTCACGAGCAAGCTGCTGGTGGGAGGCGACGCGGCCGCCACGGCGCGCAATATTCTGGCCGCGCCGCTGCTCTGGCAGGTCGGGGCGGCGGGTAATGTGCTGGTGGTGCTGTGTGCCGTGCCGCTGCTGTGGATAGAATACCTGCTGCTGCGGCCCGTGAGCAAAAGTGTGGTGCTGCTGGCCTTGTTCTTCAATCTGGTTTCGTTGGGGGTGGAGGCCGTGAGCAAGGTGTTTCTGCTGCTAGTGCTGCCCACCCTGGAAAGTGCCCAGTACCAGCAGGCCTTTGGCCCCCAACAGGTACCGATGCTGGCCAACTTCGCGCTGAAACTCCACGAAATCTCCTTCAATGTCGCGCTGCTGTTTTTTGGCTTCACCTGCCTGGTGAACGGCTACCTGCTGGTTCGGTCGGGCTATTTCCCCCGGATTATAGGCGTACTGATGCAGGTGGCGGGCACGTGTTACCTGGTGGCCTGCTGGGCGTCGCTTTTCGCCCCGGTGCTGGCCGGTAAGCTCCTGCCCGGCGTGCTGCTACCCTGTCTGGTTGGCGAATTGTCCTGGTGCCTGTGGATGCTGATTAAAGGCCTGGATAGCGCGAAGTGGCAGGCGCGCGTGAGCGAGAACCAGCGCGCCTAGCCGGAAGCCCGTGGTTTTCACCAACCGCTAGTACTTCACATCGAACCGGCCATCGGTCACGGCCAGCGAATCGGTTTGGCTGTAGAGCATGCCTTCAAACGTGCCGCTCACGATGCGCTGCTGCCGGTCGAGCTTGCGGATGAGCAGGCGCACGGGACGGCGGGCTCTGCTGCTGTAGCCCCGATAGGGAATCAGGTCGATGGCCTCCATGTGCTCGTCGTATTGGCCGGGTTGGGTGCGCACGGAATCGTCTCCAAGCAGGCGCAGCCCGCCCAACGTATCGGAGAGCAGGAACGTGAGGCCGATTTCGCGGTCGTAGAATTCTACACTGTTGCGCACGCCCGTCATTATGCCTCGCACCTCAAGCAGCGGCGGCACCGCACTGGCCTGATACACCTGCAACACATTGGGTTCCCAGGACGGGCCGATGCCTCCTCTCATGGCGTGGCTGCCCAGCACCGTCCACGTCTGCGTGCCCAGCACGCAGCCCAGGGTGTTGGCGCCGGTTTCGGTGTAGGCCGGCAGCTTGGCGCGGGCAAATTCCTCGTTGTTGTCGTATTCGTTGCAGCTTTTGGTGCAGGCGCTCAGCGGGAGCAGGGCGAGGTAGGTGAGGAAGGTGCGGTAGCGCATGGCAAGGTAGATTAGTCGGGATAGGCAGCGAATATACGGAAGGAGGTGCCGTGGCGCAACACCCCACCCCCGGCCCAGGGCCATCCCAACGTTCCGACGCTCCATCCGCCTCATCCGACGCTTGGGGGGCGGCAGTTTTCGGCCGGCCGGCCGGCCCGACACCTTTGAGCCATCACCTGTCCGCTGGCTCCTATGAAAACCTCGCTACTCCCGCTGCTGCTGCTGCTGAGCATCGCCCCCGCTGCCCTGCACGCCCAAACTGCCCCGCCCGCCAAAGCACTCAGTCACTCCGCCACTCAGTCACTCACCGGTACCGTGCGCGACGGGGCCGGCCAGCCGCTGCCGGGCGTGAATGTGTTTTTGAAGGGCTCGTTCGATGGCGTGAGCACCGATTCGCTGGGCTGGTTTGGGTTTGATACCCGCCTCACCGGTGCCCACACGCTGGTGGTGGCCTACATCGGCTACGAGCCCCAGGAGCTGCCCGTGCTGCTGGGGCAGGGGCCGCTCGCGCTGCCCAACATCCGGCTGAAAGCCAGCCGCGCCGCCCTTGGCGACGTGGTGGTGACGGCCGGGGCCTTCGAGGCCAGCGACGAAAAGCGCAGTAGCGCGCTCAAGCCCCTCGATATTCTGACCACCGCCGGGGCCCTGGCCGACGTGGCCGGGGCCCTCAACACCCTGCCCGGCACCAGCCGCAACGGCGAGGAGGGCAAGCTGTTTGTACGCGGTGGGGCGGCCGGCGAAACCAAGCAGTTTCTGGATGGGCTGGCGCTGCAAAGCCCCTACTCGGCCAACGTAGGCGGGGCGCCGGCGCGGGGCCGGTTTGCCCCCACGCTGTTTAAGGGCACTATTTTCAGCACCGGCGGCTACTCGGCCGAATACGGGCAGGCGTTGTCGGCGGCGGTGATTCTGAACTCGACGGACCTGGCTCCGGAAACCCAGACCGGGATTACGCTGCTCTCGCTGGGCTCGCTGGGCGTGTCGCGCACGCAGCGCTGGGAGCGGGCCTCGCTGGCCGTTACCGGCGACTATATGAACATGCGGCCCTATTTCGGCGTGGTGCCCCAGCAGCTGCTCACGGCCCACGAAACGATGAGCAGCTCGGCCGCCTACCGGCAGCGCACCGGCGCCAACGGCGGCATGTTCAAGGCCTACGGGGCCGTGAGCCGGGCGCACACCGGCGTGCGCACGCCGGCCGTGGGCTGGGAAAACGGCCAGCCCGTGGACCTGCGCAATAACAACGCCTACCTCAACACCAGCTTCCGCAGCTACCTGCGCGGCGGCTGGAGCGTGAACACCGGCCTGGCCGCCACCCGCGACGAGCAGGCGCTGAACCTGGGCGTGCAGGGGAGCGCGCCGGCCATCAACAAAGTGCGGGAACTGGAGCAGTCGCTGGTGGGGCGGGTGGTGCTCACCAACGACTCGGTGGGCACTTACTGGAATCTGAAAGTGGGCGTCGAGGGCCTGGGCCAGCACGTAGCGCAGGATGCCCGGCAGCTCGCCGAGGGCCAGCCAGCCGACCTGCCCCGCCGGGCCTTCGACGAGCAGCGCGCCGCCGGCTTTGCCGAAGCCAACATTTCCTTCACCAGCCAGCTGGCCGGCCGGGTAGGGGGCCGCGCCGAATACTCGGCCGTGCTGGGCCGCTGGAACGCCGCCCCGCGCCTGGCGCTGGCCTATCAGCTCGATGCCGACAACCAGCTATCGGCCGCCTTCGGCCACTTTTACCAGACGCCGGCCAACGACCTGCTGCTCTCCGGGCAGCGTAGCCCCGGCCTGCGCTTCGAGCGCGCCGACCATTACCTGCTCACCTACCAACGCCTCAACGGCAGCCGCACGCTGCGGGTGGAAGGCTACTACAAAGACTACCGCCACCTGCTGCGCTTCGACGCCGCCCGGCCCTACGCCCCCGGCGCCTACCAGAGCACCGGCAGCGGCTACGCCCGCGGCGTCGATTTCTTCTGGCGCGACCGCAAAAGCCTGCCGGGGCTCGACTACTGGGTGAGCTACGGCCTGCTCGACACCCGGCGCCAGCAGCGCACCGACCCCGCCGTGGCCACGCCCACCTTCGCCTCGCGCCACAACCTGAGCGTGGTGGGCAAGTACTGGTTCGGCAAGCTGCACACGCTGGTGGGCGCCACCGTCAACTACAGCAGCTCCCGCCTGTCCTACGACCCCGGCTTCCGGGCCTACCGCACGCCCAGCTACCAGGAGCTAAGCCTGAACCTGAGCTACGTGACCACCATCCAGAAGCACTACACCGTGCTGCACCTCTCGTGCTCGAACCTGCTGGGCCGCGCCAACGTGTTTGGCTACCGCTACGGCGCCGCGCCCACCGAGCAGGGCCAGGCCTACGAGCGGGTGCCGGTGCTGCCCTCGGCTCCGCGCATGGTGTTCGCCGTGCTCATGGTGAGCATCAATAAAGCCCGGCCGGCCGATACGAGCGTGGCCCCGGAGTAGGGGGTGGCCCCGCAGGCGCGGGCACGGGCTTGGGGAAAATTATGGGGAAACGACCAGAATTCCTCCCAAGCCCGCGCCCTACCTTCGCCCCCATGCTACCCCTGTTCGCCCCCGCCCCGGCCGCGCTGCCCGCCCCGCTGGCCACCTACCTCCCCGCCCAGGCCCTGCCCGACTTTGCCGCCCGCGTTGCAAAGCTGCGCCAGTGGCAGCAGCGCATTGCCTCCGGCTACGTGACCAGCCAGAAGGAGGAAGCCCTCCAGGCCGAGTTCCTGACCCTGGTGTTTGGGCAGGCGCTGGGGTACGAGTGCGAGCGGCCCGACTACCGCCAGCTGCTGCTCGAAAAGAAAACCAACGTGGACGGCACCAAGCCCGACGGGGCGCTGGGCGACTTCGCCGCCGATGGCAAGGGCGCCCTCGGCGGCCCCACCCGCGCCGTAGTGGAGCTCAAGGATGCCCGCACCCTGCTCGACGCCAAGCAGAAGCTGGGCGCCAAGGGCCGCGCCGAAACCCCCGTGGAGCAAGCCTTCAGCTACCCCTCCAAGATGGGGCCGAGCTGCCGCTGGGTTATCGTGAGCAACTTCGTGGAGCTGCGCCTGTACGCGGCCAACGACCAGACCCGCGCCGAAGTCTTCAACTTCCGCACCCTGCCCGACGATGCCGCCGCCCTCACCCGCTTCTTTGCCCTGCTGGGCGCGGGCCAGCTGCTGCCCGCCCCGGCCCAGCCCGATGCCCCCCTCGACCTGGCCCTGCGCCAGCGCCAGGAGCAGGAGGCCCGCATCAGCAAGGAGTTTTACCGCGACTACCGCAAGGCCCGCCGCGATTTGCTCGACCACCTCATTGAGCAGAACCCCGCCGTGGCCCCGCTCGACCTGCTCCAGCACACCCAGAAGCTGCTCGACCGCGTCATCTTCATCTGCTTCTGCGAGGACAAGAACATTATCCCGCGCCTCACCTTCCGGCGCTTGCTCGATGCCGTGCGGGCCAACGTGTTCGACCCCGCCGACGACAAGATTTACCGCACCGTGCGCGGCCTGTTTCAGAGCATCGACCTGGGCAACCCGCTCGCCAACATCAACCGCTTCAACGGCGGCCTCTTTGCCCCGTATTATTTTGCTGCTTAAGCTTCGTCAGTTTATCCATTCCTACAACTCATTGATTCATGCTTACTCCTACCACGCAGGCGCGTATTACTCGCATCGTCTCGTATTTGCCACACCTTCGAGAAGGGCAGCTAATATGGGTTGAGCGCATCGTTTTGCAGTTCCGGCAACCAAAAACGTTTGTCGTAAACCCAGTTAGTAACTTGGTAGATAACTGCTTCCTGGAGGATTTTGGTGATGCATTACGTTTACACCACTGTTTTTCTGATGATGCGTTCGCCAAAGACAAGTTTGAGTATACAGCTGTGCGTGTATGGCAGCAATGTGGCCGCCACGCGACAATGGCACCACGGGGAAACCCTGGTCATGATGTTACGGTCGGTGCGGAGCGTATTTCATTAAAAACCCAAGCAGACCGCAACTTGCGATTGGGCGTAATCAATATTCATAAATTTATGGAACTGGGTCGCGGCAGCTGGACTGATAATCCCGCTGATTTAGTCCAACTGCGTGACCAGTATTTAGCTCATCTAAGTAGTTACGACCGAGTGTTAGTTTTGCGCAATACTGCTTACCCAACGCCAGCAAGTCCTTTTTGGCGCTACGAGTTGCTTGAAATACCACTTGTACTCTTAGCGGCGGCAAAGCATGGGACACTTAAAATGATGCAGGATAGCCGCCAAATGCCCAAGCCGGGCTACTGCTACGTTCTGGACGAAACAGGAGAACAAGCTTATCGGCTTTACTTCGATGGTGGCACCGAGCGCAAATTGAAGGTGCAAAATATTCGTCGGGAATTATGCATCGTCCACGCCACTTGGGAATTTGTAATTCATGAATTAGACGAGGCGTAGTCTGGCTAGAGTGCTAACGCAGGTAATTGCAAAGTGCGCAAGCGCTTTTCAGCCAACGCGGCATATTCAGGATTTAACTCAATGCCTGTGCAGTTGCGGCGCAACCGTAAACTGGTTTCTCCTACGGTGCCGGAACCAAAAAAAGGGTCGAGTACATGCCCCCCTGGGGAACTGCCCGCTTTAATGCAGGGGGCTACTAAGGCTGGTGGAAATACAGCAAAATGTGCCTCTCGATAGGCCTCTGTATTGATGGGCCACACAGTGCGTCGGTTGCGAGTAGTGCGGCCATCTTGCGTTGGCTCGACGATGGCCGCATGGTCGTAATAATAGCTCTCTGATTTAGTGAGTAGAAATAGATACTCGTGCGACTGGGTAGGACGGTCCTTAACTGATTCAGGCTGGCAGTTGGGCTTGTGCCAGATAATATCGGAGCGGAGGTACCAACCGTCAGCCTGCAAGGCAAAGGCTACCCGCCACGGCACACCGATTAGGTCCTTTGGCTTGAGCCCGGCTGGGGTAGGAGGCCGGTAGCTCATTGCCCGAGCTGGATTTTTTTTGTCGGTGTCGCGCCAAGTACGTCCGCCACTCGTGTAGGAATCACCAATGTTCAACCAGAGGGTTCCATCTGGGCGCAACACGCGCCTTACTTCCCGAAAAACACGCACGATATCGGCTAGGTAATCAGCTAGCTCCATTTCAGCTCCTATTTGCCCACCAATCCCATAGTCCCGCAATCCCCAATAAGGCGGACTGGTAACGCAGGTGTTGAAGGTGTCGTCAGGAAGTTGCGTAAGTACTTGGCGAGCATCACCCAACAGTAGGCGGCAGGTTGGTGCATCGGGCGAAGGCTCTGCTACAAAAGAAGCGGTAGAATCGTTTACTAACATCGGTTGACTATTTATAGAATATGCCGCAAGTTACTACTCGGGCTATGCTATTGGGGTTTTATGTGGCCGACGAGCTGCTGGCCGGGCACCGCGCCCTGCACGCGGCCGAGGCCGATTTCGCCGCCCTGCTCCGCGCCGAGCTGGGCCTGGCCGCCCCCCTCACCGGCAAGCTGGCCCCCACCCAGGAGTGGAAACCCTGGAGCACCGCCCTGCAAAAAAGCATCAAGCGCGACCTGGGCCTGAAAGAAAAGGCCGAGTGGCTCCAGTACCACGCGGCGCACCAGCAGCAGCAGGCCGCCGCCCGCCAGCACCTGGCCCGGCGCGATGCCGCCCTCGACCAGCTCGTGTACCAGCTCTACCAGCTCACCCCCGCCGAAATCGCCTTGGTCGAAGGGGCATAGCCAGCCTGCCACTAGCTCGCCGACGGGCGCACCGCAGTCGGGTACCTGCTTTTTTTTCGATGGCTACCCGACATCTTTGTCGGGCACCGGTCTAAAAAAAACAGGTGCCCGACTCCTATGTCCGTTCAGCACCGTTTGCCGGCCTCCCATTCGCCCACCGTGGCCGCGCTGGTGCGGCGGCACTTTGCCCTCACCCAGGCCGAGCTGGGGCAGTGGCTGGGCGTGGCGCAGGCCACGGTGGAGGCGGTGGAGGCCGGCCGGCGGCAGCTCTCGGCCCGGCCCGATGCCCGCCTGGGCCGCC
>NZ_JNLX01000169.1 GCF_000715495.1 Hymenobacter sp. IS2118 | reverse complement strand
TTGAGGTGGTCGGGTCAAACAGGAGAGAATTGGGTGCTAACTTCCCGAACCCATGGAAAAAGCTCCTCCTACGAAACGGCCGCGTTATGATGCGGCCTTCCGCGCCGAAGCCCTGCGGCTGGCCAGCGAAAGCCGCTCCACGCTGGCCGCCGCCCGCGCCCTGAATATCGACGCCAAGCGGATTTATGCCTGGCAGAAAGCGGCCCAGCAGCCCTTGCCCGCCGACCCGGCCGAGGCCACCGAAGTGCGGGCGCTGCGCGTCGCCAACAAACGGCTGGCGCAGGAGCTCGATATTTTAAAAAAAGCCATCGCCATCTTCTCGCATCCCCCGACCCAGTGAGTACGCTGCAATTCATTGACCAGCAGCGGCCTTTTTACCCGATCCAGCAACTTTGCCAGGTGCTGGACGTGGTACCCAGCCGCTACTACGCCTGGCGGCACCGGCAGGCGGCCGGGGCCGTGGGCAGGGCCGAACCGGCCTGGGAAACGGAAATGATGGCGGTTTTTGACTACCACAAACGCCGCTACGGCACGCGTCGGCTCCGGGTTGAGTTGCGGGAAAAGGGCCATCGGGTAGGCCGCCAGGCCCTGCGCATGGGGCTGCGCCGCCACGGGCGCAAGGCCTTGCAGCCCAAGTCCTTCGTTCCGTGCACCACCGATTCGACCCACGGGCAGCGCTGTGCCCCCAATTTGCTGCTTGACCAGCCGCGTCCCACCCAGGCCAACCGGGTGTGGGTGAGCGACATCACCTACCTGCCGCTAGCCAACGGGACCTGGGCTTACCTGTGTGCCTTTCAGGACGTGTGCACCAAGCACGTGGTGGGCTGGCAGGTGCGCGCCGACATGCCCGAAGCGCTGGTCACCAGCGCCTTACAGCGGGCGCTGCTGGCCCAGCGGCCCACCCCCGGCCTCATCGTCCATTCCGACCGGGGCGGGCAATACGTGGGCAACGCTTACAAGGCTGTGCTGCGCGACGCCCAGGCCCAGCTCTCCCACAGCCGACGCGGCGAGTGCTACGACAACGCCCAGGCGGAAAGCCTGTGGTCGCGCCTCAAAACCGAGGAGCTCGAAGCCCGTGACTGGCCTGTCTTCGCCGACCTAGCCGATGCCCAGGCCAGCGTCGCCGACTATTTTGACTACTACAACCATGAGCGTCGCCACTCCAGCATTGGCT
This sequence comes from Hymenobacter sp. IS2118, assembly GCF_000715495.1. Classification (GTDB taxonomy): domain Bacteria; phylum Bacteroidota; class Bacteroidia; order Cytophagales; family Hymenobacteraceae; genus Hymenobacter. Next base: position 33,388 of record NZ_JNLX01000169.1, on the reverse strand, counting down.
ATCAGAAGCCGTACCAGTTTCATCAACAGCACCTTAACAACATCACCCAATTCTCTCCTGCTTAACTAGACCACCTCAGTTTCCCTATTTAACAACTTCTAACGTAAGGCGACCGGGGCATTCAATTATCTGCAGGAGGTCGGCCTGCTAACGGCTGCTTGGTTCTTCGAGCGGTCGTCGGGCCGCTTGCACGCTTGTTTTACGCCTTGCGCTCCTGCGAGGCCGGTGTGGCTGCTTCGCGAAAAGCAGGCACGTAGTCTACGAGAATCTGGGGCGGGGCAAGTACTACAGCCACTACATTCCCCTGTTTACCGATATGAGCAGAAACCAGGACAGCGGGCTGGCGAGTGGCGGGGCAAACAATTATTTGAGGGAATATTTACTTGACCTGGTCGCCAGGTATACTCCCGCCCAGCTGGAGTCGCTGTCCATGCTCCGCTAAGGCCACCGCCCGCACTTTTTCTGAGTTCTGCGCGGCTTCCGGTCCTGCTTCTGTCCGTTTTGATTGCGAAGTGGAATACCTCAACTGGGTAGCGCATTGGCGCCAACCGGCCGGCAGTCCCACCGCCGTTAGGGCTGCGTCACCCGTTTTTTTCTTTTTCTTCTTTGCTTTGAAGCGGCTTCCGTCATCAGGTCTGCCAGGACCTGTAACGGGTTTTCTTCCATCGCCTCGGCCAGCGCCACCACCTTATTCACCGACAGGTGGCCCGGGTTTTTGCGTGCTTCCGTGAGCGAGGCGGCGCTGATGCGCATTGTGCTGCAGAGTTCGCGCACCGTGAACCCAAACTTGCCGTTCCCCCGCGGGTGATGCTCCACGATGTCGCGGAATGTACGTCGCTTCGACGGCTTTCGACGGCGGGCGGGGCCACGCGTATTCTTTCGCACTGTTCCGGACGACGGGCGCACCAAGCCGGGTGCCTCCCTCCCCTCCCCTCCCCTAGCGAACTGCTGGCGCCCTCGGCGGCATTGGGCGGTTCAACGACCGACGGACATAAAGTAGTCGCCGGTTGCTGACTGGCCCCCGGCATGGCGTCGTTAACACGCTCTGCCAGCGCCCGGCCGTGGGCCAGTTTGGTGAGCAGCTCACGGGCGAGCAGGCCACATGCCCGCGGGCATTCTGGCAGCTGGGCCAGCGCAAAGGCGGCCAGTCGTTGGTAGGTCTGGAGTTCCGCGGTCAATTCCGCCGCGGTCGGTCCGGTGGCAGGCGGGGCAAGTGCGGGCGGTGCCGATTCCGAGGCCAGGCCCTGAACCCGGCGCGCGAGGTCTTGCCAATCAAAGGTTACCGCAGACCCATGCACCAGCACATCGGGTTGCAGCTCCCGCAATGCAGCGCCCCAGGTGGCCCAAGCCAAGGTGGGGAAATGGCGCACCAGCAGCGCGTTGGCATCGGTTAGGGCCTGCGCCACCAGCAGCGAAGAAGCGTGCGCAAAAGCGATGCGTCGGGGACTGCCATCAGGCAGGGACAACTCATTATTTATCATGGATGATACGCGCTGTTTTGCCCCTTTGCTACTGTTTTATTTGCCACACCAGACAGATGGGGTCAGGTACCAGGGGGACAGTGGAAAAGACTGCAACGGCCACAATTATACGACATCGGGGGCAATTAAGGGCGTATGCGCCCTTAATTGCCCCCGATGGTGCCGCCACCTTGCCACGTGAAAAATCCGGCCGGCCTCCAAGTATTTGCCAATCGGCTTCGACTGCTTCGGAAGTCCCGCGGCTACTCGCAGCAGAAGCTGGCCGACATCGCTAACGTGGAGCAGTCCACCATCAAGCGCATTGAGCTCTGTCAGCTGGCCCCTACCCTGGACCTGCTCATCTCGTTGAGCCGGGCCCTGGCCCTGGAGGTCCGCGACTTAGTGGACGACCCGGCCATTACCAGTTCCGACTCGGAAGTATAGCTCCCCCACTGATTTCGTTCCGACAGCGCAGCCCGCCAGCCGGATAAGCACCTCGCGCCACGTATTGCCGGGGGCCAAAGTAAGGAACAGGACAACGCAGCAGGGAGGCCCAAACAAGCCATTCAGGGCCGCCATTACATGGCTCGGCACGTAGTTTTTGCCTCCATTTCACCCCATTTTTGTAGGCATATCAGACGCGTTAAGCGACTAAAACGCTAAATATTAGATACTTAACATAGAACGTGTGCCTGTTTAGGCACAAAAATGGGGGCGTTTTTGCCCCTAAATGCGGCGAATATCCTGGTTTAACAGGCTTGTTTTCGGCCGTTTTTCCCCCTAAAAAGTGCTCTGATTAGCTGGAAAAGCATCTTTGAGCACGTTTTGCCTTCATATGCCTACAAAAATGGGGTGGCCCGCGCCCTGACACTTCATTTTTCGCGTCATATTTTCATGCAAAATGACAATTTAAAAAAAACTGCTTTAAACTAGTTGTTTACTTTATTTAAGAATGTTTAAGTAGTTTACCCCCTTCATAAGTAAGTGATATAAAGGTTTTTATAGCAACATATGCCTACAAAAATGGGGTCACATGCCTACAGAATTGGGGCCATATGCCTACAAAAATGGGGTCATATGCCTACAGAATTGGGGGCAAAATGATAAAACATGCCTACAGAATTGGGGCCACATGCCTACAGAATTGAATTTGTGTAGGCATATACGGTGACCACGGCTACCTTTGAGTCGTTTCAGGTGCCCACTTTTTTGTTATGTCTGCTACCACCCCTTTGCCTGCGCATCCCCTCGTGGTGCAGCACAATGCCTTGGTTAACGCGCAATTCAGCCTGAGTTCCACCGAGACCCGGCTGTTCATGGCGATGCTAGCACGCATTTCTCGTGGCGACCAGGAGTTCGAAGCGTGTCAGGTGGCGGTCCACGACATTGTGGTGGGCGCCAGCAACAACAATTACGCTCACGTGAAGAAGTTGCTGGACCACTTCGGGAAATGCACACTGCGCATTGAAGAGCTAAGCCCCGATGGCCGCCGTTGCCAAAAGCGGACGTTTACCGTCATCCCCCTGGTGGACTACGCACGGTACTGCGATGGCGCGGCCTTCGTCGAGGCGCGGTTCAATAACCTGCTCCTCCCCTACCTGCTGGAACTGCGGGATAATTTTACCAAGGCGCAGCTGGTAGAATTACTGAAGATAAAGAGCCCCAGCACGTGTCGTATCTACTGGCTTTTGCGCGAGTATGCCTCTTTTGGCAAGCGGACCATCCCGGTGGATGAGCTAAAGGCCATTCTGGGCCTGGGCGAAGAGTATGACCGTTTCAACAACTTCCGCGTCCGCATTCTGGACCGTGCCCAGAAAGAGCTAGCCGACACGGACACGGCCTTTGCATACGAGCCAATTAAAAACGGCCGCGAAGTCAGCAACATTGAGTTCCGATTCTGTCAGCACTTACCGGTCGATACCACTGCGAAGGTGGCCTTGATGGCATGGGAGCAGGCCGTGTTGGCGGCGGGCGTGGCGCTGAGTAGCCTGCCCCAGATTAAAAGCCGGCTGAGCAACGGTGACTACAAAGTGGGCTACATCCGCTACGTCCTGGAAACGGTGAAGCGCCAGGTGCAGGCCGGCAAGGTCAAGCGCGAAGGCGGGGCCGTGTTCAAGGCCTTGACGGAGTGCTACATGCTGCCGGACTATTACAGAGCGCAACAGCGCCAGAAGCCGTCCGAGGTGAAACCCCAGCTGAAATCCAGAAATACCGCTGCCGTGGCCACTCAGCTGCGAAAGCTTGAGAGTGAGCTGGAAGACGCTTACAATAGCCTGAAATTCACCCAAACGGCCGTTATATACACGGACGAGACCCGAGGCGCGGCGCTGAAGGAAGTACAGGCGCGTATTACGCAGTTTGAGCAGCAGCGCCAGCAGCTCATGGCCTGATACCTTTTACAGGCATCGCCTTGGCTTTGTTCTGACGCTTTGACAGCTTACCGGCCAGCGCCAGCAGCGCCGAGGCAATGCTATTGCGCAGCATCCTGGGGTTGTTGTGCACTTGGCGTTGCAGGCGCAGACCAGCCACCAAAACAGCCAGTAGGTGAGCCTGCGCCCGTGGAGTAGCCGTGCGGCTCACCTCCCCTGTTTGTTGTCCCTCTTTCAGCCAGGCAACGAGCAGGGATTCCAGAAACTGTTGGCTCTCGTCGACCACTGACTGCACTGCGGCATCCTGCGGCAAAAGCTCCGTGCTTGCTTTGACTAAAAAACACCCGTTCGGCAGCGGCTGGATGGCAGGAATATCGACCGTCAACTCCAGCAGCCGCCGCACGCGCACCAGCACTGGTTCGTTGGCATCGGTGCCTATCGCCAACAACTGCCGGTGCAGCTCCTGCTGATAATAACGCAAGGTCAAAATGAACAGCTGGTGCTTGCTGCCGAAAAGCTCGTACAACCGGGTTCGATTAAGCCCCATTTTCACCGCCAGGTCAATAACTGGCGTGGCTTCGTAACCCAGCCGCCAGAATACCAGAAGCGCCGCTTGCAGCGCCCGGGTTTCATCACTTTGTGCAGTACGTGCCATGAAGTCTGAGAGTGCGGCAGTCAGCCCCCAATGGGAAGGCTTATGTCCTACCGGTGTGAAAAACGGCGTCGCGCGCGACGGTTGGCTTTTCCGATGAGTACAGGTGGTTGCGGCGCATTGCCGCAGGAATGTGGCCCACCGCTGATTTAAGGCATGACAATATCTCAAGCTGTATTGTCAACAATACATGTTGTTGACAATACAACAATCTACTTTGCCCTATTTTTTTCTCAGCTTGTCCCGGAGTTTAGCGGCTGCTTTCGGTGGCAATGGCTGGTGGGCCTGGGGCCTGTCGGTGAGGTAAGCCCGTAGTGCCGCGTCGAGAATCTCCTGTAGTTCGGCCTCGGCATGGTGCTCGTACTGCCGCAGCATCACGTACACATCCGGTTTTAGTTGGTTGGTAAAAATGACGCGCGTGGCGGCTTCGCCCGCCTCTTTCAGCGTGGGGTCGGCGGCGTCAAGCGCGCGCGCTGGGGCAGGTGCCGGCGTACCAAAAAGGTGCGCGTCGATGGAAGGCGCCGCGGCTGGGGTGGGCACTGGGGGGCGGCTGCCGGTCAGTTTGGGCTTTTGCATCAGGAAAGGCGGCTTAAAATTTCGTCGGTCAGGGCCGCATAGTCGGCGGCCCCGGAGGAAGACGGGGCGTAGTCGTAAACGGGCTGCTGCATGCTCTGGGCTTCGGCCAAGGCGATGCTTTCCCGAATCGTCTGGGTTAGCACCAGCCCCGCTAAGCCCTGGTCTTCCTGCAGGTCGCCGGCGTACTGCTTGTGCAGGGCCCGGCGATAAGTTGGCGCGTACTTGGTGAAGAAGATGCCCCCTATTCGCAGCTGCTCGTTGAAGTTTTGCCGAATGCGCTCCACCATTTCCAGCAGCGCCGCCATGCCCGCGCTGCCGAATAAATCCGGAACCATGGGCACAAAGACCGCGTGACTGGCCGCCAGCGCCGCCAGCGTCAGCGGTCCCAGGCTCGGGGGAGTGTCGAGCACGACGTACTCATACTGGCTGGCCAGGCCGGCGAGCTGGCGCTTGAAGAAAAAGATGTAGTCCGCCTGCGTGCCGAATATCTTCTCCTGCTGGCCCATTAGCCGGTTGGCCGCTACCACCGCCAAGGAGCGGTTGGGCTGCGGGCGCTGGCTCAGCGTGGCGAGGGTATGAGCACTGGGCCGTCCATCCGGGGCGTCGAGTAAGGCGTCTCCCAAATGGCCGCGGGCCGGGTCGGTTCCCAGCGTGAGCGTGGCGTTGGCCTGGGGGTCGGCGTCGATGAAGAGAACCGAATGGCCAAGGGCCGCCAGGCGGTGCGCAACCCCTAGTGCGGAAGTGGTTTTGCCCTGGCCGCCTTTGTTGTTAGCAAAAGTTAGAATCTGCATGAACTGCGGGGTTAATACGTGGCAAATGTAATAATGCCTGCCCAGATGGCAATACATATTGCCAGCAAAGTGTACAGACGGTAAAACGACAATACAGCAGGTTGTCTTGCTGGCAAACCAGTTTGATGTAATTTCCGTTTGCCGTCTGTGTGTATTGCTGTACGTATAACAACACATCATCGAGTTGAGTTTGTGGTTGGTGCCTTTCCAAAGCCGCTATCCATCATTCTATCACCAAAACTGCCAATAGAAAAACGGTCCGTTGTGCATCCCTGCCGGAAGTTATTTTCTATTTATTTCATTACCACCAGTACTTTCAAGCCTATGAGCGACTCGTCAAGCATTGCGCCCGGCCATATCCAGCAGGCGAAAGCCGCTCTACACGACGCCGGCATTCCGGTGGCAATAGGCCAGCAAGTGCTGGACCTGGCCACTGCCTTCTACCACGCTACCCCCCAGGTGAGCCAAACGGACATCATGCGCCGGGAGCGCAACCGGATTCAGGACGAGCTGGAATCTGTCAGCAGCCAGCTGCAGCAGGAGCGCCAGAAGACGCAGCGGCTGGAGCAGGCGTTGGCGGCCGCACTGGCCGCGCCCAAATCCCATCAAAAGAAGGCGTACCAGCTGCGCAAGCAGCTACGGTCAATACTGGCCGTGCTGGAGCATCCCGAGGCGAAAGAGGCGACCAAACTCAAAAGCATTACCAGGCTGGTAGCAGGGGCTTTAACGGGTGGTGATGACGACCCAGACTTGGTGCTGTAGGGATGCTTGATTCTGTAGACACCCGACGAGCTACCGTTTAAAAAGGTATTGCTAGCACTAGTGGAGGACCCTACTCGCATGACCAGCGCCGCCCGCAGTGATGGTAGCTTGACGCTGGCAGCAGGTGCAGTTTAGGAACGAAGAAGGCAGTGGGGAAAAGGTCAGAGCCTTGACGGTGCAGGCCCTGTATACGGCCCCTATTGTGCGTGTCCGGGAGCTGAACGGATGAAGAATGGCTTGGCTAACGTAGGGGTGGAAGTACGTTATTTCGAGTGGCGTTCTACCGGCACCCGCGGATGAAAGTTCCAAGCGGCGCTGAGCCAAGCCATTTTCATCTGAGGGGTTTTCATGGCTCAAGCGAAGGAAGGAAGCAGTCGGCATCCACGTAGCTGATTTTGGTAGGGTCAAAGGCGGCCAGGGCCTGCTCCACCCAGTGCTCATCCACCGTGTCCTGGTACATGAGCAGGTGCACGGTGGCGGTTTGGTCGGGATTCAGGCGCAGCAGCCGGCCGATGCGCTGGGCGGCCTTGCGCTCGTTGCCGAAGGCGTGCCAGATGATGCCCACCCGCAGGTTGGCGATGTTGATGCCCTCCGAGAGTTGGGCTACACAGGCCAGACGCTGGATGGTGCCCGCGTTAAACAGGTCCAGGTTGGCCTGGCTTTCTTTGTTTTTGGAGTGGTAGGTGTGTTCGGCTTGCTGCTCGGCCTGTTGCTGGTTGCAGGTAAAGAGCAGTACCTTCTCCGTGAACTGGCGGGCCAACTGGGCCATGTAGCGGCCCTTGCCGGGATAATTCATCAGGGCCTGCATGCGCAGTAGCCGCAGCGTCTCGACGGGGAGCGCATCCTGGTCGGCGTTGGCCAGCCGGGTGCTCCAGTACCGGTAGTGCTCGCGCTCGCTAGTGGTGAACTGGCTGCCGGACTTGAGCGTGACCACGTAATCCCGCACCGAATTCAGCGGCAGGCGGTGCACGACCAGGCGGTAGTCGTTGAGCAGGCCGGCCAGCACGGCTTCATCGGTGGTGTAGTCCACCCGCATGGGGCAATAAGTGGCCACCAGCCGGCCCTTCTCCGAGCCCGGCTGCGCGGGGGGCGTGCCGGTCAGGCCCAGGATGCTTTGCTTGCGTGCCACGTGGGCTTTCAGGCCCGGCTCGTGCGAGTCTTTTAGGGCGTGACACTCGTCGAGGTAGAGCTTGTGATAGCGGCCTTGGCCCAGCACCTTGCTCAGCGAGCGATAGGTGGTGAAGGTAATCGAGTCAAGCAGGTACGCCAGCCCAAACTTGTGGGCTTCCTGTGGCCAGGAGTCCAGGATGGCCTGGGTGGGGGCAGCGACCAGAAAAGGCATGACACCAGACCCGGTCGGCGCGCAGTGGGGGAGGAGACGCGCCATGTCCCGCAGGCCGATGAGGGTTTTGCCCACGCCCATGGCCACGGCGACCCCGGCCAGCTGGTGGCCTTGGATGACCGCCAGGATGTGGTCTTGCAGGGCTTGCTTTTTTGCCTGGGCCGTAGGGAACGCAACAGCGGGAGAAGCGCTCATAAGCAAAGAAGCGGGGGCCGGACGGTAACAAAGCAAAGATACTTATTCAAAGGAACTACTCTGCTGTAAAAGCTATGCTCCGGGAGCAGAAGCTGGCGAGCAGCACCCCTTGGAAAGTGTGACGCCCGGCCAATGCAAAGGAAATTTATTCGGGCTATTACATGGTAAAGTTATAAAACTGCTGCCGGGTTCAACAAGCAGAATTTGAGCTATCGGAGGTTCGGATTCATGATTGGCAAAGCGAGTGGTTGAGTTGTCTGAGCAGACTACAAAGGAAAGAGGAGTGACCAGTTCAAACGGATGGCGTGCCGACTAGCTGATAGTCGATGACTAAAATCAGATGGGGCCGTCAGAGGCAGAGTCGTCAGATGAGACGTTGGTATCAAGAGCCACTGTGGGAAATGCGAGGCTAAAAATTGCCGTAATGAGTGAGCTAAAAAAGCGAACCGGTAGGAGTGCAGTCCACGTTGAGAGGCCGGGAAAAACAGTCAGTAGGAAAGAGCAGAGCAAATGACAGCGGATAGGAGGCGGCCCAAAAGGGATGGAGCCAAAATGAAGGTTGGCTGGAAACCGAGCCGATGAGAAAAGCGGTGGCGGCTGAAAAATTGGTGTAGGCGAAAAACGAGCGAACGGTAAAAATAGCAGGCGGGTAGAACAAGCAGGAAGGTGGAAAAAGGAGCCAACAAGAAAATGAGCGCCCGGGAAAAAACATTAAGCTGGTAGAAAGGAGGGTGCTTAAAAAAATGGTCAAGTGGTAAAGAATGGGTAGGCGGTGAAATCATCGCGGGAGCAAAAAGAGCGTCTGCCCAGGAATGAAGCGAGGGCCCGTAAAGGGAGCCGCGGAGAAAGTCGGGGGGGGTGGGGTAAGCGCAGAAGGGGGCAGGAATGATTTCGGTTGGGGGGGAGGGGACTAGGGCAGGTCAAACGTCGGCGACAGTCGTTTTGGTGGGAACGGCGAGAAGGGGCAGTTGGTAAAAAGTCGGCCGGGATGAAAAAGGGGAGGGGGTAAATTTTGCACCGGTCCGTCCGAGGGAACAGGGTAGCAACGCAGAGTAAGCAAAACGACCACGGGGCAATAGCCGGTGGAACGAACGGGCTCAGGTGGTTTGCGAAGGTGGCCGAAACGGTGGGTGGATTGAAGAGTCAGGATGACGGTCGAGGAGGATACAGGGGAAAGTGCCGGTTGCCGAAAAAGAGGAGTCGGCTGAAAATTGGTGGACGGGTTAGTAAGGGGCCAGCGTCAAAAATCCAAAGAGGCGCAACAGCGAGACGGTTGAAAATTGGGCCGGTGGTAGTAAGCCAGTCTGGCTACAAAAGTGGCGGGAGGGCCGATGAGCAGCTGGACGAAAAACGACGGTGCCGGAGAAAAAAGACTCTGGCCAGGAAGGGGGCAACGGGGAGAATGGCCAGCGTCAAAAAAAACGGAATTACTCCAAAATCAAAGAGGGGCAACGGGCTGAAAATCGAATAAAGGGCAGCGTCAGGAAGTTGAAAAAAGGGCGCTGGGCAAAGCATGACAAAGGCTGCTCAATAGCGGAAGCAGCCTGGGTAGGCAGTTGGAAAACGGAGCCCTGGGAAGGCAGCAGTCACTGGTCAGTTTAGCGCAATGGACTCCAAAGTTGAGTGGCTTGGTAGTCAAGGCAGGTGGCGTGATTACAATAGTCTCAGGTGCTGGGTTGGCGGCAGTCCGGGTACCAGTAGAGCTGGCCGGGCGAAGGTGCAATGGCAACCAAGGCAGTGGGGAAGATTAAACCGGAGTGATGCAAAGCTAAAGTGGGGCACGGCTTGGGATTGGGGATTAGACGGGTGATTCGGGTAGCTGGTCTGGCTGGTTAAGCTGGCAGGGCGTGCGCTATTTGACCAGTGGCTATTGGAAGGTAATGGGATGGCGGCAGTTCCTAGTCGAGCGTTCTGGCGGGGTGCAAATGACTTTAGCATCGGGGTTGATGAAGCCAGTTAAACAGCGCCCATTGCGAGAGGATTTTGCAATTCAGCAAAGGGGACGTAGATTAGCGTCAACAAAGACCAGCATGATTAATCCCAGATAAATAAAGGGCCTTTGGAATCATTAGGTGTAACACACTACACTTAGGTACCCAAATTTTTTTCGTTAGAATAGTTTTTATTGGTGCTGTCTTCTTTAGTTCACTTGTAGTCCCTGGCTGTATGAAAGAGTACACGATTATCCGCGTCGAGAAAATCAAGACTCGCTCTGGCCTGGTGCAGCGCGTGCAGCACAATGAGCGCACCAAGGATACGCCTAATGCGGACGAAGCACGGCTGGGGCTCAATCACGAGTACGTGAACCTCACGGGTCAGCCCATACTCGACCTGCTTGATGCCCGCACAAAGGAGGCCGGCGTCGGTACGCCCCGGGCCAACGCCACGCTCTGCGTGGAGGTGTTGTTGACGGGTGGACCCGAGGCTGAGGTATGGCAGCGAGCGCCCAAGACGGCGCCGCACCCGGGGCGGGCGGCCGACATGCGGGACAGCCAATGGGCCAATGATGTGGTAGCATTTGCCCGAAAGGAGTGGGGAAAAAACCTGATTAGCCTGGTGCTGCACCAGGACGAGAAGACCCCGCATTTTCAGGCGTTCGTGGTGCCGCTGGTGGGAGCTGGCGGCGGCCGCAGCGGGGAAACCAACCCCAAAGAATTAAGCGAGCAGCTGCCCGCTGACGAGCCGGCCCGGCGCTCGGCGCGGGACCTGTTCACCCCGCGTCGATTGGCCCAACTGCAAACCGATTTCTCGGAGGCGATGGAACCCCATGGGTTCAAACGGGGCATTGCCGGGAGCCGGGCGCACCACAAAACAATGGGCGAAATGTACGGGCTGTTGGAGAAGACGGCGGCTGACATTGCGCCCTCGCTCGCCCCCGTTAGCAACGAGCGGTTCACCGTGAAGTCGCCACTCATGAACATCGTGACCAAGGACTGGCGCATGGATTTGGAGAATCAAATCAACGCCGAGTTAGACCGAATGCGGGACGAAGCCAATGCCAAGCTAGCGCTAGCCGGCCAGGTAGCCGTGGCCGCCGCGGGGGGCAATGAGGCGTCGGGGCGTTCGCGCGAATGGGTGGAAAAGGAGAAAAAGCACAAGGTCGGCTTGTCCACGGAAGTCCTCATCCTGGAGCTTAAGTTGAGCAACGAGCAAAGCACAGTTCGCGATTTGACTCGGGAACTCACGCAGGTAAAAGCGGCCGAAGCGGATTTGGTCAAGCGCCACGCGGGGCAGATAGATGAGCTGGCGTTGCACGCTTTTCAAGGAACGCTGCCGACCAAAGTAGTTGTGCGCGGCAAGGAGCTTTGGGAAGCCGCGCGGGAGCGTGCACTGGTAGCACAAGCGCAATCCCTCGCCGTTCCTTTAGAAAATGAAGCCCAGTATCACGAGAACATGCGCACCAGGGGATATCCACAGAAACGTGCGGCCGACGGCACGCAGTACCTGGTGGAGAGCCGGACTGATGCGCGCTTCGATGCCACCCTGCGGCCGGGCGGCCCCGACGCGCGCCCGCTCGTTGAACAGATTGCCCAGGCCGTTGAGGCAACTAGGCTAGCCGCGGCGGCTGCCCACAAGGCTAGACGGGACCGCCAACTGGCCGACGACCGCGCGTGGGAACTCAAGCACCACCGTGAGGCTGAGTACCGGGCTTTGCAGACCTTTGGCTACCGAATCAGACCGGACGAGTACCTCACGGCCCGGGTCCGAGTGCCGACCGATGCGGTACACGGCATCGTGCGGCAGTTGGGCGCGAATACGGCCACCGCGGACGAGAAGCCCGGTAAGGATGGACTGACGGGTATCAACCTTTGCTACAGCCCGCGGCTCAACGGCCAATGCACTCTCATCAGTGATTTCTTAAAAAGGGTTGAGAGCAAAGGCGGGGAAGTGTACGAGTTTCCGAACGCGGAGGCCGCCCGCCAGAAAGCGGCCGGGTCCGACCGCTCCAGCGGCTTTAGTACCGGCCTGGAGCAGTCGCAGGAGAAAAGCATGTGACTAGCCACTTGAATTGGTAAAATGCTATTTGCTCAGGTGGGTGCAGATTCCGCTGATTGGCAGGTGTTGTTAAACAAAGAAGGGCAATAAGTAGGCTTCTGTCAGGTAGCGAATTTTAGCAAACCTCCGCCGTCGCCGCTGTGCTAGTGCAGGCTGGATGTCAGGCACAGCGTCTCTCCCAAAAGCGTGCGGAAACAGCGTGTTACTGGTCTTGCTGAAGGCGGTACCAACGCATCGCCTCCGCCAGGGTAGCGAGGATGAAGGGCGCTTTCCAATCCTGGTAGGCTTGGCGCGTCAGCGGGAGACTGGTCAGCGCCATTTTTTTCACGGCGGAGTACCGGGCGGCGGCGGCCGGGTGAGCTCGTAGAAAATCCCGAAACGCGAGGTGTCGCTCAATGGGGTCGGCCCCTGTGCCATAGACGTGGACATGATGGCTCCGTACGCCGTGGGCGTCTTTCTTTTGAAAATAGTGTCGTCCCGCCAGGCCGTATTCGCCCTTCGCCGTGTAGCCAAGCGCCTGTATCCGGGGCACCGCCGCGTCCACCGCCGCCAGGGAGGTGACCACGCATAGAACGTCAATCACTGGTTTGGCCAACATTCCCGGAACAGCCGTGCTGCCCACGTGGTGGATGGCCTCCATATTATCGCCCAAGGCGTGGCGGATGGCTACGGCCTCCTGGGTGAAATCATGGTCCCAGCGGGGATTATGGGGCACTAGCTCAACGACCATACCGCAGCAAGGTAAACTACTTCTTTGGTCGATTTCAGGAGGCGCGGGGCTTCCCCACCCGCTGCGAGAAAACCGACACGTCCTTTTTAGCAATGGCGCAGGTACCAGGCGCCCCCGATTGGATGCACCATCTTGGCTACACAGCAATAGGAAACCTGTTATCCTTTGCTAAACTCGCCGATGTGCCACAGGATGCCGGAGGGGTCGTGGACGAAACCCTCCTTGCCCCATGCTTCCTGGCGAATGGGCATGATTCGGACGCCCTCGTGCTTACTGGGCAAGTCCAGTGCCGCTAGTTCCGCCCAATACTGCTCCACATCCGCCACTTCCAGAAACAGCATGGTGTTATCCACCCAGTCTGGCACGTAGGCGTCCTGCAAGTAGAAGCCGACGCCCTGAAGCGCAAAATAGGACATGGCTGGCGACAGAACCACTTCGGTGAAGCCGAAGGCGCGGTAGAAGCTGCGCGAAATAGCGAAGTCCCGGGCTCCGACAAAGGGACGGATGGAAAGGGGGGATGAGGGCACGTTGTCAGAAATTCAAAAAGACTCTACCTGAATGTAGTTTGCCCGGCAATGCAAGACGGATATTTATTATAGTCAGGTATTTAGAGAGGGGTAGGCAATAGCCTTCTTGCTATTTATTGTCTACATAGCCCATGCAGATGGACTGTCAACGACCTGCCGGCGATACCACTTTATAGTAGATGACCAGTGTGGTCTTGCTACTCGCCCTTTTTATGCTTGTGTGGCTTTAAGCCGGGGTGTTTCGGTTGGTTTTCCTCGGTAACCCGTCTTCTTTTGTCAGGGGTGCCGTCTTCTTTTTTCGGTTTGGGGCCGGGTTTGATAGACATGATAACAAGTGGTTTTAAAGGGTTGAAACTGTCTGCAATACCTTCGAGTAACAGCGCTGTTGCTTTGGGAGCAATGAAGATAGAACCTTTGGGCGCATTACATCCGCCACTCTCATTAAATAGACAGGGCGTTCTTAAGGAGGACACCGACAAGTAAAGCAATTAGTTGGACGGAGCGGCGGGGTGGGCTTTCAGCCAGCGCTGGTACTGCTTGATTTCGGCCTGCTCGTCGCGGACAATGCGGCGGGCGGCGTCCCTCAGCTCGGTGTTTTTGCCGAAGGCCAGCTCCGTCTGGGCCAGTGCCACGCCGCTTTGGTGATGCACTTGCATGAGGGTGGCGAAGTCGGCATCAAGGGGGCCCGGCGTAGGCGGCAGCTGGCGCAGCGGGGCCAGCGCCGCGGCGATGCGCCGGACAAACGGGTCCTTGGCGTTGCCGGGGCGGTACTCCTGGCCGCCCGGCGGCTCGCGGGTCAGGGCCAGCGTGAGGATGTGGTTGTCGCGCTCGTGGCTTTTGAGGACGTGTTGGGCCAGAGTGCGCAGGGTGGAATCTTTGCCTTGCGCCACTTCCAAGGCCGCCAGACGCTGGGCCCCGGCGTGGTGGACACTCATCAGGCGCGCAAAATCTTCGTCCCAGCAGCCGATGCGGTGCACGGTATCGAGCTGCTGTGCCAGCAGCTGCAGGGTGTCGCGCAGGCTGGGCGGGGGCGCGACGGGGGCGAGTTTGGGCTTGGTGGTGCCGTGGGCTTCCTGTTCGTGGTCGTCGGTATCGTGCCGGGCGTTGCAGCTGCTGAGGGTGAGTCCCAAAGCCAGCACCGCTGCGAATAGCCAGGTGACGCGCCGGGTAAGCGGCCGGGGCAGGGTTTCGGTAACAGAAGCGGTTGGTACCATTAGCTGGCGAGGCGATGAAAGGAGCAAAACAGGAAGTTTTGCAGGGTATTGAAGGGCGTAAGGTGGTCCTCAGTGAGGCAGCGAATCTTGGCGAAGCCGCGCCGGAGCTGCTCGGCCAAGGTGGGCTCGTCGTATTGCTTCACGGGCAGGCCGCTGCAAGAGGTGGGGCCGTTGGTGGAAAAGGTGCCCACCGTGAGGTAGCCTGTGGCGGGTACCGCCCGCTCGGCCACGGCCAGGTAAGCGGCAATTTCGGCGGCGGTGGTGAAGAAATGAAAGGTGGCCCGGTCGTGCCAGACATCGTAAGCGCCCGCTGCCGGATGAAACTGTAGTACGTCGCCTACCACCCACTGCACGTATTTCGCCTGCTCGCCCAACCTGGCTTTGGCCCGCTCCAAGGCGGCGGCCGACAGGTCGAGCACAGTGACGTGGCGGTAGCCTTCGGCGACGAGGTAATCCACGAAATGACTATCGCCGCCCCCGATGTCGATGATGCGAGCATCCTGGTTTAGGCCGAAGGAGTGCAGAAAATCGAGCGAGGTAGTGGGCACGGGCTGGGTCCAGCTCACCTGGTCGGGGGCTTTGGTGGAATAGATGGTTTGCCAGTGCTGCTGGCGGTCGGGGGTGTTCATTGCGAGGGGGCCGTTAAATGGATTTGCAGAAAGCAAAGTAGCGAAAGCTGCTAGGGCTTGCTGGTGAAGTCCATGCGCTGGATACGCACGGCGTTGAGGATAGCCAGCAGGGCCACGCCCACGTCAGCAAACACCGCTTCCCACATGGTGGCCAAGCCGCCGGCCCCGAGGGCCAGCACGATGCCCTTGACGATGAACGCCAGCCAGATATTTTGCCAGACCACCGAGTGGGTGGAGCGGGCAATGCGCCGGGCGGTGGCAATCTTGCTGGGGTGGTCGGTCTGAATCACTACATCGGCCGTTTCAATGGTGGCATCCGAGCCGAGGCCGCCCATGGCAATGCCCACGTCGGCCAGGGCCACCACGGGCGCATCATTTACCCCATCGCCCACGAAGGCCAGCTTGTGGCCCGCGTCCTTGTACTGCTGCACGTAGCGGGCCTTGTCTTCGGGCAGCAGCCCGCCGTGGGCCTCGTCGATGCCCAGCTCCCGGGCCACGCGCTGGGTGATGCTGTCCTTGTCGCCGGAGAGCATCACGATTTTGGTGATGCCGTCGGCGCGCAGCTCTTGCACGGTGCGGGCGGCGTCCTCTTTCGGGGCATCGGCCACGGTGAGGTAGCCGGCGTACTTCCCATCGACGGCGGCCACCACGATGCTATCCACCACCTGGTCTACTTCGGCCGGGTAGGCCACGCTGAACTTGGTCAGCAGCTTGGTGTTGCCGGCCAGCACGTCGCGGCCATCCACGCGGCCCCGCATGCCGTGACCGGAGATTTCCTCCACGTTTTCGACCGAAACGCCGGTGGCGGCAGCGCCCACATGCAGCACCACAGCCTTGGCGATGGGGTGCGTGGATTTGGTTTCCAGCGCCCCGACCAGCCGCAGCAGCTGCGCAGCCTCCAAGCCCGCGGCGGGCTGCACCTGCTGCACAGCAAACACCCCCTGGGTGAGCGTGCCGGTTTTGTCCATCACCACCGTGTCCAGCTCGCGCATGGAGTCCAGGAAGTTGGAGCCCTTGAAGAGGATGCCGGCCTTGGAGGCCGCGCCGATGCCGCCGAAGTAGCCCAGCGGAATGCTGATAACCAGCGCGCAGGGGCAGGAAATAACCAGAAACACCAGCGCCCGGTAGAGCCAGGTTCGGAACACGTAGTCATCGACCACAAAAAAGGGCACCAGCACCAGCAGCACAGCCAGCGCCACCACAATGGGCGTGTACACCTTGGCAAACTTGGTGATGAACTGCTGGGTTTTGGCCTTGCGGCCCACCGCGTCCTGCACCATGGCCAGGATGCGGGCCAGCTTGGTATCCTGGTAGCCGGCCGTCACAGCCACCTGAATCAGGCTTTCCAGGTTCACCATGCCGGCCAGCACGACCTCGCCGGGCTGCTTGGTCTGGGGCACCGACTCGCCGGTGAGGGCGGCGGTGTTGAAGGAAGCCGGCCCTTTGACCAACGTGCCATCCAGGGCCACTTTCTCGCCGGGCTTCACCTCAATCGTATCGCCTACCACCACCTGCTTGGGGTCGAGCACCAGCGGCTGCCCGTTTCGGATGACGGTGACTTCGGTGGCCTGAATCTCCAGCAACGCTTTAATACTGCGCTTGGCCCGGTTTACGGCCGCGTCCTGAAACAGCTCGCCCACGGTGTAAAACAGCATCACGGCCACGCCCTCGGGGTATTCGCCGATGGCAAAGGCCCCGAGCGTGGCGATGCTCATCAGCAGAAACTCGTTGAACACGTTGCCCGAGGGAATGCTGAGCACCGCCGCTTTCATCACCTTCCAGCCTACCAGCAGAAAGGCAATGCCGTACCACCCCAGGCGCACGTAGCCGGTGAAGAAGCCCACTTTGTAGTAATCCAGGGCAATACCCCCCAGCAGCAGCACCAGGCTGATGCCGGGCACCAGATAGGGATTGGCGCCGGCCGGCTCGTGGTCGTGGCCGGCGTGCTCGTCTTCAGCGGCACCGCCTTTGTCCACCACGCGCTTGCCGGTGGGGTGGTTATGGCCGGCGTGCTGGTCGGGGGTGGGGTCGGCGGCCGGGGCGTGGTCGTGGCCGGGAACGTCGTGGCCCTGGGGCGCGGCGGCGGCGTCGGGGGTGAGCTGGGCGCGGGTGAGGGCACCCACGTTTTCGGGCTGCACCTGCTTGGCGGTGTTCAGCTCCTCGTGGAGGTTATCGGATGACGGGTCGGGCATAGGAAGTTGATTTCAGGAGGAGACGGGACGGGGGAAGCCGGTGGCTCAGGTAGTGGCGGGTATTTCGGGGGCAGCGGCAGCGGCCGGCACGGCGGGCGAGCGGCGGCGCAGCAGCCAGGTGCCGGCCAGCAGTGCCAGGGCCACTAAGCCGCCATACAGGAAGGAGCCCGTGGCAAAGCGCGTCCCCAGGAAGCCGGCCAGCGGATAGGCAAAGGCCCACCACAGGTGGCTCCAGGCGAAGTGCGCCCCGTACACGCGGCCCTGAAATTCCTCGGGCGTCTGCTCGGCGATGATGGTTTGGGTGGTCAGGTTTACCCAGTTCTGGCCGGCGCCGGCCACCAGCCACAGGGCCAGCAGCGGGTAGAGCCCGGCCCGGTTGGCGGGCAGCACGGCCAGGCTGGTGAGCAGCGCGCCGATGAGCACGAAGGTGGGCCGGGCCAGGCGCTTGTCGAGCACGCCGGTGAGCAGGGCGGCCACCGTGGCCCCCACCCCGAAAGCCGACATCGCCCAGCCGTAGTGCGTGGTGTCGAGCCCTAGCTGACCTTTCACGTAGCCCACGGTGTTCACCAGAATCAGGGCTCCGCTCACGGCCGCCACCAGTTCCAGCAGCAGGGCGTAGCGCATCAGCCCATCGGTCCAGAGGCGGCGGGTGCCTTCGAGCAGGGTTTTCAGGGTTACGCGGGGCACTTCCGCGCCGGGTTTGGCCTGGGCGGCTTCGGCCTCGGGGCTTTGCAGGCGGCCGGGCAGCGTGAGCACCAGCGCCGCCGAAATCAGGAAGGTGGCTGCGTCGAGAAAGAAGATATTGCGGGCCCCCATGAACGCGGCCACCGCCCCCGCCAGCCCCGGCCCCAGCACGCCCAGCAGCTCGTAGGTCGCCCCCGAGAGGCTGATGGCCTGCGGGAATTCCTCGTCGGTGGTCACGGCCGGAATCACGGCCTGAAAGGTGGGGGTAAAAAACGCCGTGAAGGCATTGACCACGAACATGAGCGTGTACACCTGCCACACTTCCGTCACGAAAGGCAGCAGGGCAATCACGCCCATGCGTACCACGTCGGCCACCACGAGGATGGTTTTGCGGTTGAGCCGGTCGGCCAGCACCCCGGCCAGGGGCGAGAGCAGCACGAAGGCCGTCACGCGCAGGGTCAGGGCGAAGGCCAGAATCTGGGCTGAGTCGTTGCCGCCCAGCTCGAAGGCCAGCAGGGCCAGGCCCACCCAGGTCAGGGCGTCGCCCAGCAGCGAAGTGGTTTGAGCCGCATAGAGCCGGGCGAAGACGGGATTGCACAGGCTTTGGAACGGGGCAAAAAGGGAGGAGGCCATGCCAGGGAATTTAGATGCAAGGTTTGGGAAGCGGTAAAAGCACGGGCTACTCCTCCTCGGCCGCGTTTTTGAGCTTGGCCAGCAGCGAGTAGGCGCCTTCGGTCACGAAGGTGGTCGTGGCCGGCAGGTCAGCGGGCAGCGTCACTTCGGTGTAGCCGTCTTCGCTGCGGGTGGTGGGCAGCGCCACCATGCGGTAGCGGCCCGCCGCCTCGGTCACGAAACCGTAGCTCTGGCCCTCGAAGCGCACCAGTGCCGCGTTGGGCAAAGCCGTCACCTCGGCGCGGCCGGTTTCGATGGTGGCCCGCACGTAGAGGCCGGGCAGCAGGGCGCGGTCGTTCTCCTTGTCCAGGTGGCCGTGCACGCGCACCGTGCGGTCGGCCCCAATGGCCTGGGCGATGAGGTACACGCGGGCCGTGCGCTCCGGCCCGCCGCTGGCCGAGTCGCTGGGCAGCGTGAAGCGGATAAGCTGGCCTTTTTGCAGCTTGCTCACGTCTTTTTCAAACACGGTCAGCTCGACGTGTAGGTGCTCGGGGTCCACGATTTCAAATAGCGCGTCGGTGGCCGTCACGGCCTGGCCCACGGTCACGTTCACCGTTTTCACGAAGCCGGCGCGGGGGGCACGCAGCGTAGCCGTACTCACGATGCGCCCGCCCATCGGCAGACCCGCCAAGCGTAGTCGGGCGGCCTGGGCAGAGGTTTGCACGCGCAGGGCGTTGTAGTCGGCCTGGGCGCGCTGGTAGTTTTTCTGGGGCGCCACTTCCTGCTCGTACAGCTCTTTCTGACGGGCCAGCTCGGTGCGGGCGTATTCGAGGCGGGCGCGGGTTTCTAGGTAGTCCTGCTGCAGCTGCACGAATTCGGGGTTGCGGATGACGGCCAGCACTTGACCCTTGCTGACCCGCGTACCTTGCAGCAGCTGGGTGCTTTCCACGAAGCCGCCGAGCGGCGCGGTAATGGCCACGGAGCTTTCCGGCGGCACGTCCAGGGTGCCCGTCACGGCCAGGCCCGTCCCCATCGGGCGAGAGCTGACGCGGCCGGTTTGCAGGCCGCCGGCCTGCTGCTCAGCGGGCGAGAGGGTGACGACTTCGGGGTCGGCTTCGGCGGTTTTGGCTGCGTCGGGTGGGTTTTCACCCATCGTGGACGCCGTTTCGCCGTCCGAGCCGGCGGCCTCTTTCGTATCGGCGTTGCAGCCGGCCACCGCCACGCTCAACAGCAAGAGAAAATAAAATGGAGTACGCATCAGTTAAGTCAGAAGAGGAAAAAGCTACTGTGCGGCGGTGCCGAGCAGGTAGTTGAGTTCGATGAGGGTTTGATTGTGGGCCAGCAGGGCATCGAGGTGGGCGGTGCGCAGCTTCAGCACCCGGTCCAGGTTGAGCAGGTATTCGGAGTAGCCCATTTCGCCGGCCTTGAAGGCGCGCGTACTCAGGCGCACGATGACGGCGGCCTGGGGCAGGCCGGTTTGCTCGTAGAACTGTACCCGCTCGGCCAGCTCCTGGCGGCGGGCCTGCAGCTCATCCACGCGGGCCGTTAGTTCGGCCTGGTAGCGCCGGGCCTGGGTTTGGGCTATCTTTTCCTGGAGGCGGGCGGCCTCCACCCGGGCTTTCTGCGGACCCCGCACCAACGGTAATGCCACGCCCGCTGTCACGCCCTGGAACCGGTCGCCGCCGCCGTAGTAGCGCTCCGGCCCGCCCACGCCGCCCACGGTCTGCGGTCCAATCAGGCTCTGGTTGAAGTAGCCGAGCGTGAAGCTGGGCAGGCCTTGGGCCTGCTCGGCGCGGGTGGTGGCCTGCCGTTCCAGCACCTGCTGTTGCAAGACTCGCGCCTGGGCGTTTTGGGCCAGCAAGGCCGTATCAGCCTTGGCCGCCGGGGCAGCAGCGGAGGTTATGGGACGCAGCACGCTGTCGGCAATAACTACCCCGGTGGGTTGCTGCAACAGCGCCTGGAGTTGACGCTGGGCCACGGCGTAGTCGGTGCGGGCCTGCCGGAGCAGGGCTTGGGTTTCGCCCTGCTGTACCAACGCGGTGGCGGGCTCCAAGCGGGCCACTTCGCCGGTTTTGAAGCGCAGGTTGGCCGCCCGCAGAAACTCGGTATAGATGCTGTCCTGACCGCGCAGCACCCGTAGGCGGTGGCGGGCGTGCACCGCCTGCTCGTAGCTCAGGCGCACCTGCCGGCGCAGCTCGGCTTGCACCTGGGTTAGCTGCAATTCGCGGTTCACTACCTGGGCGTCGGCTAACCGGGCCTGACTGCGGTACACGCCCGGCAAACTCAGCGGCTGGGTGAGGCTGAATTGGTTGTCGTTGCGGTAGGAGTTGAACTGGCCGTAGGTTCCCTGAATGGTGGTGCGGCCGAGCACGTCCACGGCCCCGCGGCGCGCGGCCCGCTGGGCTTCGAGCGCCCCTTGGGCGGCTTGTACGGTGCCGTTGGTTTGCAGGGCCTGGGTCACCGCCTGGGCGGCGGAGAGCGGCGCTTGCTGGGCGATGCTGGCCAGGGGCAGCAAGCTGAGCAGCAGGGCCAGGCTTCCCAAGGTTGTGCGCAGGACGCGGGGGCTGGCTTCGGTCGGCATCTCCTCCGGGGCCTCCGGGTTCGGGGCGTTGCGTTCCGCCAGGGCATACAGCACGGGCAGCACCAGCAGGGTAAGCAGCGTGGCCGTGAGCAGCCCGCCAATCACCACCGTGGCCAGCGGCCGCTGCACTTCCGAGCCGGCCGACGTGCTCAGCGCCATCGGCAGAAAGCCCAGTGAGGCCACCGTGGCCGTCATCAGCACCGGCCGCAGGCGCACTTCGGCCCCGCGCCGGATGCGTTCCACCAGGTCGGTCACGCCTTCCGTTTTAAGCTGGTTGAAGTAGCCGATGAGCACGATGCCATTGAGCACGGCCACCCCGAACAGCGCAATGAAGCCCACCCCGGCCGAAATGCTGAACGGCATCCCGCGGAGCCACAGGGCCAGCACCCCGCCGATGGCCGAGAGCGGAATGGCCGTGAAAATCAGCACCGACTGCTTGAGTGAGCGGAAGGTGAAAAACAGCAGCACGAAGATGAGCAGCAGCGCCACCGGCACCGCTATCAGGAGCCGGTCGGTGGCCTGGCGCAGGTTCTCGAACTGCCCGCCGTAGGTGGCGTAGTAGCCCGGCGCGAATTTGAGCTGCCGGTCCACCCGGGTTTGCAGGTCCGTGACCACGCTTTCCACGTCGCGGCCTCGCACGTTGAAGGCCATCGTGATGCGGCGCTTGGCATCGTCGCGCTGAATCTGGTTGGGGCCGTCGACCAGGGCCACGGTAGCCACTTGCTCTAGGGGAATCTGCGGGCCGTCGGGCGTGGCGATGAAGAGCCGGCGGACGCTGTTGATGTCCTGGCGCAGGTCGGGGCGCAGGCGCAGCACCACGTCGTAGCGGCGCTCCTGCTCGAACACCTGGCCGGCGGTCTGGCCGGCGAAGGCCGTTTGCACCGTGCGGTTCACGTCCTCCACGTTCAGGCCGAACTGGGCGAGGCGGTTGCGGTCGAGCGTCACCACAATCTGGGGCAGGCCGGTTACTTCCTCGGCGTAGATGTCGGTGGCGCCGGGCACCCGGCGGGCCAGGGCCGCCGCCTGCCGGGCGTAGCGGCTGAGCTGGGCCAGGTCTTCGCCGTAGATTTTCATCACCACGTCCTGTTTCACGCCGCTGCTCAGCTCGTTGAAGCGCATCTGAATGGGCTGCTGGAAGCTGAACGTGACGCCCGGAATCACGCTCACGGCCTTCGTCATCTTGTCGGCCAGCTCCTCCTGGGTTGTGGCCGAAGTCCACTTGCTCTTATCTTTTTCGAGCACCACCATCAGGTCGGCCGCTTCCACCGGCATGGGGTCGGTCGGGATTTCCGCCGAGCCCACCTTGCCTACGACCTCCTTGACTTCGGGAAACTGCTGGAGCAGAATGCGCTGGGCCTGCTGGGTGCGGTTCACGGTGTAGCCCAGCGAGCTGCCTACGAGCGTGCGCATCTCGGCCGCGAAGTCGCCTTCCGAAAGAGTCGGAATAAATTCGCCGCCCAGGGTGCGAAATAGCAGCACCGCGCCCACGAGCAGGGCCACTGCCGTGCCCAGCACCAGCGCTTTGCTTCGCAGGGCCCACAGCAGCAGCGGCTCGTAGAGGCGGGTGAAAAACGCCATCATCCGGTCGGAGAAATTCTCCTGGTGCTGGGTGTTGCGGCTCAGCGCCAGCGCCGACATCATCGGCACGTAGGTCAGGCTCAGGATGAAGGCGCCGAGAATGGCGAAGGCCACGGTTTGGGCCATCGGCCGGAACATCTTGCCCTCGGTGCCCACCAGGGCCAGCAGGGGCAGGTACACAATCAGGATGATGATTTCGCCGAACGCGGCCGACGAGCGGATTTTGCTGGCCGCCTGGTAGGTTTCCTCGTTCATCTGGTGCTGATTCAGGCGGGCGGTGGCCGCCAGCTGCCCGCCGTGCAGCCGGTGCACAATGGCTTCCACGATAATCACGGCCCCGTCCACGACCAGTCCGAAGTCGATGGCGCCCAGGCTGAGCAGGTTGCCCGATACCCCGAACACGCGCATCAGGCTGATGGCAAAGAGCATGGCCAGCGGAATCACCGAGGCCACCACCAGCCCGGCGCGCCAATTGCCCAGGAACAGCACCAGCACCAAAATCACAATCAGCGCGCCCTCGGCCAGGTTCTTGGTTACGGTACCGATGGCGCGGCCCACCAGCTCGGAGCGGTCCAGGTACACGTCCAGAATGACGCCTTTAGGCAGGGATTTTCGGACCGTTGCCATGCGCGTCTTCACGGCCTGAATCACCTCGTTGGCGTTGGCTCCTTTGAGCATGAGCACTACCCCGCCGGCCACTTCGCCTTGCCCGTTGCGCGTCATGGCCCCGTAGCGGATGGCCGCGCCCAGGCGCACGTCGGCCACGTCGCGCACCAGCACGGGCAGGCCGGTATCGGTGCGGCGCACCACGATATTGCCCAGGTCGGCGGGCGTGGCGGCCAGGCCCTCAGTGCGGATGAAGTAGGCTTGCGGGTTCACGTCGAGGTAGGCCCCGCCGGTGTTCTGGTTGTTGCGCGAAACGGCCTGGTACACTTGGTCCACGGTCACGTTCAGGGAGCGGAGCCGCTGGGGGTCGAGGGCCACTTCGTACTGCTTAAGCAAGCCCCCAAAGCTGCTCACGTCGGCCACCCCGGGTGTACCCAGCAGCTGCCGGCGCACTATCCAATCCTGCATCGTGCGCAGCTCGCGGGCCTCGTGCACCTTTTCATAGCCGGGCGCGGGGCGCAATACGTACTGGTAAATCTCGCCCAGGCCGGTGGTCACGGGGGCCAGCGTGGGCCGGCCGGTGCCGGGCGGAATCTGGCTTTCGGCCTCGCGCAGTCGCTCGGCAATCTGCTGGCGGGCCCAGTAGATATCCACGTTGTCGTGGAACACGATGGTGACCACCGAGAGCCCGAAGCGCGAGAACGAGCGCACCTCTTCCAGCTCGGGAATGGTGGCCACGCTCTGCTCGACGGGAAACGACACCAGCCGCTCGATGTCGCTGGCCGCCAGCGACGGGGCTACGGTGTACACTACCACCTGGTTGGTGGTGATGTCGGGCACGGCGTCGATGGGTAAGTGTTTGAGCGAATAGCTGCCCCAGGCCACCAGGGCCAGGGTCAGCAGCCCGATGATGAGCTTATTATGAATCGAAAAATGAATCAGCCGGTCGAACATGGAGCCGCTTAAAATGAAAACCCAAACCAGAAAAGAAGGGGGTTCCGACGCGTAGCCCAGCCGTAGGCGGACCAGGACGTAAACGCAGCCAACCGGACTCCGCACATAGCGAAGCCGGGCAGCAAATGCCGGAACAGAAGGAAAGGGCTAGGCCCGCGGCGGCTGCCAGCAGGTGCTCGTGATGCCAACCGGGGCATCGGCCGCACAGGATACGACCTGCGCTTCGCCCAGGGGGAAGGCAAGGGGCGCGGCCGGTACTACGACCGGCATGGTTGCCCAGGCGACCACAGCATGGGCGCAGTCGTGGGCGTGGTGAAACGGCAGCGACTGGTGTTCCTGGTCGCCATCGTCGTGGCGGTGGCTCTGGCCGGCGTAATGGTCGAGCAGAAAATCCAGCAGGGAGCTGTCGTGGTGGGCCTGCGCGTGGTGGTTGCGCAAGGCCAGCGACTCGGCCAGCTCGTGCACGTCCGCGTTCGGCGGCAAGCACGAAAGCAAGCCGAAGTAGAGCGCGAACAAGGAGCAGAGAAGCCGCATTGGGGTCAAAGGTAACCAACGCCGTGGACACGAAGACGTCGGCCACGGGAAATGCCTAAACGGCTGGAACCCGGCCGGGGTTCAGTTGCGGTGATATTAGCGCCGAAAGCTGAGGCCGAAAAAGTCCGGGTAACAGACAAGGAGAATTTTTACCCTATGTGGGGTAAGTGGGGTAGCACAAGAGTAGGAACAGAAAGTATCGGTAGGGGAAAACTGCGTGGTCGGCTGTCTCAAAATACGGCCGTTTTAGCGGCCCACCCGCCTGGCCTGCTTTGCGCCCCGAAAAGCGACCAAAGATTGTCTCATTTCCTGTTCTCACCAATCAACGACTCGCTATCTTCGCCTCCGTTGACTTCCTGAGAAAAACTACCATGATTTTCGGCTATGCCCGTGTGAGCACCTCCGACCAGCAGCTGCACCTGCAGACCGATGCCTTGCAGGCTTACGGCTGTGCCGAGGTGGCCCAGGAAAAAGTGTCATCCGTGAAAGAGCGTCCGGCACTCCAACACCTGTTGGCCCGGCTGCGGCCCGGCGACACGCTCGTGGTCTGGAAGCTGGACCGGCTGGGCCGTTCGCTGAAGGACCTAGTCACGTTGGTGACGGGGTTTCAAGACAACGGCATCCACTTCGTCAGCCTACAGGACCACCTGGATACGACCACGGCGCAGGGCCGGCTTATGTTCAATCTGTTCGCCTCACTGGCCGAGTTTGAGCGCGACATTATCCGCGAGCGCACCAAGGCCGGACTGACGGCTGCCCGGGCGCGGGGACGACAGGGCGGTCGGCCCAAAGGCCTCTCGAAGGAAGCCCTCTCCAAGGCGCAGGCGGCGAAGACGCTTTACTTGCAACAGGACAAAACGGTGGCGGAAATCGGACAACTGCTGGGCGTGGGACGAGCGACGATTTACCGGTACCTCGCGCACTTGGATGTACCCACTGGCGGCACCCGTACGCCGGCTTGAGTCGCCTGCACAAACGCTTTTTCGCAAACGGAGTGACTGCCGAAAAAAGTCTTTATGCAACATCATTCCGACTGACCGGTCTCATGCCTAGATGAGCAAACTGCCCGCCTTCCCCGTGACCGACCAGCAGCTTGTGGCGCAGGTGCTGGGAGGAAATACCGCGGCTTTTGGGCAAATCGTGCAGCGCACGGAGGGGCTGGTCACGCAGATGGTATTCAAAATGATTCGCCACCCCGCGGACCGTCCGGATGTCGCGCAGGAAGTGTACCTGAAGGTTTTTAAGCATTTGGCCGGGTTCAAGTTTCAAGCAAAGCTTTCCACGTGGGTCGGTCAGATTGCCTACAACACGTGCCTGCATTACCTGGAAAAGAAGCAACTGGTGCTAGTGGACTTGTCGGAGCACAAGCCGGACAACTCGTCGGACGAAGGCCGTAGTCCCCCCTTCGGTTTAGTGGCCGGGCCAGACTACGACCCGGAAGCGGCCCTTTTTGACCAAGACCTGGCCGGTATTTTAAGCACGGCCATCGAGCAATTGCCCCCGCTCTACCGCACCCTGATTGCCTTGTATCACCAGCAGGAACTGAGCTACGAGGAAATTGCCCAGATAACCTCTCTGCCGGACGGGACCGTGAAAAACTACCTCTTTCGGGCGCGGAAACAGCTAAAACAACAGCTATTGGCCACTTATAAACGAGACGAATTATGACCAGCCCCCATCTCACCGAGCGCGCCCTTCAGGAAGCGGCGGAATCCACCTCCTTGCTGCCGGACTCCCAGGCAGCACACCTGCGCGGCTGCCGCTTGTGTCAGGGCCGGGTGGCTACGTACCAGCATCTGTTCACGGCCGCCGCCCACCTGCCGCCCCCGGTCTTCGCTTTCGACCTCACGGCGAGCGTCCTGGCACAGTTGCCCCGGCCCCAGCCCGCCTTTCCCTGGGTGCTCAGCGGAGTGGCCGCCCTCGTGCTGGCGGTGGTGGTGGCGTTCCTGGCCGTATTTGGCGGCCAGCTGGTACCGATTTTACAAAGCTTGGGCACCGGGCTAGGGGCTGGGCTGCTGGCCGTGACGGGCTTGGTCGTGGCCGGGCAATGCCTGGAATTGCTGACCCGGCACCGCCAGCAAATGCGCCTGCTGACTTTTTCTTGATTTTTTGCAACCTGACTGGCGCTGACCGGTCTCATGCGGTATTACCCCCAACCCGACTTATGAAAAGGTTTCTGTTGCTGCTGTTTTGCTGCCTGACCGCCGGGGAAGCATCGGCCCAATCGGCCCTGCTACCGACCCTTGATGCCAACGCGGTGGAGATTGCGCGACGGGTCATTTTTCCAGCCATCGCCCTTTTCCTGCTCGGCTACTTCGTTTTGGCAGCCATTAAACTGGTACTTAATTACTTACTAAAAAACAAAATAGTTGATACGGCCATCATTTCGGAAAGCGTGGTCGAGCGCCTATTGCCCGGCCCGCAGGACGAGCTAAACAAAGTGGTGAAGTGGGTCGCGTTGCTCCTGAGCACTGGCGCGGGGCTCACGGCGTGTAATTGGTACCTACCCCTGGGCCTGCACTCCGTCATCATCCTAGTGTTCAGCACCGCCTTGGGCTTCCTGGCTTACTATCTATTCCTGCGCCGACAAGCGAAGTAACCCCTCGTAACCCCCTATTCTCGTTAGTTTCGAACGCGAGGGCAGCGAGTACGCGAGGGAAATTACTGCCTCATCTCCTTTTCTTTTTCTGTCATCTTACTTCCAAACCCCGATGAATCAGCCGGTATTCTCAGCTCAATTTACTAGGTATTGCCTGGTAGCTTGTATTGCAATAAACCTTGTCAGTCAATTTCTTATGCCGAATGTTAAAAGAGCTGTCATGCAGCTGTTGCGTCAACTTCTTGATGGCACATCGGCTGTGCGCCGAGGCGGGGGGTGGTGTTGGGGGCTCGTGTTCTTCGTAGCGGGCCTACTGCCTAGTCCGCTCCGTGCGCAGACGTTGGGCGAAGTCTCCGGTACGCTGCTGGACCAGGCAACCCGGCAACCGCTCCCTTTTGCCAATGTGCTGCTTCTGCGGGTGTCCGACTCGGCCCTGGTAGCCAACACCCAAACCGCGGAAAACGGCACCTTTGCGCTGACCAACCTCGCGTTGGGCCGTTACCTGGTGCGGGCCGAGGCGCTGGGCTACCGTTCTATCCGCCGTCCGGCTACGATGGACGCCACTACCCCGGTGGTCCGTTTGGGGGAGTGGGGGATGGTGGCCGCCGCCGTGCAGCTGGGCGGCGTGGTCGTGCAGGGCGAAAAAGCGGCGCTGGTCAACGAGCTGGGTAAAATCGTGCTCAACGTGGACAAAGACCTCAACAGCGCGGGCGGCACGGCGGCGGATGTGCTACAGAAAGTACCCTCGGTGGCGGTGGACGAAAACGGGCAAGTGAGCCTGCGGGGCAACCCGGGCGTCACGCTCTACCTCGACGGCAAGCCAGCTCCCCCCAACCTGCGCCTCGACCAGCTGCCGGCCAGCCGCCTCGAAACCATCGAAGTCATTACCAATCCCGGCGCGCAGTATTCGGCCCAAGGCACGGGGGGCATCATCAATCTGGTGCAGAAAAAACCAACCCAGGATGGCTGGAACGGCGATGCGCTGGTTACGATGGGCACCCGCGACAAATACACGGCGTCCCTCAACCTGAACCGCAAGGTCGGCAACATCAACTTTTTTGGGGGAGTTGACGGGTCGGACAATCTCTTTCGGGGCAGCTCGTCCTTGCAGCAGGTCGCTACGGTAGACGGCAGCACCACCCGCACCGACCAGACGGGCCGAAGCACCCGCGACCAAACCGCAATTGGCGGGCGTCTGGGTGTTGGCTACGCTCCCAGCGACCAGCAGCGCCTGTCCCTCACGGCCCAGTACTACAAACAGGACAACCAGACCGCGCAGGACTTTACCACCCGGCTCACCGACGGCCTTGCCCCCACCATCGACCTGCAAAATCAGAATTCGCAGGTAGAAAACCTCTACAACGCCCGCGTCTCGGGCGATTACCGGCGCACGTGGGCCGCTTACCCCGGCCGGGTGCTGACGGCCAGCGCCACGTACCTTCTGGATGGGGGCACCGTCACGACCCAGCAGCGCGTATTGGATGGCCCCGCCCGCTATTCGCGCAACGCCCGCCAGCAACTACTGGATGTCACCATTCAGATGCCTTCGGCGCAAGTGGACTACGTGCATCCCCTGGACGACAAGCGCGGCTGGGCAGCGGGGGTGAAAACAGACCTCATGGTGACGCCCGGCTCGGCCGATTATTCGGTGCAACCGACGACCGGCGCCGAATTCATTCGGCAGGAAGCCGGCTCGTTCCGGTACAAGTACCGGCAGCTCATTCCGCAGGCTTACGGTTCCTACCAGCACAAGTCGGGTGCGTGGGAATACCAGGGCGGGCTGCGGGCCGAATACACGGGCCTGCAGGCCCAGGTGCTGCCCACGGGCTCGGCCCGCCAACGGATTCTCAACGTCTTCCCCTCAGCCACGGTGGCGCGCACGCTGCCCCACGACCAGCGCCTACAGTTCAGCTACGCGCGCCGGCTAAACCGGCCCAATTTCCTGCAAATCATTGCGCTGCCCATTTATTTGGATGCCCGCAATTACGTGGTGGGCAACCCCGACCTACGCCCCGAGTACGTGCACGTCGCGGAGTTGGGGCACCAGGTAGCCTGGCAGACCACGACGCTGAGCACGACCCTGTTCGGGCGCTTTGCCAGCCAGTCCATCCAAAGCCTGCGCACCATTGATACGCTGGCGACCCGCCTCAGCGGCCAGCCCGATTTCATCACCCGCACCAGCTACGCCAATTTTGGCAACACCGCCAGCTACGGGCTGGAGGTTTCGCTGACGCAAACCATAGCCCCCTGGTGGAAGCTCACGGCGAACGGCTCTTACTACCGCAACCAAGTAGCCAGCTTCAGCGGCGAGGGGACCCGGGCCAACTTCACCGGCACGGCCTATGTCCTGAACACCTTCAACCCCACCAAAACGCTGGCCGTGCAGCTCAGCGGCAACTACCGCGCGCCGCTGGTGGTGCCGCAAGGCCGCTTGCTGGAGGTGTACGGGGTTGACGTGGCCCTCCGCCAGCGCCTCTTTCGCGACCGGGCCGCGCTGACCCTGCGCGTGAGTGACGTATTCAACACGCGCCGCCAGTACACGCAACTCGCGGCCGATGGGCTTGCCGCCGACCTGCGAACCAAATACGAAACGCGCGTGGGCTACCTGGGATTCACCTGGTTTCTGGGGAACAATAAGCCCGCCAGCACCATCGAAAACCAACCCAAAGGTGATACAGGCGGCTTCGGCGGTTAGCGTGGGAACGATGACCAGACGGCTTCCGCCCTTGCGCAACGCTGTCATCCGCTGCCATGCCCGTTGAATTCCTTAGCGACGAGCAGGCCGCCCGCTACGGGCGCTACCCCGCCGACCCCAGTCCGGAGCAACTGGCCCGTTTCTTTTACCTGAGCCCGCAGGACATCCAGTTTCTGGCCGGCTACCGCCGAACCTACACCCAACTCGGGTGCGCCGTGCAGCTGGGTACGTTGCGGTTTTTGGGCACGTTTCTGCCCGTTCCCACGCAGGTTCCGGCCGTTGTGGTACAAACCCTGGCCCGGCAACTGCACCTGACGGCCGATACCTGGAGCGACCAGTACACCCGGCCGAACACCTTGCACGACCACCAGGTACAGGTGGTGGCCTATCTGGGTTTTCGCCCCTTTGACGGCCGCCAGGCGTTCCGCCTGGCCCGCTGGCTTTACGCCCAGGTGCTCACCAGCACCGTGCGGCCCAGCGTGCTCTTCGATTTGGCGACCGCGCACCTGGTGGCCCAGCGCGTCGTACTGCCCGGCGTGACGGTGCTGGCTCGCCTGATTGCGCGGGTGCGCGAGCGCACCGGCCGCCACCTCTACCGCCAGCTCCGTAACCGGTTGAACCCGGTGCAGCAGCAGGCCTTGGAATCGCTGTTGGTCGTGCCGCCTGGCCAGCGGCTCACCCGACTGGAAGCGTTACGTACCGCGCCCACCCGCGTTTCCGGCCCTGCTCTGGTGGCCGCGTTGGGACGGCTGGACCACGTGCGCGCCCTGGGTGTCGGGGACATCTCGCTCCACGACTTGCCCGAAGCCCGCTTGGTGCGGCTGGCCCGCCACGCCCAAGTGGCCTGGGGGCAGACGTTGGCCCGCATGGGGGAGGAACGCCGCCTGGCCACGCTGTTCGCCTTTGTCCAGGCCCTCGAACGCACGGCCACCGACGATGTGCTGGACCTCTTCGACGGGCTGATGACGTCGCTGGCCCTGCGGGGCGAAACGAAGCGCCGCCGCGAACGGCTCCGTTCCCTCAAGGACCTAGACCAGGCCGCGCTAGTGTTGCACCAAGCGGTGCGTATTCTGCTGGACGAATCCGTTCCCGAAGCCCACATTCGGAACCAAGTGCTGGGGCGCATCGGCGAAGCCCCGTTGCGGGCAGCAGCTGACGCAGTGCAGGCGCTGGCCGGTTCCGCAGACGACCCACAGTTCCAGGCGCTCAGCGGCAGCTACGCGACGGTGCGCCGGTTCCTGCCGACCTTGCTGGCGGGCGTTACTTTCGAGGGCGCTCCGTCGGCCAAACCCTTGCTCGACGCGTGGCGCTTCCTACAGGCCCAGGAAGCCGGTGGGCGGGGCCGGCCGAAGTGGGCGGCGGCGCCCCGCTCCCTCGTGCCCAAAAGCTGGGCGCGGCGGGTGTTTCCCGGCAAAGACGAGGTGAACCCGGCGGCGTACACCCTTTGCGTGCTGGACCGGCTGCACCAGGCCCTGCGTCGCCGGGAGGTATTCGTTGCGACAAGTGAGCGCTACGGCGACCCGCGGGCGGAACTGCTGCAAGGTGAGGCCTGGGAGGCGGCGCGGGAGGCGGTGGCCCGCGCCTTGGACCGCTCCCTCGACCCGGCCGTGGAACTGGTTCGGCTCCAGGCACAGCTACGGGCCGCCTACAGGGGAGTGGGCGAAAGCCTGCCGCACAACACGGCGCTGCAGGTGGTGCAGCAGGACGGGCAGCCTTTTGTGCGGGTGAGCCCCTTGTCGGCGCAGGAGGAACCAGCCAGCCTGACGCACTTGCGCGAGCAGCTGGCGGGGCAGTTGCCCCGCGTGGAGCTGGCGGCGCTGCTGTTGGAAGTCGATGCCTTCACGGACTTAACCGGGGCCTTCACGCATGTGGCCGATGGACAAACCAAAGCGCTCGACCTGCCGCTGAGCATTTGCGCCGTTTTATTGGCGCAAGCCTGCAACATTGGCCTAAAGGCAGTGGCCCGGCCCGAAGTGCCCGCCCTGACGCTGCCGCGCTTGTCCTGGGTGCAACAAAACTACGTGCGGGCGGAAACGCTTGCCGCCGCCAACGCCCGTCTGGTGGACGGGCAAGCCCGGTTACCCCTGGCCCAGGCCTGGGGCGGGGGCGAAGTCGCCTCGGCCGATGGCATGCGTTTCGTGGTGCCCGTGCGCACGCTTCATGCCGGGTGGAACCGCAAATACTACGGCTCGCAGCGCGGCGTGACCTACTACAACTTTACCGGCGACCAGTTCACGGGCTTTCACGGCATCGTCATTCCCGGCACCTTGCGCGATTCCCTGTTCATCCTGGCCGGACTGCTGGAGCAGCAAACCAACCTGGACCCGCGCGAAATCATGGCCGATACGCACGGCTACAGCGAGGTCGTCTTTGGCTTGTTTGCGTTGCTGGGCTACCGGTTCAGCCCCCGGCTGGCCGACCTCTCGGACCAGCGCTTCTGGCGCCTGAACAAAGAGGACGACTACGGCCCGCTCAACGAGTTGGGCCGGCACGTCATCCATTCCCGCCTCATTCACGACCATTGGGACGACATGCTGCGGCTGGCGGGCTCGCTCAAGCTGGGCAAGGTCAAAGCCACCGCCGTGATGCGCACGTTGCAGCGGGCGGGTTCGCTCTCGGGCCTGGGCCGGGCGATGGCGGAATTCGGGCGGGTGGAGAAGACGCGCTACCTGCTGGCCTACGTGCAGGACGAGGCCTACCGCCGGCGCATCCTGGTGCAGCTCAACCGCGGCGAGGGCCGCCACGCGCTGGCCCGTGCCGTCTTCCACGGCAAGAAAGGCGAGTTACGCCAACGCTACCGCGAGGGCATGGAGGACCAGTTGGGCGCGCTGGGCCTGGTCGTGAACGCCTTGGTGCTGTGGAACACTCGCTATTTGCAGCAGGCGTTGGAACAGTGGCAAGAAACCGAAGGGAACCTGAACCCAGACGACGTAGCCCGCCTTTCGCCGTTACTGCACGAACACGTCAACATGCTGGGCCGCTACGACTTCACGCTGCCGGAAGCGGTTGCGGCCGGGCAGTTACGCCCGTTGCGCGCCCTCACGGACTGGGAAGCGTCGTTAAGCGAAATGGCCTAGCGATATTTTCTGTTCCTACTCTTGTGCTACCCC
>NZ_JNLX01000168.1 GCF_000715495.1 Hymenobacter sp. IS2118 | reverse complement strand
GGACGCCTTCGACGAGTAAGCGCAGGCTCATCAGGCCGCGCCAGAGGGTTTGCCAGCCAGGTGGTCCGTCGCCTTTGCGGCCCAGGTGGCCGCCCAGGCCAGCCAAGGCATAATACACGTCGCGCACAGTCTGCACGGGTCGTGAACTGCGCAGCGTGAGGACCTGTAAAAAAGTCGCTTCCAGCCCCGCTGCCGTCGCCGGCAAGTCGGGTTGGAGGCGACTTTTTTCGCGCATATCCACTAGCGCCAATGCGACCACGCTGAGCAGGGCGACGGCGGCAAAAAGACGGTCAGCGGTTTGGAGCTGGAGCTTTTCGGCCCCCAGGCCCGTTTTCAGGGCTTTGTGAAAGTCCTCGATGAGCCAGCGGCTCACGTACTGCCGGGCGCAGGCGTGGGCCTGGGCAAAATCCGTGATGGGTTGGTCGCAGAGCAGCAGCCATTCCAGGGCGGGCGTGGCCGGGCCTGTGTCCCCGACTTGGGCGGCTTCCCAGACCCGTACCAGGGCGCAGGGAACCGGGTCCCCTTTGCCCGTCGCCGCGCCCGGTCGCTGGGGCGCACGCAGGGCCAGCGGGGGGCTGAAACTGACCTGGAGCAGCACTTCGCGGGCCGGCTGGCCCGGCCGGCCACGCAAGGCCAGGGTCAACTGGCCCGCCGAGGGCTGGGCCCGCGCCACGGCGAAGAGCCGCCCGGCGGGCGCTTTGTCGGCGCCGGCCACCAGGGCCCGGTCCTGGGCGGCGCGCACCACGAAGCCCAGGCCCTGGGCCCGGCACTGCTGCAGGTGCTCGTAGATGTCGGCCCCGCGGTCGGCCACCACCACCCAGCGCGCGTCCGGTGGCGGGCTGCCCACGTTGCGCAAGCTCCGGGACCAGAGCGCCGATTCGCGGACCCGGCCCTGGCGCAGGCGCGAGCCGCCGTGGAGATGGTCTTTTTCGGCCTCCGGCACCGGTTGACGGACGTGAAACTGCTGGTCCAACAGGCCCAGCAGCGGCAGGGCGGGCCGTTTGGCGGCCGGGTCGGGGTCCTGCACCGGCCAGCCGGCGGCCACCAACGAGTGCAGCAGTACGCCCTGGCTCGTGGCCTTGCCCGGCCCGACCGGCCCCAGGCCGGGCCGGCGCTCGTCGGCTTCGGGCCAGCTCAGTTCGCTCGTGTCTTCGACCAGCAGGTAGGTGCCCGGCTCCTGTAGCGCTTGGCGAACCACGGCCTGATGCGCCCCCTGCAGCGCCTCGGGCGTGGCCCTTGCACCGCCCAGCAAGCGATACGCCGCTTTACTGGCCCCCGCCTGGCCGGTCCCCAACTGCGGAATGGTGGCCCCCGGCTGCCGGGCCCAACCGGCGGCCAACTGCACCACCCGTCGGCTGCGGCGGGCATCGCCCAACACCGTGCCCCCAAAATGCGTCTGCGCCCACAGCTGCGGGTCGCAGAAATGCGTCGAAATACTCATCTCGCAAGCTACTAAGCCGGCCCCGCAAGAACCCACAAAAAAGCGCCGACCTGTTGGCCGGCGCTTTTCAAAGATGTGGGTAAGGACAAGCTGCATCGATGCAGCCGGGCTTTTCTGTGTGCTAACCAAGTAGGCTATACCAATACGTGCGGCACAAATTCCGACAGGTTGGTGATGAGCCCAGCCTCGCGGCGGAAGCCGATGGCGCAGGCTTCGCCGGCCCAGAAAACGCCGGCCTGGTACCGCCGGCCCTGCGCGTCGGTGGGCAGTTCGGCCCAGCGTTGGTAGAGCTGGGGCTGCTGGGCAAAGTCGCCCGGCACTTCGGTGCTGGTGTGGCCATCGGGCTGAATTTCGGCCACGTTTTGGCCCTCTCGCCCCAATACCGGCTTGCGAATGTGGTGGCCGGGCATGGTGCGCAAGCTGGATTCGAGCAGCAGCGGGTGGTGCGGAAACTGGCTCCACAGGTGCGCGAGCAGGGCTTTGCTCTGGAAAAGGAGGGTGTAGGCCGGGTTGGCCGTTACCACGTCGCGCGTGAGCTGCAGGTGGGTGAGGTCGGCGGTAAGCTCCGGCTCTTCTGCGGCCAGAATCTCCCAAGGCACAAGCTTGAACAGGAAATCGAATTTCTGCCACTGGTCCGGGGCAGTTTCGGCCCAGACGCCCCGGTCTTCGCCAGCCACCGATACCTTCATTTCATCGACGGCGCAGATGTGGAAATCGGCAAAGCCGGCGGCTTGGGCGGCCTCGGCCAGCACGGCGCAG
This sequence comes from Hymenobacter sp. IS2118, assembly GCF_000715495.1. Lineage (GTDB taxonomy): Bacteria > Bacteroidota > Bacteroidia > Cytophagales > Hymenobacteraceae > Hymenobacter. The sequence continues at coordinate 33,614 of NZ_JNLX01000168.1, read as the reverse complement.
TTGGCCTCGTCTTCGGCGCTGTCGGGCAGGTGCACCAGCAGTAGCGTGGCCTGCCGGTCAATATTGAGGGTGCGCCAGTGGCGGAACTGGTCTTCGAGGCATTCGAACAAGCCGTTGGCCTGGCGGTCTTCGTCGGTCTGGCCGGCGGCCACGAGGCTGGCCCACTGCACCACGCTGGTTTCGGGCAGACTGGTGGCGGTGTCGGCGTTGAACTCCAATAGCTTGGGGCCGTCCGGGGTCATGGCCAGGTCGAAGCGGCCGTAGAGGTGCCAATGCCGCTCGTCGTTCCAGGAGTGGCGCACGGCTTCCCACAGGTTGGTGGGGATGGCCAGCTGCTGCAAAAACGCATCCGGCATCGGGTCCGGAATGGATTCCACCAGCATATCGTAGAGCGTATCGGCCGCCTGTAGCAGTATTTCAGCCTCGGTCTCGGGAAGTTGCACGGCTTCACGGGCCACGTAGTTCTGGCAGGCTTCTTCAATGGCCCAGTCCCAGCCCAACGCGCGCACGGCAGGCGAAACATCGCCGGATAGGGGCAGTAGGTTGATTTTCATTTGACAATCAGGCTGTTAGTTTGAGGGGTTGCTTGAAGAGCGGATGAAGGGTGTTAAATGGTAATTGATAATTTAGGACTTACGCACTGAGTTGCTGGCGCGCGTCTCCGACGCGTGGCCTACTGGTTCCGCGTCTCCGACGCGCGGGGCCAACGAGACCAGACGGTGCGAACGGCGGCGTTTGGAAACGCCAAGCCAGTGGGCACCGCGTCGGAGACGCGCGCCAGCGGCTGAGGGCGTAAGTCTTGTAATTGTTAAATGAAAAAATCACCCGCCAAAACCCCGCGAGCCGCCGCGGCTGCCGAAGCGGCTGCTGCGTCCCGATGGCGCGCTGCTCCGGATGCCGGGACGCGGGGCCGTGCGCGCCGTGGAGCGGCTTTCCGAGATGCCGGCGTTGGCCGAGGTGCCGGCGCCGCTAAAGCCCCGGCCGAAGAAACCCCGGCCGGTCTGGCGCTCGCGGGCCACGTTGGCGCGCCAGCCCTGGTTGCGCTGGAGGATGCCGGAGTTGCCATAGGCGCCCGTGTTCGGGGTGAGGAAGCGGCCCGCCATGTAGCCGATGCTGCTCCACATCAGAATATCCATCATGCCGGTGCCGTTGGCGCGGTTTTCAGGGTTGGCACGGCTGTATTCCTGCATTTTGCCCTGCAAGGCCTGGCCTTGCAGGGTGTCTACTTTGCCGTCGAAATGGCGCAGCACGGCGGCCACTTCTTCTTTGCCCGCCGGCCGCTCGGCCGTGATTTTCCACTCGCCGGGTTTTATTTCGGTCATTTCCGTGATGACGCCCTGGCTGTAGGTTTCGCCGCCCCAGCCGGCTTCGGCGCCGTTGCCGCTGCTTTGGCTGTCGCTGCTGTCGCTGGAGCAGGCGGGCAGCAGCAGGCCAAAGCTGCTGGCGGCGGTGAGGAGCAGCACGTTGCGGCGCCAGTTGCCGAGGGGATGAAAATGCTTTTTCATGGGAAGTAGTTTAGTTGCGGGCTGTCGGTTGCTGGTTGTTGGTGATTACGCTATTGCTGACCGACAACTGACAACCAGCAAACCCTATTTGCTTCTAAAACCAATGCGAGGCCAGCTGCATGAGCTGCTCCAGCGCGGCCTGGTCGTCGTGGTCGAAGTCGTTGAGCTGGTCGCTGTCCACGTCCAGCACGGCCACCACTTGGCCATCTTTTAGTACAGGCACCACTATTTCTGATTTGGAATCCGAGCTACAGGCAATGTGGCCGGGGAATTCTTCCACGTCGGGTACCAGCAGTGTTTGGGCCTGGGCCCAGCTAGCGCCGCACACGCCTTTGCCGTGCCGGATGCGCGTGCAGGCAATGGGCCCTTGAAACGGCCCCAGCACCAGCTCGTCGCCCTTCACCAGATAGAATCCGACCCAGAAAAACCCAAACGCCTGGCGCAGCGCGGCGGCCGTATTGGCCAGGTTGGCCGTTTGGTCGGGCTCGCCGGTCGTCAGGGCTTCGATTTGGGGGAGCAGTTGGCGGTATTGCTCCGCTTTGGTGAGCGTGGTATCGAGGGTGAGGTTTTCGGCCATGATTTAGTTGTCAGTTGGTAGTTGTCGGTTGTTAGTTATCAGTTATCGGTAAGTCTCTGACAACTGATAACTAACAACCGACAACTATGGAAATTATTCGTTTACGTACCAGAACAACTCATCCGGCCCAACGTTCCGCCGCTCACGCAAAGCTGTGAGGCCGAGGCGCGGCGCCGCAATGCCCTGGCCCAGCCGCAGGGGCGCCCGAAACACCCGGATTTCATCCCACAGCCCGGCGTGTATCAGCGCGTTAAGGACCGTGGGGCCGCCTTCCACCAGCACCGACTGCACCTGCCGCGCGTACAGGTCGGCCAGCACTTGAGGAATGAGGTCGTCGGCTTCGGACAGGGTAACGAGGTCGAATTTGGTGGCTTGCCGGGCTTCCCGGTAGGTGTAGATGAGCGTGGGCTGCGAGCCGTCGAGCAAATGGTGCGTGGGCGGCAAACTCAGGTTTTTGTCGATGACGAGGCGCGTGGGCTGGGGGCCGGGCCAGTCGCGCACGCTCAGGCGCGGGTTGTCGTGCAGGGCCGTGCGGGTGCCCACCAAAATGCCCTGCTCCTCGGCCCGCCACTTGTGGGTGAGCAAGCCCGCCTGCGGACCGCTGATTTGCACCTGCTGGAAATAGCGCCCGGCCAGAAAGCCGTCGGCTGTTTCGGCCCATTTCAGCACCAGATACGGCCGCTTTTTCTCGTGAAAAGTGAAAAAGCGGCGGTTGAGCCAGCGGCCTTCCTCGGCCAGTACGCCGGTTTCTACTTTGATGCCAGCCGCGCGCAGCTTCTCGATGCCGCGGCCCGCCACCAACGGAAACGGGTCCTCGTTGCAGATAACCACCTCGCGCACACCTTTAGCAATGAGCAGGTCGGCGCAGGGCGGGGTTTTGCCGTGGTGGGCGCAGGGCTCCAGCGTCACGTACACGCGGCTTTCGGGCAGCAGCGCCTGGTTCTCTACGGCTTCCAGCGCGTGCACTTCGGCATGGGGGCCGCCGTGCTGCTGGTGCCAGCCCTCGCCAATAATGCGCCCCTGGTGCGTCACCACGCAGCCCACCAGCGGGTTGGGACGGGCGTAGCCAGTGCCGAGCTGCGCCAAATCCAGGGCGCGGCGCATGAAAAGGGCATCTTCTGAATTCATGGGGCGAAGGTAGCGTGCGGGCCCCGGCCCGGCTCCGGCTTTACCTTTGGCCCGATGACCATCCGCCAGCTTACTACCGACCTCGCCCTGGCGCTTGAAGCAGCCTACCCCGCCCCTGAAGCCGCCGCCATTGCTGCTCTGGTAGCCGAGCACCTGCTGGGCCTGGACTCCCTGCAACGCCTGATGGCCGCCGGGCAGCCGGCGCCCGCTGCCGCTCTGGCCGCGCTGCCGCTCCTGCAAGCCCGGCTGCTGGCCCACGAGCCCGTGCAGTACGTGCTGGGCCGCGCCCACTTCGCCGACATGGAGCTGGAAGTAACGTCCGCCACCCTCATTCCGCGCCCCGAAACTGAGGAACTGGTGCAACTGATTGAACGGGAGCAGGCGGGCCGGACCGGCTTGCGGGTGCTGGATGTGGGCACCGGTTCCGGTTGTTTGGCCCTGGCGCTGGCCCGGCTGCTGCCCGCCGCGCAAGTGCTGGCCGTGGATATTTCGGCCGAAGCCCTGGCCGTGGCCCGGCGCAACGCGGCCCGTTTCGCGCCGGGTGTTGCCTTCGAGCAGGTTGATATTCTGACCGGGCTGCCGGTCGGTTTCGCGCCCGGTACGCTCGACGTGCTGGTGAGCAACCCGCCCTACGTGCGCGAAAGCGAGCGGCCGCTGATGCGCGAAAACGTACTGGCCTGGGAGCCCGCCACCGCTCTGTTTGTGCCCGACCACGACCCGCTGCTCTTCTACCGCCGCCTGGCCGAAGTAGGGCGCACGCTGCTGAAACCGGGCGGCGGCATCTACCTCGAAATCAACGAAGCCCTGGGACCCGAAACGGCGGCCTTGCTTCAGGCCCCGGATTTTACCGAAGTCCGGGTAGTGCCCGATATGTTTGGGAAGCCGCGCATGGTGCGGGCCGTGCGGTGCTAGCGGGGCAACTGGCGTACGAAGCGCGTCAGGGCCGCGCCTATTGCCGGCTGGTTTTCGAGCAGCCCGTTGTGGCGGCCGGGTAGCACCACTACTTGCTGCTTAGCAAACCGGAAACCCTCGTGCTGCGGGCCGGTCACGGCATCGGCCTGGCCGGGTAGCACCAGCACGGGCATTTTGAGCCCAGGCGTAGCGGCGGTAAAATCTTCGAGGTAGCCATCAATGACGCCGGGGCGGTAGAGGGAGGCGGCAAAATCGTGGTTGGTGGCGGGCTGGCGGCGCATCTCGCGGGCCACTCGTGCGGCCGTTGAGTCGGAGGTGTACATCAGCCGGTCCATCAGGTGTTGCTGGTTGAGCAGCGCCATCACCATGCCGAAGCGCTGGGGCAGGGGCGCGGTGGGGTCCAGCGGGGGGCGGGTGGCGGCGGGCAGTAGGGCGTAGCCGTTGGTAGCCAGGCTTTCCATCGAGGCCGGCAGGTTCAGAATGCTGTTGCTGAGCACCAGGCCCAGGGTGTGCTGCGGATACTGCCGGGCGTAAGCCGTGGCGATGAGGCCGCCGAAGGAGTGCGATAGGAGCACCCACTTATCGAGGTGCAGCTGTTGGCGCAGCTCCTCCAAATCCTGTACCAGGCGGGGCAGGCCGTAGGCGCCGTCCGGCGCGCTGGCTGAGCGCCCGCTGCCGCGCTGGTCAAGGTAAATCATCTGGAAGTGCTGCTCCAACAGGGGACCGGCCAGGGTTTCCTGCACGGCCGCGCCCGCACCCGGCCCGCCGTGTACAAACACGCAGGGCCGGCCCTCGCCCGCCACCCGCACGTACAGCCGCACCCCGTCGGAGGTGGTAACGGCGGGTGTGCCGTTGGAGAGGGACTGCGCGGCAGCGAAGCTGTGGGCCAGCAGCAAAACGAGAATCGGCAACAAAGCCTGGCGGAGGAGGTGGAATGTTTTCATGGTCCAAAAGTGGGTTTCGGCATCACCCGGCGAAAACTGCTGTTACCCAAGTGTAGAAACCAGTTGCTGAATTGCGGCATAATGGGGATGAGCAGTCCGCATGACTTCCCGGAAAGTCCGCGCTGCGGGGAAACAGCGTGCGCCGCGCTGCATCTTCTTTGATAACGACTGAGTTACTTGCACTGGAAATCCGTTCGCATTTTTCCAAAGCCAGCTCATGCCCGTACTTACCATTCTCGACGAAAATGCCAGCGGCAGCATCCTGCACCGTCTGGAGCTGGAAATCAACCAGGAAATGCTCACCGTGGGCGAGCTGATTGCCCGGCGCGTGCACGACGAAGTGGCGGCCTACAACGAGCGTCAGACCGGTGTATTCCAGGGCCTCATTCAGCCCACCGAATCGGAGCGGGTGCTCAACGGCTACCAGCTGCGGCCCAGTAAGCTGATTGATGCCGAGCAGCAGGTGTACCGCGCCCTGGAGGCGTTCCAGCAGAACGGCTTTTTCATCCTCGTCAACGACCGGCAGGTCGAAAGCCTGGCCGAAGAAGTGTGGCTGGGCGAGGGCGTCACGGCCAGCTTTTTGAAGCTGACGCCGCTGGTGGGCGGCTGAGAAATGGGACTACTCGACCAAATCCGCGACTTTTTTAGCCCCGCCGCCGCTATGTCCGCTACGCCCAAAGAAGAAACCTTTCGCCCCGCCATCCTGGCCGACCCCAGCGCTGAAGCGGTGGAAATGCGGCCTGTCCTGACTGAACTACTGCCCCAGCTCCTCGCCAAAACCTACAGCACCAAACTCAACGAGCTGCCCGCTTATCAGGCCATTCGCGCGCAGGACGTGGCCTACCAAAGCCGGCTGGTGCTGGCCCTGGCAGCGGCTATAAAGCAAGCAGCACAAGACAACTACCGTATTCGCTGGGTGTTGGCAGAAGTGCTGACTGCTCTCGTGCGAACCACCCTCAGCCTCACGCAGGGGGATTATCTGCGGCTGTTTAACGACGTTGGCTTGGATTTCTCAAAGCCACAGAAAGGTGCCCTCAACTTGTATCCTTACCCTGTGCTGCTGATGCTCAATCAAGTAGTCAAGCTGGCCAGGCGCGAGCCGCTGGGCGAGCAGATGCTAGCATTTTTGCACGAGCTGCGCGACCGTACCGCCGCCCAAACCGGCGACTTGCTCAAAGCCCACCTCAAAAGCCAGGAAATCCTGGCGCAGGCGGCCGGTGATGATGCCCTGCCAATCGTAGTTTTTGCCGAGGGCGACCCGCTGGGCCAAGCCCTTACCGAATTCGTGACTGGCCTCGACCGCTCCGCCCCGCGCACCGCCGCCTGGCTGGGCCTGCTTCAGCTCTGGCCGAAAGCCACCGCGGGCCAACCCACCGCCAAGTTGCGCAAGGAACTGGATGCTGCTACTGCCGCAGTCGGCCCGGAGGCCGTGCGGGTGCAGGGGGCGGCGTGGCTACAGCTGCTGGCCGACACTCCGGTAACGGAGCGGCCGCATGTGCATGAGTATCGTGATGGCACCACGTACAATTACTCGACCTGGGATTTCTTGGCTGAAGCCAATGCCACCGTGGCCAAAGGCCTCATCTGGACGCTGCAGTCGCTGGGCAACACAAATATGTTGGGGCTTTTTACAGCTTTGGCCGCCAAGTGCTTCCGCAAGATTCCGGGGAAGGGGCCGCTGGCGGCGGGGCTGGGCAATGCCTGCCTGCTGGCGCTCTCGCAAAACGGGCTGCCCGGCGTGGCAGCCCTGGCGCGGGTGCGCGGCAAAATTCGCCAAACTAATACCCAGGAGCTGATTGCCAAGTACATCGCCCAGGAATCGGTGAAGCTGGGCGTGAGTCCGGCCGAGATTGAGGACATGGCCGCGCCGGATTTTGGGCTGGAACACGGCCGGCTGGTTGAGGAGTTTGGCGAGTACACCGCCACGCTCACCCTGGCCGGTGGCAAGGCCGACGTGCAGTGGCAGAAAGGCGACAAGCACCTCAAAAGCGCCCCCGCTGCCCTCAAAGCCACCCACGCCGCCGAGCTCAAGGAGCTGAAAGCCGCTCAGACCCAGGCCCAGCAAACCTACACCGCCCAGCGCGACCGACTCGACCGCAGCTTCGTGGACGAGCGCCGGATACCGTGGCCCTGGTTTGCGCAGTATTACTTCAACCACGGGCTGATGAGTTTGCTGGCTCGCCCGCTCATCTGGCGGCTGTACCGGCCCGATGGTTCTGTGCAGGACGCTATTTATCAGGATGATGCCTGGCAGGATGCCCACGGCCAGCCCGTGCCCGCGCCCACCGCCGACACGCAGCTCCATCTGTGGCACCCCGTGCTGGCCCCGGCCGCCGAAGTGCTGGCCTGGCGCGGGCTGTTGGAAAACCGGCAGTTGCGGCAGCCGCTCAAGCAGGCGTTTCGGGAGGTGTACCTGCTCACGCCGCCCGAGGAGCGCACCAATAGCTACAGCAACCGCATGGCGGCGCACATTCTTAAGCAGCACCAGTTCAATAGCTTAGCTAAGCTGCGGGGCTGGCGCTACCGGCTGCTGGGAGCCTACGACAAGGGCTACGATTCGGAAATTGCGAGCCTGCCGCTGCCCGCCGCCGGCCTCACGGCTGAGTTCTGGGTGAGCGAGGTGTATGCCGATGGCGAGTGGAACGACACGGGCATCTATAACTACGTGAGCACCGACCAGATACGCTTCACGCGGGCCGACGCGCCGGTGCCGCTGCCCGAGGTGCCGCCGCTGGCTTTCTCGGAGGTGATGCGCGACGTAGACTTATTCGTGGGCGTGGCCAGCGTGGGCAACGACCCGCAGTGGTGCGACAACGGCGGCCTGGCCCAGTTCCGCAACTACTGGGAAAGCTACAGTTTCGGCGACCTCAGCGAAGTGGCCAAAACCCGCAAGCTGGCCCTGGAGCGCCTGGTGCCGCGCCTCAAAATTGGGAAAGTGAGCGAAATTAAGGGTAATTTTCTGGTGGTGAAGGGCCACCGGCACGTCTACAAAATCCACCTTGGCTCGGGCAATATTTTGATGGAGCCCAACGACCAGTACCTGTGCATCGTGCCCGACCGCTCGGCCAAAACGATGGGTGCCAGCAGCGTATTTCTGCCTTTTGAGGGCGACGCGGTGCTGTCCATCATCCTCAGCAAAGCCCAACTGCTGATGGAAGACGACAAGATTACGGATACCACAATTTTGCGCCAGCTGTAGCCCTGTAAGTGGTTCTTTCTTATGCCGATAACTCGCCCTGTTCGGTTTCTCTGGTTACTGGCCCTTGCGCTGCTGGTGGGTTGCGAGCCTGAGCAGCCCGCTGCGCGTATCACCGCGGCCAACTACCTGACGGCCATTCCTGACCCGAAAACGTTGGGCGAGCGCTACGTGAGCGACCCCGATGCACTGCTGCAACCCGGCACGGCCGACGACCTCAACGCCCGCCTCGACAGCCTCGACCACAGCGGCCGGGCGCACATCGACGTGGTGCTGGTGACGAGCATTGGGGGAGAAGTGCCCAAAACGGCGGCCACCGCACTATTCAATCAGTGGAAAATCGGGGACAAAACGAAGAGTAACGGCCTGCTGATGCTGCTGGTGATGGACCAGCGCCGCATCGAATTTGAAACCGGTTACGGCCTGGAAGCCGACCTGCCCGACATCATCTGCTACCGCATTCAGCAGGAGTACATGGTGCCCGAAATGCGGGCCGGTCGCCTCGATGCGGCCGTGCTGGCGGGGGTGGCAGCCCTTATCCGTAAGCTCGGGGGCACCGCGCCGCTCACCCTCGACCAACGCATCGACAGCCTGAATAATAGTGCTGATGCCCGGCTTCTGGAGCGCGTGAGCCGGCCGGACGAAGAACCAGGGTCGCCGCCGAGCCAGGGCTACGACGCGGAAACCAACCGCGCCACTTACGCTGCCGGGGAGGCCGAAGCGGCGCGGCAGACCGATGCGTCGGGGAGCCGCTGGGGCTGGCCGCTGGGCTTGGCAGCCGGGCTGAGCCTGGTAGCGGGCCTGGTTTTAGCAACGTCGAAGGGCGAGAAACGGTCCCTTCGACTCGGGAAAATAGTTGTAGCAGGTGTCGTTTTCGGGCTGCTTGCTTTGTCGTTCCAGTCGTGGCTGGTGCTGCTGTACCTGGTGCCGCTGCTGTTGGCGCACGGCTATTTTCTGTGGCGGTACGCCCGCACCCGGCAGCCCGAGTGGCAGGCCCGGAGCCGGCACGAGCAGTACCAGACATTGGCCAAAATTCACCACAATCTGGGGTTCACGGCCTGGCTGTTTCCGTTGGGGCTGAGTTGGTACTGGCCCTGGCACCGTCGCCGCCTGGCCCTGCTGCGCGATGCTGCCTACACCTGCCCCACCTGCGGCCAGCCCATGCGCCGCCTCGACCCCACCGCCGAAATACCGCACCTGAAAGCCGGTCAGCAAGCCGAAGAAAAAGTGGAATCCGTGGACTATGACGTGTGGCAGTGCCGCGCCAGCCACCTGCTGGAACTGGCCTACCCCAACCTCCGCACCTCAATGCAGGAGTGCCCCGCCTGCCACTACCAAACCCTGGAAACCACGCACCGCCACACGGCAAAAGCCGCCACTACTTCCTCCGCCGGTTGGGGCTGGGAAACCTTTCGCTGCCAGGCCTGCAAGCACGAGATAAAGGAGAAGTACACCATTCCGCGCATCGCTACCAGCAGCGACAGCTCGTCGGGAGGCAGCAGCTCCTTGTCGTCGTCCTCATCGAGCAGCAGCGGCGGCTCGTCGGGTGGGGGCGGGGCGGGTAGTAGCTGGTAGGGCCGGCTACTGCCATCGTTTGTAGGCTGGCCTGGTTCGCACACTGGCGAACCTTCCGGAATAACGTTTTTAGAGCCAGAAAAGCACCAACTGGGAGGTTGGTGCTTTTCTGGCTCTAACTATTTGCTCTTGCTTACGAAGCTATTTCAAGCAAAGAGCTTACAAGTTCTGGGTTACGAAATTCGTCATCTGGCGGTAGAGGTGCAGGCGCGTGTTGCCGCCCGAGATGCCGTGGTTGCGGTTGGGGTAGTACAGCGTCTGGAAGTCCTTGTTGGCCTTCACCATCGCATCGACCAGGGCGATGGAGTTTTGGAAGTGCACGTTGTCGTCGCCGGTGCCGTGCACGAGCAGGAACTTGCCTTTCAGGTTCTGGGCGAACTGCACGGGCGAGTTCTCGTCGTAGCCGGCGGGGTTTTCCTGGGGCGTTTTCAGGTAGCGCTCCGTGTACACGGTGTCGTAGTAGCGCCAGTTCGTGACCGGGGCCACGGCGATGCCCATCTTGAAGAGGTCGGCGTTTTTGGTCATGGCCAGCGAGGTCATGTAGCCGCCGTAGCTCCAGCCCCAGATGCCGATGCGCGACTTGTCCACGAAAGGCAGGTTGCCGAGGTATTTGGCACCTTCGGCCTGGTCGATGGTTTCGAGCTTGCCCAGGTTGGCATACGTGGCTTTGCGGAAGGCCGAACCCCGGCCCGAGGTGCCCCGGTTTTCGACCGAAACCACGATGTAGCCCTGCTGGGCCAGCATCTGGTGCCAGAGGTAGTTGGCGCCGCCGTAGTTGTCGAGCACGGTTTGCGAGCTGCCGCTGCCGAAGCTGGGGCCGCCGTACACGTGCATCAGCACGGGGTATTTTTTGGCGGGGTCGAAGTTGGCGGGCTTTATCATCCAGGCGTTCAGGTCCACGCCTTCGGACGTTTTGAAGGTGAAGAATTCCAGCTTGCCCAGGTCGTACTGCGTCAGGGTTTGCTTGAGCTTGGTGTTCTCTTCCAGCGTTTTCACCAGCTTACCGGTGGCGCCTTCGCGCAGGCTGGTAACCGCTGGCACGCCGGCCGATGAGTGCACGTTGAGGAAGTATTTGGTGTCGGGGCTCATGTTCACCACATCAATGCCGTTGCCGGCCTCGCTGATGCGCTTTTTGCCCCCGCCCTTCAGGTTGACGCGGTAGAGGTGGCGCTGCAGGGCCGAGCCCTCGGTGCTGGTGAAGTACAGGAAGCCGGTTTTGGGGTCGAAGCCGTTAATTTGGCTGATTTCCCAATCGCCTTTGGTAAGCTGCCGCACCTGCCGCCCGTCCATGTCGTGCAGGTAGAGGTGCTGGTAGCCGTCTTTTTCGCTGGTGAATACAAACTGCTTGCCGCCGGCCAGGTAGTTCAAATCGTCGTTGATTTCCACGTAGGCTGGGTTCGTGTCGGTCAGCACCACCTCGGATTTCCCGGTGCGGGTATCGGCGTGCAAAATTTCCAGCTTGTTCTGCAGGCGGTTCAGGCGCTGAATGCTGAGCAGGTTGGGCACTTGCGTCCACATCACGCGCGGGATGTACTGGTCGGGCTCGGGGCCCACGTCCATTTTGGTGGTGCGGGCGCTGGCCACATCGTAGCTACTCACACTCACTATGGAGTTTTTTTCGCCGGCCTTGGGGTATTTGAAGCGGTATTCCTTGGGGTAGAGCGCACCCCACTGCTGCATGTCGTACTCCGGCACCTGGCTTTCGTCGAAGGTATAGAAAGCAATCTGCTTGCTGTCGGGCGACCAGAAAAAGCCCTGGGCAAAGCCAAATTCCTCCTCGTACACCCAATCGGTCGAGCCGTTGATGAGGTTGTTTTTTACCCCGTTGCTGGTCACGGCGGTTTCCGTCATCGTGGCCAGGTCGGTCACAAACACGTTGTTGTCGCGGGTAAAAGCCACGCGCTGGCCATCGGGCGAAAACGTGGCGTAGCCCTGCTTGCCGCCCGCGCTCAACGGCGTCAGCTTCTTGCTGGCCCGGTCAAATACGTAGTAGGTGGCCTGGGCGCTGCGCCGGTAAATGGGCTCGGTTTCGGTCGTGAACAGGATTTTCTGCTCGTTCGAGTTGAAGCTGTAGCCGTCCACATCCAGCGGCTTGGCAGCGCCGGCCAGTTGCAAATCGGCGGCGGCTACCAGCGTGGCCAGGGCCTTGCCGGTCGTTACTTCGTGCTGCACGAGGCTGCCGCTTTCCAGCGCCGAGTAGTAGCGGCCATCGTTCATCCAGTTGAAGCCCGGCACGCTGGCCGAGCGGAAGGTGGGCTTGGCCCAGATGTCTTCCAGCGTCAGCGGCAGCTTTTGCTGCGCCTGCACGAGGGTGGGAGTGAAGCCCGGTACCAGAGCCGGACCGTTGGCGGCCAGTAGCGCGGCCAGCGCAAAAAAGCGAAAACGCATAAATTGAGGAAGCGTGAGCGAAATAAGGGAGGGAACAGAGCGTTAAAGGTAAGAACCAGCCGCAGCACCGTCGCGGGCCGTGGCTCCCGCTACCTTTGTACTATGCATTTTCGCCTTCTGCTGCTCTTACTGCCCGTCTTGCTGGGCGCCTGTGCCAAAGTCGACAGGCCGGTTCGGCTCGACTTCGTGGGCAACACCACGCTCACCTCCAGCAACCGCACGGTAGCGGCCAACGACACGCTCTCGACCCGCGCGTACGCCGTGGGCAACGACAACCTCCTGCGGCGTTTGCGCATCACCGTCACCTACGAGCCCGGCCCCGAGCCGTTTCGCTACCCGCTGCCGCTCTCCAGCTTCCGGCCCGGCGACGCCCCGGCCTCGCAAACCATCGTCTACCTCGACTCGCTCATCACCCCCATTCAACGCGTCAATACGACCACCAATACGCCGTTCTTCCGGGGCGGCGAGTATTTGTTCGAGAACCGGTTTTCGGCGCGTTCCACTTCCGGCACCGAGCTCTGGCAATACACCGTCACGGATGTCAACGGCGAAAGCGCCTCGCGGGCCTACCGCCTCACCGTGCGCAAGCCCGACTCGGCCGCCGTATTCCACAACTACAGCCTCGTGATACGGCCCCGGCCCCGCACCACGCTGGCCTTCGATACACTGCGCGAGCGGGCCCGCGTATTCCTCAACCTCAGCTATGGCCTGCTGCTGCCCAAGTACGCCGTGCTCAACAACGAAGCCACCGTGCAGCCCAACCAGCAGCTCGTGGATTTGATAGCCACGGTGCGCAATGCCAGCATCACGCTCGAAGCCCCGGCACATTCCGGGCAAACACCGCTCTTAACCACGGCCAAATGGCCCAGCCGGCGCCGCACCGAGGTGCGCCAAACCAGCCTGCCCCCCGCAGCATTCAACGCGGCCGCTACCACGGAAGCCTTTGAGGGGGCTTACAACAACGGCCAACTCTTTACGGCCGCGCCCGATGGCCTCAGCACGGGCACCTTGGCCAAAGACCAGGTTATCGCCTTCCGCACCACTGAGGGAAAAACCGGGCTGCTGCTCATTACCGATGTCATTCTTGGAACCTCACCCGTGCTCAAATGCTCGGTCAGGGTGCAGAAGTAAGACAGTACTGATGCCGCAAAAAAAGGCGACTCCACCATGGAGTCGCCTTTTTTTGCGGCATCAGCTATTGCAGTTTGTCAAGTCAATATACTAGCCGCAGGAACTAAGTCCTGATGGCTCAGCCGTTAAAACGTGAGGCCGGCAGTTACGCTGGTGGTGAAACGGTTGTTATTGGCTTTGATGTAGGGTTGCAGGTTGTTGCCCAGCGAGTAGGGCGTATACGCCTGGTTGAAAGTGGTGTAAACGGCCACGAAATCGAGGAAAAAGTTGCCCTGACGAATGCCCAGCCCGCCGGTGTAAAAGTTCTGGGCGCGGTCTATCCCAGCGTTTTCCTTGTACGGGTCGCCGTAGCGGGCAAAGCCCAGCCGGGCCCGGAAGATGTCGACGCGCGCTTCGGCCCCCACCCGCACGTTAACAGCGCTTTGGTAGCGGGCTCTGATGTCGCTGTTTTCGGCGGTAAAGGAATAATCGTCGCCGTTGGCATCCTCTAAATCGTTGCGTAAGCGCGACTGGCCGTAGTTCAAATACTCTACGTCGCCCGTCACAAAGCCGTACTTGCCCAGCGTAATGGCCACGCCGCCATTGGCCCGAAACGGCGATGTGAGCGTGTAGGCATAATCGTTGGCCGGGAAGTTCACCGTGGTTTCCCCCACGGGCAGGTCGCTCGGCACCCGGTCGGCGCCCTGGCTGCTGAAGTCGGAGGTCAGGTTTTCGTTGTACGTGTCGGTCAGGCTGGTGTAAGTGGGCGTTTGTATCGAAGCACCCAGGCGCACCGCGTCGGCAGCGCGGTAAATCAACCCTATCCGCGCGTTAATTCCGGTGCCCCTGGTCGTTAGCTCCGAGCGGCTGCGCAGGCTGTTGAAGTAGGTGTTGGGGTCGTCATCGGATTCGGTGAGCACCCGCACTTCGGTATACTTCGAGCTAACAATGCCGATAGCACCGCCGATGTAGAGCCGGTCGCGATAGCTGGCCCCGTACCCAAAGTCAAACTGAGAAACCGAGCCCGAATTAACAACTGTTTCGCCCTGGTTCAGCACGCTGCCCTGCTGCCGCAGCACCACTGCCGAGTCGAGTCCGTTGCGCCCGGTCCGAATATCGGCCAGGTAAGCGCCATAGGCCAAGCCCAGGTTCGTCCCGTACTCGTTCAGATTGAACTGGTTGTCGAGGTCATCGAAAAGGCCCTGCCCTTGTGCGCCCGCTTGCGGCTGCAGGCGCGTCAGAAACGACTGATTATTATTTATCGTGCCTTGGTAGCTGGTAGCCGTGTTGAAATCTGCCAGCCGGGTGAAGCCTAGGGCCAGCGAGCCGGCCCGCCAGTTGGTGGTCTGGTCATCGTCGGGGCGCCGCACGGTAAACACCAGGCCGCCGCTGGCGATGTGGAAGCTGTTCTTCGTAGCATCCTGCCCCGCCGAAGTGCCGCCGTCGATACGGCTATTGCTCTGCCCAAAGCCGATGCCGGGCGTGAAATGCACCTCCGATTTCTGATACATGCCTAGGCCGGCGGGGTTGCTGGTGAGGTTGCCAAAATCGGCTCCGAGGGCCACATTGGCTCCCGCTATGCCCAGCGTGCGGGCAGGGCCACCAAACTGAAGGCGGGAATAGCGCAACGCATCAATTGGGCCTTGGGCAAAGGCGTGGCCCGCCTGCCCTGCTACGAGGGCCAGGCTAAGCCAGATAGTCCGTTTTTTCATGGGGTAGGAAGAAAAGGAGCCGGCCGTTGGGCCGGCTCACTGGGGAAAATATTTTGCAGAAAAATAACAGTGCCAGACCTAGTTCACCCGGCCCCGACCACCGCCGGACGAACGGCCGCCGCCACTGTTGCTCCCGCCGTCGCTGCGGCCGCTATTGGATGGCGGCGAATACGAGGGCTGGCTAGGCTGCCGATAAGTTTCCTGCTGGCGAGGCTGCTCATAAGTACGCTGCTGGCGGGGCTGCTCGTAGGTGCGGCGCTGGCGGGTGGGCTGCTCTACGTTCTGAGCGTTTGAATTACTAGGAGCCGTGCGGGTATCGGGGCTCTGAAACAAGCCCGCCCGGCGCCGCTGCGTTTCCTGCGGCTGGGGTGTTGGTGCTGGCTGTGTGGGGCGCTGGTCGGGCATTGCCTCAATGGTGCGGCGACGGTCGCCGGCTTCCTCGCGTACCACGCGGCGCGTTTGTTCGGGCTGGGTGGTCATGTCGCGGTACACGGGCTGCTCGTTGCGGCGGCGGGGCTGGTTGTAGCCTTCGGAGCCGGAGCGGGTACGCGTTTCGCCCGAAGGGTTAGCGGTAAGCGCCTCGGACCGAACCCGGCCCTGTTCCATTGGAACATTCGAGCGGGCTTCTTCGGTCCGGGCACGGCCCCTAGTAGTTACGCCACCGGAAGCGCCGTTGGTCCCAGCCGGCCGGGCTCCCGACGTGTAGCGTGCATCCGAAGCCCGGCTGCTGCGGTGGCCGTAGGTGCGGTTGCTACGCCCGCCTTCATTACCGTTGCCATTGTAACGGTTGCCGTAGCCAAAGTTGTTGCCATAAAAGCTGTTGCCGTAGTATCCGCCCCGGCCATAATACCCGCCGTAGAACGACCCACCGTAGAAGAAGGGGTCGTAGAAACCGCCGCCGTAGCCGCCGCCATATCCGTAACCAAAGCCTCGGCCATAGCCACCATAGCCCCAGGGCCGGCCAAACCCGAAGTTGATGCTCAGGCCCGGGCTATACCCGTAGAAAGGGCTATAAAACGGGTTGTAGAAAGGGTCGCAAATGCCGTAAGGAGAAAACCCATAGGCCCCCCCGCCCCAGGCGCTGGCGTAGTTAAGGTTGGTGTAGGCGCTGTAAGGCGTGTAATAGCTCACGCCGGGGCCGTTGTTGGGCAGCCCCTGCATGTAGGTGTAAGTGTTGTCGTAATTGCTGTCGTAGTATTCGTCCGACCCGCTGCTTTGGCGCGGGGAGGTGCTGGCCGTATTGCCGTTGTAGTCCGGGTTGGTGGCATCCTCGACGTATTCCTCGGTGCGGGCCGGCGCGTTGTCGGCTACGGGCTGGGCCTGACGGACGATGGCCGTGGTGCGGTCCTTAGAAGAATAGTAGACGCCGTCGTCTTCCGACGTGGCGAGCCCGGAGGTGCTCGCGCAACCACCCAGCGCGAGCAGGGCCAAGGCGGGCAAGAGAGCGGTGAGTGGGTTTTTCATGGTTGAAAAATAGAGAGTGGACGGGCTTACGGTAAAGTAACGACGCAAATGACGGAGGCTAGCGAAACGACTAAGGCTCAGTGGCAGCTTGGCAATCAGCAACCGAAAAGGAGCGGGCCAAATGCCAGGGCTATACTACTCACGCAACAATTATTGCCTGAGTGCGAGGTCCGCGCATTAATAACGTAATTTTACCCCGAAACGGTGCCCCTTATTCAAGTCAAATCTTATACCAGAATCAGGAACTTTTTCAATTAACTATCAGATGCCCCCCATGAGCAAAAAGTTGCCTACCCGCCAAGAAGATTACTCGCTTTGGTACAATGAGTTAGTGAAGCGTGCTGGCTTGGCCGAAAACTCGGCTGTGCGCGGCTGCATGGTTATTAAACCTTACGGCTATGCCATTTGGGAAAAAATGCAGCGCCAGCTCGACGATATGTTCAAGCGCACCGGCCACGAAAACGCCTATTTTCCCATCTTCATCCCGAAAAGTCTTTTTGAAGCCGAGGAGAAAAACGCTGAAGGCTTCGCTAAAGAGTGCGCCGTAGTTACCCACTACCGCCTCCAGACCGACCCCGACAACCCCGGCAAGCTGCGCGTGGACCCCACCGCCAAGCTGGAAGAAGAGCTGGTGGTGCGCCCCACCTCGGAAGCCATTATCTGGAGCACCTACAAAAACTGGATTCAAAGCTACCGCGACCTGCCGCTGCTCATCAACCAGTGGGCCAACGTGGTGCGCTGGGAAATGCGCACGCGCTTGTTTCTGCGCACCGCCGAGTTTCTGTGGCAGGAAGGCCACACTGCGCATGCCACTGCCGAAGAAGCCGTGGCCGAAACCCGCCAGATGCTTGACGTGTACGCCGAGTTTGCCGAGGAGCACATGGCCCTGCCCGTGGTAAAAGGCGTGAAAACGCCCAACGAGCGGTTTGCCGGCGCCGAAGACACGTATTGCATTGAGGCGCTGATGCAGGACGGAAAGGCGCTGCAAGCCGGCACCAGCCACTTCCTGGGGCAGAACTTCGCCAAGGCTTTCGACGTGACGTTTGCCAACAAAGAAGGCGGCCTGGAGCACGTGTGGGGCACTAGCTGGGGCGTGAGCACCCGCCTGATGGGCGCGCTGGTGATGGCGCATTCCGACGACGAAGGCCTCGTGCTGCCGCCCAAGCTGGCGCCCATCCAGGTGGTCATCGTACCAATTTATAAGTCCGGCGAGCTCGACGCCCTGCTGGAGCGCATCAAACCCATCCAGATGGGCCTTATTGCTCGGGGCATTGCCGTGAAGCTGGACAGCCGCGACACCGAGCGCCCCGGCTTCAAGTTTGCCGAGTGGGAGATGAAGGGCGTGCCCGTGCGCCTAGCCATTGGGGCCCGCGACCTCGATAATGGTACCGTGGAAGTAGCCCGCCGCGACACCAAAGAGAAAATGACCCTGCCGCTGGCCGATATCGTGGCCAGCGTGGACCAGCTGTTGGTTGATATCCAGACGAATATCTATCAGAAGGCCAAGCAGTTTCGCGAAACCCACACCACCCGCGTCGACAGCTACGACGAGTTCAAGCGCGTGCTCGATAACGAGGCCGGCTTCGTGCTGGCGCATTACGATGGCACTTCCGAAACCGAGGAGCTTATCAAGACCGAAACCAAAGCCACCGTGCGCTGCCTGGCCCTGAACGAGCCCGACGAGGATGGCGTGTGCATGGTGACGGGCAAGCCCAGCGTGCGCCGCGCCTACTTTGCCAGGGCGTACTAACCCCCTGATTAATAATTGGGATAAATTTTATCTTAGCAATTGAAAGGGCTGCGCAATTGCGCAGCCCTACTTTTTTAACTCTCCATGCGTGCATTTTTATTTGTTCTGATGATGGCGGCAGCCGTTGCCGGCCACGCCCAAACGCCCACCCCGCTCGCAGTGCCAGCCCGAGCAGCGGCAAAACTTGAAAAGGTGCTTAAAAAGACCCAGGACTGGGTGGTAACCGACAAAAAACCGGGCCTTTTGCCCGTGGAGGCGCGGCCCACCGTCAACCGTGTTCTGGTGCAGTCGACCACTGAGTTCTTGGCCCTAATCGCAAATAATCCCACCAAAGAATCTTGTTTGCAAATCCTTAATTCCGGCCTGAACGAGCTTCACCCGCTGGTGAAGACGGCGGGAGAGCGCCAGGAACTGGCCCTCTACTACCAGAACTTGCTGGACATTGTGGGGCTGCCCAGTTCCGATGGGCTGCTGAGCGCCTTTGTGAAAAGGAGGCCTGCCGCAGTTGGTGCCAAGCGCCCGGCTAAGCTGGGCAGTCGTTAAGCAGGCCGCTGCGTATCTTTAAGAAACTTCTTTCCTTCTTTTTCCTTACGCCCATGCCTTGGCTTTCTATTGCGATGCTCCTCTTGTTTGGCCTGCTGTTTCTGGCCGCAGAGGTGATATTTATTCCCGGCACCACGATAGTGGGCCTGGTGGGATTTGTGCTGTTGGCGGTGGGCATCTGGATGGGCTACCGCGACCTGGGCACGCCGCTGGGCCACTACGCGCTAGTGACAGTGTCGCTGGTGGCCGGTCTGATTGTTTACGTGGGGTTACGGCCTAAAAACATGGCCCGAGTAGCCCTGACCAGCGTTAACGATACGTCGGTAGACGATGCGCGCCGCGCCGACATGCCGCCCGGCACTATCGGGCGCACGCTGTCGGCGTTGCGGCCGGCCGGCACCGTACTGTTTGGTACCGAGCGGCGGGAAGTGGCCACGCGGGGCGAGTTTGTGGCCGCAGGCAGCGATGTGCGCGTGCTGGCCATCGAGCAAAACCGCATTGTGGTGGCCGTTGCGTAGTACGAGCCTGCAATTAACCTCTGGCTCAGAAACCGGCTTTTCTCAACAGTCCACACCCAGCTTACTGCAAAAAACATCACTACCTTACGGCATGAATTTTCCTTTATTTCCTGTTGTCATCGCAGCCGTTGTGCTGTTGGTGTTCCTTTACTTTTTTCCGATTAGCCTGTGGGTCACGGCTATTTTCTCAGGAGTACGGGTGAGTTTGTTTCAACTGGCTTTCATGCGCGTTCGGAAAGTGCCGCCGTCCCTGATTGTCAATTCGATGATTACCTCCACCAAGGCGGGTCTGCAGCTCACGGCCAACGACCTGGAGACGCACTTTCTGGCTGGCGGCAACGTGCCGAGCGTGATTAAAGCGCTGATTTCGGCTGATAAGGCCAACATTCCGCTCACTTTCAAGCAGGCCACCGCCATCGACCTGGCCGGCCGGAACGTGTTTGAGGCCGTGACGACCAGCGTAAATCCCAAGGTAATCAACACGCCCAACGTGGCGGCCGTGTCGCAGGATGGCATTCAGCTCATCGTCATTGCCCGCGTCACGGTGCGGGCCAACATCTCGCAGCTCGTGGGCGGCGCCGGCGAGGAAACCATTCTGGCGCGGGTCGGCGAAGGCATCGTGAGTACCATCGGCTCGTCGAAATCGCATAAGGAAGTGCTCGAAAACCCGGATAAGATTTCCAAGCTCGTGCTTTCCAAGGGCCTCGATGCCGGTACCGCCTTCGAAATCCTATCCATCGACATCGCCGACGTGGACATCGGAGAGAACATCGGGGCCAAGCTGCAGATGGACCAGGCTGCGGCCGACCTTCGCGTAGCCGAAGCTCGGGCCGAAGAGCGGCGCGCCATGGCCGTGGCCGTGGAGCAGGAAAACCGCGCCAAAACCCAGGAGGCCAAAGCCCGCGTGGTCGAAGCCGAAGCCGAAATCCCCAAGGCCATCGCCGAAGCTTTCCGCAGCGGCAACCTAGGCATTATGGATTACTACAAAATGCGCAACGTGCAGGCCGACACCGATATGCGTGACTCCATCGCCAATCCCGGCGGCAGCGGCAACGTGAAGCCCGGTGGTAGCAATCTCGCTCCCTGATTTTAGTTTCGTAACGCAGGCTGCCACGAAAAAAGGTAGCCCGATTGATATGTAAAAAAGCCCCTCGCGTGCAGCAAGGGGCTTTTTTGGTTTTAACCTAACCCCCGGCCCCTCTTTTTTGGAAAGGGGCCGGGGGTTAGGTTACCGGTTACTTTTTGGTAATGGTGAACTCCACGCGCCGGTTTTTGGAACGGGTTTCTTCTTGGTCGTTGCTTGCGATGGGCTTGCTGCCGCCGAAGCCTTCGGTGGTGATGCGGCCGCCGTTGACGCCATGGCTGCTGAGGTATTTTTTCACTTCATTCACCCGGTCCTGGCTTAGCTTGAGGTTCAGGGCGGGGTCGCCCTGGTTGTCGGTGTGGCCGGAAATCTTGATTTCCACCGACGGATAATCCTTCATGATGCGGATGAGGCGTGCCAGCTCGGGATAAGAGTTGGTGTTGAGGTAGTACTTGCTCTGCTGAAAGAAAATGTTGTTCAGCTTCACCGTCTGGCCCACGTTGAAGGGCACGAGAAACAGGTCCTCTTTCTGCTCGGAGTATTTTTCCTTGGCCGTTACATCGAGGTTGGCATTTTCGGCGATGTAACCCACGGCTTCGGCGCGGTAGCCGTACTGCACGCCGCTGGGTAGCACAATGGTGTAGGAACCATCCTTGGGGTCAGTCTCGGTTACTCCGATTTCCTCACCGGTGAGCAGGTTTTCGTAGTGAATAATGGCCCGGATGGGCTTGTTGGTATTCACGTCGAGCACCCGGCCGGTTACCAGCGTCACTACTTCGGGCTGGAAGGCGGGCGCCAGCGAGATGCGGAAAATGTCTTTGGAGCCGTCCGTGCCGTTGCGCGACGATACGAGGTAGGCATCCTGGCCGGCAGCCGATACGGTGTAGTAGGCGTCAAAATCCGGGGAGTTTACTACTGGGCCCAGGTTGCGGGGCGGGCTCCAGTTGGTCCAGGTATCGTCGAGGCGCTTGCAGTAAAAAATATCGGACTTGCCGTAGCCCCCGCGGCCTTCGCTGGCGAAATACAAGGTCTTTTCGTCGGCGGCCAGGAAGGGTGCGAAATCGGCCTTGTCGGTGTTCACGTTCCGGCCCAGGTTGAGCGGTTTGGTCCATTCCGCTTGCTTTTTGGGGTCGGCCATGGCGCCAGGCAGCTTGTCGGGCTTCGGAAAGCTCACGTAAATATCCTGGCCGCCGATGCCGTCGTTGCGCTCCAGGGCCATCAGCAGCGCCCTGCCCGAGGTAGCCAGGCAGGCGTCGATGTGCTCGGGGTCTTTGTTGTAATAATCGTCGATTTTTACCGTCGTGGGTTTGCTCCAGCCAATGGCCGAGCGGCGGCTCATGCTAAAGCCTTTGGGCTGCATCAGGCCGTCTTCGTACACGCCGATGAGCAGGGCCGACTGGCCGTTGGCCGATACCGACGCCAAGCCGTTGGGGTCTTCGGGGGTGTTGCTGGGCTCGGCCATGTTGCGGGCCGGGCCCCAGGTCTTGTTTTTGCCCGACACTAGGCGGGAAACCCAGATATCCTGCGGGTCGCGCACGCCGCCCACGTTGCCGGGGTGGTTTTGCCGGGCGAAGTACAGGGTGCGGCCGTCGGGCGAAATGACGGGGTGCGTGTCTACGTAGCGGGTGTTCACGTTCGGGCCCAGGTTCACCAGCGACGAATCGAACTGCGTGGAAAGCACCGCATCCGGACCTTTGGGGGCATCAAACGCCTGCTTCACCATGGTGGAGGCCACGTCGGCCACCCCGATGGCGTCAATCTGATTCACGCCTTCCACCTTGCCGGTGTTCATGCGTATTATCACGCCCAGGGTGCGGTATTCGGCCACGGGAAACCGGATTTCGAGGGTGCGAAAAGGCTCTGGAATTGGGCCCGGCGTGGCATTGGAGTACACCTCGTGCTTGTTGCCCTTGGTGTCTACCAGCTCGACTTTGGTAATAGAGCCGGGGTTGAAGTTTTCGACGATAGTTACCTGCTGAGCCGCGATGGACCGGGCAAACCGAACCTCAATAAATTCGTTGGCCCCTTCCTTTTTCGGAATCCAGGCGTCGTTGCTGATTTGGCCCAGCGGCAGCGCATTGGGTATGCCCAGCACCTGGGAAGGAGCAAACGGGGCCTTGCCTTCGGCTTTTTGCGAAGAAACGTCGACCACGCGGGCGGCCCACAGCACGCGCTGGGCCCGCGCGGCGGGCCCAGCAAATAGTAGCACCGCCACCGGAATAAAGGCGAGGAGGCGGGATGCAAAGGAGCTAGTCATATAAGTAATAGCAGAAAAAGTAAAACGTCCGGGTTAAGCCCGAACCATAGAAAATGCCCGGTCGCCGACCCGGTAGCATTATATACAGCTAACCTAACGAAAAACTATTTCCCAATCCCTACCGGCGTAGGCGCTACCTTCCCGTTACGGCTCTGTGCACTCACCAAAACACAGTCGTTAGTGCGTGATAATAGAGTGGTTATCGGTGGTTTTGGACAGAGGGCTGGCGCTCCACCAGTTCCGCTGCCGGTACGCGGCCAAACCAGGAATTTTATTGCTAATAGTAATACTTGGCGGCCTTTCGGCACGCGCGCAGGTGCTGGTGGGGGCCACGCCCTTTGGCCCGGTATTCAGCGGCCTGCAGCCGGAAGTGGCCGACACCGCGCTGCTGCTGCTGGCACGGGCCCGGCGCGTAGGCCTGAGCACCTTTGTGCAAACTACGGGCGCCCGCGGCTACCTGCGCCTGGGGCCGCGCCAGCAGCTGCGCTATCGCATGGGCACCGACATGATTTACGATTCGCGGGGCACGCCGCCCTTCGTGCGGGAAGATTACGGCGCCGACGTCGCCCACGTTTTCACCCTGGATGCCGCCAACCACTGGCAGCTCGGCCAGCAGCTGCACTACGACCAAAGCCGCGCCAATGCCACCCGCAGCGGCCTGTGGCTGGCGCGGCTGGGCTACCAGCGCCGCCTGCGCCCCGGCCACCCCGCCGATTCGCTTTCTCAAATGCGCCTCACCGTACTTGGTGGTCTGGCCACCGACCGCCGCAACGGCCGCGACGATGCCGGCGTAGCCTACGGGTTCGATGCGGCCGCCATCTATTTCGCCAATGGCCCCGCCGCGCCGCCGCTGGTCTTGCGCGTGCTGGGCACCCGCGCGGCGCTGGGGCCGCGCACCATGCAGCGGCTGGTAGCC
Organism: Hymenobacter sp. IS2118; assembly: GCF_000715495.1. Classification (GTDB taxonomy): domain Bacteria; phylum Bacteroidota; class Bacteroidia; order Cytophagales; family Hymenobacteraceae; genus Hymenobacter. The sequence continues at coordinate 10,035 of NZ_JNLX01000168.1, read as the reverse complement.
GAAGCCGTGGGCGAGCAAGCCTTTTTGCCCAACGCGCCGCTCACGGTGCAGGGCCGGTTGGGCTACCGCTCCAACCGCGCCGAAGACTACCTGCTGGGCTCCGTGCAGCGCATTCAGTCCGATACCGTATTGGCGCAGGCGGGCGCTTCCTACCGCATTAACGCCTTCACTACCTTACGTTCCGACAACAGTGCGCTGCTGCCTACCCGCGCTTTCCGGTACCGGCGGCAGGCCGAAGCGGCCGATACATTGCAGGACGTGGGCTACCGCCAGCGTGAGCTGGACACCCGGCAGGAGCTGCGCTATGCCCGTCCGCAGCTGCAGGCCACGGTGGTTTTTAATTTTCGGGAGCGAACTAGGGCCTACTACCTCGACAACTCGCGTAACCTGAGCGTGGCCCGCCTGGCTACCGCCCTGGTCCGGGAGCAGGTGAAAGACATCACCGAGCAAACCACGCTCTGGCAAAGCACAATCACGTGGCTGCCCACGCCCCGCCACGCCCTGGCGCTGCTGGGTTCGGCCCAGCTGCTGCGGGTGGACGCGCCCAGCAAAGACAACCAGCAAACCCGCGACGAAGCCCAGCACCTCGCCCGCCTCACCTGGACGGGCCGCTGGGCCGGGGCCTTCCGCACCACGCTGGGCGTGGCCGGCGAGTACCGCCAAACGGTGTTCATCCGGGCGGGACTGAGCGCCGAAAACTATGCCGACCGCCTGCTGCACTGGGAGCCGGGCTTCACCTGGGCGCCGGGCAAGCTGAGCATCCGTTCCTATTACCACTTGTGGGTGAGCTACCAGGTGCGCGACCGGGCCAGCGAACAGGCGCGCAACCGTGCCAGCCGGGTGCTGGAACAAACCCAGAGCATCAGCTACCAGCTGCGCCCGCGCCTGTTGCTGCTGGCCGACTACGTGCGCCGCGAAAACCGGGTGGGCCAGCTCAACTGGGCGCAGTTTCGGGAGAGCCCGCTCGATACCAGCGTCACCCACGACTTTACCCTGGGGGCGCGGCAGAGCTGGGCCGGCCCGCAGGGCAGCACCAGCGTGCGCCTGGGCTACCGCCTGTTGGAGCAGCGCAACTACGGCCGGGCGGCCCTGCTGCTGGACGACCTCACGGGCCCGGCTACCACGCTCATTTTCCTGCACAATATTACCCGCCAGCACGGCCCCGAGGTAGCCGTGGAACGCCGGGCCACCGCCGGGTTCAACATCGCGGCCAGCGTTTGGCTGCAATGGCTGCGCACCTTCTCAACGTTCACGCCCGGCACTGGCACCTTCATCGGCAGCAGCTACACGGCGCTGGATTTGGGCCGGGAAACCAGCCGCGTGCTGCCTTATTTCGAGCTGAGTGCTGAATGGCGCGTGGGGCGGCGCTGATGTTTCTCTTGGCTATTCGGTTGCCGTTTTGGGTGAATCAGCGGTCTGCGGATTAGGCCGATACTTCCTTTGGCAGCACCGCCAACAGCTCCTCCAGCCCTGCCGCGAACGCTGCCGTGGCCTCGCCCCGCTCCTCGTCGGTAGCGGCTGCGGCCTCCAGAATTCCAAGCCAGTGGGCCAGCCGCACGGCTCCCAGCAGGCGCAGCGAGGGCCGCAGCTTGTGCGCCAGGGAGCTAGCGACCTGCCAGTCAGCGCCGGCCCACGCCGTGTGTAGCTCCACCACGCTGCCAGGGGTGTTGGCATGGAAAGAGGTCAGAATGCGGTTCATGAAAACCGTGCTGCCACGGGCGGTTTTGCGCAGCAGGTCCAGGTCAAAAACGGGCGCGGCCGCTTCGGGGTTAGTGAGTGCTGGTTGAGGCTCTGGGTTGGTTTCGGGCGCAGTCGGGGCTGCGGTGGGTGCTGGCGTCAGGGGGGCGGCCGCGCCGGCAATCAGGGCGGCCAGCTTGCTCAGCAGGTCGGCTTCATCGAAGGGCTTGGACAAGGTGTCGTTCATACCGGCGGCGGCGTACTTCTCGGCATCGGCCCGGAAGGCATTTGCCGTGAGGGCCAGAATGGGCGTGGCTGCCCGCACGGCGTCGTAGTGCGCCCGAATGCGGGCGGTGGCTTCCAGACCATTCATGCCCGGCATCTGAATATCCATAAGTATCGCCTCGTAGCGGCGCTCTTCAAACAGCTCCAGCGCTTCGATGCCGCTGATGGCTTCATCAACGATTACGCCATTGCCTTCGAGCAGGAGCTTGGCTACTTCGCGGTTCACGGCGTTGTCTTCCACCAGCAGCACGCGCAGGCCGCGCACGGCCGCTACAGGCAAGGGCGCCGGCGTTATGGCGCGCTCCCGTGCCTTGGGGCTGGCCTTGGGCAGGGTGGTCATAAAAGAGAACGAGCTGCCTTGGCCCGGCTGGCTTTGCACCGTGAGGCGGCCACCCATCTGGGCCACCAGCGCCCGGCTGATGCTCAGGCCCAAACCCGTGCCGCCAAACTGCCGGGTGGTATCGGCATAGGCTTGGGTGAATTCCTGAAAGATGCTTTCTAGCTTATCGGGCGCGATGCCGATGCCGCTGTCCGTAACCCGAAATTCGGTGGTGAGCGTGTCTTCGGTTTCGCTCACGAAATAGCCGCCCACGGCCACCGTACCGCCCGCCGGCGTGAACTTGATGGCATTGGAAAGCAGGTTAATCAGAATCTGATTGAGGCGGTACGAGTCGCCAACCACCCACGGGAAAGGGCAGGAATCGCGCAACATGGTGCCCACCACCCGAATGCCTTTTTCCTGCGCCTGCAGCATCAGGGGGTGAATTGCGTGGCCCATCGAATCGCAGATGTTGAAGGCGGTCTGCTCCAAATCCAGCTTGCCGGAAGTGATTTTGGCCATGTCGAGCACGTCGTTCACCACGTTGAGCAGGTGGCGGCCGGAATGCTGAATGATGGAGGTATAGTTGAGCTGCTGCTCGCTGAGGCCGGTTTTGGCCAGCAGGCTGGTCATGCCCAGCACGCCGTTGAGCGGGGTGCGGATTTCGTGGCTCATGTTGGCCAGGAAGTTTTCGCGGGCCGTGGCCGAAGCTTCTGCTTCCTGCTGGGCTTTTTTGAGGTCCGTAATGTCGGTGCTCACGCCCAGTACCTGGGCCGTGCCGTCGGCCAGCACCAGCGGGCAGCGCACGCTCTGGAACCACCTTTCCTCACCATTGGCCAGCATCACGGAGTTTTGCGTAGTCAGGGCCCGCCCGGTCCTTAGCACCTCCTGGTCGGCCTGCACGGCACTCTGAATCTCTTCTTTGCTCAAGGCCGCTTCCGAAGTGGGAGTGCCAGCCAGGCTGCTTAGCAGGTGCCGGAAATCCTTCATTTGCGCATTCTCAAATACGGCGTTGCCCTGGGTGTCGCGCACCCAAATCAGGTTAGGGTTCAGGTCGAGAATGAGCTGGGTGAAGGTTTGTTGGGCCAGCATTTGGGCGTCGCTTTGGCGGGAGCGCGCTTCGGCCAGCCGCCGCACGGTGTTGTCTAGGCCGTAGCACATCACCTCGCGTAATGTCCCGTCGGGGCCAAATATCGGCTGGTAATAGCACTGCCAGTAAGCCGCGATTTCGCCATTGGCGGCGGGCCATTGCTCTTCCCAGCTCACCACCTGGCGCGTGGTAACGGCACGGTCGAACAAGCGGCGCCGCCGCACGCCCAGCGCGGGGGGCAGCCCCACGGTGGCGCTGTACTCGGCAAAGTTCAGGCCCACGCGGGCCTGCCGCTTGGCCGCGTCGCGCTCCGAATAAGGGTTCAGGTAGCGGTAGCGCTGGTCTGCATCGAGCACCGTTACCACGGCCGGTACGTGGGCCAGAATGGTTTCGTAGAACACGCGCTGGTCCAGCATTTCCTGCTCCGCCTGGTGCCGGGCCGTCACGTTGGTGAGGTAAAGCATGGCAAAACCTTCCTCCTGCACCGGCACCGCGAATAGCAAAAAATGCTGGCCGTTGGCCTGGAGCTCGCATTCCAGGGTTTCGCCCGTGCGCAGCGTTTGGGCGGCGGCCTGCATGAGCTGCGGCCGTACCCGCGAAGGGCCCGTCGCACGCAGCTCGTCGGCCAGCATGCCGGCCGCCGCGTTGGCGTACATCAGCTCGCCGGTGGCGCTCAACCGCATAACGGGGTTGGGGTCGAGCTCAGTAATCCGGCCCAAAACGCGCAGGCTGGCCGAGTCGGCTTCGGCCTGCTGGCAGCTGGCGCGTTCGGCTAAAACCAGGGCGTGCAGTTCGGCCAGGTCAGTCGGCAGGGAGTCGTTTATCATTTAACACTTATCACTTAACATCTAACAGCGGGCAGGCAGTCGAAATGAATAATCGCCTCAACGGCAATCTACCAAAGATAAAGCGGCTTTCGCGTCGTGGCCCTGCCGCACCGCTGTTAAATGTCAAGTGATAAAGCCTGAATAAAATTATAGCTCTTTGCGTAGCCGGGCCACCGGAATATTGAGCTGCTCGCGATACTTGGCCACGGTGCGGCGGGCTATGTTGTAGCCGCGGGCGTTGAGCATCTTTTCCAGCTTGTCGTCGCTCAGCGGCCGTTCCTTGCTCTCGTTGCCGATGAGGTCCTTCAGAATGCTTTTCACCTCGCGGCTGCTGGCATCCTCGCCCGAGTCGGTGGCAATGCCTTCGGAGAAAAAGTACTTAAGTGGATAAATACCGAATTCGGTTTGGATGGATTTCGAGTTCGCCACGCGGCTCACCGTCGAAATGTCCATGCTAATCATCTGGGCGATGTCCTTCAGAATCATGGGCTTGAGCTTACTCTCGTCGCCTTCCACAAAAAACTCGCGCTGCAGCTCCACAATGGCGTTCATGGTGCGCAGCAGCGTGTTCTGGCGCTGCCGAATGGCGTCGATGAACCACTTGGCCGAGTCCAGCTTCTGCTTCACGAAGGTCACGGCCTCCTTCATTTTCTGGTCCTTCTTGGCGGCCTTGTCGTAGGTCCGGAACATCTCGGTGTAGGCCGGGCTCACGCGCAGCTCGGGGGCGTTGCGGGCGTTCAGGGTCAGGTTGAAGCTGCCGTTGTCGTTCGTCAGAATGAAATCCGGCATCAGGTACTGCGTCTTGCCCAGGCCGCTGGGGCCGCTGCCGCCGGGCTTGGGGTTCAGCTTCAAAATGACGTTGATGGCCTCTTTCAGCTCATCGTCCTCCAAATCCAGCTTCTGCTGAATACGCGGGTAGTGCTTCTTGCTGAACTCCTCAAACGTGTCGGTCAATATCCGCTCGGCGTTCACGGTGTTCTCGTCCTGCGGGCGGCGTTCCAGCTGCAGCAACAGGCACTCGGGCAGGTCGCGCGCGGCAATGCCGGCTGGGTCGAAGCCCTGCACCACGCGTAGTACGGCCTCAATCTCGGCCACGGTCACCTCCAGATTCTGCGAAAAGGCCAGGTCGTTGGCTATGGCCGACAGGTCGCGCCGGATGTAGCCATCGCCGTCAATAGAGCCAATGAGCTGCTGGCCAATGGCTTCCTGGCGCTCGTCGAGGCTGGCGAAGTGCAGCTGGTCCATCAGCGAGTCCATGAGCGAGCCACTGGTGTCGGCCAGCGGGGTGTCGCGTTCCTCTTCTTCGCCGGGGCCGTCGCCCTGCATTTTGTAGCCGGCTATCTCGTCGTCGTTGAGGTAGTCGCTCAGGTCGAGGTCGGTGTTGTCGGGGGCAGCATCGGTGTCAGCCGGGCTTTCCTCCTTGGGCATTATCTCGGGCTCGGGCATTTCGTCGGCCATCTCCTGGTCGCTGCTGCGGTCGTCAAAATCCTCGTCCAGCGTGTTTTCGTCGTTGTCCAGCGACGCATCGGGGTCGTCCGAATCGTCGCTGTCATCCTCGTCGCGCTCCATTTCATCGGGCTCGTCGGCTTCGTCTTCTTCCAGGGCCGGGTTCACCTCCATCTCCTCTTTGATGCGGGTGTCCAGCTCGGCCGTAGGAATCTGCAGCAGCTTAATAAACTGAATCTGCTGCGGGCTTAGCTTTTGAGAAAGGAGCTGTTTGAGGTCGAGGCGTTGCATAGTTACGAAAATACGGAAAGTGCGGGCCCGTGGCCGTTTTTACCAAAATTTGACCGAAAAAGTTGGGCTGCCGTGAGTGTACCGTAAGCTTTAGCTTGCGATGACCGAAGCGAATGCAGGCGACCGCGCCGTTCAACGATTCTATTCGCTGCGCTCATCGCAAGCTAAAGCTTACGGTACGTTCCTACCTTTGCCGATTCACCCGCTTCCCCGCAAGTTATGTCCCTCAAACGGTCCACCGTCAAAGACCTCCTGGCCAGCCAGGAGCTCGACCGCGAAGTCCTCGTCAAAGGTTGGGTTCGCACCCGCCGCGGCAACAAATACGTGCAGTTCATCGCCGTGAACGACGGCTCCATACTCCACAACATTCAGGTGGTGGCCGATGCCGAAAAGTTCCCCGAGGAAGACCTCAAAGACGTCACCACGGGCTGCTGCGTGGCCATTCGCGGCAAGCTGGTGGCCTCGCAAGGCAAGGGCCAAACCGTAGAGATTCAGGCCGCTGAAGTTACGGTGCTGGGCAAATCGGACCCCGAAGCGTACCCGCTGCAAAAGAAGGCTACTTCGCTGGAGCACCTGCGCGAAATTGCCCACCTACGTCCCCGCACCAACACGTTTGGGGCGGTGCTGCGCGTGCGCCACGCGCTGGCCTTCGCCATCCACGATTACTTCAACCGGAACGGCTTCTTCTACGTCCACACGCCCATTATTACCGGTTCCGATGCCGAGGGTGCGGGCCAGATGTTCCGCGTGACCACGCTGTCGGCCGACAAGCCACCGCTGACCGAAGATGGCTCGGTGGATTACTCCGAGGACTTTTTCGGCAAGCAGACCAACCTCACCGTGTCGGGCCAGCTCGAAGGCGAGCTGGCAGCCATGGCGCTGGGCAGCATCTACACCTTCGGTCCCACGTTCCGGGCCGAGAACTCCAACACCGCCCGCCACCTGGCCGAGTTCTGGATGATAGAGCCCGAAGTGGCCTTCAACGAGCTCGAAGAAAACATGGACCTGGCCGAGGACTTCCTCCAAAGCCTGGTGAAGTATGCCCTGGAGCACTGTGCCGACGACCTGGCCTTCCTCAACGAGCAGTACGATAAGGAGCTGCTGGGCCGCCTGCACTTTGTGGTCTATAACGCCTTCCAGCGCCTCACCTACACCGAGGCCGTGGAAATCCTGAAATCAGCCAAGCAGAAATTTGAGTTTCCTGTGGATTGGGGTACCGACCTGCAGAGCGAGCACGAGCGGTACCTGGTGGAGAAGCACTTCAAAAAGCCGGTTATCCTCACCAACTACCCCAAGGAAATCAAGGCGTTCTACATGAAGCTGGACGAGGACGGCCGCACCGTGCGCGCCATGGACGTTCTGTTTCCCGGCATCGGCGAAATCATTGGCGGTTCGCAGCGCGAGGAGGACTACGAGAAGCTCACCACCCGCATGGCCGAAATGCACGTGCCCACCGACGAGCTGGACTGGTACCTCGACACCCGCCGCTTCGGCACCGCGCCGCACGCCGGCTTCGGCCTGGGCTTCGAGCGCCTAGTGCTGTTCGTAACTGGTATGAGCAACATCCGCGACGTGATTCCCTTCCCGCGCTACCCCAAGAACGCGGCGTTTTAAGAATACAGACTATCGTTTACAAAAAAGCGACTCCATGTAGGGTCGCTTTTTTTGTGAGTATTTGGCTGTGATTCGGCCTTGCTAATGGCGAATGGAATCGTAATAAACCACCGCTTGCTGGTGAATAACCCGTCGAAGCGAAAGCCCGGCTTCGGCCGATTTGCAATACCACTTACCGGCTAGTGAATCAAGTCTGCCTGCTTGCCTAATGATTTAGGGGCTTAGGAAGCAAACCGAGTTAGAGGGGCTGTTGACGAAGTAATTTAAGGAGCAATTTATAGAGGTCCTCGTAGCGATGATTGAAGCGAAATTCGGACTCATTCAAATGCAGCAAAAAGGCATGCCTGGGCACCCCCTTGAACTGGTGAAGGCAGGCTTTGGCGAAGCTCCAGAAGGACTCGATGCCGTTGATGTGCGAGGCGCCGCCCACGAATTCGTCCTGGCCCTGGCGGACGCGGAAGTGGCGGTCGAAGCCCACGTCCACCAGCCCGTAGTAGCCGCGCCAGCCGTCGGTGTTCACCATCGCGGCCACGTCGATTTTGCCGCGTATGATGGCCTGCAAGGTCTTTTTCGAGCAGTCGGGTACGATTTCCGTGTACACCTGCCCGCCGCGTTTGAACAGGCCGAAGACAATGGTTTTGCCGCCCGCGCCCCGGCCCCGTTTGCCGCGTACCCGCCGCGGGCCGAAGTAGCTTTCATCCAGTTCGACCGCCCCCGCCAACTCAGCCGGCACCGGGCTCCACGCCAGCAAGCGGTGGCGCAAGCGCAGGTAGATTTCGTTGACCGCCCGCACGCTCAAGCACGTGAGCCGGGCCGCGTCCGAGGCCGTCAAATCCAAGGCAAAGAGCCGCAGCAAGTACCGGAATTTGACCCCCGAAATTTTGCTGTATTTATAATAGCGGTTACCGGGTTGCATAACAAGAAGTTACGCCCTCTTTTCTTGCTTTTGCTTCCTAAGCCCCTTTTTTAATAATGAATTCATTTTTGCTCAATCTAGTGACAAGGCGAAACAAGCATGCGAGCTTCTCGCACACGATGTGGATGGGGATACGGTTGGTGAACTGCTTGGTGCAGGAGAGCCCGGAATCAGCGTTGGAAATATCAGCCTGCCCCAAGCATAAAGCCTAAAGCTGGTCAGTAACGCCACGGAGGGCTTGAGCTGCGTTGGTACTTCCTTTTGAAGCAGTGGAAATCCGCGTAGCAAGTAAGGGGAAAATAGTATCCTCTAGAAATTAACCGCAGGCAGCTGTGCAAGTGAGAAGTGTCAAAGTTCGGCACATACGCCTAAAAATCAAAAAAAAGACCTGTTCGGGCAGACTAACCGCACTATGTGCGCAAGGGTAAATTTGCGGCTTACCCCCTTGGTTCGATGTCGTTACTCACCCACTTAGCCGACGTGCCGGACTTCCGGCGGCAGAATAAAAACTTTCGCCACAAACTATTAGACATTCTCGTTATCAGCGTGCTAGCTGTGCTGAGCGGGGCCGACGATTTTGAGGAAATCGCCTGGTTTGGCCAGCAGAAAGAACCCGTCTTTCGGCGCTACCTCTCGCTGGACAACGGTATTCCGTCCGACGATACCTTCCGGCGGGTCTTTCAGCACCTGGACGCGGCGGCGTTCAACGCGGCCTTTCTGGCCTGGATGCGGCAGGTGCTGCCCGCCGACCAACTCGGCCAGGTTTGTATCGACGGTAAGACCCTGCGCGGCTCCGGCCCGCAGGCGCTGCACGTGGTGTCGGCCGTGGCCAGCGCCCAGGGCCTGAGCCTGGCCCAGGTGGCCACGGCGGGCAAAGGCCACGAACTGGCGGCCATCCCCGACGTACTGGCCCTACTCGACGTACGCGGCTGCCTCGTCAGCCTCGATGCGCTCAGCTGCCAACCTGCCATCGCGGCCCAGATTTGCCAGCAAGGCGGTGATTACCTGCTGGCCCTCAAGGAGAACCAGGCCACGCTCTTGGCCGAGGCCGAACGCGCCCTGGCTCAGGTGCCCGCTCGGCAGACGCTCGAATCCTGGAGCCTGGCCTCCCACAACACCCCGCTCTGCACCCAGGTCAGCGTCCAAACCGACCTGCGCTGGGTCGATGAAGAAGGCCGTTGGCCGGGGCTGGCCGCCCTGGTCCGGGTCGCGACCACCCGCCACCCGGTCGACGGACCGGCCCAGTCGCAGGCCGTGCGCTACTACCTCAGCAGCCGCGCGAGCCTGACCCCGGCCCAGGCCACGGCCGCCGTGCGCGACCACTGGGCCATTGAAAACAAGCTCCACTGGCACCTGGACGTGACGCTGGGCGAAGACGCCCACCGCTTGCGCCAGGCCCAAGCCGTGGAAAACCTGGCCCTCGTGCGCAAAATGGCGCTTAACCTGCTGCAACAGGACCCCACACGGGTCAGCATCAAGAAAAAACGAAAGCGGCTCGGATGGAACGATGCCTATTTAGAAGAGCTGCTGACCCAGATTTGCCACCAACTTGCATAGTGCGGTTAGTCTG